>NZ_LMGQ01000004.1:0-285209 GCF_001427465.1 Pseudomonas sp. Root569 | reverse complement strand
AGCGTCAACGATAACGCGTGCTTCCTGAATGAACGCGGCGCCTGTGAGTTTTTCGCGAGCAAGCTCGCTCCTACAAAATGCCTTAACTGAACGGCATTAGGGCAAGCCCCCTCCCACATTTGCATCTCCAGTGCGGTAGAGACGGTGTTACTTGTCCTTGAACTGCGGCGCACGCTTGGCCACGAATGCCGCCATGCCTTCTTTCTGATCCTGGGTCGCGAATGCCGCATGAAACACCCGGCGCTCAAAACGCACGCCTTCGGACAGGCTGACTTCAAAGGCGCGGTTCACGCTTTCCTTGACCATCATGCTGATCGGCACGGATTTGCCAGCGATAAGGGTAGCGACCTTCAGCGCCTCATCAAGCAACTCATCGGCCGGCACGATACGCGCCACAATGCCGCAGCGCTCGGCTTCTACTGCATCGATAAAGCGACCGGTCAGGCACATTTCCATGGCCTTGGCCTTGCCCACTGCGCGGGTCAGGCGCTGGGTGCCGCCCATGCCTGGCAACACGCCAAGGTTGATTTCCGGCTGGCCGAACTTGGCGCTGTCGCCGGCCAGGATAAAGTCGCACATCAGCGCCAGTTCACAGCCGCCACCCAAGGCAAAGCCGTTTACCGCCGCGATGATCGGCTTGCGGCGGTTAGCCACGCGGTCGCTGTCGCTGAACAGGTCGTCCAGGTAGATCTGCGGGTAGGTCAACTCGGCCATTTCCTTGATGTCGGCACCGGCAGCGAAGGCTTTCTTCGAGCCGGTCAGCACGATGCAGCCGATCTCGGGGTTGGCTTCCAGGCCGTCCAGCGCCTGGTTCAGCTCGCTGACCAGTTGTGCATTCAAGGCGTTCAACGCCTGGGGGCGGTTGAGGGTGATCAGCCCGACACGGCCCTGAACGTCAAGCAAGATGGTTTCGTAACTCATGTATCGGCTCCTTAAAGATTGCGTGAGATGACCATGCGTTGGATATCGCTGGTGCCTTCGTAAATCTGGCAGACCCGCACATCGCGGTAGATCCGCTCCAAGGGGAAGTCGCTCAGGTAACCGTAACCGCCCAGGGTTTGCAAGGCGGCTGAGCAGACTTTCTCGGCCATTTCCGAAGCGAACAGCTTGGCCATGGACGCTTCGACCAAGGCCGGCTTGCCGCTGTCGCGCAGGGCGGCGGCGTAATGCACCATTTGCCGGGCGACGGCAATCTGCGTGGCCATGTCCGCCAGGCGAAAGGCCACCGCCTGGTGTTCGATCAGCGGCTTGCCAAAGCTTTCGCGCTCACGGGCGTAATCGCGGGCTGCTTCGAAGGCCGCACGGGCCATGCCCACCGATTGCGACGCGATGCCGACGCGACCGCCTTCAAGGTTGGCCAGGGCGATCCTGTAGCCCTCGCCCTCCTCACCCAGGCGGTTGGCCACCGGCACCTTCACGTCTTCAAACAGGATCTGGCAGGTGTCGGAGGCATGTTGCCCGAGCTTGTCTTCAACCCGTGCCACGGTATAGCCCGGTGAATCGGTGGGCACGATAAACGCACTGATGCCACGCTTGCCCCCTGCCGGGTCGGTGACCGCAAACACAATCACAACCCCGGCGTTTTGCCCGGAGGTGATGAACTGTTTGCAGCCGTTGAGTACGTAGTGATCGCCTTCAAGGCGCGCACGGGTCTTCAGGCTGCTGGCATCGGAACCGGCCTGGGGCTCGGTCAACGCGAAGGCGCCGAGCATGGCACCGCTGGCCAGGGGCGTGAGGAACCGGGCTTTTTGCTGGTCATTGCCGAACTTGAGGATCGGCACGCAGCCCACCGAGTTATGCACGCTCATGATGGTCGAGCAGGCGCCATCTCCCGCGGCGATTTCTTCCAGGGCCATGGCATAGGCCAAGTAGCCGGTGTCGCAACCACCCCACTGTTCTGGCACCAGCATGCCGAAAAAGCCCAGTTCGGCCATTTCAGCAATGGCTTCCTTGGGGAAGCGATGCTCGCGATCCCATTCGGCGGCGAACGGTTTCAGACGTTCCTGGGCGAATTGCCGGGCGGCGTCGCTGATTTGCAGTTGTTCGTCATTGGGCAGCATAAGCAGTCCTTAGTACAGGCATTCGACGGCCATGGCCGTGGCTTCACCGCCGCCGATGCAGATGGCGGCAACGCCACGCTTGAGGCCCTTCTGGCGCAGGGCCGACAACAGGGTTACCAGGATGCGTGCGCCGGAGGCGCCAATCGGATGGCCCAGGGCGCAGGCCCCGCCGTGGACATTGACCTTGTCGTGGGGAATCTCCAGCTTGCTCATGGTCACCAGGCTCACAACGGCGAAGGCTTCGTTGATTTCGAAGAGGTCGACTTCATCGAGGTTCCAGCCGGTCTTGCTCATCAGTTTGCGGATCGCCCCCACCGGCGCCACCGGAAACAGCCCCGGCTCATCGGCGAACGCCGCATGCCCGTGAATCACCGCCAGCGGTTTGAGCCCGCGCTTGTGGGCCTCGGATTCGCGCATCAGCAACAGCGCAGCGGCGCCATCGGAGATCGAACTGGAGTTGGCCGCCGTCACGGTGCCACCTTCACGGAACGCCGGTTTCAGGCTGGCAATCTTGTCCAGCTTGGCTTTCGGCGGTTGTTCATCGTGCAGGATGGTTTTCTGCTCCTTGCCCACGGTGACCTGCACTGGGACGATTTCGCTGGCGAAGCTGCCATGGGTGATGGCTTCCTGCGCACGAGTCAGGGAAGCAATGGCGAAGGCGTCCTGGGCTTCACGGGTAAAACCGTTGTGCTCGGCGCAGTCCTCGGCAAAGGTGCCCATCAGGCGGCCCTTGTCGTAGGCGTCCTCCAGGCCGTCGAGGAACATGTGGTCGAGCACCTTGCCGTGCCCCATGCGGTAGCCGCTGCGTGCGCGGTCCAGCAGGTACGGCGCATTGGACATGCTCTCCATGCCACCGGCAATTACCACGTCGACGCTACCGGCACGCAGTGAGTCGTGGGCAAGAATCGCCGCCTCCATGCCGGAACCGCACATTTTATTGAGGGTGGTGCAGCGGGTGCCCTTGTCCAACCCCGCGCCCAGGGCGGCCTGGCGGGCTGGTGCCTGCCCGAGCCCGGCCGGCAGCACGCAGCCAAACAGCACTTCGTCGACGGCGTCGGTGGCGATACCGGCACGTTCGACAGCGGCGCGGATCACGGCCGCGCCCAGTTGCGGCGCGGTCAGGCTCTTGAGATCGCCCTGGAACCCGCCCATGGGGGTACGCACGGCGCTGACAATAACGATGGGGTCATTCATACAGGTGGCTCCTTACTTGGCCGCCATACGCAAGGCGCCGTCAAGACGGATCACCTCGCCATTGAGCATGCTGTTTTCAAGGATATGTCGCACCAGCGCGGCATATTCGGCGGGTTTGCCCAGACGTGGCGGAAATGGCACACCAGCAGCCAGGGAGTCGCGTACTTCCGGGGTCATGCCGGCCATCATCGGGGTTTCAAAGATGCCTGGGGCGATGGTCATCACACGGATGCCAAACCGCGCCAGTTCCCGGGCGGCGGGCAAGGTCAGGCTGGCAATCGCGCCTTTGGAGGCAGCATACGCCGCCTGGCCGATCTGGCCATCGAACGCCGCCACCGAGGCGGTATTGATGATCACACCGCGCTCACCATCGGCATTCGCCTCGGTTTCAGCAATGGCCGCAGCGGCCAGGCGCAACAGGTTGAAGCTGCCGATCAGGTTGACGTTGATTACCTGGGCAAAACTCGCCAGCCCGTGGGGGCCATTCTTGCCGAGGATCTTCTCGCCGCGCACTACACCGGCGCAGTTGATCAACCCGTGCAAACCGCCAAACGCCTCGACAGCCGCGTTAACGGCCGCTTCGGCAGCGGCTTCCTGGCTGATATCGGCTACGGCACTACGGGCGTTGTCGCCCAGCTGGGTAGCCTTGGTCGCCACAGCGTCGGCATTCAGGTCGACCAACATCACCTTCGCGCCGGCCGCAATGAGCATTTCAGCTGTGGCCGCACCGAGGCCCGAAGCACCGCCGCTGACCAGGAATACCTTGTTTTCAATCTGCATCATTGTTTCCTTTGAAAGGGATCAAGCCACGGCCGCCTGGGCCTTGGCAATTTCCTGATTACGCAAAATAAAACGTTGCAACTTGCCGCTCGGGGTCTTGGGCAAGTCGCTGACAAATTCGATTTCTCGTGGGTAAGCATGGGCAGCCAGGCGCTGGCGCACATGCAGGCGCAGCTCTTCGGCCAACTCCGGGGTGGCGCGGTATTGCTCGCTGATCACCACGAAGGCCTTGACCAGCTCGGTACGTTCCGGGCAAGGCTTGCCGACTACGGCGGCTTCAACCACGGCTGGGTGTTCGACCAGGGCGCTTTCCACATCGAACGGACCGACGCGGTAACCGGACGTGGTGATCACATCATCGCTGCGCCCGACAAAACTGATGCTGCCGTCCGGGTTCAGCTCCACGGTGTCACCACTGAGGTAGTACTTGCCCACAAAGGCCTTGGTCTTGACGCCCTCATAGCCGGCGAACCAGCACATCGGCGATTGTTCGCGGTCGATGGCGAGAATCCCGGGCTGGCCGGCGGGCAGTTCCTGATGCTGTTCATCCAGCACCACGATGCGGTGTCCGGGCGAGGCGAAGCCCGCCGAACCCACATGCACCGGGTGCGCCAGGCCATGGTGATTGCACAGCACCATGCCCAGTTCAGTCTGGCCATAGTGGTCGTGGATGGTCACGCCCAGGCTATCGGCGAACCAGCGGATCACCTCCGGGTTCAATGGCTCGCCGGCACTGCTGACGATGCGCAGCTTGCCCTTGATCGAACGGGCGAACTGCTCGCCTCCGGCAATCAGCAGGCGGTACGCCGTGGGCGAACCGGCGAGGTTGGTGATCCCATATTTATTGATGACCCGGCAGGTGCTTTCCAGGGTGAACGGACCATCGTAGAAAGTGATCGGATGCCCCATGGCCAGCGGCCCGGTCACGCCGAAATAGATGCCGTAGGCCCAGCCCGGGTCGGCGACGTTCCAGAACGCATCTTCGGGGCGCAAGTCCACGGCGTCGCGCATGTAGCCCTGGAACGCAACAATAGCCTTGAGTGGCACCGACAGCGCCTTGGAGGGGCCGGTGGTGCCCGAGGTGAACATCAGCAGGAACGGATCGTCGGCGCCCAGCATCACCGGCTCGCAGACGTTGGCGTGGTTGGGCAGTTCGGCCCAGAAGCTGTAGTCACCGCGCACGATGCCCTCGCCCCTGGCCCCGGCCACCGTGACGATGGTCGGGCAGCCGGCGACTTCGGTCAGCTTGGGACGGTTGACCGCGTCGGTGACCACCAGCGCTGCCCCGGAGCTGTTCAGGCGATGCTCGATGGCCTTGGGGCCGAAGGCGGTAAACAGCGGCTGATACACCGCGCCGATGCGCCAGGTGGCGAGCACCACCACCAGCAACTCGGCCGTGCGCGGTAACAGGCCGGCGACCTTGTCACCGCGCTTGACGCCCTGGGACAGGAGGAAGTTGGCGAAACGTGCGGCCTGTTCCTGCAGCTCGGTGAAGGTTGACGTGGCGCTGCGCCCATCTTTGCCTTCCCAGAACAAAGCGATACGCCCGGGGAGCGCGTGGCGGTCACAGCATTCTACGCAGGCATTCAACGCCTGCAGATTGCCGGCCAGCGCGGCGTCGACGGTGTGCTGGTAATCAAACCCGGTGGTGGCAGCCAAATACTCACGCATCGTTTCCAATCCTTCTGTATTTTTATTTTCAGGACTTTTTGACTCGATAAATCAGCTGGAATAGTCGCTCCAGAGCGTTGCAGCGGCAATGGTCAAAGCCTTCAACCTGGCTGACTGGTTTGGCCAATCCGGTGTGGGGGGCACCTGTTGAGTCCGGGGTGGCCTGGGGGCCGACAGCCCTGCGGTAGATGCCGCCCAGGCATTTCACGGCTACAATGCGCGCCTCGACCGTGACAAGCCTGACTAAAAAAACTATGTCCTTGCCCAAGCATCACCTGGAATTGCTCAGCCCTGCCCGCGATGTCGCCATTGCGCGCGAGGCTATCCTGCATGGCGCCGACGCCATCTACATCGGCGGGCCGAGCTTCGGCGCGCGCCATAATGCCTGTAACGAGGTGAGCGATATCGCTCAACTGGTGGAATTCGCCCGGCGTTACCACGCCCGCGTGTTCACCACCATCAACACCATCTTGCATGACAACGAGCTGGAGCCTGCGCGCAAGCTGATCCATCAGCTCTACGATGCCGGTGTCGACGCACTGATCGTGCAAGACCTGGGCGTGATGGAGCTGGATATTCCGCCCATCGAGCTGCACGCCAGCACCCAGACCGACATCCGCACCCTGGGCCGCGCCAAGTTTCTCGACCAGGCCGGTTTCTCGCAATTGGTATTGGCCCGAGAGCTGAACCTGCAAGAGATCCGCGCCATCGCCGACGAGACCGATGCCGCCATCGAGTTCTTTATCCATGGTGCCCTGTGCGTGGCGTTCTCCGGGCAGTGCAATATCTCCCATGCGCAAAATGGCCGCAGTGCCAACCGCGGTGATTGCTCCCAGGCGTGCCGCCTGCCGTACACATTGAAAGATGACCAGGGCCGCGTGGTCGCGTTTGAAAAGCACCTGCTGTCGATGAAGGACAACAACCAGAGCGCCAACCTGCGTGCCCTGGTCGAAGCCGGCGTGCGCTCGTTCAAGATCGAAGGTCGCTACAAGGACATGGGCTATGTGAAGAACATCACCGCCTACTACCGCCAGCGCCTCGACGAAATCCTCGAAGACCGCCCGGACCTGGCCCGAGCTTCCAGCGGCCGTACCGCGCATTTCTTTGTGCCCGACCCGGAAAAAACCTTCCACCGTGGCAGCACCGATTACTTCGTCACCGACCGCAAGATCGACATCGGCGCGTTCGACACCCCGACCTTTACCGGCCTGCCGGTGGGTGTGGTGGAAAAAGCCGGCAAGCGTGACTTGCAGGTGGTCACCCAGGAGCCGCTGTCCAACGGTGATGGCCTGAATGTGCTGGTCAAGCGTGAAGTGGTGGGGTTCCGCGCCAATATCGCCGAGCCCAAGGGTGAGTTCGAAGAAGACGGCGAGAAGCGCTACCGCTATCGCGTCGAACCGAATGAAATGCCCGCCGGCCTGCATCAATTGCGCCCCAACCACCCGCTGAACCGCAACCTGGACCATAACTGGCAACAGGCGCTGTTGAAGACCTCGGCCGAGCGCCGTATCGGCCTGTCATGGGTGGCACGCCTGCGTGAAGACCATCTGCAAGTCACCGCCACCAGCGAAGAAGGTATCAGCGCAAGCGTCACCCTGCCCGGCCCGTTTGGCGTGGCCAACAAGCCGGAACAGGCGCTCGACACGTTGCGCGACCTGCTTGGCCAGCTCGGCACCACCGAATACCACGCCACCCGCATCGAGCTGGATGCGCCGCAGGCCTTCTTCATCCCCAACTCGCAGCTCAAGGCATTGCGCCGTGAAGTGATCGAGGCGCTGACCGCTGCCCGCATCAAGGCGCACCCACGGGGCGGGCGCAAGGCTGAAACCTCGCCACCGCCGGTCTACCCCGAGGCGCACCTGTCGTTCCTGGCCAATGTCTACAATCAGAAAGCCCGGGACTTCTACCACCGCCACGGCGTAAAGCTGATCGACGCGGCCTTCGAAGCCCACGAAGAAACCGGCGAAGTACCGGTGATGATCACCAAGCATTGCCTGCGTTTCTCGTTCAACCTGTGCCCAAAACAGGCCAAGGGCGTGACCGGGGTGAAAACCAAGGTAGCGCCGATGCAGTTGATTCACGGCGACGAAGTGCTGACCTTGAAGTTCGACTGCAAGCCCTGCGAAATGCATGTGGTGGGCAAGATCAAGGGGCATATCCTTGGGTTGCCGCAACCGGGCAGCGCCGTAGAGCATTTCAACCCGGAAAACCTCATCTATCAGGGCACGCACTGACCCTGGGGGAGCGGGGCCACCACCAGCCCCGCTGCAACCCTGCCGCCGCCAGCAGAATCGCCGCCACCCCCAGCCATTGCAGCCAACCCAGGCGATGCCCGAAGGCAATCCAGTCGACGAAAATCGCCGCAATCGGGTAGATGAACGACAGTGCGCCGGTGATCGCGGTTGGCAGTTTCTGGATCGCGCCATACAGCAGCACATACATCAGCCCTGTGTGTACCACGCCTAACGTCACCAATGCGGCCCAGGCATTGGTGGATGTCGGCAAGCCATTCCAGGGCACCAGCGGCGCCAGCAGTACTGCGCCAGTCACCACCTGGATCAGCGCCATCAGATGCGGCGGCACCGCCTTGAGGCGCTTGATGATCAACGCGGCTATCGCATACAAGAAGGCCGCGCCGAGGGCTAATGCAATACCCACCAGATAATTGCCGCCGCTCGTTTGCTCGCCATGGGCGGTGACAATCGCCAACATGCCCAGGAAGGCTACGCTCAACCACGCCAGTTTCTGCACGGTGATTTTTTCACCGAGAAACAGCGCTGCCAGCATCACCAGCATGAACGGCTGCACGTTGTATACCGCCGTACTGATGGCAATCGATGCACGCGAATAAGATTCGAACAGCAGCAACCAGTTACCGACGATAGCCACGCCGCTGAGCACTGCCAGCCCGAGCGTCGCCCAGTTCAGCAGGTCCAGGCGCAGATAACCCAGCCATGCGCAGACCAGCAACAGCGTCAGCGCGCCGATCACGCAGCGCCAGAACACCACTTCGATCACCGACACGCCAGACACCAGCACAAACCAGCCAATGCTGCCCGAGATCAGCATGGCGGCGACCATTTCCCACGACCCGCGACGGAGGGATGAATCCATGATTGAAACTCCTCAAGTGAGGCTCAATTATGGCAATCTGCTCGACACGGCTACAGTGACTAAAAAAGGCAAAACCTGAAAAACACCTTTCCTTATTAGGCGGATAGCATGATCGACACCATCGACCAGCAATTGATCGCGGCCTTGATGGACGACTCGCGACTGTCCCTCAAGGCGCTGGCGGGCATCGCCGGGCTGTCTTCACCGAGCGTCAGCGAACGCCTGCGACGCCTGGAAGAACGCGGAGTGCTGACTCACTACACCGTCGTTATCGACCCCAGGCATTTCGGCTATCTGCTGCAAGCCATCGTGCGCATCCGCCCCCTGCCCGGCAAATTGCAGGAGGTGGAACGTCAGATCCAGGCGATCCCCGAGTTCACCGAATGCGACAAGGTCACCGGCGAGGATTGTTTTATCGCACGCCTGCATGTGCGCACGATGGAGCATCTGGACGTCCTGCTCGACCGGCTCAATGCCTATGCCGAAACCAACACCGCGATCGTCAAGAAAACGCCGGTAAAACGGCGTTTACCGCCCTTGGCTGATTAGCGACAAACTGAGCAATTCGCCGACAGGCTTCGGCCAGACGCTCCTCACCCAAGGTAAACGACAGCCGGACGAACCCCTGGGCCGGCTCGCCAAAGGCCGCCGCGTCCAGCACCGACACTCCGGCCTCGCGAAACAGGCGCCAGGCAAACTCCAGGGAGCTGAGGCCTGTGCCACGCACATCCACCAGCACAAACATGCCCGCTTGCGGCGCCTGTACCTGGATGCCTGGGCAAGCACTCAGGCCAGCCACCACCAGGTCGCGTCGGCGCCGGTAGATCTCGCGCATGCCTTCAGTCACCTGGTCATGGGCCAACACCGCCGCCGTCGCCGCCTCCATCACAAAGCCCGGCAAGCCGTAGAGCATGCTCAACATCAGGGTTTCGGCGTGCTTCACCATCTGTGGCGTGGCGATGAGCCAACCGATACGCCAACCGGTCATGGCATGGGACTTTGACAAGCTGCCGATGACGACACAGCGCTCAGCCATGCCCGGCAGCGCCGCAAGGCTGTGGTACTGGCCGTCAAACACCAGGCTTTCGTAGACCTCATCCACCACCACCCACAGGTCATGGGCGATCGCAAGGTCGGCGATGGCTTGCAGTTCCTGCGGGTTGAGCACCACACCGGTGGGGTTGTTCGGGTTGGAAAAGAACATCGCCCGCGTGTGCGGTGTGATCGCAGCAGCGAGCAGTTGTGAATCCAGGCGAAAGCCGGATTGCGCACTGCATGGCACTCGCACCAAGGTCGCACCGCCGGCCTTGAGCGTGGCCTCGTAGGTGACGTACATCGGATCGAGCACCAATACCTCGTCGCCAGCCTGCAGCAGGCACAGCGAGCTGATAAACAACGCATTCTGCGCACCGGCAACGATGATCACGTTGTCGGCCGTCAGCGGGCGATCCAGGGTGTTGCTGTAGCGCGCCGCGACCGCCTCGCGCAGGGCCGGGCGACCGGGGATTTCGGTGTAATGGGAGTCGCCCATGCGCAGGGCGTTGACGGCGGCGTCGGTGATGAAGGATGGCGTGGCGAAATCCGGGTCGCCGACGCTGAGGATAATGATGTCTTCGCCCTGGCTGGCCGCCTGGAACGCAGCGTGGTGGATGTCCCAGGCGGCGACGCCCTGCCCTGCAATTCGTTCGACGAAGGGGGAAAACCGCATGCCAGGGCCTCTGGTTCAAAATGAAAAAGCGTGGACCCGTTAATAGGTGAACGGGAAGGAGGATTCAACATAGTGCATACCCAGCACTCGTTCAACGGCCAACATGTGGCTGTAATCACATTGAACCTGCATCCCTCGGCCGTCCTCAAACCTGCATAGACCACGGCCCTGGAACACGCTCGATGACTTTTATTCTCTGGATGGCCGTGCTCGGCGCCGTATTGCTCACCCTCGCCCTCACCTCCTCCTACCTGCGCTGGATGCCTGTGACCACCTCGGCAGTCTGTCTGCTGCTGGGCATCGCCATCGGCCCGTTGGGCGTGGACCTGTTGCACCTGGATATCAAGGGCTCGGCGCGCTGGATGGAGCACTTGACCGAGGTTGCGGTGCTGTTTTCGCTGTTTGTCAGCGGCTTGAAATTGCGCCTGCCACTGCGCCATCGCACTTGGCGCATTGCGTTTGGCATGGCGGGGCCAGTGATGTTGCTGACCATCCTCGGCACCTGCCTGGTGCTGCACTACCTGTTGCAACTGTCGTGGGGCGTCTCGCTGCTGGTGGGCGCCATGCTCGCGCCGACCGACCCGGTGCTGGCCGGCCTGGTGCAGGTCAACAATGCCCAGGACTATGACGCCCTGCGCTTCGGCTTGTCCGGCGAGGCCGGTTTGAACGACGGTACAGCCTTCCCCTTTGTGATATTCGGCCTGTTGTTCATGCAACACGGCGGGTTTGACGGCGACTGGCTGGGCGGCTGGGTGCTGAAGAACCTGCTATGGGCGGTGCCGGCGGGGCTGCTGATTGGCTACTGGATGGGGCGTGGCATTGGCCGGGTCACGTTGCGTATGCGCATCACCAATGCCGACAGCACCTTGTCACCCAATGATTACCTGACCCTGGCACTGATCGCCCTGGCTTACGTGGCAGCTGAAGCCGTCGGCGGCTACGGCTTCCTTGCCGTGTTTGCGGCTGGCTTGGGCCTGCGCCAAGCCGAGGTCAAATCCACCGGCAACGCCGATACACCGGCCGAACACCTGGCGCAACCGGTGGTGGGTCACCTTGAGGTGGAACCTGAACAGGCCCTGCACGGCGACGTCAGCCAATTGCAGGACACGCAAATCGCCGCCGGAGTGATGATGAACGACATGCTGTCGTTCGGCAGCCTGGTGGAGCGTTCCATGGAAGTGTTCCTGGTGACGCTGTTGGGCATCGTGCTGGTCAGCCACTGGGACTGGCGCGCGCTGGCGGTGGCGGCGTTGCTGTTCGGGGTGATTCGCCCGGTCAGTGTGTTTGCCATGCCTTGGGGCGGCCTGCTGGACCGTCGGCAACGCGGGCTGATGAGTTGGTTCGGGATTCGCGGGATCGGTAGCATCTACTACCTGTTCTACGCGCTCAACCATGGGCTGATCGGCACCAGCAGCACGGTGGCAGTGAACCTCACCCTGTCGGTGATCGCCCTGAGCATCGTCGTTCACGGCCTGAGTACCCAGCCGATGCTGGGCTGGTATGAACGACGTGCCGGGGCGAAGGGTCAGTCCTGATTTTCGGTATTGCCGACGTCCGCCGCCTCATCCAGATCATTAAGCGGGACTTCGGCATCATCCATCAATGAACCCGGGTCTTCATTGCCCGGATCGTTGAGTTCGTCGTCGAGTTCTTTTGACATGAGCCTCTCCTCTAGCCGCCTTGGGTATCGATATCCGCATCGGTTTCAGGCTTGGGCTCGCGCTCAGGCTTGAAGTCTGGACTGTAGTCGTTTTCCTTGGCCTTGGGGTCGCTATCGGCCTTGGGGTCTTTGGGGGCATCGGCAGCAGTGCCGGGAGCCGGCTCGCCACCGTCGATGGCAGGATCATTACGATTGTCGAGCTGGGGGTCTTTGCTGTTGGTCATGGCGCACCTCTTTGCAGCGCTGGGGGAAACTGTACGGCATAGAGGTAAGGCGCCACGTCAGGCAATGAAGTTCATTCCAATTGCTCATCGCAACGGGTTGTCGACCTGGATATAGAAGGCATAGATTCCCAATACCAGCCAGAACACCATGAACAACCACGGCGCACGCATGGAGAACAGCAGCGACTTGCGATAGCCCTTGTGCGTCGACTCCATCTCGGAGAACAGTGGCGATTCATCGTAGGCCATGCCCATCACCGGTTCACTGCGCAGCAACTCGCTTTGCTTGTAGTGCCAGTGGTCGATGATTTCATAGGCGGCACGTATACCAGGCCAGGCGTTGAGCGAGCTTAAGATACCCAGCGCGGCGAGGATCACCGGCACCACCAGGGTGAACAGCTTGCCCCACTCCGGGTTGAGGTTGCCCATGCCGGAGACAAAGGCAATGACCAGGAATGACTGCGCCGTGAGGTAGGCGTCAGTGCGGTTGGCCAGGATGGAGGTTTCGTACTGGATCTCTCGGCGATAGAAGTCGAGACGGTCCTTGGGCGAGCCGAAGATCTTCGCGTTGTGCTCGCTGTGGTCGGTCAGGGCCGCTTCGGGCGTGTTTGGAGAGATGATTCTGGGCACGACGGGGCTCCACACGATAACTAATCTGGTTAGAAGACGTGGGCTTCGATGAAGTTCAAGTTTGTTCACGCCCCCGGTTTGAACGAACACGCTTTGAATGTGGGGCTTGCCCCCGACAGCCATAGGTATCTACACAACTTTGGTACACCGCTGCTTCTCTGGCAAGGGAGCTTATAGCTATCTAACTGATGCACCGCGATCCAAATGTGGGAGGGGGCTTGCCCCCGATAGCAGTGTGTCAGTCAGCACATCTGTAGCTGACCCTCCGCCATCGGGGGCAAGCCCCCTCCCACATTTTGACCGCCGTACGTCTGTCAGTTATCGATCGCCCACCAACGCGGCAGCAATTGCCGTACCCGCGCTTCGCCGAAACGGTCATCGATCAACATCACCACACCGCGATCCTGTTGACTGCGGATCACCCTGCCCGCGGCTTGTACGACCTTCTGCAGGCCAGGATAAAGATAAGTGTAATCGTAGCCGGCGCCGAAGATCGCGCCCATGCGTGCCTTCATTTGCTCGTTGACCGGGTTCACTTGCGGCAGGCCCAGGGTCGCAATGAAGGCGCCGATCAAGCGCGCACCGGGCAAGTCGATGCCTTCGCCAAACGCACCGCCCAGTACCGCAAAGCCAATGCCTTGGCTGTGCTGGGTGAACTGGTCGAGAAAGGCCTGGCGTTCGGCCTCGGCCATGCCCCGAGATTGCAGCCACTGCGCAATCTGCGGGTGCCGCTCGGCCAACAACTGCGCCACCTGTTGCAGGTAATCGAAGCTGGAAAAGAACGCCAGGTAGTTACCCGGCTGCTCGACAAATTGCCGCGCAATCAGCTCGACAATAGGCGTAAGCGAGGCCTGGCGATGCAGGAACCGGGTGGAGATGGCATCGACGATACGCACCTGCAATTGCTCGGCCTTGAACGGCGACTCCACATCGACCCAGGCGGTGTCCGCTGGCATGCCGAGCAAGTCGGCGTAATAGTGACGCGGGCTCAAGGTTGCGGAAAACAGCACACTGCTGCGGGCTGCGGTCAATCGGGGCCGGATGAACTCGGCCGGCACCACATTGCGCAGACACAGGGTTGAGCTGCTGCGCTTGCCGTTGAACTGGCGCTTGCTGATATCGAAGATGAAATGTTCATTGAACAGCTCCGCCACTTTGGCCCATTGCAGGGCTTCAAAGTAGAAAGCCTGCAGGTCGCCGCTGAGGGCTTCGGGGTGATCGTTGAAATAGTCGCCCATGGCGCTGATGCACAGGCTCAGGGCTTGCAGCAGTTTTTCGGGCCGGGTGGCATAGGCCTGGTACGGTGCGACTTGCTCCTTGTGCAGGGCGTTCCACTCGCGGTTCAGGCGCTGCAAGGGTTTCTTCAGCGCCTCGGGCGCCGTGTCACGCAGGGTCTTAAGGCTGTATTGGTCAAGGCTGGCGCTGTACATCGAACGGGCCCGTTCCACCAGGTTATGTGCCTCGTCCACCAGTACTGCGACGCGCCATTGGTTCAACTGGGCGAGGCCGAACAGCATGGCGCCGAAATCAAAAAAGTAGTTGTAGTCGGCGACCACAAGGTCGCTCCAGCGCGCCATTTCCTGGCTCAGGTAATACGGGCACACCCCATGGGCCAAGGCAACGTCGCGCAGGCTGCGTTGATCGAGCAGGCGCACTTGGGACGCGGCTTGGCGCGCGGCGGGCAGACGGTCGTAAAAGCCCTTGGCCAAGGGGCAGGATTCGCCGTGGCAGGCTTTGTCCGGGTGCTCGCATGCCTTGTCCCGGGCCACCAGCTCAAGTACCCGCAGCGGCAGATCGGGGCTGCTGGCGTACAGCACCTGGGCAGCGTCCAGGGCAAGCTTGCGTCCAGGGGTCTTCGCCGTGAGAAAGAACACTTTGTCCAGTTGCTGTGGCGCCAGCGCCTTGAGCAGCGGGAAGATGGTCCCGACGGTCTTGCCGATCCCGGTGGGCGCCTGGGCCATCAGGCAACGGCCGGTACTCACGGCTTTGTAGACCGATTCAGCCAAGGCACGTTGCCCAGGACGAAACTCGGCATGGGGAAACGCCAGGGCTTGGGCGGCGCTGTTACGTGCGGTGCGGTGTTGCATTTCCTGCCGGGCCCAGTCCAGGAACAGCGCGCACTGCTGCTTGAAGAAGTGCTCCAGGTCTGGCGCGTTGAAATGTTGGTTCAGCAGGGTCTCGCCTTCGCCGACGATATCGAAGTACACCAGCGCCAGGTCGATGTCGTCGAGGCCGAGTTTCTGGCACATCAGCCAGCCATACACCTTGACCTGCGCCCAGTGCAGTTGCCGATGGTTGGCGGGCTGGGCGGCGAGATCGCCACGGTAGGTCTTGACCTCTTCCAGGCGGTTGGCGTCGGGATCGTAGCCGTCCGCCCTGCCCCGCACTTTGAGCTGCAGGTATTCGCCCTCAAGGGCGACCTCGTTCTGATAGTGCGCGCTACGCCGGGAAGCCACCGTGCGGTGACCGACGATCCCTTCCTGGGCGCTGGGCGATGGAGTAAAACGCAGGTCAAGGTCGCCGACCTTGGCGGTGAACTCACACAACGCCCGCACGGCCACGCTGTAGCTCAAGCGCTCTGCTCCGCCCAGCGCACGTAGCAGACCGTGACCGGCATCTGGTACTCGGCGCAGAACGCCAGCCAACGCAATTGGTTGTCTTGCAGGCGGTCGCCGGGGCCCTTGACCTCGATCATGCGGTAGGTCTTTTGTGCGGGCCAGAACTGGATCAGGTCCGGCATCCCGGCGCGGTTGGCGCGGATGTCCACCAGCAGGCGCGCAAACCAATGGCGCAGGTGTTCGGCGGGCAGGCAGGCCAGGGCTTGTTCCAGCAGCTCTTCACTGAGCATGTTCCAGAACACGAACGGCGACTGGATGCCCCATTTGTCCGCGTAACGTTGGCGGATGGTGGCCTTGTAGCGCTCATCCTCCAGTTGCTCGAAGCAGGCAGCAAACAAGGCTTCTCGACGTTGATGGAAGTCCTCGCTGTGCAGGTCCGCCGGCCCACGCTGGAACGGGTGGAAGAACGCCCCCGGCAGCGGCGCGAAAATCGCGTCCCAACACAACAGGCCGAACAGCGAATTGATCAGGCCGTTCTCGACGTAATACACCGGTGCGTCCGGCTCGTTCAGATGCGCCTGCACGCAAAATTCTACCGACATCATCGGCTCCGGCACCAGTGCCAGGTCCAGGCGCGCAACGGCCTGTGGCTTGGCCTTGGGCAGCGCCGGCTCGCCCAGTTTGCGCCGCAAGCGGGGCAGCACCCGTAGCAGGTGCTGGTGCTCCGCGGCACTTTCCGGGGCTTGTTGGGCGGTGATCGCCAAGGCCATGGCCTGCGCGTAATCCTCCTGGCGCTCCAATACACGGATCAACCGCGCCCGTGCGCCGGGATAGGTGCAGTGTCGGTAAACCTGTTCAGCCAGCGCCAACTCGCCACAGCGCTCGCCATACTGGCCGATCTGGAAGAGCAGTTTGGCGCGACGTTTTTCCAGCCAGGGGTTATCGGTATGCAGCGTGGCGATGTGTGCCAGCACCGCATCCAACGCCTCACCGGCTTCAAAGGCTTGCTGACATTGGTGCAGGAACAGGAAGCCCTGCACGTCGTCACGGGTGCGCAAACCACGTGACTCGGCGCAGAACGGGACTTTTTCATAGGTGTAGATGCCCAGGTCTGCCAGCACGAATTCCGACCAGTCCTGATGCAGATTGCCGAAGAACATCAGGCGCAGGCGATCACACAACTCCATCACCGTGAGGCTATAGAGCACATCGTCGACATCGGGACACCATTGGGCAAAACTGCGCTGTTCGCTGAACTGCGTGGCCAGTGGCTCGAGCCAGGCTGCCTTGTTGGCCTTGGGCTGGTCGATCCAGGGCCTGAACGCATTCAGGATTTCGCCTTTTTGCAGCAAGGTGAACAAGGTCGCAAACGGCAGCGGACTTTGGTCGTCCACCCAGCCCAGTTCGCGCAACGGGCCCACCGCTGCATGGGGGCAACCGATTTCCAGGTAATTGAGCTTGGCACCGCGAAAATGCACGCCCTTGCGCATCACCATGCGCACCAATAACGCCTGTGACGCCTGGGGCAACCTGTCAAATTGCTGAATGAAATGCTCTTCGTGCGCCTCGAGCAAATCGGCATAGCGCTGCCCCAGCCAAGCCAGCACCTGGCGGAAGTTATGCAAGTAATACAAGGGGTTTTCGAGGGTGTTGACCATGGCGCAAGGCAATCAAATACTGGTTATGCATACAGAGTGCCGCTGCTAAGCGCTTGTTGCAATCGGTAATAGATAAATGGTCCCTGCAACTTTTTGTAAAAAAGCGATCAGATGAGGGAGTTGATCGCGTAATATTTGTCGCCCCCAGCCATGGGTGGCGGGACTTTTCAGGGTTAAGGTAAGGGTAATGAACATGAAGAATTTGGGGCTTCCACTGGTTGCGCTCACTTTTCTGGTATTGGCCGGTTGCTCCACGCAAACCGTCGTGACATTGCAAAATGGTACGCAGTATTTGACCAAGGACACACCCAACGCCAAGACAGCCGACGGCTTCTATGAGTTCACCGATATTGCCGGCAAGCGCATTCGCATCAAGGCCGATGATGTGGCCACGGTGCGCAAGGAAAACTAATCTTTCCAGGCGAACCAGGATCAAATGTGGGAGGGAGCCCCCCCCCCTCCCACAGTTTTCAACCGCATTCCAACTTAAGCGATAACAATCCCCTCCCCCGACACACTGCTCACACCCACCAGCGTCACCGAATCCGCGCCAAAGCTGATCACCGTGTCTGCGCCCACCACCTTGGTGTGCTCGCGATAATCCGTACTGCCCTGCACATCGGTGAATACCAGCTTGTCGGTTGCTTGATAGCCAATCACCCGATCATTGCCAAACTGCCCGCTGAACAAAAATGTGTTATGCCCGCTGCTGTCGCGGATGGTGTCATTGCCCTTGCCGCCTTCGATAAAGTCCGCGCCCCTGCCCCCCTTGATCAGGTCATTGCCATTGCTGCCGATAATAAAGGTGTCGCCCTTGTGCGCCTCTGCGTTGCGATTCAAATCCTGCACCCAGGTGGTGGCCCGTGCCGGGTCGGACAGGTTGGCGACGATCACCGTGGAGTCGCGGGTCATTTGCTCGTAGAAGCCGGAATCGAGGATGCGGGTCATGCCGTCGCCGTAACCGGTGGGCAAGTGTGAAACCCAGGTCGACAGGTTGAGGATGGAAAATGGCAGCACGTTCCACAGCGTTGACGCGTAGTGGTCGTTGAAGCTGACGATATTGTCGGTGCTCGATTCGTGGGGCGTGTCGTGCACACCCAGGGACGACAGGTTGAATGACGAGCCATCCAGGGCACGGAACACCGGGTCGTTTTCATAGCCGACGTTCAGCACCTTGTCGCCGGCGCTCTGGGTGGGTGAAGCATAGGCCACGTAGTTGGCGTCCTTATAGAACCCCGACCATTTGCCGTCGCTCAAGTCGGCCATGCTGTTGACCGCCAGGCCGCCCAGGCTGTGGCCGCTGACCACCACGTCGTTGCCGCTCAGGCCTTGGGCCGTGGCGTAGGCCGCGACGTTGCCGAGCAAGTTGCCAAAGGCTTCGCCCGTGTAGTTTTTCGCATAGTCCTTGGGCCCGAACGCGGCCAGCAGGTCGCTGATCACGTCGCCGATGGCGTCTGTGACCAGGTTTTCCCGAGGTCCCGACGTACCACGAAAGCCGATGCCGATTTCCTGCAATTTACCAGCGTCATCGTACTTGCCCAGCACCTCGACCTGCGCCGTGGCGTAGGCAGGCTTTTCACCGAAGAAAGTGCCCCGGGCATCAACCTTGCCGCTGTAACCCAGGGTATCGGCGCTGATGGGGGTCCAACCGGCTTTTTGTACCGCATCGAGGGCGGCTTTTTCCGCGTCGGGGTTCCAGGGGATACCGGGGATCACCCCTTGGGAATCGCTGCTGCCAATCAGCGCGCCGACCAGTGTGGCCGGCAGGCCAAGGCCGAGACCATTGTTCTGGTAGCCGACGGCAAAGCCGTGATCCAGGTTGTGGTAGGCATACACCGTGATCGCCAGGGCATCGGCGAACAGCGCCTTGGAGTCCTCGGTAGCGAGGTTTTTATAGTCAAAGATACCCATTGGTAGTGCCTCTCTGTTGTTGGATTTGTAGAGAAAGCCAAAACACCAGTAGCCCCCTGATGGCCACCGTGGGCGCCATCAGGGGAGTGACGCCTTTAGAACGCCCAGTCCAGGCTCAAACCGACGCCGTGCACTTTCTCCTTGCTGGCCAGCAGGCCGTTGTAGTCGAAGTTCACCCGCGCCTCCTTGCTCAACGCCAGGCTGACCCGTGCCCCGACCAGTGCGGCATCGCGCACCATCGGCGCACTTTCCACGCTGAACGAAGGGCCACCGGAAGCGAACGCCAGGTGCTGCTCGGAATCGGTGCTGCTCAGGTTGTGCTGCCAGCCCAGGGTGCCGGACACCTCCAGTTGCTGGTGGTCGTTGACGTTGAAGGTTTTCAAGGCACGCACACCCAGGGTGCTCAACACCAGGTCGCGGCTGTCATCGCCACTTTTCAGCGCAGCGGCATCGCCCTTCTCCTTGAAGCTGTCAGTGTCCAGGTGCACGTAGGCCAGGTTGGCGAACGGCTCCAGGGCCAGCGGTTGCAGGTTGATGCGATACGCCGCCTCGGTGAACACCTGGGTGCTGTGTGCATCGACCTTGGCCTTTTGCTTGCCGCTGACATCGCCGTATTGCAGGTCGCGCTTCACATCGGCACGGTGCCAGCTGTAGGTTGCGCCACCGCTCAGGCGCCAGGCGCCGATTTCATGCCCGGCATAGGCTCCGAAGTGGTAGCTGTCGACCGAGGCACGGCTGTGGGTGTCGCTGCCCATGTTCAACGACGTGTCGCTGTAACCCGCCACCAGGCCGATGCGCGTGGCGTCGTCGAGCGCCCCGTCCACCCCGGCGAGCATGCCGCCGATGGAGGTGTTATAGCCTGCCGTGTCGCTACGGCTGTCAGTCTTGCCCCAGGCGCCCAGGGCCTTGACCCACACGTTGCCGCGGGTGTCGATGGCTTGGCTGGTGGCGCCCATCTCGCCATTGCGCAGGCGCTCGCCTACCGCTTCGCGAACGTAGCGGCTGTCATTGACCAATGCGGTTTGCAGCGCTGGGTAGACTTCACCACTCAGTTGCTGGAATGCACCCTGGGCCGAGGCGGCCGTGGGAGCCAGCAGCAAGCTTTCATACACACCATTGCCCGCGCCCAACTGCTCGGCGGCGGCGGCCACGGCGCGCTGGTTCGGCGTAGCGGCCACACTGGCGAAGCTGTTGGTGCGCGTCACGTCCAGCTGCACACCATTGGCCGCGTAGTTCAAGGTGCCGCCAACAAACAGGTAGTTGGGCAATACCGCACCAAAGCTGCCGGTCACACCACCTGCCGCTTGCAGGATGTTGTATTGGCGGCCGATCAGACTTTGGGCCTGGGTCGCGCTCAACAACGTCGGGCTGTTTTCCAGGGCCAGGGTCACGGTGCCGCCGTTAAGCGTGGCGGTACCACCGGCGACGATGCGGTCGCTGCTGGTGGGCGACAACTCCACGGCATAGGTCGAGCCCGGCTCAAAGGTGACGTTACCCGCCACGTTCAAGGTGCCGATGGAATTACCCGGCGCCACGGTGCCACCGTTTTTTGCGGTCAGCGAACCGATGCGCCCCGAGCCACCGAGCACGCCGGCCTGGCCGACGCTGACGTCGGAAGTCAGCGAGCCGTTGATTGCCAACAAGCCCTGGTTGACCAGGGTCGGGCCGCTATAGGTGTTGGTGCCGGTCAGCACCAGGGTGCCGATGCCCTGCTTGGTCAGGCCGCCATGGCCCGAGATGTCGTTGCTCCACACATCCAGCCCGCAGTGCACATCGTTGCAAATCCGCTGGGTCGGCTTACCGGCATCTACCACTGCGCCGATCCCCGGCAGGTCCGCCACGAACTGGCCGCTGCCGTAAGCGCCATCGATACGGAACTCGGCGGGAATATCCTCTGCGGTGACAAACATCCCCGGCCCGTTGACCGCCTTGCCCAGGTTGATCATGCCCCAGCCGTACAGCGAGTCGATGCCCGGCGCGCCGAGGTCGGTGGCGGTGGTCTTGAGCAGCGTGGAGATCTGGTCGCCGCTCATGTACTGGAAGCGCTCCATCAGCACTGCTGCAGCACCTGCCACATGGGGCGCTGCCATGGAGGTGCCGTTTTTGTTGGCCCAGTCGGTGGTCAGGTTGGTGAGGTCGGTGCCATTGATGATCGAGCTGTAGATCTTGGTGCCGGGTGCCGACACACAAAAGCTCGCCGCATAGCCGCAGCGCGATGAGAAGGTGCTGATCACATAGGGATTGGGGCTGGTGGTGTCCGGGTTCTGCTGCAACGCCGCCACTGACAGCCAGTTCGGCGCAATCTGCGGCACAAAATAGGCCAGGCCGGAAATCGCATCCGGGTTGTTGAGGTTGTAGTCGTTACCGGCGGCAAAGATGGTCAGCACACCGCTGCGCGCCGCATCGATGGCACCTTGATAAGCACCGCCTGCGATCGTGCCGAGGATCGGCCGGATCGTATTGAACTGCGCCTGGGCTTCATTGACGGTGAAATTGGGGAACGCCGGATCGCGGCCGCCCTTGGCATATTGATCACCAATGCCAATGCCCCAGCTGTTGTTGATGATGCGTGCGCCACTGGCGACCAGCCCATCCCAGCCCGCTTTGTACACCGCGCCGTCGTTGCCGAGGATGATTCCGTCTTCCGGACCCGGGTCACCGTTTTCGGCGGTAAGGATTTGCGCATTGAACGCCACGCCATGCATCGGCCCGCCATCGCGGTTACCCGCGGCAATGCCGCCGACGTGGGTGCCGTGGTTACCCAGCTTGCCGTTGGAGTCCTTGGACGGCGTGCCGTCGTAGCGGAAGGCATCGCCGGCCTTCACCGGGATATACGGGTCGGTGTATTGGCGAATGCCCTCGGTGACAATCGTCACCACCTTGTCGGGGCTGGCGAACTCCGGATGCTGGGCGTACACCGGCTGGTCGAAGATCCCAAGCTTGACGCCCTTGCCGGTGTAGCCGGCGGCATACGCGGTGTCGGCGTGCACGGCGCCCAGGCCCCAATCGGCCTTGAACTCATTGCTGCGCCAACTGGCGGCGTCGCCGAGCTTGCCAGTTTCTACGTAGGGTGCGGCCTGGGCGGTTCCCAGGCTGGCCAGGCAACACAGCAGCGCGCCGTATGGCACGCAGCTCAGCGCCTTGAGCGGGTAGCCCGGGCCGGTGTGGATGGCGATGGTTAACCCTGACTTGCGTTTTTTCACGGTGACCTTCCTTAGTTTTCTTATTGCCGGTAGGTGAATCACTTTCCCTGTGGGATGACTGTAGGAGCGAGCTTGCTCGCGAAAAACGTCAACGATTACGCGTGCTTCCTGAATAAACGCGTCGCCTATGGTTTTTTCGCGAGCAAGCACGCTCCTACAAGTATTAGGGCTGCGTCTCCCACATTTTCTTCAGAACTGCCAGTTCAGGCTCAAGCCCACGCCTTGGGTTTTTTCGCGCCCACCCAATTGGCCGTTGTAATCCAGGTTGACCCGCATCGACGCATTCAGTGCCAGGCTGGCCTGTACGCCCACCAGGGCGGCGTCACGCAGCAACGGCGCACTGCGCACGGCAAACGAAGGCCCGCCTGCGACAAACGCCAAATGTTCTTCCGACTCCACCGCCGTCAGGCTGTGTTGCCAACCCAACGAACCGGACAGTTCCAGTTGCTGGTGGTCATTGAGGGCCAGGGTTTTCAAGGCACGCACGCCGAGGGTGCTGAGCACCGCATCGCGCCGGTCACTGCCACGCTCCAGGGCGGCGGCATCGCCTTTTTCGTGGAATGACTCGCTGTCCAAATGCACGTAGGCCAGGTTGGCGAACGGTTCCAACGCCAGCGGTTGCAAGTGAATGCGGTACGCCGCTTCGGTGAACAGTTGCGCGGTGGTCGCATCCAGCTTGGTTTTTTGCTTGCCGCTGACGTCCCCCAGTTGCAGGTCGCGCTTCACATCGCCGCGATGCCAGCTGTAGGCACCGCCGACACTCAGGCGCCAGTCGCCCAGTTCGCGCCCGGCATATGCGCCGAAGTGGTAGCTGTCGATGGACGCCGATGAGTGCGTGCCACTGCCCATGTTCAACGAGCTGTCGCTGTAGCCGGCGACCACACCCACACGGGTCTGCTCATCCAGTGCGCCATCCACGCCCGCCAGCAGGCCACCGATGGAGGTGGTGGACCCCGCCGTTTCACTGCGGCTGTCGCTTTTGCCCCAGGCGCCCAGGGCCTTGAACCACAGGTTGCTTTCACCGCTCACCGGCACATGGCGCAGGCGCTCGCCCACAGCGTTGCGCAGTTGCAGGCTGTCGTTGATCAGCATCGCGCCAACAGCAGGGTAGATTTCGCCGGACAGTTGCTGCAGGCCCTGTTGCGCGGTGGCAACCGACTGCGACTGCAGCAGGCTTTCATACACCGGGTTGCCAGCGCCCAGTTGCTCGGCAGCCGCCGCTACGTTGCGCTGGTTGCGGGTGGCAGCAACGCTGGCAAAACTCGCGTCGTTGCGCCCGACTTTCAGCTGTACAGCATTGGCGGCGTAGTCGAGGGTGCCACCGAGGAACAGATAGTTGGGCAGCACTTGCCCGAATTGGCCCTGGATACCGCCCGCCGCTTCAAGGATCGAGTATTGCCGGCCAATCAGGCTTTGCACCTGGCTCTGGCTGAGCAGCGTCGGGCTGTTTTCCATCGCCAGGGTGACGGTGCCGCCGCCCAATACCGCCTTACCGCCCGCAACAATGCGGTCGCTGCTGGTGGGCGTCAGTTCCACTGCATAGGTCGAGCCCGCACCGAGGTTCACATCTCCCGCTACCTGCAAGGTGCCCACGGAATTGCCCGGTGCCACGCGGCCGCCGCTGTTCACCGACAGCGCGGCGATGCGCCCGGAGCCGCCGAGGGTACCGCTGTTGTTCACCGTGACCGCCGAGGTCAGCGAGCCGTTGACCGCCAGCAGGCCGCCGTTGACGGTGGTCGCGCCGCGATAAGTGCTGTCGCCGCTGAGCACCAGGCTGCCGGCGCCGGACTTGATCAGGCTGCCCTCGTACACGCGTTTGGCGGCGGCCTGGTCGCGGGCGTTGCCAATGGCGTAGTCGGTCTGGTCCTGCTGGCTGGCATTGGCGCCCACGCCGTTTTGCCAACCCTTGTCGATCAAGGTCTGCTGCCAGGCGGTGTGCTCGGCACGGTCCTCGGCCTGGCGCTGGAGCAAGGCTTGGTCGGAGATGCCATTGCTCCACACATCGCCCTGCCCGGCTGCCAGGCTCACATCCATGACCCCGAGCAGTTGCCCCGGCCCATGCATCGCCCTGCCCAGGTCCGGCACGCCCCAGCCGACGATCGCGTTGGGCGCCTGGGTGATCGAGCCGTCGAGCTGCGTGGCAGTGGTCAACAGCACCTGCAGCGCCTGCTCATTGGTCATATAGGGATAGCGTTCCATCACCAGCGCCAACGCCCCGGTGGCATGGGGCGCCGACATTGAGGTGCCGGACTTGACCCCATAACCGCCGTCGGGAATGGTGCTGTTGATCAGCGCGCCGGGAGTGGAAATGCACCAGTATTTGGCGATGCCGCACTTGTTGTACTTCTGGTTATTGGCTTTATCCAGCCCTGACACCGCCAGCCAGTGGCCTTCCAGTTCCGGTTGGAAATACGGCAAGGCCGAGCGCACGCTGGCATTCGCATAACCGCTGTTGCCGGCGCTGAACACATTGATCACGCCGGCCTTGGCCACATCCGCCGCGGCGTCCAGCCAGGTACCCTGGTTGTAGTGCTGGGCATAGGCCTTGTGCAGGTCATCCAGGGTCTGGTAGCTGACGTCCTTGGGCTGGCTGCCCCAGCTGTTGTTGATAGCGCGCACGCCGGAATCTACCAGGGCGCTATACACCGACTTGAAATACTTGGGGTCCGGGGTCGGCCCGAACAGGAAGCTGTCGTTGGCGTTGGTGTTGCCCACATAGACTTGGGCGTTGTAGGCCACCCCATGCATGCCCACGCCGTCGCGGGCGGCGCCCATGGTGCCGGTGACGTGGGTGCCGTGGGAGTCGTTGTTGGGGTTGAGCGCGCCCGTGGTGCTGAAGGCGCTGCCGTCGACGTAGGTGCCGGTGGCGGTCACCCCATGGAAGCGGTCCTTGGCGGCTTCGGGGTGGTTGGGGTCGAAACCCGAGTCCAGCGCGCCGATTTTCACACCTTTGCCGCTGATCCCGGCAGCGTAGGCTTCGTCGGCCTTCATCCGCCCCAGGCCCCAGTCGCTCTGGTACTCGGCCGAACGCCAGCTGGCCGGGTTACCCGGTTGGCCGGTCTCGGCGTATTGCGCCTGTGCCGCAACGGACAGCAGCAGCAAGGAGCCGGCGGTGAAGGGTTTGAAACGCGGTGAATCAGTGATCATTTAAACCATCCTTATTTGTTGTTATGGATGCTCATTTCACAGGGCCGAAGGCCTCGTCCACCTTGGCCAGGTCGGTGTCGCGCAAGTTGCCCGCGTAGTAGTGCAATTTGGTCCAGGCCATCAGGTAGTCATACCGCGCCTGGGCCAGGTCGCGGCGGGTGCTGTACAGCTGCTGCTCGGCATTCAGCGCATCGAGGTTGACCCGTTCGCCGCCGAGGATGCTCTGCTTGGTCGAAACCACCAGGGCCTCGGCCGAGACCAAGGCTTTCTGGTAAGCGCGCAGCTTGCTCACCCCCGACAGGCAGGCACTGAACTGACGCCGCAATTCGATCAGGGTTTCGCGGGTCTTGCCTTCCAGCTCGTACTCCGCCTGCTCCATGGCGCGGCTGGCCTGGCGGGTTGAGGCCGAGATGCCGCCGCCGGCATACAGCGGCATGCTCACTTCGACGCCGATGGTGTTGGTGTCGTAGCGTTGGTTGTAGGTATTGCCGCTGTCGGATTCCTGTTTGCGCGAAGTGGCATAGGCGGTGATTCTCGGCAAATGCCCGGCGCGGTTGCGTTCTACCTCATAGCGCGCCACTTCCAGGGATTGGCGCTGGGAGGCCAGCACCGGGTTGTTGGTGAGCGCCAGTTCATGCCAGGTGTCGTAGTTGGCCGGGGTCAGGGTGAACGCGGCAAAGCTCTGGTTCAGCGGCGCCAGGTCATTGATGTTGACGCTTTGCACGCCAATCAACGCGCCCAATTCCCGCAGCGAGGCGTCCTGCTCATCCAGAGCCTGGATCTCTTCGGCGGTGGCCAGTTCATAGCGCGATTCGGCTTCCAGGATGTCAGTACGCGTGCCCTCGCCGGCCTTGAACAAGTGCTCGTTCTGCTGGAATTGCTGCTCGAAGGCCTTTTTCTTGGCGCGGGCGATGTCGATCTGATCCTGGGCAAACAGTGCCTGGGTGTAGTAGCTCAGCACCCGCACCAGCAACGCCTGACTCTTATCACGAAAGCTTTCGTCGGCGAACAGCGCCTGGGCTACACCCTTGCGGTAGTTGGCATAGGCTTCGTAATCGAACAGCGGCTGTTGCAGGCTAAAGGTCGAGCCATAGCTGTTGTAGTTGCGGTCGTCGCGATAGCTGCCGCCACGCCCGTCGGGCAGGTGCGCCTCGGAATTGTTGCGACCCTTGTTGTAGTTGTAGGACAGCCTCGGCAGCAGCCCGGCGCGGCCGATGGTGCGGTTTTCCAGGCCGGCGTCGCGCTCTTTGATAGCACCGAGGAATACCGGGTCGTTGCGCAGGGCCTGCTCGTACACATCGAACGGGCCCATGGCGGCCTGGGCACTGCCACACACCAGCACCAGCGAAATGAACACTGACTTCATGCTCATTCCTCAGTCAACGCGGAGCCGGCGCGATCCAGCAGCGGCTTGAACAGGTAATTGAGCAACGACCGCTCGCCGGTGCGCACGAACATCTCGGCGGGCATGCCGGGCTTGATCACCAAGCCATGGAGTTTTTCCATCGCCGCTTCGCTGACGCTGGTGCGCAGCACGTAATACGGCGCACCGGTTTTTTCATCGAGCATCTGGTCGGCGGAGATCAGGCTGACCTCTCCCGGCACGCGGGGCGTGCGGCTCTGGTTGAAGGCGGTGAAGAGGATGTCCACCGGCAAATGGGGCCCCACCTTGTCCACCAGATGCACCGGCAGATGCCCTTCCACTTCCAGGCGCGTGCCTTGGGGCACGATCTCCAGCAGGGTTTCACCGGCGCGCACCACGGCGCCTTCGGTGTGCACGCTGAGGTTGACCGCGATGCCATCGGCCGGCGCGTTGATCTCGCTGTGTTGCAGGTTGAAACCGGCAGAGGTCAGTTGCTGTTCCAGGGTCAGGCTGCGCAATTGTGCATCGGCCAATTGACTGCGCACCTCCTTTTGATATTCCTCGCTGTGCTGCTGCAACTTGAGGCGCGACTCGAGGATGCCCTGCTCGATGCGCCCGCTTTCCCCGGCGTTCTGCGCCAGATCCTGTTGCACCTGGGACAACTGGCGCTGGTATTCCATCAGGCGGTTGCGCGGGATATAGCCGTTGTCGGCCAAAGGTTGCAGGTTGCCGAGCTGATCGCGCAGGGATTGGGCCTGGGCGGTCAGGTCACTGCGGGCACGGCGCATGCCGCCCAACTGTGAGGTGGCGCCTTCGATGCTCGCGCGAATCCCGGCCTGTTCACGGGCAAACGCGTCGCGGCGGCTGCTGAACAATTGGCGCTGGCCTTCCAGTACCAACGCCAGGGCCGGGTCGGGGTTGGCGCTCAGCTCAGCGGGAAAGGTGACACCGGCAAGATTGTCGCGCTCGCTCTGCCAACGCGCCACGCTGGCCCAGGCCATGCGGTACTGGGCTTGCAACGACTGCACGTCAGCCTGGTTCTGGGTCTGGTCGAGACGAAACAGCGGCTGGCCTTGCTTGACCAGTTCGCCCTCCTTCACCAGGATTCGGCTGACTACGCCGGGGCTGAAGGTTTGCACGGCCTTGCGCTTGCCGGACACTACTACGGTACCTTGGACAGGAATGCCCTGGTCCAACGGCGCGAGGCTGGCCCAGAGGAAAAACCCACCGGCACCGACAACGGTCAGCAGCCAGCCCATTTTTACGAAGAAGCCAGCGTCGTGTTCTTTAAAACGAGGTTCAACGGTCATGCTGCTCATGCGCCTGGATTCCTTCCGGCCTGGTACTGACGACTGAAACTGACACCGGTTTTTTCTTTCGGCGCTTCCTGCTGCCCGGACAATGCGCGCAGCACTTCCTGGCTCGGCCCGAACGCTTGCAGATGGCCTTCGCCGAGCACCAGCAGCTTGTCAGCCTGGGCCAGCGCCGAGGAGCGGTGGGTCACCAGCACCACGCTGCTGCCCTGGGCTTTCATCTGCATGATGGCGCTGGCCAAAGCGGCTTCGCCGACGGTGTCGAGGTTGGAGTTGGGCTCATCCAGCACGATCAGGCGCGGGTTGCCGTACAGGGCACGGGCCAGGGCCACCCGTTGTTTCTGGCCACCGGACAGGCCGCCGCCGTTGTCGCCCAGCACGGTGTCATAGCCTTGGGGCAGGCGCAGGATCAGTTCATGTACACCGGCCTGTTGCGCGGCCTTGACCACCTGCTCCGGGTCGGCGTCGCGAAAGCGCGCGATGTTGTCAGCGATGCTGCCGCTGAACAGCTCGATGTCCTGGGGCAAATATCCGATATGCGGACCGAGGTCGTCGCGGTCCCAACGATGGATATCCGCGCCGTCCAGGCGCACGGTGCCGGCCAGGGTCGGCCAGACGCCCACCAGCACCCGAGCCAGGGTGGACTTGCCGGAGCCCGACGCGCCCAGCACACCGAGCACTTCCCCGGCCGCCAGGTTGAAGCTGACCTGATGCAAAGTCGCCATGCGTCGCCCCGGCGGACCGGCGCTGACCTGCTCGAAACTGACCTGGCCCTTGGGTGCCGGCAAGGCCATCTGCTCGACTTCCGGGGGGAATTCGCGCAGCAGTTCGTCGAGGCGCTGGTAGGCCAGTTTGGCCGAGCTCCATTGCTTCCACACGGCAATCAGCTGGTCGATGGGGCTAAGTACGCGACCCATCAGAATGGAGCCTGCGATCATCATGCCGGCGGTCATTTCGCCCCTGATCACCAGGAAGGCGCCGAGGCCCAATACCAGGGATTGCAGGCACAGGCGCAGGGATTTGCTCAGGGAGCTGATCACCGAACCGGTGTCGCTGGCCTTGTTCTGGAAACCGATGAACTGCGCGTGCACCCCAAACCAGCGCTGGCGCAGTGCGCCGAGCATGCCCATGGCCTGGATCGTCTCGGCGTTGTGCAAATGGCTGGTAGCCAACTGGGTCGACTGCTGGGAGAAGATACTCGCCTCGCCCAACGGCTTTTTCGTCAGGTATTCATTCAGGCACGCCAGCCCAATCAACAGCACCGCACCGGCCGTGGCCAGTACGCCGAGCCACACGTTGAAGAGGAAAATCACGAACAGGTAGATCGGAAACCACGGCGCATCGAAGAATGCGAACAGCGCAGGCCCGGTGATGAATTGGCGGATAGCGGTCAGGTCGCCCAGGGACTGCCCGGCATGCCCCTGGCCGCGCTGCAGGTTGCGCTCGAACGCGGCCTTGTAGACGCGCAGATTGAACCGCCGCTCCAACTGGCTGCCAATACGGATCACGACAAAACTGCGCACCACTTCCAGCAGGCCGATAAATGCAAAGAAGCCCACGACCATCAGCGTCAACATCACCAGCGTGGTTTCATTCTGGGAGGACAACACACGGTCATACACTTGCAGCATGTAAATCGACGGCACCAGCATCAGCAGGTTAATCAGCGCCGTAAAGCAGCCGATGCTGATCAAAATACTCTTGTATTCACCCAACGCCCTGTATAAGGGCGCAACCTTATGGGACTTCGCCATATTATTTGATCTTCCTTGGAGCGAATGACGCGCAATAATCACCCTTGCCCCAAACAGGGCTCGGCCAACTATTAAATCGAGTTATATGCTTATAACTTGAACTAAGGTATCCGTTTCAGCTCGACAACTTCCCCGGTTTTAGTGCGGGCTTGATATTCACCCTCGCTTTGGCGATTCAAGTGCGTAATCCCTGAACCCTCAGCGTTAAACAGCCATATACCATCCGGTGTGGGCGACCAGGTCAGTGGCTTATCGCCCAGCCATTGCGCGGCACACGCGATATCGCCATCCAGGGAATTGGCCTGCTCCAGCAACTCCAGGGCACACACCTTATCCTGCTGCTTCAACTCCCAATGCCCGGCCAATTGCGCGGTGGTGGGTAAAACCAGACTGCTCGCCATTGCATGGGCTCCTGCCGACACGAACAACACCTGCGACACACAGGCGATCAAATGGGAAAAACGCGGCATTTCAAGCTCCATCATAGAGCGCGGCGCCGAAGCACCGCGCGCTTCACATCACGCCACGATGTCGCTGACCGCTGCCTGGCCTACGGTGGTGACGAGGAAATCCGCCACGCCGTGCCCGGAGAAGTCCACGGCCAACGTACCCAGGTTGGTGCCTGAGGCGTAGGACAGAACAGCATCGCCGGCATGCCCGGTGAATGCATTGACGAAGGTCACGCCCGCACCCTTGGTGATACCGGACAGGTCGATCTTGTCCGAACCCGACGTGAAGTCGAAGATCTTGTCCGCAGCGCCTGGACGGGAGTCGGAACTGGCACCGTACACGAAGGTATCGCTGCCGGCGCCGCCCCACAGTTGGTCCGCACCGCCACCACCGTAGATGAGATCGTTGCCGGCCCCGCCCTTGATGAGGTTAGCGGCCTGGTTACCAATGATCAGGTCGTTGCCCGCGCCACCAAAGGCGTTTTCGACGGTGACGCCCTTGGCGATGGACACGTTGCCCACCAGCCCGCCAACGTCGGAGAACGAGGTGGCATTGAGGTTGATCTTCTGGTTTTGGGTGAAACCGGAGAAGTCCAGGGTGTCATTGCCACCACCGTCCCAGACCGAGAACACCAGCTTGTCGGCATTGGATGTGGCGCTGAGGAAATCACGCCCGGTGTTGGAGTTGAACCCGTAAGTGGTGTCACCGGCACGGGTGTTGAGGTTGGCACCGTAGAGCTTCTGGATCGCGGCGATGTCGTCGATCAGCGGGCCGGAAGCGTAAGCCTCGACGCCACCTTTGCTGAAGTTCTGGTTGGTGTTGCTCTCGCTCCAGTAACTCATGAGGCTGTAGCCGCGCGTGTCCTGTCCATAGGTCGCGTCGTTGTAGGTCGGGTTGCCATTCCCGGCGTTGTAGTCGCCAGGGTGAGCCAGGCCCAGGGTGTGGCCGATTTCATGGGTGAGGGTTTGCCGGCCATAGTTGTTCAGGTCCGGGGTCTTGTTCGGCGTGTAGCTGTTGTTGGTCAGGTACCACGAGGTGCCGTCGTAGCCTGCGCCAGTGCCGGGCAGGTAAGCGAACGCCGCCGCGCCGTCCTGGCCGCTGCTGTAGTTGCCGAAGGTCATGTGACCATCACCACCGCTGGCTTTCTCGGTGAAGGTGACGTTGGCCACGTCCGACCAGGATTGCATGGCCAGTGCGGCCTGTGCTTTCTGCTGGGCGTTGAACTGGCTGAAACCTGAGATGCCATGTTTGTTCATGGTGCTCTGGGTAGCCGAGGTGAGGAAGGTGTAGGTCAGATCGATCTTGCCGTTGCCATCAAAGTCCCGATACGCGGCGCCATCCCGCAGCAGCTGGGTAGCTGCCTGGTCGACGGTGTAGGACGGTTTGCCATTGACCGTGAGGTTGCCGCCACGGTCATACAAGTGGCTGAAGCTATCGATTTGCGAGTAAGCAGTGCTGGCTTGCGCGGCAGATACAATAGCCTTGTCTTTTACTTTTGACATAAACGTACTTCCTTGTTTGCAAGTGCATCAGTCTTTGTTCGATAGGAACCTCGCGGGCGAGGATAGTCCTATCACTCACCTCTTTTGAAGGCGTAAGAAAACTGACACAACTTGAAATCTTTCGTCTACCACTATTTCCACGGCTAAAATGTGACGCAGGTTCAACTTGAGTAAGTCGCACGTAGTGTTTACTGGGAACCCTTGCTTTTTAGCTGCCTCGTTTGACGCGGTGATATTTAAATATTAAATAGCAGTAAAGCCGCTCGGGTTGAGCGGCGCACTTGAATAATGGATCCAATATATTGTCACGGTGTCAATGGCAGCATTAAAGAGCCATCATTCGCACTATTAAAGTGCGTTGTCCCCTATTACCGGGACATACACCACCCGCACTTGTGCAATGCTTCAAAGAGCGTCTCGCCGGTCAGCCCAGGCACTTTGACGCCCTCTTGCGTGCTCATGTCTTCGCCCGCCAGTATCGCGTTGATGATCGCCTCTTCCACTGCCTCGGCCGCAGCGCTGAACAGCGGCGAGATATGATCGTTATTGACCATGTGCAGCGCCGTTTGCAGTGGCAGGTCTCTACGCCCGTAGTCTGCCGGCGGCAAACCCTGGTTACCGGTGGCAAAGGCTAAAAACAGGTCGCCGCTGGAATCCTCGGTGCCACCACCGGTGCGCGCGATGCCAATGGATGCACGCTGCGCCAGGCGTTGGCATTGGTGGGGCAGCAAGGGTGCGTCGGTGGCGATAATCACCACGATAGACCCCATGCCGGGCGTACCCCGCTCAGCGAAAGGCGACGCAATGTCCACCAAGTGACGTCCTACGGGATAACCATCAACCCGCAGCTCCTGGCGCTTGCCATGGTTGGCCTGCACCAGTACGCCGATGGTCCAGCCGCCCTGCTCCGCCGGCAAACGCCGTGACGCCGTGCCGATACCGCCCTTGAACTCGTGGCAGATCATGCCGGTGCCGCCGCCCACCGCGCCCTCCTGCACCGGTCCGCTTTCAGCGTTTTCCAGGGCCTGGCGTACATGCTCAGGTTGCACATGCTGGCCCCAGATATCGTTGAGCAAGCCGTCGTAGGTTTCCATGACCACCGGCATGCACCAGTACACTGCCGGGTCCGCCAGGCGCTCGCGCTCCAGGGCGATCAAGGCGTCACGCACAATCCCGATGCTGTGAGTGTTGGTAATCGCCATCGGCGTGGTCAACAGCCCCGCCTCGCCGATCCACTCCAGGCCGGTGGCGTCGCCGTTGCCATTGAGCACGTGGTAGCCGGCGAAACAAGGTTGCTGCCGCGCTTCCCCGGCACGCGGTTGGATCAATGTGACCCCGGTTCGGACCTGCTTGCCGTCGATCTCTGCCTTAAGCGTGGTGTGACCCACGCGAACCCCGGGAACATCGGTGATGGCATTCAATTCGCCGGGCGTGCCCAGCCCCAACGTGATGCCCAATTGACGTGCTCGCATACCCACTCCTTACAATTTCTGGAACGCCGGGCTCAACCGGCCACTGATGCAATACAGAATCACCGACAGGGCCAGCAAGCCGATGATGATCATGATGTCGCGCACCGATGCCTCCAGGATCAAGGTCACCAGCAGGTACCCCGCGCCGAGCACCGCCAGCAAGGCCGGCAGCGGCCACAACGGCATGCGATAGGGATGCTCGCGATCACGCAGCAGTACCCGGCTCATCAGCGCACTCAGCGCCACCACCAGGTACACCAGCATGATCAGCAAGACGCTGAACGAGGTCAGGTCGGCCAGGTTCGAGCTGAAACTCAACAGCGCCGAAGGAATCGCCAGGAACAGCGTCGCCAGCCACGGCGAATCCCAGCGCGGGTGAATGCGCGTGAACAGCTTGTTGATGCTCGGCGTCCACAACGCATCACGACCGCTGCTGAACACCACGCGGCCAATCTGGATGACGATGGCGACAATGGCATTGAACACCGACAGGAAAATCCCGGCACTGACCAGTCGCGACAGGGTTTCATTGCCATGGCTGGTCAACAGGTAACCGATGGGATCGGGGCTGCTGATCATCGCGCTCAGGGACGGCGCGCCAATCAACAATGCCGTGATCGGCACCAGCTCGATCACCACCACCAGGCCCAGGGACCACAACACCGCCTTGTGTACGCCTTTGCCGCCGCATTTCATGTCTTCGGCCAGCAACACCGCCGGGCCGTAACCATTGAACGAGAACAGGCCGATACCAACCGCGCCGATCACCAGGGCCCAGGGCGCCAAGTGCAACACGCCGTTTTCGACGATCTGCGGCTGGAACAACACACTGGCCGGCTGCACCGGGTTGCCAAAGCCGATCACCACGATCACCAGCAAGGCCGCCACTTCCAGCAGCAGGCACGTGCCGGTGATCCAGGCGTTGAGCTTGATATTGAGAATACCCAGGGCGTAGCTGGATACCACGATCACCAGGGCGACGGTCTGTGAATCGAAGTTCGTGCCCAGGGCGTTATTCAGGTAAGTCGCCGCACCGGTCGCCAACACCGGCGGGATAAACAGCAACATCACCAGCACGGTCAGAAACGTCGCGTAGCCGGCCATGCCGCCGAACACCCGCTTGGCATACACATACTCACCCCCGGCGCTGTTATGGGCACGGCCCAGCTCCGCGTAACAGAAGGCGAACATCAGCGCCAGCAACGCGGCCATCACAAAAGCGAGGAACACGCCGCTGCCCGCCTGCTGGATGGCAAACGGGGCAATCACGAATACGGAACTGGCTGGCGTTACCGCGGAAACGGTAATGGCCACTACATCAAAGACGCTCAGGGTGGGCTTGAGCACGCCATCGGGCGCGGGGGTAGCACTCATATCGTTATCCTCTGTCGTTGTTTTTGGTGTGAGGCAGAAACGAAAAATGATGTTTTTGCGGGATATGCTTCCCGCTGGATGACTACGACGTTATCGGCCCTGGATCTATCAGCCAATTCCCCTATTGGCGTACTCCCCTTGACGATGCCCGCTAAAAGCCGAACCCTTGGCCGACCTTTTGATGGTGGGAGCCTGCTACATGAGTTTGTTCAGGGAAATCGGCATGCACGCGGGGTTGGGCCGCACCCTGTCACAGATCGGCACCGAACGGTTCTGGAAGCAGCTGGTGCTGTTGCTGCACCAATGCCTGCCCTTCGATAACGCCCTGGCGATTTTCTACCCGCTGGATGGCCCGCCCCAGGCCCTGGAGGAATACGACGCCCAACCCAGCAGCAAACCTGCTTCGATGCTGGTGTACCTCAATGGCCTGTACCTGCTCGATCCGTTTTACCAGGCGTGCCGCGAGCAATATGCCAGCGGCGTTTACCGCCTGGAGGAAGTGGCGCCGGACCATTTCCGCCAGAGTGAGTACTTTCTCAACTACTTCCACGACAACGTGCTGGAAGACGAGGTGCAATTTATCCTGCAATTGCCCGTCGCGGGCACGCTGTCACTGTCGCTGGGCATGCAGCGACGGTTCAGTTTCGAGGAAACCGGGCTGTTGACCACGCTGGCGGCCTGGGTGCTGCCGCTGATGCAGCAGCACTGGCAACAAAGCACTCAGCGGGCTCCGGCGATGGACAGCCAGATCCGAGACGCATTGAGCCACTTTGGCAGTGGTGTACTCTCGGATCGCGAACTGGAAATCGCCCGCCTGGTATTGCGCGGTTTTTCTTCCAAGGCCATGGCCGAACGCCTCAAGATCTCGCCGGACACCGTGAAAGTGCACCGCAGGCATTTGTACGCAAAGCTGGACATCTCGTCCCAGCCCGAGTTGTTTTCTTTATTCATCCAATCATTGGGGCACGACCTGGATAATCCGTAGGTTTAGTCCGAATGAAAGAAGTTGATATGCTCCGGCAATAGATTGACACCGTCAACGCGCACAGAAAAGTTCGGCCCCTCAGGGGTGACCTTGATATTCAAGGTACTCACACCAAACTCATGACTCAACTGCACATCACCGACGTCCACGGGTGGGCCCGGTTGAATGTTAATAGCCGATATATTGTGGTCTTTTAGTACCAATGACACATCGATCTCGTCTTCCTTGGGATTGAAGTTCAAGATCGTGTCCGGATCATTGCTGAGGGAGTCGGTACTTTGCTCATATTTGAATGTATTTTCACCTTGCCGGCCCACCAGCTGGTCGGCAGCGCCGCCGCCGATCAGCACTGAGGCCTCGCCGCGATTGGCCTCCAGGCGCTCACGCTGGTCTGTGCCGCGCAAGACGGGAGGGCTGTTTTCGAGTTGGGTCCAGGTGCCACCTGGTGGAAGGCTTTGTATGGAGGACATTTAAATCACCTTTTAGATAATGCGTTCATGTGAAAGTGTTACGTGCAACGGACCGAATTTCTCACACTGCAAACAACACTTTCCATGCGTAATATTTGACATCAAATGTCTTAAATATGACGTCATTATCTATTCAAGTGCTTTCGCCGCGGACTTATTTGCCACTCTGGATGGGCAAAAGGCTGGCTTACAGTGTGAGCCAGCCAACTTAATCAGCGTCCGGTGCGAACGGTATTCCACACGCGCGTGCGAATCCGATCAATATTCAACGGCATGGCTTCCAGTGCAAACAACTTACCCATCATATCCGGGCTCGGATACACCTTGGTGTCCGCCTTGATCGCCGGATCCACCAAGCTATCGGCCGCCGCGTTGCCGTTGGCGTAATGCACGTAGTTGGTAATGCTGGCCATCACTTCCGGGCGAAGCAGGTAGTTCATGAAGGCATAGCCGGCTCTTTCATCGGGCGCGTCGGCGGGCATGGCGACCATATCGAACCAGATGGCCGCGCCTTCCTTGGGAATGTTGTAGCCGATGTTCACGCCGTTCCTGGCCTCCTTGGCGCGGCTTTCGGCCTGCAGGATATCGCCGGAAAAACCGACCGCCACGCAGATATCGCCATTGGCCAAGTCAGCGGTGTATTTCGAGGAGTGGAAATACGCCACGTAAGGTCGCACTTTCATCAGCAGGTCTTCGGCTTTTTTGTAGTCCTCGGGCTTTTTGCTATGGTGCGGCAAGCCCAGGTAGTTCAGCGCTGCCGGCAGCAGCTCCGGGCCATTGTCGAGGATGGCCACCCCACATTTTTGCAGCTTGGACATGTTTTCCGGCTTGAAGATCAGGTCCCAGGAATCCACCGGCGCGTTATCGCCCAACACGGCCTTGATCTTGTCGATGTTATAGCCGATGCCGGTGCTGCCCCACAGGTACGGGAAGCCGTGCTCGTTGCCCGGGTCGTTGTTTTCCACGGCCTTTAGCAGCACCGGGTTGAGGTTCTTCCAGTTCGGCAACTGGCTCTTGTCGAGCTTTTTCAGGGCGCCGCCCTGGATTTGACGGGCCATGAAGTGATTGGACGGGAACACCACGTCGTAGCCGGATTTACCGGTCATCAACTTGCCGTCGAGGGTTTCGTTGCTGTCGTACAGGTCGTAGGTGAAACCGATGCCGGTGTCTTTCTGGAAGTTCTTGGTGGTGTCCGGCGCAATGTAGTCCGACCAGTTGTAGATCTTTACGGTTTCGGCGGCCTGGCTGATGGAGGCCAGCAACATCAAGGGCAACAGGGCAATGGCTTTCATGGTTCGATTTCCTGGCGGTTTTAGGGCTGTTGTTATGGCAGGCGATCAAGGATCAAAGCGTTACAGGATCAATACGTAGGTCTTGCGCACGGTTTCATGGATATCCCAGGTGCCGGTGCTGTTGGCCGGCAACATCAGTGCGTCGCCGGCTTGTATATGGAGGGGTTCACCGTTATCGGGGGTGAAGGTGCAGCGGCCCTGGATGAAATGGCAAAACTCCTGGGACTTGATCTGCCGGCGCCAGCGCCCCGGGGTGCATTCCCAGATACCGGTCTCGACCCCATCAGTGCGCTCCACGCTCAAGGTCGAGGCCACAGCGATAGGCTCGCCCAAGGGCGCGGCGACCGGAGATGAGTCCGGCAGACGGGTGTTCAGTGCGTCTTTGAATTGCGTGATGCTCATGGGGTTTTCCCGTGTGAGTGGAACGACTTAATGCATGAAGCCTTCCATGAACCCGGCGATGCCGGTTGCCAGCCTGCGGCGCCAGGGCGCGGTATTGGGGTTGGCCAATACCTGGTCCTCATGGACAAAGCTGCGGATGATCGCGTTATAGCCCAGCCAACGGCACGGCTCGGGCTCCCAGGCCTTGAGGGCTTGCAGGCCGCGTTCGCGAATCACCCAGGGTTGACGGGTCAGGGGCGTTTCAAGGCCCAGTATCAGATCGGCCAAGGTGCGGCCGCCAAGGTTGGTGGCGCCTACGCCCTCCCCGCCATAGCCGCCGGAAAGCGCAACGCCGGTTTTATGGTCGCAGAGCATGTGCGGACGGAAATTGCGCGACATGCCGAGGTTGCCGCCCCAGGAATGGGTAATCCTTACCCTCTTCAACTGTGGGAAGAGTTCGCCAAAAAGGTAGCGACGCAGCTGTACTTCGCTGTCGGTGAGATCAAAGTTGTGGCGCAACTTACCGGCAAATTGATAGCCGCCTCTGGCGCCGAACACCAAGCGGTTGTCTGCCGTGCGCTGGCCGTAGGTGACTTGTCGGCTGCTCTCGCCAAATGCCTGGCCACGACTGAGGCCGATGTCATCCCAAGTGCTGGCCGGCAACGGCTCGGTGGCGACGATCAGGCTCTGTACCGGCAACTGGTAACGCCCCAGGGGCGGCAAGGTAGTGGCGTAACCCTCCACTGCCGGTACTACCCATGCGGCACGCACACTGGCCTTGGCCGTGCGCAGGCTGCCGGATTGCCAATGGGTCACCGGGCTGTTCTCGTAGATGCTCACACCCAGGTTTTCAACGGCCCGCGCCAGGCCGCGCACCAGCTTGGCCGGGTTGATGGTCGCGACATGAGGTGCATAGATACCGCCATAGGGCTTGGCGATACGGACCTGCTCGGCCAACTGCTGCGGGCTGAGCCAACGATAGTCATCTTCGGTAAGGCCCTGGGCATACAGCTTGTCCAGGTACTGGCGCAGGCTGGCCTCCTGCTCGGGGTAGCGTGCGGCACAATACAGCGCGCCACCTTTGCGATAGTCGCAGTCGATGCCTTCACGGACCAGCACCTGCGCCACTTCATCAGGGATGCCGTGCAGCAGGTCAAACGAAGCACGCCGTTGCTGCGGCGCGAGGCTGGCCAGCAGGCGGTCCTCGCCCAGCAGATTGCCCATCAGCCAGCCACCGTTGCGCCCGGATGCGCCAAAGCCGGCGGTCTGCGCCTCGATGATGGCGATTTTCAGCTCCGGGGCCTGGCGTTTCAGGTAATAGGCGGTCCATAGGCCGGTATAGCCGGCGCCGATGATCGCCACGTTGACATCCAGGTCATGCTCCAGGGACGGCCGCGCCTCCAGCGGGTCGTCCAGCTGGTCCATCCATAGACTGATATTGCGCCATGCCGGCATGCCAGGTTCCCCTACCTCGTTTCGATAGGGTCGATCCTAGAGCGCGGCGTCAGGGGCTGTCTTGCGCGCGTGCACGCAGGGAAATTTGCTTGACGTAAGCCTTGGGCGACTGCCCGGTGTGCTGGCGGAAAGCACTGTAGAACGCCGAGAGTGAATTGAACCCGGCGGCAAAGGCCAGGTCATCGACTTTGACAGGGGCAGTGGCACTGTCCAACGCGGCCAGTAAATGCTGGAGCCGCGCCTGATTGACGTAGCGGTAGAAGCTCTGCCCCAGCACCTGATTGAGCAGGTAGGAGATCTGATTGCGGCTGTAGCCAACTTCCTTGGCGACCCGTTGCAGGTCCAGGTCCGGATCCAGATAGGGTTGCCTGGATTCAAAGTACTGCTGCAGGTCGTTCGCCATATGCCCCAATTGCTGGGGCGACAAGCCCAGGCGACTGACCGTGGGGCGCGTGGACTGGGCAGGCTGCTCATGCACCAGGGATGCATATTCATTGACTCGCCAGATCAATCCGTCGCGCACGGTGATGGCTTCGCTGGTGCGAAACGACACCAGGCCCTGGCCGCCCCGTAAAGTGATGCGGTACTGGATAAACGCGGTGTCGCCATCGGCACGGATACGGTCGGTATGCTCGATCGCCTCGTCTGCTTCTCGGGGCATGCTGGCCTGCAGGTACTCACGCAGTTCGGCATAACCCACCACGCGGTTCTGGAAGAAGTCGTGGTATTGGATCTCAGGGTGGTAATAAGCCATGACCCCGTCCAGATCGCGATGGCGCCAGCACAGGTGATGGCGCAGCACCAGCTCACGGGTGACTCGGGTGTTCCGACAATCATCGTCTGGTGTCATGTCAGGCATAAAGGGCTCTGCAGCGGAAAAAAATACTTGAAGATGCCGAAATTTACCCGCCCCTTCAATGGTCAGGTGCGCCCGCGGAGTAATGGCCTTTTGCCTAATCTTGCGTAGGACATGACCCATGTCAAAATTAGCGAAAAGAACCGCCGAACGGGGCTAAAAAACTCCACGTGTACTTACGAACGAATGCTATTTTTAAGGTCTTCACTGTCATGACCAGCGAAGGTCTTGACCCCTGCCGCGAGCTAAAGGAAGCGCTCAATGAACAAGGTGGGCAACATGAACAAAGTGACGTTTCCCAACGCCTGCCAGCTGATGCGCTGGCATTTTCATCCAATGGGCTTCGAGGGCAGCATGGACGCCCCCGGTAGCATGGTCGCGCGCCTGTTTGACCGGGCCAGCGGCGAGACATTGATCGCCATCGCCGGTATCCCTTGCGCCACCGTAATGAACGCTGCAGATGTGGAGCGCATCATCGAGGCGGTAGAGGATGAGCTGGAGTGTTTTGTGCCGCCGTTGTCTTTGAGGGCCTGAACACTATTTGTCAGCCCTCTCCCACATTCAGCTGTGTATCAGCTGTAAGGTCAGCGCTGATCATCGAAAAAGGCTTTCTTGCCATCCACCCGCTCTGAGGCCCTGGGCACATTCACGCCCTGGCCTTCCGGCTTTTCCACATACCAATAGCAATGGCTGACCGCTCGGGTAATGCCAACATAGGCCAGGCGCAATATTTCTTCTTTTTGCGCAGTGTCATAAGGTTCGCTATCACCGTCCTTGCCCAGGCCCGCCATGCGGTAGGCCTGATTCTTGTACGGCGAGCTGGTGAGATGCTGACAGTCCCCCAGTAAAAATACCACATCCGCCTGCAGGCCCTTGGCGCTGTGATAGGTCAGCTGTTTCAACCTGCGCTCGTGGGGCGGCAAGCTAGAATCCACATTAACTACAGCCTGAATATGCTCTTGAATCAGTAGTTTATCGCTACTTTTTCGATACAGCATCAATATGCTCTGGCCCCGTTGATAGTGCTCCAGCAATCGCTGGCCCAGCGCCGCATCGTCGCGCTCGAGTACCATCACAGGCACGAGTGCCTTGGGCGCACCACTGGCCTTGGCCTTCTTGCCGGGAATCGCCGGAGCACTGCGTACCACGTGTTCGGCCGCATCGATGATGTGCTGGTGGCTACGGTAGTTCTCCGCCAGCATCACGCGGGTGGTACTTGGCGAGGAAAATTCGTTATTGAAGTGCATGAAGAACTTGGGCGAACTGCCACGCCAACCATAGATCGATTGCCAGTCGTCCCCTACGCATAGCAAAGAAGAACGCTGTGCGCCGCGCCCCACATGCATCGCCGGCCCGCGACTGCGGATCTCCCTGAGGCTTGCACGTATCCACGAGACAATTTGTGGCGAAACATCCTGGAATTCGTCGATCATCAGGTGCGACATAGGCCGCAGCAATGGATCGCTGAGCAGCTTGAGGTTTTCCGGGGTGTTTTCACCGAACAGGGAGAACATCCGGTTGTAGGTCATAATCGGCGGCGATTGATCCAGCAGGTGGTCTTCCAGGGCCTTCCAGAAAATGCTCAGGGCCTCGAAGAACAACCGATCCGGATCGTCCTTGGCAAAGCGCATCTGGCCCACGGCCGTCGGTACGTCCAAACCGAGGTTCTCGATAAACCCGGCAGCCATCACAAAACCATCCAACAGCGGCGCCGAGGCCAGTTCGCCCTTGACCTTGTAATCAAAGCCAGGCCCGGCCATTGCATCGCCGGCAAGGCTGCTGATCAAGCGCTTTGAAGCCTCATAATTGTCCATCCATATCATAGGCTTACGACAGAAAGCTTGAAACAAGGTGCGCTTGACCGCCCACTCTGCACGCACGGATAGTTTCGAGTTCGGCCGGCTGAGCTGGGGGTTTTCCCGCGCATCAAAACCTAGCACCACCCACGCATCCAGCGCCGGGATATAACCGTGGCAATGAAATTGCGCACCGTTGATTTCAAAGGTCTGGCGGCTGGGCTCTATGCCCTTGATCGGCCACGCCCCGGCGCGAAACCACAGGTCTTCGATCACATCGCAAAGTTCGTCATCACGTTTGGCTGCCAGGTCTGTCACTGCGATGCGTTTTTGCACGTCCGGATGATCACGCTCCAGCTCCTTGAGTTGCAGGCCTTGGCGGGCCAACGGCGCAATCAGCTCGCGAAAACGCTGGTGGCGGCCATACAGGCGGTGATAGCAGGCATTCATCTGTTGACGCTGGGCGTCGCCGATGCGCAGGTCGAAGGGATTGCTGTCGGCGTCCGCAAAACCGTCGCTGAGGTTTTCAAAGGCCTGCAGACGCTCGAAGCCCGGCAGGCTGCGCACCATTGGCAGGATGCGCGAGTGGAAGGTACGCACCACAGCCTGGGCTTCCTTCATGCCAAGGGGTTGGCCCCACAAGCTGAGAATATCCATGAGCTTGTGAATAAAGTCTTTACGCGACTCGCGAGTAAAGGTCACCACCGTCATCGAACTCAGCTCAAAGCCCAGGTAATGGGTCAGCAGCAGGATGCGCAGCACCAGGGATGTGGATTTACCCGCGCCGGCCCCGGCGATCACCGAAGTCGAGGGCGTATCGCTGAAAATCATCTTCCACTGCGCCGCACTCGGTTGCGCATGGGGCGGCAGCAGCCGCGCCACATCCGCCTTCATGCGTTTTTTCACATCCGCCGTGAGCGGCAACCGCCAGTCATCGAACAGGCTGTCATCCACCCCCGGCGCAGGGTGTTCGTCGGGGCGGAAGTCGCGGATCAACAGGACCTGCCGGCCCTCCTCAATGCCATCGGCCTTGCCCTCGCGATAACCATATTCCACACCCGCCTCGTGCCCACTGCGAAAGCCGTCGGCTTGGCCGTGCAACCAGGAAAACCGGTGCTGCGCGCGTAAACGAGTAAGGCCATGGCCGAACAGGCGAGCGGCCAGTCGTTTCAATAGCGGCATCTCGGCCAAGGGGCGCAGTTCAGGGGGCAGATCAGGCTTGTGTTGCGGCACGCGGACTCCTGCGATGAGATTGGCTTTGATGAGGGCGTCATGGTCGCCGGAATCGGCGCTCAGTTCCAGCCAATTGCTTTGCTGTCATGCAGTTAGGCGATGAAGTGAAAGTTGTTGCAGACAAAACCAATCGAATAAATAGATAGAAATCAGGTATTTTTTACGCTTTTTATAGATGATCGGCTGCTGGATGATAGGCCCATCAACAGGAGACGACCATGCTTGAACTTCGACCTTTCCACACGCTGGGCGGCGCCCATCACGGCTGGCTTGACGCCCATCACCACTTTTCCTTCGCCGAATACCACGACCCCGAGCGCATGCACTGGGGCAACCTGCGGGTATGGAACGACGACATCATCGCCCCAGGCAGTGGTTTTCCCCAGCACCCGCACCGCGACATGGAAATCATCACCTACGTGCGTGAAGGCGCGATCAGTCATGCCGATAACCTGGGCAACAAAGGCCGCACCGAGGCGGGTGATGTGCAGGTGATGAGTGCGGGCACCGGGATCGCCCATAGCGAATACAACCTGGAGGCTACGCCGACCAAGATTTTCCAGATCTGGATTATCCCGAATCAGGCTGGGCTACCGCCGTCCTGGGGCGCCAAACCGTTTCCACAAGGTAACCGTGAAGGATTTGTGACGCTTGCCAGTGGTAAGGCTGGCGACAGTGAAAGCCTGAGCATTCGTGCCGATGCACGCTTGGTGGCAGCGAACCTGAAAGCCGGGGAAAGCGCTGAGTACCGACTGGACAGCGGCCGCCGGGCGTACCTGGTGCCGGCCACGGGTGTGATTGACGTCAATGGTTTGCGGGCACAGGCGCGAGATGGCGTGGCGGTTGAAGACGAGCAGGTATTACGGGTGACGGCGATCGAGGACAGCGAGATCGTGTTGGTCGACCTGGCCTGAGCTTGCGCCCGATGCTGGCCTTACAGCAGAACGCTATCTGACTGACGCCCTGATCCAATGTGGGAGGGGGCTTGCTCCCGATGGCGGCCTGGCAGCCGACCAGGATGTTGGATTAGACCGAGTACATATACGCCCCATCCAGGGTTACTGTTGACTGCTAAAAAGTTGCGTTGATACCCATGCCCCGACGAGGGCGTATCAGTAAATGCATCTGTGGCTGCCCCATCGCCATCGGGAGCAAGCCCCCTCCCACAGGGTCCTGCGGCGCACCCAAAGGTGTGGAAACCCATGCCCCGGTGAGGCGGTGTCAGTCAATGCAACTGTGACTGACTCACCGCCATCGGGGCACGGACCTTCCCACATTGGGTTCGGTGTGACTACTGTGCGATTGCACCGTCTACAAGTACCTGCGCCTCTTCCACCAGCCGCTTGAGGTGATCTTCGCCGATAAAGCTCTCGGCATAGATCTTGTAGATGTCCTCGGTGCCCGATGGCCGTGCGGCAAACCAACCGTTTTCGGTCATGACCTTCAAGCCGCCAATTGCCTGGTTATTGCCCGGCGCATGGCTGAGAATCTGCTGGATGCTCTCCCCGGCCAATTGCGTGGACGTCACCTGCTCCGGCGAGAGCTTGCCCAGCAACGCTTTCTGCGCCGGGGTCGCCTTGGCATCGACGCGAATGGCAAACGGCTCGCCCAGCGCGTCGGTCAGGCCGCGGTAGATCTGGCTCGGGTCCTGGCCTTTGCGCGAGGTCATTTCCGCCGCCAGCAAAGCCGGGATCAAGCCGTCCTTGTCAGTGCTCCAAACCGTGCCGTCCTTGCGCAGGAACGAGGCACCGGCGCTTTCTTCACCACCAAAGCCCAACGAACCTTCGAACAAGCCATCGGCGAACCATTTGAAGCCCACTGGCACTTCGTACAAACGGCGACCGATACGCGCAGCGACGCGATCAATCAAGCCGCTGCTGACCACGGTCTTGCCCACGGCAGCATCGGCGCGCCAGTCAGGGCGGTTCTGGAACAGGTAATCGATGGACACCGCCAGGTAGTTGTTCGGCGCCAACAGGCCGCCGGACGGGGTGACGATGCCGTGGCGGTCATGGTCAGGGTCACAGGCGAACGCGACGTCGAATCGTTCCTTGAGGCCGATCAGGCCCTGCATGGCGTAGCTGGACGACGGGTCCATGCGAATCTGGCCATCCCAGTCGACGCTCATGAAGCGGAAAGTCGCATCGACTTCGGTGTTCACTACCTCCAGGTTCAGACGGTAGTGCTCGGCAATCGCCGACCAGTAGCGCACCCCGGCTCCGCCCAATGGGTCCACGCCCAGGCGCAGGTCGGCGCTGCGGATCGTATCCATGTCGATCACATTGACCAGGTCAGCCACATAGCTGTTGAGGTAGTCATGACGATGGGTGGTGTCCGCCTTGAGCGCCTGGGCGTGGGTGATGCGCTTGACCCCGGCCAGCTTGTTGGCAAGCAGTTCATTGGCCTTGGCTTCGATCCACTTGGTGACGTGAGTATCGGCCGGGCCCCCATTAGGCGGGTTGTATTTGTAGCCGCCACTCTGCGGCGGGTTGTGGGACGGTGTAATCACGATACCGTCCGCCAGGCCGCTGGTGCGGCCACGGTTGTAGCAGATGATCGCGTGGGAAATCGCCGGGGTCGGCGTGTACTCGTCGCCTTCGGCCAGCATGACGTGTACCCCATTGGCGGCCAATACCTCCAGGGCACTGGCACCGGCAGGTGTGGACAGCGCATGGGTATCCAGGCCCACGAACAACGGCCCGTTGATGCCTTGGGCTTCGCGGTAGAGGCAGATGGCCTGGCTGATCGCGAGTACATGCCATTCGTTGAAGCTCAGCTCGAACGAGCTGCCCCGGTGCCCGGAGGTGCCAAAGGCCACACGCTGGGTAGAGATTGCTGCATCAGGCTGGCCGGTGTAATAGGCCGTGACCAGTCGCGGGATATCCACCAGCAACTGGGCCGGCGCCGGTTTGCCCGCAAAAGGACTGATAGTCATGCATAAACCTCGAAAAGAAGGATTCGGAAAAGTGTCAGTTTACTGGGACTTGGACTACTGTGCGACGGTATCGATCCTACAGCGCGCAGAGAAATTTCATACGCTAGACAGTCTGCGCCTCGAGCAACGCCTGAGCCAGCGCATCCAGGGTGACATCCAGATTGGGCTGCCCCGTAAACGTATGGCTCAAGCGCATATGCTGATGGTGCAAGCCGCTGAGGCTGAATAACTCACCCGGCGCTATCACGACCTGTTGCGTGAGCATCCGTTGAAAGATCAAGCGCATATCCACTGGCGCCACCGACTGCAACCAGAAGCTCGCCCCGGCGATGGGTATCCGGTAGCTCACGCGCCCTTGCATGCGTGCGTCCAACCGCAGGCTCATGGCCTGCGCTTGCTCCTGTAGAAGTTGGCGCAATGCCTGCAGGTGCTGATCAAAGCGCCCGCTCTGATAAAGCCGGGCAATGGCCCGCTGACGGATTGACGACAAACGAAATGAGCGCAGTAAAAACTGGCGCTGCAATTCACTGCTCATTTGATGCGACAGTAAATAGCCAAAGGGCGCTTCCGGACCCAACACCTTCTCGAACGAGGAGAACACCAGCAGCCGCTCCGGGTTGACCAGATGACGCAGGGCTGCCTGGGATGGCGTATAGCTCAGTTCACCAAAGGTATCGTTCTCCAGTAGCCAGCAACCGTATTGGTCAAGCAAATGCGCAATCTGCAGCCGCTCCGGAACCGATAACGCCGTACCTGATGGCATGCTCACTACCGATGACAACAGCACCAGGTGCACGGGTTCGTGAAGCAACAAGTGCTCGAACATCGCGAGGTCGAACCGGCCATCGGCGAGCCAGGGCAATTCGATCACCCGTACACCAGCAGCCTGCAACAGGCGCAAGACCCGATAATCACAGGGTGATTCGGTCACCAATACGGTGCCCTTGAGACCCAGGGCGTCAATCAGTATCTCCAGGACACCCTGTAGATCGGCACCGATATACACCTCGTCGGCCTGCCAGCAGCGTGTAGGCGACGAGGTATAACGTGCCGCCAACGCTGCGCGCAGCTCCCACACGCCACAGGGTTGCGACCAGGGCTGCAGTTGGTTCGCGTAGCGGCGCACCAATTTACGCTCCAGCGTCAGCAAGTCACCATCCAGCGAGCCCAGCAGCGCGGGCTCATCCCCACTGAGCACGACCATGGCCGGCCGCCGCGCCGCCGCGTAGAGCCTTTCGAGCAGGTCAGCGCCCGCCATCAGCTGTGGGTTGGCAGCTACCGGCCAGGCGAAGTATCCCGACTTGGCCACCGAGTACACCCGCCCTTCCTTCTCCAGCAGCGAGTAGGCGTATTGGATCGTCGAGATTGACACGTTCAAGCGTGTCGACAGCTGCCGCAAGGATGGCAACTTGACCGGTGTTTCCAGGCTGACTTCGTTGATCAGGTTGATCATGTAGCGGTACACCGCCTGATAGGCAAAGTCTGCCTGTCGCTCTCCCCGCAGGTTCATGGCCGCTCACCGGCCTGTACAGACGAATACACGTTAACGCACCGATAACCGTGCAGTCGGTGCTTCGGACTGCGTGAATCGCGGCTTGCGTGCCAGGATGCCACGCTCGACCTGCAGCGGGCGCTTGCGGTACACGTGCTGCAATATCGGCAGCGGCAACCCGCTGGTATCCACCAGCCACTGTTGCAGCATGTCTGCTGCGGGCTTGCCTTGGAGCGCCTTGTGCAGCTCGGGGAGCGCCACCAGCATGCCGGGATGGCATTGACGCAAGAAGCCCTCCAGCCGCTCGCCGTGCTCAATGAAGGGTGCGAACAGCAGGCAGGTCAACTGACCCTCGTCCAAGCCGAAGAATTCTTGGGCATAGGTGGTGGACAGGATGCGCCCATCCTCGCTTGACGCCTCGGCGATCAATGCATTTGGGATTTTCCTACGGCGCATATAGTCCATCGCCTGGCGAATAAAACTCTCGACGCCATGCTCATAAGAAAGCTCACGCAGGCACTGGGCCTGCAAGCCGTGCAAGTGAGCCATGAGTAATGGATTGGGGGCGGCAGGATGGCTGAAGTGAAAATCAAACGGATCCTGCTTGTGCGCCAGGAAGTCAGTCAGCAGCGTGGATCGGGATACATCCACATCATCGAGCAAGTCGGCAATGCCGATATAGGCCAGATGACGGTACCCGCCCCGGCCCAGCTCCTCTGTACCCACATAATGCTCGCCATAGAGATCACGGTAGCAAGCGATACTCCACTCCTCCATGCGTGCAAACAGCCGGTTGAGCGACATCGGTTTGCCACGCGCGAAATCAAGGCCGGTTGCCAGCGCGGTTTTTTTCAGCCACGCCAGATATTGGCTTTGCTTGCGTGGCGAGTCACCGCTGACCATGGCATGCACACCGCCGTTCCAGGTGGCGACGCACTGGTAGAACTCACCGAAGGCCAGGTAGGTGTCGTTGCACAGCGTGGCGCGGATATCGCCGGACGTCAGGTGGCCCAGCAGTAGCATATTGCGCTGACTGACCTCACGCCCGGCGCTGGAAGCCGGGCGTTGCGGATTGAAGGGCTGGACGTCGCGGTTCTCGACCATCAACAGCTCCACACGCGGGTCGTCATGAAAAAACAGCGCGCTATAGCCTTGGTTCAAGTTGTCGAGGGTGGCCTGGGTCATGCCGGCATAGCGCAGGGTAGCAACCCGCAGGTGAAACGTCTTGGGCGCGCGGCCCGCGATGGTCAGTTGCGCGGCTCGCAGCATTGCCAGCGTGTAACTGCTGACCTCACCGCCGCCGTGGGTGATCAGCACTTTGTAGTGGCCCACTTGCTCCATGCCACCGGCTGCCACCACAATTCGCTGGACCAACAATTGAAGTACAGTCCGCTCGGACCGCGTGAAATGCCCGATCATACGCTGCAGAACTTGTTGGTAAACATAGTTCATGGCTTGCTCATGAATTGCGCTCATTATTCTACTACCTGAGTTGAAGTGTCAGTTTCAAGCAACTATCAATATGAATTGCTCGACCCATTACGACTGTAGGTGTGTCGGGTGCCACACGGCGCAAAGACAGTTGTACATTAGCACTTTGCAATAAAAGCATCGGCAACCTCATGCCTTCCTACTGTGGCCGAACCCCGGGAAAATCGCGCTCCAGCTCGAATATAGACGCGTCGAATTACCGGTCCTAGGAACACTCCGACAACTTCCTACACTGTTTTAACTAAAAAACGAGGGACACATCTGACGAATATTAATCACCCATTTTAATCTGCTCCTTGCAAAACAACCGGGCGCCTTCAGTACACTTTCAGGATGCACAGAGACGCCTTGCTTAGTTCCTGAAGTACGCGGCGGGAATATCAGGTAATCAATCATTGCTCAGTCCTTGAGATGACAGGGTAGGCACAATTATCGGCGCTCAAGTAATGATTAACAGATACAGACGATCGCCGAAAACCCGTTCAGATTCGCCAGGCCCGAGACGTTAATGGCGCCCACACGACAGCGCCGCACTGGGTTTCAGGGCGGCGTAAGGGGAAAAAGGTATTGTTTGCGGGGTGGAGCCCCCCTGGTCAGGCTCAACCCGAGAGTGGGTTAAGCCCTGTCAAATGGCGCATTTGCCTCATCGGCTCAGACGCCAGCGTATTCATTTGCGAATACTCCTACAGCTCAAACAGCTTCAACCTGCAAGGCGACACGCTCGCGACATGGGCATTCGTCCATATAGCGGTGGGCTTCAACAAATTGATCGAACGCAAATACCGTGGTTTTCAGTGGGACAAGCACACGGTCGGCCGTCAACTGGTTGATATCACGCAAGGCCCGCTGCAGTGCCACCTGATCCTGGACGATGCCCAGCTCCGGCTTGCCGGTGAAGTTGCCGATACAGTGAACGAAGAACTGAATATTCTTCTGGAACGCTGCACAGGCCGGAAATGGCGTCTGGTTGCCACCTTGCAAGCCATACAACACCAGGCTGCCACGGGGCGCCAGGACGTCCCCCAGCAACGACATCTGCGGGCCGCCCAGGCCATCGAATACGACGTCGACACCACGGTTGTCAGTGAACTTGTTGATCTGCATCAGCAGGTCTTGTTCTTCGGTGACAATGACTTTTTCCGCCCCGAGGGAGAGCAGGTATTCGCGTTCGGCGCTGTTTTTCGTCGCGGCAATCACCCGCACACCCAGGGCCTTGCCCAGTTGCACAAACGAAGGGCCGGAACAGTGGCTGGCATCGGTCACCAGGGCAAACTGCCCAGGCTTGACCCGCGCCAGGTCCATATAAGCGAAATACGCAATCAGCAACGGCGTGTAGTGCACGCTGGCTTCAATCGGGCTCAAGACATCCGGGTAACGGGTCAGGGCAGAACGCGGCAAGATGATCTGCTCGCCATACACCGGGTAATCGTTGGGACTTTCAGCCGGAAAACTGGCCACCTTGTCGCCCACGGCCAAGTCATCAACGCCGTCACCCAAGGCGACTACCACACCCGCCATTTCATGCCCCAGGCCCGAAGGCAGGCGAGCATGGGAAGACGCCAGGTTCTGGCGCCATAGGATGTCGTACCAGCTGATGCCAATCGCCTCGACACGCACCTGCACTTCGCCCGGTGCGGGCTGCGCGGCTGCATGCTCTTCGCATTTGAGCACCTCGGCCGGACCAAACTTGTGAAAACGGATCGTGCGGGACATCGCAAACCTCGTCAAAGTAACCTCTAATGCCATGAACTTTATCTGGGCTTTCCAGGTAAGGCCACCGGTCGCCATTAATAGTCGACATGCCTGTCATTGATTTCGCGAAGGAGGAGCAGACCTCAACTATCGTAGGAAAAATCAATTAGCCGGTGCAGAGTACCAGCCTTTCCCCGTAAGATTCATGCCGGTCATGCTGCTGAATCGTGCGATATGGCCGCTCACGTCAAGTTTACAGACTCTTCCAGGACACAAGATGAACCGTAACGACCTGCGTCGTGTCGACCTTAACCTCTTGATCGTATTCGAAACCTTGATGCATGAGCGCAGTGTGACCCGCGCCGCCGAGAAATTGTTCCTCGGCCAGCCGGCCATCAGCGCGGCTTTGTCGCGCCTGCGCGGGCTGTTCGATGACCCGCTGTTTGTACGTACCGGACGCAGCATGGAACCCTCGGCCCGCGCCGTAGAGATCTTCGCCCTGCTCTCCCCGGCCCTGGACTCGATTTCCACCGCCGTCAGCCGCGCTGCCGAATTTGACCCAGCCACCAGCACTGCAGTGTTTCGTATCGGCCTGTCCGACGACGTGGAATTCGCCCTGCTGCCGCAATTGCTAAAGCGTCTGCGCGCCGAAGCCCCGGGCATCGTGCTGGTGGTGCGCCGCGTCAACTACATCCTGATGCCCGGCTTGCTCGCCTCGGGTGAAATCTCCATCGGCGTCAGCTACACCGCCGATCTGCCGGCCAACGCCAAGCGCAAGGTGCTGCGCCGCAGCCTGCCGAAGCTGCTGCGTGCCGACAGCGTGCCAGGCTCATTGAGCCTGGACGACTTCTGCTCACGCCCCCATGCCCTGGTGTCCTTCGCCGGCGACCTGAGCGGGTTTATTGATGAAGAGCTGGAGAAGCTCGGCCGCAAACGCCATGTGGTGTTGGCTGTACCTCAGTTCAACGGGTTGGGCACGTTGCTGGCGGGTACGGACATTCTGGCCACTGTGCCGGATTACGCCGCTGAGGCGCTGACCTCGGCGGGCGGATTACGCGCCGAAGACCCGCCGCTGCCAGTGCGTTCGTTTGAGCTGCACATGGCCTGGCGTGGGTCGCAGGACAATGACCCGGGTGAGCGGTGGTTGAGGTCGCGGATTCAGATGTTTTTTGGGGACCCCGATAGCCTGTAATGGAGTTCCAGTGAATTCCATAAAACTGTTTTATAACAATAGGTTATTTGCAATTTCAATCCATTGCCGCCTGTCTAAATCCAATGGATTCCACGACTCATGGGGACATAGTTGGGGGCAAATTTCGGTTCCTTGAAAAGGATGCCCCCACCGATGCCCCCGGAGGGCGACGAGTTCTCCGGGCGGATGCTGGGAGCCATCAACTCAATGTTGGTGGATATGATGTCCGCCATCGCGCAAGGACGAGCAACCCCGCGAACGTCAGGCTCAGGCAGTCGTCAGGCGCGTAATGTGACAACAAATGGTCAATAGACGACGACGGGCTGCGTCCATGATTGCAGCATAGATCGATAGGCAGTTATCGGCCACGAGCCCTCGTGATGACTGTTGGGCCACGCCATGGGGGGCGCGCCGATGTCGTCTACTGCCTTGCAGCATTGAAGCAATCTACAATATTTAGATGCGTCATCTTACCGGCCAGCGGCCCGTCCTATCTGCACGTGCGCTGCAATCGGTATTCGCTCGGCGATACGCCAACAGTTTTTCTGAAAGATCGAGCAAGATTAGCTGCAGAGGTAAAGCCAGATTGCATCGCAATTTCGCTGATGCTTACATCTTTATCAATAAGCAAAGATTGCGCGCGCTTAATGCGCAGGTCTGATATATATCTGATAGGAGATGCGCCAGTCGCAACTTTGAATGACCTCGAAAAATGGAAAACACTAAGGCAGGCTGCGTTAGCCAGATCGTCGAGCGAAATATCTCTGTCCAGGTTGTGTTGTATATACTCTAGTACACGTTTGAGCCGCGTTCGGTCTAAGCCTCTCCCCGAATTAGCATCAAAGTATGATTCAGTAAAGTTTTTACGGTCATCAATACGGTATCGCTGCAGTAGTCGTGCCGCCAGCCCGACGGCTAACGAATCCAACATTAATCGGCTGGTCGCTTCCTGTGAGTCTCTTCTTGCAAGTTCCTCGGCCACAGCAAAACCAATGCCTTGAATGAGTGGGTCATGGAGCCCCCCTACATATTCAAAGCTAGGGTTCATTGTACTTTCTTCTCGCTGACGTAGAGTTCCAAAGAGATCTGGCGGCATATAAATGTGAAGCAAGTCCACGGGACCAGAATTAAGGTGTAAATATCTAACGGCGACGCCCTGGGGACAGATGCTGGCAGAACCTGTATGAGAAACGAATCTCTGTTCAGTTCCCGCTGCCCTTCTGCGAAAATATGCTGTGCCGGCAATATTGACAACGACTTCCGTCACTGGCTGCAGAAAATCGGAGCATTCAAGCGTTACATGCCGATACATTTCTGCCGTCAGTACGCTAGTCCACCCTAGATCCGCCGATGACTTCAACAGATTACTTCCGCCATCTAGGTATTTGCTTCCAAAACCTCCACTCATGAGTTCTCCCCTGACTACACAAAACTTCTAGCGCTAATGATGGATAAGGTTTGGGTTTGCAAATCTATGCATCCATTAAGGATTTTGACAAAGTACCCGCTTGAATTTGACATACCTTATCAATCCGACTGACCACGCTGTCTCTATTTCCTATCTTTTGTCAAGCCCAGTTAGTGATAACTGCTAGAACGGACCAAGGGCTCCATGGCGATTGTCGCCAACAACAATTGGCTGTCATCGTCCGGCCCACCTGAGAAAAGAACAGACGTCGGAAGACCAGTCGCATCGAATCCGCTAGGAATGGCCACGCCACACCAATTCAAAAAGCTGCCGATCATCGTGTTTCTGAGCATAAGCGCATTCGTCGCGGCAAATGCTTCGTCATCGTTCTCAAGGAGCACTAGGAGGGGAGCGACAATGGGGACTGTTGGAAATGCGACAAATGTATTGCCATCAAATAGCGCAGCCAAAGATTCAATTAAGCATCCACGCGAGGTACGCAGTGCTGCCGCCGATTCAGTGCTGATGCTGCCCCCCTCTACTAGACGTGACTTCACTCTTCTATCCATCAGGTTGGCTGCGGTTGTAAGCAAGCGGTGGCCGTGAAGCTCATAGGCTTCAATGGCAACGAGTGTGCCGTATCTAGCCCCTAGTGACAGCACATCGTCCAAAACTGGCAACCGCCGACGTTCTATAACGGCACCTTCATCACTTAGACGGCCGATCGCGGATTCAAAGTTACTGAGGACGGCCGGCTCCACGCCATCCCAAACCGCGTTTGTGGGAACAACCAGCCGTATGCCTCGAACGGTTCGGCGGGGTCGCTCGGCTATGGCGAGTCCACGAGCAGCAGCATCAATAACGGCTGCATCTACGACCGTTTGTGTCAAGACTCCAGCCGTATCAAGAGTGCGCGAAAGAGGGTAACAACCATTAAGAGGCCACCGCCCGCTCGAAGTCTTAAATCCAATGATGCCATTGAGCGCAGCGGGTATCCGCACTGAGCCACTTGTGTCTGTTCCGATAGCTGCGGATACAAGGCCAAGCGCTACGGCGACTCCACACCCTGATGAAGATCCCCCCGGAATGCGTGGTTCTTTCCGGTCCCAAGGGTTCCTTGGCGTGCCATAATGAGGATTGAGCCCTAGCCCTGAAAAAGCGAACTCAGTCATATTCAGCTTCCCCACCGTCACCGCGCCCGCATCTGTTAAGCGACGCACCAATGCAGCGTCAACCAGAGCCGGGCCTTGGTCTAGAATGCGAGACCCCGCGCGCGTGACCATTCCCTTCAAATCATAGAGATCCTTCCACGCCACAGGGATGCCATCAAGGACTCCAAGGGAACGACCTTCTAAGATTCGTTTGGAAGAGGCTTCAGCCTCTCTGAAAGCCCTCTCGGGAGTAACTGAAGTGAATATTGCGGTGTCGGCGCAATTGGCGATCGCGTGAAATGTGGCATGAGCGATGTCGGTGGCCGTCGTAGCACCGCTCTTAATTAGCTCCGTCAGTCCGGATATTAAGCCATTATCCTCCTTAAGTTTCATTCTGCCCCCCCCCGAATTCCGTGTTAAGTGATTCGCCATTAAAGACACGAGACTGTAAGCATCGTAAAGAAGGCCATTCCATTCGAGACCAGCAGTCACTGAGGGCGGCTTATCAACCTCTTGGCTGAGTGACGCCGACGTGTAGACAGTGAGGCTACGACGGGCCCATTAAGTAACGCAGATTCGCTCTTTGGAATAGCCGACAATTCATGAATCCGTAAGCGACTACCATCATACTGCTCGGACTGGTAACTTTTGGCAAGAGAACGCAGAACCGCAAGATTCGCTGCATAACTCAGCAATTTTAGTGTGGCGTGCTTTTTTTTGGCGGACTAAGATTAGTTTCCGTACCTCGAACAAATTAAGGAAACCAACGATGACGACTTTGAAGACGATGGATATTACTCATTTGGGCGGCTCCCAAATAGGATACAGGCTAAGCGCAAACTTTGATCCAGCTCTTCCAACCCTTGTGCTTATAAACTCCTTTACTACTTCATCGGAGCTTTTTTGCGCGCAGTTTTCAGATAGTAGCTTGAGCGGCAACACAAACTTGCTCGCCATTGAGCCTTATGGACATGGAGCGACTCGTACAAACAGCGAGCAGTTCACCTATTGGGATAGTGCAGCCGCTAACCTTCAAGTTCTGGAAAATCTCGAAATTCGCTCAGCGTTTGCCCTAGGCACATCGCAGGGCGGATGGATTGCGGCGCGCATGGCACTGCTCGCGCCAACCAAAATCAACGGGATTATTTTGCTTGGCACCTCGATGGATTATGAAAGCGCCGAAAGCCGAGAGATCGGCTGCTGGAACGCAGATCAATTCTGCAGTCCGTGGATATCGGAGTTAGCTGAGCAAGTCGGTACTGACTGGGCGTTGTCCGACCAATACTGCAATGACCTCATTGATCCAGCGTTCGGCGCAACCGTAGATGCGGAGATGCGTTCATTTTGGACGGCTCGCTTGAAAGAGAATTACAAGGGCGACGATGGTAGAGCGCGCCTACGCATGTGCACAATCAACTTGCGCGACCGAGATAGTTTGCGGGGTCGTCTGGATTCGATAACTTGCCCAGTCTTGTGGCTGCATGGCACAAACGACGTCGTATACTCTGTCTCGCATGCTGAAAAGGAAATCAAGATGTTCTCTCGTTCGCGCAACGCAGAACTGGCTTCTGTAGAAGGTGGACACCATTTTTTGAGCGCCACGAACCCCAACGAAGTTAATAAGCTTACTTTGGAATTTATCAATCGTTGGCAAGCGCATTTGGCGTAATCATTTGATAATAGACGGGGCAGTGTCTCAAGTGCTCTTAAAGTCATCTGTTAACGGGGCGCTTCAATTTGAGACTCAAAGGCTGCTCTGTACTTATCGACCAGGTAATCAACTTTATAGGTTTCCAGTGCTGGCTGTAGTGCCGAAGTAATTGCGCATACTGGCTCGTGCCAAGATACCAATGCCATGCAAGGCCAATATCAGAATGTATTAAGTTTTTTGCCCCCCCCCAAATGGGTGAGGGTCGTGCGCTCGAAGCGTAAAGAAGCATTTGAGTACGGGAATTTGAGAATGGACATTGATTGGCCGGATCTGTGTGAGCTGGACAGCGCGACGCTATTGGCAGCTTATAAAAGTCGGCATCTGTCACCTGTTGACGTTGTGCGTGCGGCGCTTGATCGTTGCACAAAAGTTCAAGATGCGTTGAACGCCTTTACATATATTGATTTCGATGGTGCGCTGACAGCAGCCAAGGCGTCTGAAAAGCGTTGGCGGAATGGGAAGCCGCTTTCGCTTATCGATGGTATCCCGACGACCCTTAAGGACATCTTCCACGTTGAGGGATGGAGCGTCCGCTATGGAAGTATGACAACGCCGGGAACGCCGAGCAATCAAGATGCACCGTCCGTTTCTCGGCTGCGCGAAGCCGGGGCAGTGTTCATCGGCCAAACTGCCGCTCCGGAATACAGCTGGAAAACGGTTACTGACAGCCCAGCGTTCGGTGTAACGCGTAATCCGTGGGATCCAACATGTACACCAGGTGGCTCTTCGGGAGGGGCGGCTGTAGCGGCCGCCTGCGGGGCGGGTGTGTTACACCTCGGTACGGACGGTGGTGGCTCCATCCGGATACCAGCGTCCTTCACCGGAGTTTTTGGGCTAAAGCCCAGTCACGGCCGCGTGCCTGTCTACCCGCCTAGTTCGTTCGGCACAGTTGCGCACATCGGTCCAATTACGCGTACTGTCGCTGACGCTGCGGCGATGCTTGGGGTTCTATCAGGTCGAGATTTACGTGATTGGACGCAACCGCCGATGGCGTTCCCGAACGTTTCTTTGGCGCCATTCACATGGAGAGGCAAACGAATTGGATACTGGCGTACACCCTGCATCGGAAACGTGGATGGCCAAGTGGCCACGGCTATTGAAGCAACACTCGTAGGTTTGGAAGCGGCAGGGGCGTCGGTGACTGAGATGCGGCTCCCTTATCAGGATGAGCTCCTCGAGATGTACAACCGACACTGGTATATCGGGGCGGCAAATCTTCTGACATCAATCAGCACGCGAAACCATGCCAACCTTGACCCAGGACTCGTCCGGGCCGCTATCGTTGGGCGCAGATACAGTGGGGTCGAGAGGCTGGAGGCAGAGGTTTGGCGGAACAGATATGGCTCGGCGATGGATAATTTACTTTCTGATTTCGACTTTATCATGTCTCCATCCGTCCCAATCCTTCCCTTTGAGGTGGGTAGAGACGTCCCTAGGTCCAGCGATGCAAAAAGTTGGACTGAATGGTGCTCATTTAGCTTCCCCATCAATCTCAGTCAGCAGCCAGCCTGTTCTGTGCCATGTGGCTTGAGCAAGGAGGGGCTGCCAATTGGTTTGCAAATCATTGGATCACGTGGAGCGGACTCAGACGTCCTCAGTGCAGCGCTCTGTTACGAGAGAGCATTTCCCGACCGACTTATACGATGAAAAGGACTATGTGCAATTGGACCCGGTCGTCAAAAAGGCGCGGCTGACCCAACTGCCCTTTGTCTGGGAAAGTACACTGCTCGAACAGGAACCCTGCTTCTGGAAGGAAGCGGGTGACGCGGGCCTGAGGGTGGGCTGGACATGTTCCAGTATCAGCAGCAGCGGCACCTTCAGCATGTTGACGCTCGCCCGCAACGAAGAGCCGCTCACCTTCAGCGAATTGAATGACAAAGAGCTGAAAATGCGCTGGCTGGCCGATGCCACTCACGTTGCACTGAGCCGCCTGTTCAAACCGCAGGAACTCGAGGAATCCTACTGGCGGTTGACCGCCCGGAAAATCGAGATCCTGCGCTGGACAGTCGACGGAAAAACCCAGTGCGAGATCTCACAAATTCTCTCGGTATCTTTCGACACTGTGAAGTTTCACAGTAAAAATGCTATCGCCAAGCTGGGCACTACCAATAAAACCGCAGCCGTGGTGAGAGCGACCGTTCTGGGCGTGCTGGGCTAAAGAGCCTGCTATCCTATCATCAGGCCGCATGGCGCTCATCCCGAAAGCCCCGGGGCGGGCTCCCAAACACAAAAGGAGAATAATTGTGTTCCCATTGGATATTTGGCTGACCTATACCGCCGCCTGTCTTTTACTGGTGCTTTCCCCAGGGCCAGATAACCTGCTGGCAATCGCCAGGGGGCTCAGCCAGGGAAGACTGGCGGCTGCCATCTCAGGCATGGCTTCGGGCACCGGAATCCTTTTTCACGTGACAACCGCCTCCCTGGGGTTGACGCTCTTGATGCAGACCTCAGTGCTGGCCTTCTGGATCGTCAAGGTGATCGGGGCCAGCTACTTGCTTTGGCTCGGTATCAAAGTCTTGCGCTCGCGTAGCCTGATCAACTTTCAGCCTGCCGCGCGCCAGCCCTTGAAAAAAATATTCCTCACCGGTTTTCTGTCTGCAGCACTGAATCCCAAGCCGGGCCTCTTTGTACTCGCATTCATTCCTCAGTTCGTCAACCCAAAGCTGGGCTCGGTCACGTTGCAAATGATGGTATACGGCGCCTGGTTCGCGGGTATAACCGCACTGGGCTTCGCCCTCATGGGGATTTTCGCGACGAGCCTTTCGACGTGGCTGCAACGCAAGCCCAAAGTGATCAACGGGTTAAACGTGGGGGCAGGATTGACCTTCGTTGTTTCCGGTTTTTCGATAGCAACCCTGACCCAAAAATAACGTGCTAATTTAGCTTGTCTGCCCATCGACACTTTATCGAGCTGAGCTCTACGAGGCGGAGCTTGCCTATTTTCGGAGTCGTTACTATGCCGACGGTGAATTGAGTGACCGTTTCCCTCACCTGCAACTCCGGCCCTCAGACCACCTTGATCTCGTTCAGGCAGTTATTGAAGGGGTGAACGACACCCCACGCGACCGAATGTTGGCTCTCCTGATGATCGTCTGGCGCCTACGCAACAATCTCTTCCACGGCGAAAAATGGGCCTATGAGCTTCGCGATCAGAGAGAGAACTTCAGTCATGCGAACAGCGTTTTGATGCGAATACTCGAACGCCATGGCCGGCTTGGCTAAGAGTCCAGCCGTCCTTGAGGACCGTTTCCTAGCCAAGTTGAACCAGCCCCCGCGCTCGATCCAGGCTTTAGGACCCCCGAATGCGCAGCGGGGTACCGTAAGCCTAGTGTGTCCAGCGCGGCTATTTCGGGTCGCCCTTCTAAATCCCCTGCCCCCTGCCATAAAGGCCTCCAGCATGTACGGAATGAGAGTCGCCGCATCGACAGTCTCGCCATACGCTTGACCGTGCAATGCCGCATAGCGGTCCAAGTCGGCTTTCAATCTCGCTGGACACAAGATGGTGCTTGACGCTCTCGGTCTTAGGGAGCGGCCCCAGTCGGAGCTTGGGCGACGTGCTCATCTTGAGATTCCCCGATCAAAGAACAGAGGCTGATACGGCCTCAGAATCAAATCGCGATTGATAATGACGCGGATCGGCAATCCGGGACGCTCAGTGAGCGCTGGCTGGATGCGGAGGTTGCGTCGGGTCATTTCCTGCCCGACGTCATTCACGCTGTCCTGCATGCTGTCACGCCCTGCGATGATGACGCGACCACCGTTTTGGCGATTCTCCGGTGCAGCCAACTCCGCGCCGACACCCAGCAATGTCGTCAACGCGGCACCTGCAAAGATGCGATCCCAGTGCCAATCGACACCATCCTTCAGGCCAGCGTAACCAGCCGGATCATACGGTTGTCTATCGACTATTTGGCCCCAGGACCAATCAGTGAGCTTTCGATCTGAACACCTGGCATCATTTGCTGCAGTCCTTCGATCAGCCTGTCCCCCGCTTCCGTCAAAGCTTCAAGCGGCATCGCTGGCAGACTCTCCAGAATGAACCACATGCTCTTCGCGTCAGCACCGAGACGGGTCCTGACACCTTGCCGCCAATTCCAGCGACGGCAGGTCACGCCTTGGTCATCGCGCCAGACAACCTCGCCGGCATCTGGATACTCGAAAGCAGGAGCACCCTCTTTCATAGTGTCAAAAGGTTCGGTGCCATCGGCGACTACCAGTCGTGGGGAGCCCACATAGGCTTCAATGTTTTCCCCGCCAACCGGGATGGCGTACTCAATGCTGATTGCGTTGTAGAGATCGACGATGGGATCCAGGCTAGGCAAGCTGCCGTCACGTAAAACTCGTTTGCGCAGCGCCTCTGCTGAACAAGGCGTGCGCTGCGGCTTGGCGCCAAACTTTCGGAACGTGTCAGTCCATGCGACCAAATGGGCTTCTCCCCAGCTCGGCCCGCCTTCCTGCACAGCCTTGCAAGCACGGTCCAGCGCAGCCTGGGCCACCTCAGGATGAGCCAGTGGTGCAGCTTCCACCACGATGCTCAGGGCCCTGAACTCCGGCGCCAGCTCGGCAACGGCTTGATCGATTAACGGCAGTACGGACAGCATCAAAAACCTCCAGGAATCTAAATGTCATTTCATGCTAGTCAGCGACGACCAGAAAAGTCAATATAATGACCAGTCTACTATAACGGCTGAGCCGATTGACGGAGCTGCTGATAAAGGTCGAGAATCCCAGCACATTTTTCCCATAACCCTCATCAATGACCGCGAATACCAGCTTGTCGACTACCCCAGGTGCTGATGCTCAAGCTGTCAGCCTAGCCGTTGCGCGCACGCTCAAACAGGCGCGCAAAGCCCAGAAGATCACGTTGGATGAGCTTTCCCGCCGCGCTGGCGTGAGCAAAGGGATGGTTGTCGAAATAGAGAAATGTACGGCGAACCCCAGTATCGGCATCCTTTGCAAAATCGCCGCAGCGTTGGGCCTGTCCGTTGCAGACTTCGTCAATGTGACCGAAGCCCCATCCGCCCATATCATCGACAGTAAAGATATTCCCACCCTCTGGACCGGGGATCAGGGAGGCACAGCGCGCCTTCTGGCGGGAACCTCCGGACCAAATATGATCGAGCTGTGGCGTTGGGAAATGCACCCAGGCGAATCTTACGCTTCACAGGGGCATCCTCAGGGCACGCTTGAACTGTTTCATGTGGAAAAAGGCACGCTGAAATGCGTGGTAGGAGAAACAGAGTTGGTCATCCCTTCGGGAAGCTCGGCAGTGGCGAAAACCGATGTGCCTCACTCCTATTCCAACGCTGGCAGATCCAAGTTGGTGTTCACCATGTCCGTGACGGAGCTGCATCAGTAGATACCGGCAGACTGGCAGCCCGTGAGCATCTGCAAAGTGGGCGAACCAGCCAACGCTGCTACTCCCATAACAGTGATGACACGCCGGTATTCAATCATCTCTCTCTTGGGCGCGTCGGGGATAGCGCAGTGCTTCAACCAAAAGGCTGAACGCCGGAGAGGCTTGAAGGCGACTGGGGTAATACAGGTGAAATCCGGCGAACGGCGGGCACCAGTCGTGCAACACCCGAATCAAGTCGCCCTTGGCGATATGCTGGTGAACAAGTGTTTCCGGCAGATACCCTACTCCTGCCCCGCTCCGGCAGGCATCGAGCGTCTGATAAACACCATTGACGACGAGTTGCCCGCTGACCTGAACATTCTTGGTGACACCTTCTTTCTCGAACTCCCAGGTATAGATACCGCCATGGGTGGGGAAACGCATGTTGATGCAGTTATGGCCGACAAGTTCGTCGGGTTCTCCAGGGGGCACATGCACCGCGAAGTAATCTGGCGTTGCTACCACGGCCATGCGCATGTCAGGGGCAATCCGTGTAGCAATCATCCCCTCTCCCACCGTGTCGCCATACCGAACGCCTGCGTCATAACGGTCGGCAACAATGTCGACCAGTCGTTAATCACAGTTCACCTCAACGTTGATGTCTGGGTACCGAGCCAGAAAGGTTTCCAGCACTGGCCATAACACCGTATGAAAGCTGAAGTCTGCGGCAGTGATCCGTAGGGTGCCAGCCGGCTTTTCTCGAAGCCCCAGCAGCTTCTGGAAATTGGCTTCCATGGCCTCAAAGTGAGGGTTCATGCCGTCGTAGAGCGCCTGCCCGGCATCGGTCAATGTGACACTGCGTGTGGTGCGGGTTAGAAGCCTCATCCCTAACCGTTCTTCGAATGCCTTGATGGTATGGCTCATCGCAGATTGAGACACGCGTAGTTGTGAAGCTGCCTTGGTGAAACTTCTTTCTCGCGCAACCGCAATGAAGACCAGTAGGTCGTTGGCGTTCTCACGCAGCATTTTGCTACTCCTTGACTATGGCGCTGATACCCCCTCGATCAAATAGACATCTGTCTTGGCTGAACGAGACCGACCAACCCCCTCCGGAAAATCGATCATCGAGGCGGCTGGGCGCTGAGTTGAACCGGATCGGTTTCAATCAGCACTCTGGACAGGATCATCGGCTGGGTCGTTGTCACATACTTCTGAAAATGCGCGGACGCAATATGGCTTCGATATGCCGCCTCATCGGCGTATATCTCGAAGAAGTGCAGCCGATTCGGATGATCCTTTTCCGCGACCGAATAAATCGCCAACACGCCGGGCTCAAGACGAACGGAGTCAGCCATTTCCTCTTTGACTGCAGCGTGATATGCCGCCAGTTGCGCCGGATCAATCACCAATTGCGCAATACGCACGACTTTTTCTGCCGGCGGTGCGGCGAGCACCGATCCCATCCAAAGACAACTCACAACAACAGTGGCGTGCAGGGCTGAAATCCGCATACATAGTTCTCTGATGGTTATTAGCGAAGTCATGCTACAGCGCACGCGCCAAAAGCATTCATGAGCAGACCAGATAACTGTTATGAGCCCAAAACATTTCGCGGGCAGCCTGAGCCCAACCTAGGATTGAAAAGTGTGAAGAGGCCTACCCTGCACGCTCAGGAGATCACCGCTTGGGATTCTTTGTGATTCACGATCCGGCGGGCTACGAAGCGCCGGTGCATGCCGACATACCCCACCAGGAGGTCATCTTCCTGGATGAAGTAGATTTGACCGCACCCGTCTGAGGTGCCCCTACAAATAAAAGTTCGGAGTCATCCATGCAGCTAAGCCGCACGAACCTGGCAGATATCATTTACTTTCTGGCCATCGCCCGGCATCAAAGCTTCAGAAAGGCCGGCCTGGAGGTAGGGATCAGTGCATCAGCACTTAGTCACGCCATGAAAGGCCTTGAGACGCGACTTGGCGTGCGATTGCTCAATCGTACCACCCGGAGTGTGACGCTTACGGCCGCTGGCGAGGAGTTGCAAGAACTGATCAGTTCTCCTGTCAACGCTATCGGGCAGGCGTTTGAGACCCTGAATCGACTGCGCGATGAGCCCGCCGGGCGTATCCGTCTAAACGTCTTGAGCGACGGTGCCAAACTGCTACTGGGGCCCGTCCTCCCGGTGTTTGTTGAGCGATACCCGGATATTGAGGTCGACCTCACCGTGACCAATAAAATGGTCGATATTATTGGCGATGGCCATGATGCAGGTATTCGTTTTGGCGGGACGGTTCCCGAAGACATGATCGCTCAGCGGCTATCGCCCGACGTGGCATGGGCCGTCGTGGGCGCGCCGGGTTACCTTGAACGATTCGGCACCCCGACGCACCCAAAAGATTTGCACGGGCACCGTTGTCTGCGGATACGACTGGGGAATTCGCGTCTCTATCACTGGCAATTTGCGAAAGATGGCCAGCAGATTGAGATTAACGCGCCGGGTGCTATTACGCTGGATGAGACGCGCATCGGTGTGGCTCTGGCAGCGCGCGGCGCAGGGCTGATGTATGTTCCAGCATCCATTGTCGAACCTCATGTCGAACAAGGTTCGTTGAAGCGCGTGCTGGAGGACTGGACTCACTACGACCCAGGCTTTCACATCTACTACTCAAGCTCCAGGCAAGTACCTGTCGGCCTTCGCCTGCTGATTGAGCTGATTCGCGAACTGGATCCCATGGGGCCACTCCCCTAGCGGCGTCAGCTCTCTTGTCGTTTAGTAAACACGTCGCCAAACACCGGTACCGCCGAAAACGCGTTGGGCCAGCCGGCATAGAACGCCAGATGCGTCAGCAGTTCGCTAGCCTCGGTCTGTGTCAGGCCATTGTCCATCGCGCGATTGAGGTGGTAACCGATCTGGGCAACCTGACCGTTTGCCACCAAGGTAGTGACGGTGATCAGGCTACGGTCCCTGGGCGCGAGCCCCGGCCGTAACCAAAGGTCGTTGAATAGCGCGCTGGTGGTGTACTGCACTAACCCCGGGGAAATGGCCCCCACGGATTTGTCGACATTCGCTGCACGTGAGTTTTCGGCAACCTGATCAATGGGTAGCAGCACGGGCGACACCGGCGCCAGTTGATCAGCGCCTATGCCGTGCCGGTTTAACACTTCCCTGGCCGCTGGCGCTGCGCCTGCGGCATTGCCCCAGCCCGAGTAGAACGCAAGGTGGTTGATTGCTTCGGACAGCTCCAAAGGCGTCACGCCATTGTTCAACGCCAAGTCGAAATGCGCGGCCATCTCTGCTGTTTGACCTCGCGCAACCAGTACAGCCACCGTTGCCAAGCTTCGGTCGCGGGGCGACAACTCGGGGCGTTTCCAGACGTCGCCGAGGAGTAACGAGTCGGTATTGTGCGCCATTATCGGTGAAGTGGCGCGTATGTCAGCTGATGTTGGCACGTTGGAAATCTCCTTGGTCAGCGCCGCTTCGTGGCTGGCGCAGGCAGTTAAACATATCGCGATGGCCGCTATTGAAACGGTCCGTACACTCATAATGAAGCCTCATGTTGGGCTTCGATAACAGGCTCCAGCCACTCGACATTTTTGCCGTCAAATGACTCTTGAATAGCCATGTGGGTCATGCCCGTCGTGCTGTTTACCCCATGCCAATGCTTGACCCCAGGGGGCGTCCAAATCACATCGCCAGGCTTGATCATCTGTTTCTCAGCCCCTTCTGCTAAACCCAACCGGCCCCCGTCGTGACGACCAATCCCTCTAACCAAACTAATGCACGGGGGTTAATTCAACTACCCGTTCCTCGGTTGATGTAACGATGAGCGTGGCTCAGCAATGCGTGCGTAAAACTAAATCGAATGCTGATCGGATGGTGACAAAAACTGACCGCCTTGGGCTGTAGATTCCGCCCCGTGACTACCCCAATCGTATGCCGGAGTTTGGAGACGCAATATGAAACGCATTGAGTACAGCAGCTATGGCGGGCCAGAGGTCATGCAGGTCCAGAACTTTGAGCTGCCTCCCCCTGGCGAAGGTGAAGTCGGTGTCAGCGTCAAGTATTCAGCGATCAATCCAATTGACTGGAAGCTGCGGATTGGACAAATGAAGATCGTTACTGGCAGGAAGTTCCCTCGCGCGATGGGAATGGACTTCTCTGGCACGGTTATATCCCTCGGCGCAGGCGTGACGCGGTTTAAAGTCGGTGACCCCGTGTTTGGCCTCGCCCGATTTAAAGAAAGCGGAGCGTTCGGCCACGCCGTTATCACAAAAGAGGCGTTTTTAGCCCATAAGCCGGATGACGTGTCATTCGAGCACGCCGCCTGCCTGGGCACCCCAGGTATAACTGCCTGGAACGGGCTTATAGACAAGGCCAAGCTGCGAGCCGGCCAGCATGTCTTCATCAATGGATGTGCCGGAGCAGTAGGCGAAGCGGCTGTACAAATAGCTCTGATGCAGGGGGCCGTCGTCTCGGGCAGCTGCAGCGACAGGGACATGCAGCGAGCAAAGTCGCTGGGTGTGCAGAATGTTTATGATTATCGGAACATGCAGCTATCGAGTGTTGCTAATCGATTCGACGTGGTTTACGACACTGCGGCAACGCTGCCGGTATCTAGAGGCGTTGCGACGCTAAAATCAGGAGGCGTATTTCTTGATCTGAACCCCGGCCCTGGCAAGTTTGTCCGCGCTTTTTTTGATCGCAGACTCAAAATGATCATAGGCTCACCGCGCGCCGAGATATTGGATAAGCTTGCCAAGGCTGCCAGCGAGAGGCACTACAACGTCCGAGTAGCGGAAACCGTTTCGATGTCCGAGGCGATTCGACTTATCACTGAGCTTGAGAAAGGCCTTAAGCTCGGCGGTAAAGGTATCATCGCGATGGAGTAGGCATGGCTAGGAGTCACCGTTTGTTTGAGCTAATGCAAGTGCTGCGCCGACATCGTAGAACGGTGTCGGGTCAGACACTTGCGCTGGAGTTGGGCGTTTCATTACGCACCATACGTCGCGATGTGGTGACCTTGCAGGGGATGGGCGCTGACATCGAGGGTGAGCCCGGCTTAGGTTATATTTTGAAACCTGGCTTTCTGTTACCCCCGCTTGCATTTACAGAAGAAGAAATTCAGGCACTTGTAGTCGGTGCCCAGTGGGTCAGTCGTCAGACTGACGATAAATTTGCCTTCGCGGTGAAGAACGCGCTGGCCAAAATTGACGCCGTGTTGCCTGCGGATATGCGTCACACCTTTGACGACGAAACGTTCTACGTGGGCGCCCACTCCCACCTTCCCACTTCAATCGACCTGAGTGAAATTCGGTTTGCATTGCGCGAACAGCGCAAACTGCTTATGACCTTGTCAATTCCCCACGCACCTGCAGATAAACAAATTGTCTGGCCGATCATGCTGGGCTTTATTGACGCAAAGCGCTTCCTGTCGGCGTGGTGTGAAGCAGACAACCGGTTTCGCGTGATTGCTATGGACGACATCGCAAAACTGGAAGTGCTTGCCGAGCGCTACAGTCGTACCCGGCGCCAACTTATTAAGGAATGGCGGGCTCATGAGGTCTTGCCTTGTAACCGCTCTGGCGAGGTATGCTGATCGGAGGAATAAAAGACGTCGGATGGTGCGCCTCTGGCGATAATGGCCCATCTGAGGGCATGCTTTGGATGGTTTGAAAAGAATGCCCCAGCATAATGCCCAATCAAAAAGTCGCGGCGTATTTGCCTGCCCCAATGAGCTGACTCTGGCGCCATGATGAGATCGGATAACCCCGTATCCTTCACCTGACCGGCAGATGGATATCCCTGATAGACGTAAGAGAAACGCCATGCTGAGCGCTTAGCGCCACTTCATCGAGCAACTGATCGGGCGGCAGTTGCAATGTCAGGATCTGTTGCTTCAGCCGTTCGTAGAGACCCTGCTCGCGCTTCACGACAACTCCGTCGGTTGCTTCCCAGCTCGCCCCAGCCCTTTACTGCCTCGAAATTGCCCCAGTCCCGCGACTGGGGCGATAAGGCCGTCACGCCCTCTGCAGCACTCAGGAGGCGTCGATCCAGATGGTTTTTATCTCGGTGTATTGGTCGTGCGCCCAGATGGATTTGTCCCGCCCACCGAACCCCGACTCCTTGTAACCACCGAAGGGCGTAGACGCATCCCCCTCTCCAAAACAGTTGACGGTCACAATGCCGGCGCGAATGCCGCGTGACAGCTTCAATGCATTGCGCAGGTTGCCGGTATACGCCGACGCAGCCAAACCGTAGGCCGTATCGTTGGCCAGTTCGATGGCTTCATCGAGGGTATTGAAGGTGGTGACACTCAGCACAGGGCCGAAAATTTCCTCTTGGAACAGGCGACTGCTACGCCCTACTCCGTCCAGGATAGTCGGCTCTACGAAGATATTATCAACGGTATTTCCGCCCGCCAGAACAGTCAGCTTTTCGTCCTTGGCATGGTCGATGTAGGACTGCACTTTCTCAAAATGCGCTTTGCTGACCATAGAACCCAAACGGTTGTCCGGGTCAAGGGGGTCGCCCATTTTCCAGTCTTTGAGGTGCACCTGAATACGCTCAAGCAACACGTCCTTGATGTCGGTATGAACGAGCAAGCGCGAAGATGCCGAGCAGTTTTCGCCCATGTTCCAAAAGGCGCCGTTCACGACGTGTTGCGCAACCTGGTCGATGTCCTCGGCGTCATTCATCACCACCGCTGGGTTTTTTCCGCCACATTCCAGCACGATGCGCTTGAGGTTGGATTCACTGGAGTACTTGAGGAAAATCCGCCCCGTTTCGGTCGAGCCGGTAAAGCTGACCATGGCCACGTCACCATGCCGGCCCAACGGTTCACCTGCCTCCTTGCCACCACCAGGCACCACGTTGAACACGCCGGCGGGAACGCCAGCTTGGTAAGCCAGCTCAGCAACTCGCAGCGCGCTCAGGGTGGTTTCCTTTGCCGGCTTGACCACGATAGAGCAACCTGCAGCCAACGACGGGCCGATTTTCCAGGCGAGCATAAGCAGCGGGAAATTCCACGGCAGCACCAGGCCCACCACGCCGATAGGCTCGCGTACCACCATAGTCACAGCGCCCGAACCCACCGGCGCAGTAGCGTCGTAGATTTTGTCGATCAGTTCGGCGTGCCAACGCAGCGTGTGGATCGTCTCCGGTACATCAACGTTCTGGCACTCGCGGATGGGTTTGCCGCTGTCCAGGCTTTCAAGTACCGCCAGTTCGTGCGAGTTGTCTTCCAACAACTGGGCAAAACGCAGCAGCACGCTTTTACGTGCAGCAGGTGAAAGACCCTGCCAGCGTGCATCTTCAAACGCTGCCTTGGCAGCCGCCACCGCCACGTTTACGTCTTGGGCATCACAGGCCGAAATCTCGGCCAGTACGTCACCGGTGGCCGGATTGGTGGTGGTGAACGTGCGGCCCGATTTCGCGCTGCGAAACTGGCCGTCGATAAACGCCTGAGTGCGAAACTCAAGCTTGCCGGCCAGTTCGCGGTAGGCTTCTTTACTCAGCAGACCAGCCATTTCAAGCACCTCCCACAATGTGCGCGACGTTTTGCTTAAGCGTTTGGATCACCGCTTTGAGCGCCTGCTTCTCGGACTCTTCCAGCGCCTGCAATGGCGCACGGACACCACCGGCACGCAAGCCGCTCAGTTCACTGCCATGCTTGATCGATTGCACAAACTTGCCGCCTTCAAGGAGGTCCATCAACGGCAGCAGGGCCGACATGATGCGGCGGCCTTTGTCGAAGTCTTTTTCAATCACGCAGGCCTCATACATCGCAACGTGTTCGCGAGGAATGAAATTGGAGCCGGCGCATACCCAGCTGCGAGCGCCCCAGGCGAAGAACTCCAGGGCTTGATCATCCCAACCGCACGAGATCTGGATCGAAGGATGGGCGCAGGCCAGGCGATGCAGCCGATTCATCTCCCCGGAGCTTTCTTTGATCGCTTCAATGTTCTTGCACTGCGCAATCGCTTCGAAGAACTCATCCCCCATGGCCACCCCCATACGCGCCGGGTAGTTGTAGAGCATGATGGGGAGGCCTGCTGCCTTGTCTACCGCCAGCACATGGGCGGCGATTTCTTTTTGAGTGGGCAAGGCATAAGGCGGAGAACCCACCAGGATCGCATCTGCCTTGATCGCCTTGGCTTGTTCAGCGAAGTACACCGAATCCTCGGTTCTGATCCCGCCAGTGCCGACAACCAGCGGCAGACGACCTTGCAGGACACTCTTCGCACGTTCAGCCACCGCCAGACGTTCAGCAGGCGTATGAGCGTAATACTCACCCGTGGAGCCGCCGATAATGACGCCGTGAACCTTGGACTCGACCAGGTATTCAAGCACTTCATCAAAGGCCGAATAATCAACTTGACCATCCGAAGAGAGCGGAGTTATTGCGGGGGTAAAAATGCCGTCAAAGTTCATGCTGTTTTCTCCAGTAATTCCAAGGTTGATCCAGGGATTGCTAATTTAACGAGGCGGCTTGTTGCAGGTTGAGTGACCGCGTTTCAGGCGCCAGCACCCAAGACAATACGAGCCCCACCAACGAAATGGCGGCGGCGACATACAGGGTCTCGGCGATCCCTAACTTGCTCAATGAGATAGGCACCAAGTAAGTGCCCGCGGCGGCACCGATGCGTGAGAGCGACGTGCCTACGCCGACCGCAAATGCGCGAATTTCTGTGGGAAACAGTTCATTGGGATACACCAGTGTGAGCACTTGTGCGCCGCCGATAAACAGGGCGTAAACAACGAAAAAGAACAGCACCAAAAGGCTCGGGCCCGCATGGCCGATGGCCAGACCCAACAACGCCAAACCTGAACACAGAAAACTGTAAATAAGCAGATTTCGCCGACCGATCGAATTGATTATCCGGGTGGAGATAATGCAGCCGATGACGAAGAACAATGTGATCGCAACCGAGCCCAGCGAGGCTGAATCACCGCTTATTTTCAGCGCCGCCAACACTTTGGGGGCGAATGCATAAACAGCGAACAGCGGCACGACGGAGCAGGTCCAGAACACCACCACAAACAACATGCGTTTACCGTAACCGGAATGCACAAAGTTTAAGATCGTGATCTTTTCGCCGGCAGGTTCCTCGGGCAGATTAGCCAGCGAGAAATGCTCGCCATACACCTGCTTGATAATCGCCTCGGCCTCAGCTGTTCGCCCCTGCTTGATCAGCCAACGCGGTGATTCCGGCGTGCCCAGACGCACGGTAAACAACAGGGCGCCGATCACTGCGGCGCTGGCCAGTACCAGTCGCCAGGCATCCGGACCCAATGCGTTGAACATGACTTCGCCGACGATGTAGGCCGTCGCAGCACCGGCGAACCAGAGGATGGTCAGCATCGCCAATCGTGGGCCACGGTATTTCTTGGGAAGGAATTCGACGAGTAAAGATGTTGCCACTGGGTATTCGATACCAACGGCAATACCCAACAACAACCGGAGGAAAAATATAACGACGGCCGACTCGGCCCAATATTGTGCCAAGGACGCGACGATGAATAAGGTAGGGCCCGCAAACAAGAGACGCTTTCGCCCCATGACATCGGTCAACCAACCGCCCAGGAAGCCACCGAAAAAAATTCCGATCAGTGCGGAGGCGGCAATCATGCCCTCCCAGAAATCATCCAGCGCCAGGGACTTTGACATATGTATCAGCGCGACGCCGATAATACTCAGAACGTATCCGTCAACAAAGGAACCGCCGCCTGAACGAACAGTCAATAGCCGATGAAACCCATTCAGCGGGACGTCTTCAATTGAAACAACAGCGCTCTTCATTTCTTGTCCTTATCCTTAGTGCTTGCAATAGCCAGCTAAAGTGACCTCAGCTTTCTCGACCGGCGCGGTACTGCCCCCATTTAAGGTTTGCGTTGACGCCCAACGAGAGAAACGGCTGCGGCGGGTTACTGTTCGGCCCTGGTGCGTTCAATAGAAAGTTGATCCGTTCATCACGTTGGCCAGCGAGCCAATCTGCAAGCAGTTGCCCTGTCACTGTGCCGCGGGTCACGCCCAGGCCATTGCAACCCAACGCGCCATAAACGTTGGGAGCCAACTCACCGAAGAAACCGTTATGGTTACGAGTCATGGCCAATGCACCGCCCCAGGTGTATTCAAAATTGACGTTGGGCAACATGGGAAAGCGTTTATCAAACGAGGCTTTATGTCGGCGTATGAATCGCTCGTTATATCGACTGTCACTGCGGCCGTCGGGATTGAAACTAAAGCTGTTTCTGATCAGCAAGCGGTTATCCGGTGTACGCCTGACGGTGGTCCCAAATGGATCAGCTGGGATCGCGCCCCAATACGGTTTTCCACCGAGTTGTGCCTGCTCTTCTGACGTCAATTGCCGCGTGATACTGCCGTAGGTATAGATGGGCAACATCCGGCCCTTGAGGAAACCAAAGCGCATGCCAAAAGAGTTGTTCGCCAGGATCAGATTGTCGGCGGTGATACTTCCATTGGCATGTTTCAGTACGGTTTTCGCACCGTACTCAACTTCGAGAATCGGCGTACGCTCATACAATGTCACGTTGGCTGGCAAATGGTCAGCGAGCCCTTTGACCAGTGCCGACGGCTGAAGCAACACGGCACCCGGTGTGTATAACGCCTTACGGTAGAAGTGCGTACCCAGATGATTGGGCAACTCATCTTGCTCAATCATTTGATAGGGTTGCTCCAACTTATCCAGCCCACGCCGATAGGCTTCGAGTACCGCGATCCCGCGGTCCTCCACGGCTGCCTGGTACTTGCCGCAGGCTTTCATCTGACAATCGATGCCGTGTTGATCGACCAAGTCGCGCAGAATGGACTGCCCCGCCAGATTGAGCTTCAGGCTAGACTTGGCAAGGGCGATGTCGCCGATGTAATCCTCAGCGCCGATATCATGGGGCAGATCGATAGCGAATCCGGCGTTCCTGCCGGATGGCCCAAGGCCCACCTCCTGAGCCTCAACCAGCACGACCTCGACATTCGGAAAGTTCAACGCCAGTTGCCGTGCTGCCGCCAGCCCGGTAAAGCCCGCACCAACAATCACCCAACGGGCAGTGCTGTGCCCCTCGTGGGCGGGTTTCGGCTTGCGCGGTCGGCTTAAATGAAACCAGCCACAGCTATTATCGTCGGCGGGTAGGGAGGTAACTTTCATAATAGTAGGACCGTAAAGTTGGATGCATTACCGGGTCCAACACAACACAATGCGCAGGACGAAATAAACTAAATAACTAACCGACTACACAACGGCCAAATGCGTTTCAAAAACCTGCCGCAATTGCATAGCGTTCCGAATTGCTAAAGTCGCTGGAATAATAGTTATCCCTGAACGTCATTGGCGGCAGGCCGAACAAATCCTTGAAGCGCTTATAAAAGTGCGGATAGCTGACAAAACCGGTAGCGAGTGCCACATCCGTCAACGAGCGATTACTTTGAATAATCAGTTGGCGGGCGCGGGTGAGTCGCAGCTCCAGATAGTAGCGGTTGGGCGCCGCGTTTAAATAGCGCGCAAACCTGCGTTCAAGCTGCCGACGCGAAACCCCCACGTGACTGGCGATCTCATCGATCTCCATGGGTTCCTCAATGTGGTTTTCCATCAGTGAGACCGCAACGTTCAGCGGCCGAGGAACCGGTTTAACCAGGCTGACAGCACCAAGGGTTACATCGTTGAATGGCGGCTTTTTGGGTTGATGTACACGTTTGATTTCGTCCACGAGGTCAGCATCGTGCTGTGAGCTGAGGTCCTGCATGATTGCCAGGGTCATATCCAAAGCAGATGAGGCACCGGCGCACGTCGCGCGCCGCTGGGCAAAGGTGTATTCGGCCTCCCCCGTTTTCACTTGGGGGTAATACTCGTTGATCAACGCACAGCTATCGGCATGACAGGCGCAATACTGGTCATCGAGCAGGCCCGCATCGGCCAGGTAAAACGCAGCATTCCATACACCAGCGACGACTCCCCTTCCCCCGGCCGTCTTTTTCAATACGCGGCGAATGGTGGGGTTGCTGGACAGCCTTACTCGCTGACCACCGATAACAAACAGCGCATCGTGATTGATTTTTTCAACGCTCAAAGTTTCCGAAGACAGCGGTATGCCGATATCACTTCCAACCAAACCGCCCAAGAGCGAATACGTCGATACTTTGTAGACGGTCTTACTGTTGATCAGGTTGCCGGTCGCCAGCGCGTCCATCGCTGTTGAGAGTGAGGTTAATGAAAAGTGGTCGAGCAAAATAAATGCCACCCGCACAACTCTTTCATGACCGACCGACTCGGTAGTTTGCTGAAATCCAATATTCTGTAACTTCAACGCGCTTTGGAAGGTATCCATTATCTTCGCCACCTGATCATTTTATTACGTAAAACAAACGCAGCCGGTCCCGCCTACGGCCAGCTCAATCGAGCTGGCCGTACTTTCCTTGCTGTTTTCTATTGCTTGGCTTCTGCGCGCGCGTCACTCAACCAGCCATCGTATTGCGCTTGGTGAGCCTTGATCCATTCGGCGGCATGGCGCTTGATGTCAGCGAGTGATTTCTCACCCTTTTGCATGCGCAGGTTCTGGGCACTTTCGTCGTCCGTGGTAATGCTGACTTCTGACAGAAACTTGCGAGCCACCGGATTCTTCTCGGCAAACTCTTTGTTCATTACAGCATTCACGGTATCCACTGGGAAACCGAGATTTTTACCCTGATAAAAGGTGTCTTTATTGTCTTTGCCATCAGGCAACGAGGTGAATGGAACTGGCAGCCATACGACGTCGCGCCCTTCCACCAGCACGCTGGAGATCCATTGCGGCACCCAGGTGAAATACAACACAGGTTTGCCCTGTTGGAACCTGGCGATAGTGTCAGCCATCAGCGCGAAGTAGGAACCCCGGTTGTCCACGACAGTTGGGCCCAGGCCATAGGCTTTCATGTGGTGTTCAACCATCACTTCGCAGCCCCAGCCGGGGTTGCAACCGGTCATGTCCGCCTTGCCATCGCCATTGGCGTCGAACAACTTCGCGATCTCCGGTTTCTTCAAATCCGAGAGATCCTTGATGTTGTAGGCTTCGGCTGTTTTCTTGTCGATCATGTAGCCCTGCAGCACGCCCTTCATGACCTGGCCAACTTTCACCATGGTGTCGTCGCCGCCGGCTTTCTTGTAAAAGCCCGCGTGCAGGTTCTCCCACTCATGGACAGTGAAATCCGCATCGCCATAGGAGAGCGCCAGGAACATCGCGGGATAGTCAACTTCCTTGGGGGCTTTTACGTCATAGCCAAGGTCTTTCAAGCCTGCAATGGCCACCTCACCGCGAAAACGTTCTTCAGCAATGGTCGGGAAAATAGGCGTGATGGAAACACCGTCACCCGGTTTGTTTGCATCAGCGGCATACGCTACCGAACATATAGTTGCACCCAACATGGAGGCCATCAGCGTCGCGACGACGGTTTGCTTAAGGTTTGCAAGTTTCATATTTCACCACGCTTGAATTTATAGTAGGTGAGCAGATGTGCTTAGTTAGTCACTGGGCGTGCTACGTTCTTTTTCTTCTTGAGTTTCATCACTAGGCCAACCGGCCCGGTTTCGTACCAACGCTGGCCGGTTGCCAGATCACTGCTGCGCTCGCCCATCGCTTGGGTCAAACGATCGAGGAAGACTGCCAGGAGTACCAGGCCGGCACCGCCGACGCTGGCCAGCCCCATGTCCAGGCGGCCGATGCCGCTCAATACCATCAGCCCAAGCCCGCCAACGGATATCATCGAAGCAACGACGACCATCGAAAGTGAAAGCATAAGTGTCTGGTTCAACCCGGCCATCATGGTCGGCGCGGCAAGGGGCAGTTGGACCTTCAACAGCATCTGGGTGGCGGTGCAGCCAAACGCACGTGCGGCTTCGACTTTATCGGCGGGTACCTGGCGGATGCCCAAGTTGGTCAGGCGCACCAAGGGCGCAACCGAGAAAATAATCGTCACTATGACGCCTGGAACGTTACCGATGCCAAACAACATCACCACAGGCACCAGGTAAACGAAAGCAGGCAATGTCTGCATCGCGTCCAACACCGGACGCACGATCACTTCCATTCGGTCGCTGCGGGCACAGAGGATGCCCAGGGGAATACCAATAACCGCACAGAAGAGTAATGAAGTCAGGACCAAAGCGAGAGTCACCATGGCATCGGCCCATACACCGATCAAGCCTAGTCCGGTCAATGTAGCGATACTGAAAATTGCGATTCGTTTACCGCCGATCTGCCAACTGACCAATCCGGCGATAAGAATGAATACTGTGGGGGGCACGGAAAGCAGGCCCCACTGAACACCATCAAGCACTTGGTCAACCGGCCAGCGAATCGAGCGGAAGACTTCCCGAAAATTATGCACCAGGTAAGTCAGTGCCGCTTCAACCCAAGCGCCCAATGGAACAGTGAAACTTTGGAACGGGTCCAAATAATTAAAGTCCGACATGATACTTCCTCGCCCTCAGAACTTGAGACTGCTCTGATTATTCAAATTAACTATTATTCAGGCAGCTCAGAAGATGGCCTTGGGAAATCGAGCCCTTATACAGGCCAACTTCATCCACCACCGGCATAGGCGTTGCGCAGGCCGCAACGATATGCAGAATCTCTCTGAGCGAAGCTTCTGCTCTTAAAGGGGTGTGACGACCAGGCTCATAGGTAATGCTGGTGTCCTGTTGAGCGATATCGCCCGCTTTCAGAATTCGACTGGTGTCGAATCCATTAAAGAAATCGCGCACGTATTTATTGATGGGGTTGCACAACAACTCACGCGGGGTGCCAATTTGCACCACCCGACCGCCTTCCATGATTGCGATGCGGTGGCCGATCCGTACGGCCTCTTCAATGTCGTGGGAAATAAAGATGATGGTGCGGTTCTGCTCGGCCTGCAGCTTGATCAATTCGCCCTGCATCTCGCTGCGAATCATTGGGTCAAGGGCCGAAAACGCTTCGTCCATCAACAGGATCGCCGGGTCATTGGCCAGGGCTCGGGCGAGGCCGACGCGCTGTTGCATGCCGCCGGAGAGCTGATGGGGAAAGCTGAATTCCTGACCAGCAAGGCCAACCTGGGTCAGCGCACCCATGGCGCGGCAGTAGCGTTCTTTCTCGGCGACGCCGCTGATCTCCAAACCAAAGCTGACGTTGTCGATGACGCTCATGTGCGGCATCAGTGCAAAGGATTGAAAGACCATACCCATGTCTTTCCTGCGCACTTGCAGAAGATCTTTATCCGCCAGACCAGTGATTTCCTTACCATTCAGAAAGATCGAGCCACTGGTCGGTTCAATCAAGCGGTTGAACAAGCGGACCATGGTTGACTTGCCGGAGCCCGACAGCCCCATGATGACAAAGATCTCGCCGCGGCGGACGGAGAAGTTCGCATCGAAGACGCCAATAGCTTGCCCGGTTTTTTTAAAGACCTCTTCTTTAGAGGCCCCATCAGCCAACAACTTCATTGCGAGGTCCGGCTGAGTGCCGAATACCTTATAGACATTTTTGACGGAAATTATTTCGTCGGAATTAGTCATACCTTGCCCCTTCGTGTTCAGCACTATTCGCTTTAAGCGATACGTAAACGATCGAAAATAGTTTTAAACGGCAGCGGTAATGAATAGGGAGTTTCACGACGGGTTTCCTTTTATTATTTTTCGGCCCCTAGGAAAGAGGGATGTTTCAAATTTAGTATTAACACACCGTCAATTCCAACTACATTTAGGGGGACAATTGGATAACGTCGGGTTATAGGTCGTCTCAAGCGGACAGTTTTCTGGCTGCGGCACCCAGGCGCGACCCGTTATGTCTCAAAAACGACCTGCACGCCGTTTTTACCGTCTGGCTTCAGTTACTCTCGCGTCGCTTCGTTGGGGAGCGGCTGCATGAGGAGAACGTAAGGATGTCAAAGCATGTCGACCCTGACAGCATTCTGCTGAAAATGCCGTCGTTGAGGGCCGTGAAAGCATTTGTAGCGGCTGCAAAGTACGAGAGCTTCACCCTTGGCGCCGAGGCGCTTTGTGTTTCGCAGGCGGCTATCAGCCGGCAGATTCGCGAGCTGGAGGAGTACCTGGGTGCGCAGCTTTTCAACCGCGTAGGGCGTGCTGTCGAACTGACTTCTGCCGGGGCAGTGTTCTTTGATGCCGCGCAGCTGTCATTTGTAAACATCGCCCAGGCAGCCGAGCGAATCCGCAGCAGCCAGTCCTCCAAAAAAATGCTGACCGTCTGCTGCTCCCCCGCCTTTTCCGCCCTATGGCTGTCAGACCACCTGCCCGAATTCATCAGACAAAACCCCGGCATTGAGTTGAACCTGGTCACGACGCAGAACTTCCTGACCATGGAGCCCGGGGTACAGCCGGACGTCTTCATTACCAAAATGGCCCGTGTCCGGGACGACTATAAAAGCTACCCGTTGTGCCATGACGTGATCTATCCCGTTTGCAGCCCGAAATTTTTGGAGCAACACCCGGAAATCTCGACGATCGAAGGTCTGAGAGACTCAGCCCTGCTGAACCTGAGCCCCTACGGACGATCCCAGGTAGCCGAGCACGTTGACTGGGGTGTCTGGTTTGCTTTTCAGTCGATTGACATTGATGATCGCCCGCAAGAAAGCCCCCAGATTTTCAATGCCAACGACTACAACTTGCTGATCAGCATGGTGCTGACCCACCAAGGTATTGCCCTGGGTTGGAATCACCTGGTTACCCGGCTGGTAGAGCGTGGGGTGTTGGTGCGACCGATCCAGCAGCAAGTTCAGCTGCGCAACAGTTCGCACTACTTGAGCTGCCGAGAAAACGCCGAGAACGAAGATGAGCTGCGCCGGTTTCGTGAGTGGCTCCTGGCCAAGTTCCCCCGCTGACGCCGCCTGCCTTAGAAGCATAGTCGTCATTTTTGTTATCGATTGCCCTACGAAAATGTTGCTGGAACGGTGAGCCCTCGCTGGGCCATCGTGCAGCGACACCATAATAATTTTCGTAAGGAATGCCCGGGATGTCACTGTTCGAATTTTGTCGCGATTTCGATCTCCAGCAAGCACCCGCCCACACGCAAGCCATACTCAGAAATAGCCTGCTGGATATCGTCGGTGTGATGGCCGGTGCGGCATCCAATGACACCAGCGAGATAATGCGCAGCTATGCGCGCCTCCACTACCCCGGTGGTGTGTACACCAGCCGGCTGATGTTCGATGGCCAGCGCGTGAGTATGCTTGGAGCCGCCTGGGCTGGCGGATTTTCCGCAGACAGCCTGGACGCTCACGAAGGGCACTTCAAATCCAAAGGGCACGCCGGCGCAACGGTGGTTCCGGCGTTGCTGGCCTTGACCGATGCATTGCACCACAACGGACAGGACATCAGCGGGCACGAATTTCTGTCGGCGCTGTGCATTGGCTATGAAACCGCGCTGCGCGCTGGCACTGCACTGATGGCAACCTCGCCCACCTACCACGCCTCTGGTGGTTTTACCGCCATGGGGGTGGTGTGTGCTGGAGCACGATTGCTTGAGTTTGATGAGCCAACCTTTCGGCACGCTTTGGGCATTGCCGAGTATTTCAGCGCACGCTGCCCAATGATGCGTGTGGTGCTGGCACCGACCATGTTGCGCGATGCACATGGAGCAGGTGTTTACGTTGGCTTGAATGCATTGTTGATGGCGCAGGCGGGTATGACCGGCGCACCCGCTGAAACCGTGGAGGACCCAAGCGTCGCGGCACATTGGGCCGCCATGGGGGAACACTGGGAAATTGATAGCCAGTACTTCAAGCCCTGGCCCGTGTGCAGATGGGCGCAACCCGCCTTGACGGCGATGCTTGAAATACAGCGCCAGCATCCCGAGTTGAGCGCTGACACCATTGAAACAATCCGTGTAGAGACGTTCTTCGAATCGATGTGCCTGCAGGGTCATACCCCACGCAACGCAGATGAAGCCCAATACGCGTTGGCGTTTCCGCTTGCAGCGCTGATTGTCAGAGGCAAAGTGGGGCCTGATGAGGTCACGGGGAACTCAATCACCGCACCCGATATTCTCTCGCTGAGTTCACGCATCGAGATTGTCGAAGCGGCGGATATTTCCGCGCGTTTCCCGGATGAAATTCTTTCCAGACTTACCCTTACCTTGCAAGACGGTACGATCATCGTCAGCCCTGTTACTGCGGCAAAAGGTGATCCGCATACCGCGATGACGGCCGCTGAACTGGATGGAAAATTCGACCTATTCAGTAGCCATCTTGGAGTTGAACGAAGCCTTGCGGTGAAGCACGCGATTCATTCATTGAGTCAGGCGCACTCAGCCATTACGACGCTGGAGCCTATATTTTCAAGGGTTACGCATTCCGAGGAAGGGGCTCATCGATAACCTGAAATTATTGATTGCCCCTACGAAATGTCGTTTGCGGGCGTCGCGACAGCCCCCTAGGCTGTCCTCTATCTAAAAAGAACATGAAGTTGTTGCACCTTTATTAAGCTGCCAACCGATACCAATCTTTTAGAGCACTATAAAAGTCACCGTTAAAGGTGAGCGCTCACGTTATTTATCCTGGGAGGATAAGATGGATAATAAAGAAACTGTGTTTGACCTGATTGCCCAACGTAAACCTTGGCACTCACTCCCGGGAAAGCTCTACAGCAGCGAAGGCGTCTATCGCCAGGACCTAGAGCAGATTTGGCACAAAGACTGGATCTTCGCGGGGCACACATTTGAATTGGAAAAGCCTGGTCAATACTTCACGCTGCAAGTGGGGGACTATCCTGTGGCTGTAGTGCGTGGCAAGGACGGCGAAGTGCGTGCATTTCACAATGCTTGCCGCCACCGCGGGGCAAAAATCTGTGAAGCCGACCATGGCAAAGTCGCCAAGATGGTGTGCCCTTACCACAAGTGGACCTACGAGTTGGACGGCAATCTGCTGTTCGCCGGGAACATGGGCCAGGATTTTGACAAATCCGAATACAACCTAAAAAGCGTTCATTGCGAAATCGTGAACACCTTTATTTATGTGTGTGTCGCGAACAAAGCACCGGATTTCGAGAGCTTCCGTACCGCCGTGACACCCTTTGTCGCCCCGCACAATCTCGATGATTGCAAAGTGGCCTTCGAGTCCAATATCGTCGAGAAGGGCAATTGGAAACTGGTCTTCGAAAATAACCGTGAGTGCTATCACTGCGACGGCTCCCACCCCGAGTTGCTGCAATCGTTCGTGGACAACCTTTCTGTGGGCGGTACCAGCGGCGGCGGCGACCCGGAGCTTTCCGCTTACTGGAACAAATGCGAAAAAGTCGGCTTGCCAAGTCGCTTGGTGATGGACATCAACGGCCAGTTCCGCATGACCCGCATCCCATTGTCCAAGGGCGCGGTGAGCTATACCATGGACGGTAAGCCCGCGGTCACCAGCCGCCTGGATACCACCGGCGAAGCGGATATCGGCGCACTGCTGTACTTCAACTATCCGTCGACGTGGAACCACTTCCTGGGGGACCACGCTCTGAGCTTCCGCGTGCTCCCCATCAGCGCGACGGAAACCTTGGTGACCACGAAATGGCTGGTGCTTAAAACCGCCGTAGAAGGCGTGGACTACGACATTGATCGATTGACCAAGGTATGGATCGCTACCAACGATCAGGACCGTACCCTCGTAGAAGGCACGCAGCGCGGTGTGACCTCACCCTCTTATGAGCCAGGCCCGTACTCCGAAACCGCCGAGACCGGTGTCTGCCAATTCGATGATTGGTATTGCGCCACTATGATGGAAAGGATCAAAGGGCCTATTCCCTTGAAGTCTGTCGGCTAAGAACGCCGCCTGATGGGTAAGCCTTTCAATAGGAAGGCTTACGCCTTAGCAACTCCTCGTTGTTTTGCCCACTGCTTCCCCTCCTTTCTCAGGCGCTCGAATGACCGCCGTCGACGGCATATTTACCTTTATTTAATAGTTATCCAGCCATAGACATACAGCCCGAAAAAACTACAGCGCAAACTCCGCCCGGATCAGCGTGCCCCCTTCGGCGCGGTTGCTGGCGGTGATGACTCCGCCATGGGCATGGCAGATTGCGCGGGCGATGGACAAGCCCAGCCCGCTGCCGCCTGAATAACGCGCCCTGGAGCGCTCCGCCCGCCAGAAGCGGTCAAATACGCTGTCCAAGTGCTGAACCTCGATACCTGGGCCGCGGTCACCGATCTCTAACACCACCCGGTCTTCGACTTTATGCGCCGTGACGCTCAATTCGCCCCCGCTAGCCGCGTAACGCAGCAGGTTATCCACCAGGATATTGATCACCTGGCCCAGGCGATCGCGATCGGCATGCAGACGAAACCCATCGGCAATGCTGACCTGCGCACGCACGCGGGCCTCATTCAGTTGCGGCTGGAACCAGGCCAGTCGTTCGGCGACCAGGGCCGCCAAGGAAAAATCGCTGCGCTCCAGCACCAACCGGCCGGCCCGGGCCATCGACAACAGGTGCAGGTCATCCACCAGTTTTCGCAGTTGATCGAGCTGGCGCTTGACCATGCCCAACTGCGCGGCATCGCTGGGGAACACCTCATCGAGCATGCCCTGCACCCGGCCCATGGCGGCGTTCAACGGCGTGCGCAGTTCGTGGGCGATGACCGCGCTGGACTCGCGTACATCGCGCTCATAGCGCTCCAGTTGCGTCGTCATGCTGTTGAAGTCGCCAATCAGTCGCTGCAGCTCATCGGGTGCGTCGCGATGAACCGGCAGGCGCGTCAGGAAATCACCGCCGGCAACCCGTCGCGCGCCCTGGGCAATCGCCGAGAACTGGCTGGACAAGGGCCGCGAAAACCACAAGCCACAGGCGATGATGATCGGAATAGCTGCCAGCACCAGGCAAGCCAGAATCAGCCAGTCGCGGTTGGCCATGTCCGGCAGGAAGAATTCCACCGGATAATATTCAGCAACCAGTTGGCGCAAGCGTGTCTCATTGAGCTGCGGCTCGACGCGCAGCTGCAGCAACTCCTCGCGCGCCGCTGGCGGCAGGTGCTGCAAAAAGTACTGGTCCGACAGTCTGAAGTTGATCCACATGCAGATTGCGATCACCACCACCGCGCCGATCGCCAACAGGCTCATGCGCATGCCGACCCAGCGCCACAAGGGTTTGTCGTTGACCCGTGAGTTCTCAAGCATGGTGCTCACCTGAATCGATAGCCGATGGAACGCACCGTCACCAGTACCCCGACGATGCCATGGGTTTCGAGCTTGCGCCGCAGGTTGTGCACATGGGCGTCGACAACGCGGGCCAGGGCTTCGCTTTCCGGCAAGCAGATTTCCAGCAGCTCATTACGGGTGAAGGCCTTGGAGGGGGTCTTCAGCAAGGTGACCAACAGTTTGAACTCCGTCGGCGTCAGGTCCAGCAACTGCGACGGCGCATCGCGGTATTCAATGGCCGCGGTAAAGGCGATGAGGTCCACTCGCAGGTTTTCATGACGCAGTAACTGTTCCACCGGTTGGCTGCCCGTGGTACGCCGCAACACCGCGTGCACCCGCGCCACCACCTCGCGTGGGCTGTAGGGCTTGACCACATAGTCGTCCGCGCCATAGCGCAAGGCGCCGAGTTTTTCCGGCTCGTCGCCCATTGCCGTGACCATGATCACCGCCGTATCACTGCTGCGCCGCACCGCAGACAACACCTCGGTGCCACTCAAGCGCGGCAGCATTACGTCGAGCAATATCAGGTCGGGCCGCCAACTTTTGTGCAGGTCCAGACCGCGCTGGCCATCTTCGGCCAGGGCGACCTCAAAACCGTCCCGACGCAGATAGGCTTCGAGAATGTTGGCGCTGTCGGCGTCGTCTTCGACGATGAGGATACGTTTTCCTGACACAAAGAAGCCTCTTGATGAAACCTTGATAATTCACGAACGGTTTATTGAAAGTCCGCGGGCAGTATTGCCCTACGCCCGGCTTTCGCGAGCCGATCCTATGCCGACCACTGCATCGCTGTCCAAGCCTATCCAGCTGCCTGAACGTCTTGGCGCGGTTTTGCTGTTGGTCGCCACGCTGTCCGGCGCACCGCTATTTTCCTCCGCTGAAAGGGTTTCACCATGAACTTGACCACTCCTCCTACCCGTACCGCGCTATGGGGCGCCGCCGCATTGATGGCCTGCACGCTCGCGGCCCCGGCACAGGCGGCCGACGCCAGCCCGGCAGCCGACAAAACCACCACTACCCTGGGCCTTGGCATGGGGATCACGCCGCGCTACATGGGCGCCGACCGCTACCGCGCGCTTGTGCTGCCGATGTTCAGCATCCAGCGCGGCGTGCTGTTCGCCGACACCACCCGTGGGCTGGGCCTGCAATTTCAATCCGACAGCGGCTTTGGCGCCAGCGCGGCGATCAACTACGACCTGGGTCGCAAGGAGAAGGACAGCGCCAGCCGCCCGGGTGACCGCGAGCTGAACGGCATGGGCGATGTCAACGGCGCCACCGTGGCCGACTTCACCCTCAGCCAGCAACTGCTTGACTGGCTGTCGGTCAGCGGCGAAGCCGAACTGCGCATGGCCGGCGAGCACCGTGGCAACCGTTACCGCTTTGGCCTGGAAGGCATCCTGATGCATACCGACAGCGACACCCTGGCCCTGGACATTGACGCCCATGCCGGCGATGGCCGCTACAACCAGACCTTCTTCGGCGTCAGCCAGGCACAGAGCCAGCGTTCGCTCTATGGAAAATACAGCGCCGATGCCGGGATCTACGCCTACTCCGCCGCCATGAACTGGCAGCACAGCCTGGACGCACACTGGTCGACGCTGGTCAGCCTGACGCTGACCCAGTACGCCGACCAGGCCCGTAACAGCCCGCTGGTCCGACGTGAGAGCGCCGGCCTGGGCATGTTCGCCATCAACTACACCTTCTGATAACGAGGCGCCAGGCATGCCGGGTTTTGCTCAATTGTTCCGTGCTTGGGGCCGTCTCCTGATGCTCGCCGCGCTGCCGCTGAGTATCGGTGTCCAAGCCTCCGCGTTCGTCCACCCAGGCCTGTTGCAGACCGAGGAGGACTTCATACGCATCCGCGAAAAACTGGCCAACCATAACCAGCCGTGGCTGGCCGGCTGGCAGAAGCTGATCGCCAACCGGCACGCCTCCCTGGCCTGGAACCCGAACCCGGTCGCGGTGGTGTATCGGGGCGCAGATGGCCGACATCCGGAAAACTACGCCAGGTTATTCAACGACGCTGCCGCCGCGTACGCCTTGGCCCTGCGCTGGCAGCTTTCGGGCGATACCGCGTATGCCGACAAAGCCGTAGCGATGTTGAACCAATGGTCCACCACCCTGACGGCGATTGAAGGCACATCGGATCGTTTCCTGGCATCCGGTTTGTATGGTTATCAACTCGCCAATGCCGCAGAGTTACTGCGCGGTTATTCAAGGTGGACGGCTGCGGACTTTCATCAATTCCAGCGCATGATGCTCACGGTCTTCTACCCGATGAATCATGATTTCCTGGTACGTCACAATAACGCGCTGGTCGACCACTATTGGGCGAATTGGGACCTGGCGAACATGAACTCGATGCTGGCGATTGGCGTACTGACCGACCGCCGCGATATCTATGATGAAGCGGTCAACTATTTCAAACATGGCGCTGGCAACGGTGCCATTGAGCACGTGGTTTGGAAGCTCTACGGCAATGGCTTGGGCCAAACCCAGGAAAGCGGGCGTGACCAGGCGCATACATTGCTCGATATCGCCTTGCTCGGCAGTTTCTGCCAAATGGCCTGGAGTCAGGGTGAGGACTTGTTCGGTTACCAGAACAACCGCGTGCTACAAGGCGCCGAGTACGTGGCCAAGTACAACCTGGGCCACGACGTGCCATTCACCCCCTTTATCAACAACGGTTTCAAGCAAACCGTTATCTCGCCAGAACATCGCGGCGACATCCGTCCGATCTGGGAACTGCTCTACAACCACTACGTCGTGCTTAAAGGCCTCAAGGCGCCGTACGTGAAAGCCTTCGCGCAGAAGGTCCAGGTGGAAGGTGGTGGCGGTGATTACGGGCCGAACAGCGGTGGCTACGATCAGTTAGGGTATGGAACCTTGCTGTATTCGTTGGGGGAATACGGGCTGTCCAACACTCAGCTGATGCCGTGAGGGTCTCAGTGCGCCCCTACGTCACTTCCTGACGCGGGGCGCGACCCAGCGACCAACCGAAGTTCATGCCCGCAGCCGCCAGCAGGATGGCGCTCGCTCCGATCACTTGCAGGACGCTGAGCGGATGCGCAAAGGCAACCCAGTCGACCAGGATGGCCACGATCGGATAGATGAATGATAGAGCCCCCACCAGCGCCGTGGGGACTTTCTGGATGGCGCTGTACAGCAAGGTGGACATGAGCCCGGTATGAACCACGCCGATAATGATCAGGTACGTCCAGGCGCCCTCCACCGTATCGACCCTGCCCACATCCACGAACGGGGCCAGGACCAGCGCACCGACCACCATCTGGATCAGCACGATCAGGTGCGCGGGCAGGTCCTTGAGGCGTTTGGTGATCGCTGCCGCCACCGCATAGAAGAAGGCTGAAGCCAGGGCCAGGCAGACGCCCAGCACGTAGTCGGCACCCGTGGCCTGGCCATTGCCCTTGGCGGATACGATCAGCATCAGGCCGGCGAAGGCCAACAGCAGCCAGCCGACCTTGGCGGCGCTGAGGCGTTCGGCAAAAAACAGCACGCCCAGGCCCACCAGCATGAACGGCTGGACGTGGTAGACCACCGTGGCAATGGCGATGGAGGAGTGTTTGTAGGCACTGAACAGCAGCACCCAATTGAGGATCAGCGCCAGCCCGCCCAGGCACACCAGCATGAACTGCCGGAGGCTGATCACAGAGCGGCGCAGTACCCCAAGCACCAGGCACGTCACCAGCATCGCCATGGCACCGAACACGCAACGCCAGAACACCACGGCCTCCGGGCTCTGCCCCGACATGACGACGAACCAGCCCACTGTGCCGGAGATCACCATGGCCGAGATCATTTCGAGGGTTCCGCAGGTTTGCGCCTTCATCACTCACTGCTTCCTTGCTCTCGACATTGCCGTAACCTGAGCCGCCATAGGCAGCCCAGCCGCAAAGTTGAACTTTATAATGAACTATCGAACGCTATACTGAACAAGGCGTTTAAAAGCGTCAACTCATTAAAGGATGATTTATAAAACAAATGACCGACATACCGAACACCATAAACACTCCGAGCCGAATCGACCTGCTGGCACTCTCCATCAAACGCGAGCGTCTGGCCGTCGGGCTTTCCTTGACCGAATTGGCGAAACGCGCCGGAGTAGCCAAGTCGACCTTGTCTCAATTGGAGTCGGGCATTGGTAACCCCAGCATCGAGACCTTATGGGCGCTGGCGATGGCAATGGGTTTGCAAGTCACCCGGTTCTTCGAGCAACCCCAGCAGACGCTGCGGGTGATCCGCGCCAACGAGGGCATGACCGCCTATGCCGAGACGGCCAATTACGCAGCGACACTGCTTGCCGATTGCCCTGCGGGGGTACAGCGCGACATCTACCGGCTGAGGGTGCAGCCCGGCGAAGTGCGGCTGTCTCAGCCTCACCCTTCTGGCACCGTAGAGCACGTAGTGTTGTGCAGTGGCAGCGCCCTTATAGGCCCGGCAAGCGGGCCTGTGTTGCTGAACGCTGGCGACTACATCAGCTACCTGGCAAATGTGCCGCATGTGTTCGAAGCATTCGAGGCGGATACCACGGCGGTGATGGTGATAGAGCATTCCTGAGAAGGAGGCCCTGGAGACGGCGGGGCTGCGTGGCTTGGGCGCCAGCACAGCCCCTGCCAGGCTTATTTGCCCGTGGTCAGCGCGTTGTAGCTGGTGAACAGGTTGCGGTAGTCCGGGATGTGGTTGGAGAACAACGTCCCCAGGCCTTCAATATCATTGCGCCAGTCGCGGTGCAGCTCACAGGCCAGGCCGAACCAGGTCATAAGTTGCGCGCCATTGGCCGACATGCGGGCCCAGGCCGATTGCTGGGTCAGTTCATTGAAGGTACCGGAGGCGTCGGTGACCACAAATACCTCGAAGCCTTCCGCCAGGGCTGACAGGGCCGGGAACGCCACGCACACTTCGGTCACCACGCCAGCGATGATCAGTTGCTTCTTGCCGGTGGCCTTGATGGCCTTGACGAAGTCTTCGTTGTCCCAGGCGTTGATCTGGCCGGGCCGGGCGATGTAGGGCGCATCCGGGAACAATGCCTTGAGCTCAGGCACCAGCGGGCCGTTGGGGCCGGTCTCGAAACTGGTGGTGAGGATGGTCGGCAGCTTGAAGTACTTGGCCAAGTCAGCCAGGGCCAGCACGTTGTTCTTGAATTTGTCCGGGTCGATGTCGCGGACCAGCGACAGCAAGCCAGCCTGGTGATCGACCAACAGCACAGCGGCGTTGTCTTTGTCCAAGCGAACGTAAGGTGTAGACATCATGATGCTCCTGATAGAAAGGGTGCCCATCGAAATGTGCGCACCGCAAAGAACCCAGCGTGTTTACTTGCGCTCTGAGTCTAGTGCTTCATGGTTGTTTGCCACTTCCTGGGCCTTGATGTAGCTCTCGATCAAAAGCTGGTAGTGCGGCATGGCCTGGGTATAGACATTCGCCCACGCCTGGGCATCCGGGCGGTTCCACGAACCTTGCAGCTCTGACAGCGTGCCCATGATGTCAATCGGCACCACCCCGGCTTGTGCCAGGCGCGCCACGGTCAGGTCGGTGGCCAAGCGTGAGTGGTTGCCCGAAGCGTCCACTACGGCAAATACCTTGTAGCCTTCATGCACCGCTGCAATGGACGGAAAAGCCAGGCAAACGCTGGTCAAGGTGCCGGCGATCACCAGGGTTTTCTTGCCGGTGGCTTTGACGGCGGCGTGGAACTCAGGATTATCCCAGGCATTGATTTCACCACGGCGGGCGACGTATTGGGCGTGCGGCGCTGCTTCGTGGATTTCCGGAATCAGCGGGCCGTTGGGGCCTTGGGGCACAGAAGCGGTGGTGATGACCGGAATGTTCAGCAAGGTGGCCGCCTTGGCCAACGCGATGGCATTGGCACGCAGTTGCGGCACTTCGATGTCCTTGACGATCTGGAACAGACCGCTCTGGTGGTCGATCAGCAGCATGGCTGTATCGGCAGCGTCAATGGTCGGCTTTTGCCCATTAAAGTTTGCTGTGTTACCTGATGCGCTCATTGGCATGTCCTCTTACGTGGAGGGGCCACCTTAGTCACCACACTGGCCGTTCGGTAGTGGCTGAATTAAGCTTCACCATCTCAAAACTGGAACGCTGCCGATGTTCGACCTGAACGAACTCTTCCTCTATGCCAAGGTTGTCGAACATGGCGGCTTTGCCGCGGCCGGTCGTGCCCTCGACCTGCCGAAGTCGACCTTGAGCCGCAGGGTCGGCCAACTCGAAGCAAGGCTGGGGGCCCGCCTGATACAGCGCTCCACCCGGCAATTCCAGGTCACCGATATCGGCCAGGCTTATTACCGGCATTGTGTTGCGATGATTGCCGAGGCGGAGTCGGCCGAGGACGTGATTGCGTTCAACAAGTCAGAGCCGCGTGGGGTCATTCGCTTGAGTTGCACCACTGCACTGCTCAACCACTGGGTAGCGCCGATGCTGGCAGAATTCATGGCACAGTGCCCTAGCGTCGAACTCAATGTAAAAAGCTTCAACCGCAAGGTCGATGTGATCAGCGAGGGCTATGACCTGGCACTGAGCCTGTGTTTTCCGCCACTGGAAAGCAGCGAGCTGGTCATGAAGGTACTGGGCAAAAGCCCACAGGCACTGGTGGCAAGCGCACCGTTTCTGCAGGCCCATCCCCTGCCCTTGCAACCTGCCGACATCGCCGGGCTGCCCACTATCAACTGGGGCAACCCGACGGCGCAGTACCTGTGGGAGTTGAACGGTCCGCAAGGCGCGACGGCGCAGGTCCAGCACACGCCGCGGCTGGTCAGCGACGACATGTCGACCCTGAAAAACGCTGCACTGCGTGGTGTCGGCATCGCCAATCTGCCGATCGCCGTCGTGGCCGATGAGATCGCCGATGGACGCCTGATTGCGTTGCTGCCTGAGTGGCAGCCTGCCGAAGGTGTGATTACCGTCGTCTTTGCATCCAGGCGTGGGCTGATGCCATCGGTGCGGTCCTTGATCGACTTCCTGGGCGAGGCGTTCGATGCACGAGATTCAGTCAAGTCCGGCTCCTGACGCTCACAACCGCACCCGCTCCGCTCTCAAGGTTGACGTGCAGAAAAAGCCAAAGACCAAAAGCCGCAAAGGTTCCTTGCACGCTCGGCAATAGTCTTTTGTCATCACGCCTATTGATAGCACCCTAACGAAACCCCCATGCTAGAGAGCTAAGTACGCGCTTATATCATTCCGAATGATAGTTACCTTTGCTTCATTCGATTCGTGACATACCACCTCGCCGCGCATGATCCGCCCATCTCAAATACATTGGCGGATGCACCTCATGGAACAGTCACTCAAACATTTGCGCTTCCCCTTGGCGATCCTGGCCGTGGTGGTGATGAGCGCCTGCGGCAAGACCCCGGATCAAGCGGCCGCCATGCCCCCAGCCAAGGTCAGCGTAGCCAAGGTACTGGAACAACCGGTCAACGAATGGGACGAGTTCACTGGGCGCCTCGAAGCGCCGGAAACCGTGCAGATCCGTCCTCGGGTCTCGGGCCAGATTGACCAAGTCGCTTTTACAGAAGGCGCTTTGGTCAAGAAAGGCGACCTGCTGTTCCAGATCGACCCTCGCCCCTTCCAGGCTGAAGTGCGTCGTCTCGAAGCCCAGCTCGCACAAACCAAGGCGGCCGCCACCCGCAGTGAAAACGAAGCGCAGCGCGGCGAACGCCTGCGCCAGAGCAATGCGATTTCCGCCGAACTGGCCGACTCGCGCACCACCGCCGCCCAGGAAGCCCGCGCTGCCATGGCCGGGATTCAGGCGCAGTTGGACCTGGCCCGCCTGAACTTGAGCTTTACCCGTGTCACTTCGCCGATCAGCGGCCGCGTCAGCCGTGCCGAAATCACGGCCGGCAACCTGGTGACCGCCGACACCACTGCGCTGACCAGTGTGGTCTCCACCGACAAGGTCTACGCCTACTTCGACGCCGATGAGCGTGTGTTCCTCAAGTACACCGAACTGGCCCGTGAAGGCCGTCGCGGCGCCACTACCCCGGTGTATCTGGGCCTGTCCAACGAAACCGGCAACCCGCACCTGGGCCAGATGAACTTCGTCGACAACCAGGTCAACCCGTCCACCGGCACCATCCGTGGCCGTGCGGTGTTTGACAACAGCAAGGGCGAATACACCCCTGGCCTGTATGCGCGCTTGAAGCTGGTCGGCAGCGGCACCTATTCCGCCGTGCTGATCAACGATGAAGCCGTCGGTACCGACCTGGGCAAGAAATTCGTGTTGGTGATGGAAGGCGACAAGCCGGCTTACCGCGCAGTGGAATTGGGGCCCAAGATCGAAGGCTTGCGCATCGTACGCAGCGGCCTGACCAAGGACGACACCGTGATCGTCAAGGGCCTGCAGCGTGTGCGCCCCGGCTCACCGGTCGCGCCGGAAACCATTCCGATGGCCAGCAAGGAAACCCTCGCCGCCTTGGCCCAACAACGACAAGCGCTTGAAGCCAGCAACCTGGAGCAAGTGGCGCCGGAAACGACTGCGCCCAAGCTCGCCAGCACTGCGACTCCACGCGGTTAAGGGATACGACTCAAGATGAATTTTTCCAAGTTCTTCATTTCGCGGCCGATCTTCGCAGCGGTGCTGTCGCTGTTGATCCTGATCGCGGGTGCAATCTCGCTGTTCCAACTGCCGATCAGCGAATACCCGGAAGTGGTGCCGCCGACTGTGGTGGTACGCGCCAACTTCCCGGGCGCCAACCCCAAGGTTATCGGTGAAACCGTGGCCGCGCCGCTGGAGCAAGCCATCACTGGTGTCGAGAACATGCTGTACATGTCCTCGCAATCCACCGCCGACGGCAAACTGACCCTGACTATCACCTTCGCCCTGGGCACCGACCTGGACAACGCGCAGGTGCAAGTGCAAAACCGTGTGACGCGGACTCAGCCAAAGCTGCCGGAGGAAGTGACACGCATCGGTATCACCGTGGACAAGGCTTCTCCCGACCTGACCATGGTGGTGCACTTGACCTCCCCGGATCAGCGTTACGACATGCTGTACCTGTCCAACTACGCGATCCTCAACATCAAGGACGAACTGGCCCGTTTGGGTGGCGTCGGCGATGTGCAGCTGTTCGGCATGGGTGACTACTCCCTGCGTGTTTGGCTGGATCCGAACAAGACCGCCTCGCGCAACCTGACCGCCACCGATGTGGTCACGGCGATCCGCGAGCAGAACCGCCAGGTGGCTGCCGGTGCCCTGGGCGCCCAGCCTGCGCCGAGTGACACCAGCTTCCAGTTGTCGGTCAATACCCAGGGCCGCCTGGTCACCGAGGAAGAGTTCGAGAACATTGTGATTCGCGCCGGCGCCAACGGTGAAATCACGCGCCTGAAGGACATCGCCCGGGTCGAGCTGGGTTCCAGCCAATATGCACTGCGCTCGCTGATCGATAACCAGCCCGCCGTTGCGATTCCGATTTTCCAGCGTCCCGGCTCCAATGCCATCGACATCTCCAATGATGTGCGCAGCAAGATGGCCGAGCTTAAAAAGAGCTTTCCGGCGGGGATGGATTACCGCATCGCCTATGACCCGACCATCTTTGTACGCGGCTCTATCGAAGCGGTGGTACACACCCTGTTCGAAGCACTGATCCTCGTGGTGCTGGTGGTGATCCTGTTCCTGCAGACCTGGCGCGCCTCGATCATTCCATTGGTGGCGGTGCCGGTGTCCTTGATCGGTACATTTGCGGTGATGCACCTGTTCGGGTTCTCGCTCAATGCCCTGTCATTGTTCGGCCTGGTACTGGCCATCGGTATCGTGGTGGACGACGCCATCGTGGTGGTGGAGAACGTCGAACGTAATATCGAGCTGGGCCTGGAACCGTTCCCGGCTACCGAAAAAGCCATGAGTGAGGTCACCGGTCCGATCATCGCCACGGCGCTGGTGCTGTGTGCGGTGTTTATCCCGGCCGCCTTTATCAGTGGCTTGACCGGGCAGTTCTACAAGCAGTTCGCCTTGACCATTGCGATCTCGACCGTGATTTCGGCGTTCAACTCGCTGACGCTGTCCCCTGCCCTGGCTGCCGTGTTGCTGCGCGCTCACGACGCGCCGAAGGATCGTTTCTCCAGGTTCCTCGACAAGCTCTTCGGTGGCTGGCTGTTCCGTCCATTCAACCGCTTTTTCGAAAAGGCCAGCCATGGCTACGTGGGCACCGTGCGCCGAGTGATTCGCGGCAGCGGCATTGCCCTCTTCGTATACGCCGGCCTGATGGTGCTGACATTCTTCGGGTTTGCCCACACCCCGACGGGTTTCGTACCGGCCCAGGACAAGCAATACCTGGTGGCCTTCGCCCAACTGCCCGACGCTGCGAGCCTGGACCGCACCGAAAACGTGATGAAGCGCATGTCGGAGATCGCCCTTAAACAGCCCGGCGTGGAAGCCGCGATTGCATTCCCTGGCCTGTCGATCAACGGGTTCACCAACAGCCCGAACAGCGGCATCGTGTTCGTGACCTTGAAGCCTTTCGACGAGCGTAAAGACGCGAGCATGTCGGCCGGTGCAATCGCCGGTGCGCTGAACGGCCAATACGCCAATATCGAAGAAGCCTACATGGCGATCTTCCCGCCGCCGCCGGTACAAGGGCTGGGCACCATTGGCGGGTTCCGCCTGCAGATCGAAGACCGTGGCAACCTCGGCTATGACGAGCTGTATAAAGAAGTGCAGAACGTCATCGCCAAGAGCCACGGGGTGCCTGAACTGTTCGGCCTGTTCACCAGCTACACGGTCAACGTGCCGCAAGTCGATGCCGCCATCGACCGCGAAAAGGCCAAGACCCACGGCGTAGCGATCAGCGACATCTTCGACACCCTGCAGGTCTACCTGGGCTCGTTGTACGCCAACGACTTCAACCGCTTCGGGCGTACCTATCAGGTCAACGTGCAAGCCGAGCAACAGTTCCGCCAGGACTCCGACCAGATCGGCCAGCTGAAAGTGCGCAACAACAAAGGCGAGATGATCCCGCTGGCAACCTTCATCAAGGTCAGCGACACCTCGGGCCCGGACCGCGTGATGCACTACAACGGCTTTATCACCGCTGAAATCAACGGCAACGCGGCACCGGGCTACAGCTCCGGCCAGGCCCAGGCTGCGATTGAAAAGCTGTTGAAGGATGAACTGCCCAACGGCATGACTTATGAGTGGACTGACCTGACCTATCAGCAAATCCTCTCGGGCAATACCGCGCTGTTCGTGTTCCCGCTCTGCGTGCTGCTGGCGTTCCTGGTACTGGCCGCCCAATACGAAAGCTGGAGCCTGCCGCTGGCGGTGATCCTGATTGTCCCGATGACGCTGCTGTCGGCCATTACCGGGGTGATCATCTCGGGCGGCGACAACAACATCTTCACCCAGATCGGCCTGATCGTACTGGTGGGCCTGGCGTGCAAGAACGCGATTCTGATCGTTGAGTTCGCCAAGGATAAACAAGCGGAGGGCCTCGACCCGCTGGCTGCGGTACTGGAAGCCTGCCGCCTGCGTCTGCGGCCGATCCTGATGACCTCGTTCGCGTTCATCATGGGTGTGGTGCCGTTGGTATTGTCCAGCGGTGCCGGTGCCGAGATGCGCCATGCCATGGGCGTGGCGGTGTTCTCCGGGATGATCGGTGTGACCTTCTTCGGTCTGTTGCTGACGCCAGTGTTCTACGTACTGATCCGGCGCTATGTGGAGCGCCAGGAAGCGCGCAAAGCGGCCAAGGCCTTGAAGCTGGAGACACAGCAATGAGTGTGAAAGTATTCCTGCCGAGCTTGCTGGTTTTGGCGCTCGCCGCCTGTGCCGTAGGCCCGGACTACAAGATCCAGCAGTTGGAGGCGGCCAATATCACCGCCGCCGCCGACAGCAAAAGCTACGACCATGCCAAGTACGAAGGCATCTGGTGGCAGCAATTCGACGACCCGACCCTCGACCAACTGGTGACCCAGTCACTGAGCGGTAACCGCGACCTGCGCGTGGCCTTCGCCCGCCTGCGAGCGGCACGGGCGATCCGCGATGATGCCGCCAACGACATCATGCCGGTGGTCACCTCCCGCGCCAGCAGCGATGTGGGCAAGGGCCAGATTCCCGGGCGGACCACCAAGCGCGTCAACAGCGAGCGCTACGACCTGGGCCTGGACATGGCCTGGGAACTGGACTTGTTTGGACGCATCCGCCGTAACCTGGAAGCCAGCGACGCCGACCAGCAGGTGGCCGAAGCCGACCTGTACCAACTGCAAGTCACCATGATTGCCGAGTTGGTAGATGCCTACGGCCAGCTGCGCGGTGCGCAACTGCGTGAACGCATCGCCCTGGACAACCTGAAGAACCAGCAGGAATCGCGCACTATCACCGTCAGCCTGCGTGATGCCGGCGTCGGTGATCAGCTCGACGTGGAGCGTGCCGATGCGCGCCTGGCGGCGGTGGAAGCCAGCGTGCCGCAACTGCAGGCCGAACAAGTGCGCGAACGCAATCGCATCGCCACCCTCCTCGGCCAGCGCCCCGACAAGCTGAGCGTGGACCTGAGCCCCAAAGACCTGCCGGCGATTGCCAAGGCGTTGCCGATTGGCGACCCAGGGCAATTGCTGCAACGTCGCCCGGACATTCTCAGCGCCGAACGCAAGCTGGCCGCCGCCACTGCACGGATCGGCGTGGCCAAGGCCGACCTGTTCCCACGGGTCAGCCTCAGCGGCTTCCTAGGCTTCACCGCCGGGCGGGGCTCGCAGATCGGTTCGGCCGCGGCGAATGCCTGGTCCCTGGGCCCAAGCATTACCTGGAACAGCAAGTGCTGCTGGCCCTGGAAGAATCCGAGAATGCCTTCAGCGATTACGGCAAGCGTCAACAACGCCTGGTCTCGCTGATCCGTCAAAGCGAATCCAGCCGCGCCGCCGCTGACCTCGCGGCGATCCGCTACCGCGAAGGCACCGTGGACTTCCTGGTATTGCTCGACGCCCAGCGCGAACGCCTGGCTGCCGAAGATTCCCAGGCCCAGGCCGAAGTGGATCTGTATCGCGGCATCGTGGCGATCTACAAGGCATTGGGTGGTGGTTGGCAGCCAGATACCGTAGTCGCCAGCAGCAAGTGATGTAAAGAGCTCCTTTGGTTGGTCGCATCCAGCCAATTTTTAGCCCTGCGATCCATTCGGTCGCGGGGCTTTTTTTGTCAGACCGTCCTAAAGTATTGAGAGTTGTTTCTGTAAGCCAAACAAGAAGGCTTTCGTAGGAATCTTCCTAATACCGCGCCGCGTAAGGCTCCCAGCCTTTACTGGATTTTATCGCAGCAGTCGTTTTCTCATTTTATGGATGCTCTGATACATAAAACCATGAACCGTATACTTGCGTAATAACGGCAACATGATCTTTACTCAAGTAAGCGTTGTTTGGTTTAGAAATTACGCGATCCTTCCCTGCTCAACTAGGATCTTCCTAATTGCTCTGAACCGAGAACGTTAAACAAAGCAGTGATTGCTTAATCAAAAACTGCAACTACCTCATCACTTACTAATGAGAATACAAAATGAAAAATCAAGAAATCATTGAGTATGCAGTAGAGCCGGACAATACTTTTTCTGCGCCCAACGAAAGTGAAGATATTTCTTTCTTCACTGACGTAGCTGACGACGAATTGATGCTTCAAGCTATTTTTAGCCGCTGTTAATCATTCGCCAGTTGGAGAATAAAAAAGGTCACTCAATTCGACTGACCTTTTTTAAAAATAGCGACTCATTAAGCAAGGAGTACTATTTTGTCAAATAAAAACATAAAACTTCTTGAAAGCATTGATGCTAGCAATGCAATGCTATTCCAAAAAAAATACCTCATGAACGAAAAGCCTGTAATTCTAAAAGGAATGGGTAAAGATTGGCCAGCGATTAGAAGATGGTCTGCAGATTTCTTCAGAAACACTTATGGACATGTAGAAGTGCCTGTCTGCTACTACAAGTCGAAACAGCAAGAGCCTTATAAGAAACAAGTTAAAATCCCCTTGAAAGACTATATAGACTTAGCAGAAGAAAATAAATTTACCAACAATAAAAACAATTCTGAGCCACCCTATCTGGGCGGATGGATCTTTCATAACGAATTTCCGGAGCTTCTGGATGATATAGATATGACGCTACCTTGCTTTCCGGATAATTGGCTATACAAACTACCGCCTTCTATTTCGATACCCCCGACAAATTTAATTATTGGCTATCAACAAGTATCAAGCCCTCTCCACACAGACTCGTTTTTTGTAAACTCCGTCCTAACTATGATTGTGGGTAAAAAAACAGCACGTATGGTGTCACCCCTCCACGCATCTGTAGTTTCAAATGGACAGAATTTATTCAACCCTATAATTGCTAATAAAGTGCTAAAGCAAGGTGCGGAGATTTTTGAAGGCACGGTATCGGCAGGTGATGCATTCTATATCCCTCCTGGATGGTGGCACAATGTAATTAATTGTGGGTTTACTATTGCCGTTCAAAATTTACATGTAGACACTTATAGATTTCCACTTTTTGAACAACAACTGCGAGGATTCGTTCTACCAATACTAAGTAAAATTGAGGATTTAGGAAGGAATGCTAGGGAAGAGTTATCGAAGACAGAAACACTACCCGCACCTTTATCTCATAAAATTGGCGGTTTTATTGAGCATGAAAAAAACTATGTTATGCACCTTAAAAAATCACTAAAGAAGTCTGAAGATTATCTACGCAGCTACTACCTATCAAGTTGAATTGGCAAGACATAAACACATGAATGACTCACGATTTTTGCGGCAATGTCATACAGGATTACTGAACGACAACCCAATGACGAATAATTTTTCTAGCACACTGGCACCGCACACGTAAGGAAATGGTATGACGGACAACAAACCCATCAGGATCGCCGTGGACGCACCTCCTGGACCATTGAAATCTCCTCGTAACTATGGTGCAGTGCAATTAGCAAGTCTGGGAGCGCTTCCTCCACGAGCACCATCATCTCCACCGCTACCAAATGTGAATATAGAAGGAGGCTGCGATATAAATATTGAGGACGAGGGGCATACATACACGCTTTCCCCTAAATCCAATAACATCTGCAAAAATAATAATATTACAGGACAAGACTATCTGAATGGGCTTATTCATTTGGCCAGTCATGATTTCATTGTTCGCCATCTAATTATGAGTAAAGCAAAACTAGGGTTGGCACAAGACGGCAGTGCTATTATCAGCTTTCAGGAAAGAGTTTCAGCCTTTGAAGGATTACTATCAGCTCCTACATGGATACCGTTTCGGAATGGCAAATGGCCTGGAGCACGACAAATCTGTGAAATTGCGCCTAATCGATGGGAGGCCATTTGCCCCAGCAATAGCATCCCTTCTATTCTTATAGAAGTTGTTCGTAATCCTGAGGAAAACGTCACTCTTTACGAAAAAGGAATTATTAATCAGACCGCGGATACTGCTACGCCATTTTACTCAACACCAGCCGCAGGCGGCCTGCGCATAGTTAAGAAAACCTCTCTTAGAGGTATTATTGTTTTTTCAGGCGAGCTTGTTGGAGATAACAAAAAGCCACTTCGCAAAGAAATTAATAATATTTTGACAAACACCAACTGCGGAGAACACGTAGGCTGGGCAAAGGCTATAACCCCATCGGATGACCCAGAACCGCTGAAAAACTTAACAACGCTAGATTGGTCGACTACAGCATCGAAAAACGGTCTTATTCTAGCTTTTTCCGATTATTATCCGAACGCAACAATAGCCTGGTCAATTGCGACAACTTTACATAAAAACGGCATATCGTGCACACCCGTGTCTGACAGCTATTCAAATCCAAAAATTAAAGCAGCTATGCGACTAATGATCGTTTCTGGGCCAACTGATGATGCTTGGGGAAGATATGCATCATTAATACTATGCCCCGTTTGGCGAAATCAATCACAAGCCCATAAACTTTATATCAGCACATTAAAATCGTCACTATTCAATAGCGCACATAGACAATTGCTCGATGATTTATTAAGCGATTCATGCCCAAGCGTGACAATTGGTGCCATTCCAAGCATTTGTTTGAGCAACGTTAATTTAAAAAACTAACCCACTGCAAGGCATATCATGAATATTATACATGCGGAAGTGGATTTACATATTCCTCCAATGAACAGCTCAAGCAAAGTCTGCCAAAATATCATTAAAACTTTCGGTCTATCTGAGGAAGGTTGGCGGGAGTCACTATTAAATTTAGACATACCTACAGAGGGGGTCATTCTAATAACAGGGGCAAGTGGCGTGGGGAAAAGCTTACTATTGAAAAATATTTCCCGGAATTTTTCAGCTACAAAAAAAATACCAAATGACATTGATCAAGAGAAGCCAATTGCGGACATTATTTCGTGTGATGATGCTGGTGAAGTCATCCGTTATCTTTCAAAATTTGGGTTAGGAGAGCCACGTATCCTGATTGGTCCTTTCTCTCAACTATCCGATGGTCAAAAAGAACGTTTCCTTATTGCTTCAGCTTTACTGAGCGGAGAAGGGCCACTTATCCTTGACGAATTCACTACACGATTGGATAGGTGTACAGCCCAAATTATCGCTATAAATTTAGCTAAAATTCTTCGCTCCAGCAAACAAAATGCTTTTATTGCAAGTTGCCATGACGACATCGTCGATTTTTTAAAACCTGACATCCATATCGTGCTCTGTTCAAATGGAAATCACCGCATCTATAATAAAAAACCAACAAACACAAATACATTAGATGACCTGGGAATAACGATAAAAAAAAGCACTATAGACGATTATAAAAAACTTTCCCGCTATCATTATGAGAATGACAATCTAAATGACATAGATATGCTAGCCCCTCTAGTTGACCATGTTGTCGCAGCATATTCTAAAGGCGAGGTGATTGGTGTTAATTTGTGTATCCGCCCATGGCCTAGAGCATTTGAGATATTTTCTGAGTTCTCAGAAATCAATAAATCTGTACTGCAATCTTTCCGCGTTATTATACATCCACAGTATCGTGGCATCGGACTAACTAAAGCGCTAGATGTAATCCCCAATCAGAATACGATAATACTATTATCATGGTCTGCGTTTTCTACCTATTACCCCTACCCTATTCTTGCAAACTATCAACGGTCAGATAGTCCATTTGAGATAATGAGCCACGCAGAGAGCTTGCTTCAAGCATTTATTGAACCGAGACAAAAAAACAAACGAAAGGCGCTTCACCTAATTGTGGAGTGTGGCCAGCTTTGTCAAGAGCTCACAAATGAAGAAGAAGAGCTACTGAAGACGCTAATAGTAAATGCGGCAAGTGAGAAGAGCTTACGCCTGACTCTATTTCAAAGAAAAATATCCGGTTTGGATACCTCGCCTGAATCCTTAAGGCTCATTAAATGTATTTTTCTAAAACTTTACTCCAGATCCAGCCATGAAGCTCTACCTATGTTATTAGCTGAAACGGTTTACAGGCCGATGGCTATGTTTGTTAAGCATTTAGGCTCAACGAAGTAACTGAGGACTTTTTCATTGTTTAATAAAATAGACAAATGGATGTTACGTGGTGATGTAGTCATTCTGAGCCATGACAATCAACTAAAACTGATTGCGGAGAACGGTGTAAAAAATATCAATTCTCTCAATTTGTATACCGCAAAGCTGCTTCATCTACTCAGTACAACAGGAACAGTATTGCAATTTGATAATGAGCTTGAGGGAAGCCTTCTTCGAGAACTAAAAGAAGCTAATCTCATTCATACTGCCCCACCTAGTGGGATGACTCCGTTACAGACTATGCAATGGTCGTGGAATGAAGCTGTCGCACCAAACCAAGAAATGAGTCAAAGAATAAGAAACTCATCCATAGTAGTTGTTGGTTGCGGAGGCACAGGATCGCTGGTCGCACAAAGCCTCGCGGGCTCAGGTGTTGGTTGTTTTATTTTGATTGATTTCGACAAAGTAACCACAAACAATCTTAATCGTCAATTTGTTTTTGGCGTACACGATATTGGCCAATATAAAGCAGATGTACTTGCCAGGCGACTGATCGAAAATCAACAAGTAGTGGAAGCTAGAGCTATTAAATGTGAGATAACCTCAAGCAGGCAGCTAGCGAAGTTGGCCAAGGAGGCAGATTTAATAATTTGTTGCGCTGACGAACCTAAGGGAGCTATTCAAGCTTACGTAGCCAATGCGGCATTAATAGCAGGCACATCAGCACTATTCGGTGCCGTAGGTATTAACAACGGCACCCTCGGGCCGCTTCTGAAAGATAGATCTTCATTTAAGGCCTATCTACGCTGGATTAGAGAGGTACAGAGTATTTGTAAAGAAATAATTATTCCGGCGCGTTTTCCGTCGAATGGTATAACCAATTCAATTGTCGCTAACCTCATAGCGTGGGAGGCTTTTCAATATTTGGCAAACATTGGTCACTCCAAAGTAAATGCGTGCACCTTGAGCTTAGACTTAAAATCTTTTAAATTCACAAAAAAACAGACCTTTAATTAAAATGAATAAATTAAATTTCCTAAAAAATAAAAACGATAATTTTTATTATTCATTATCAATATTTATGAATCTGGATGTTCAGAGAAGCTTATTCGTGCTCTATTTGCTTCAAATAGGTATCTCCCAAGGCGAGATAGGTGCTCTTCAGTCCTTTTTATTTTTTTCTGCCGTAGCTTTAGAGATTCCATCTGGCTTACTTGCAGATCGCTATGGTCGCAAGTTCTCTCTTGCCATTGGTTTTTTGGGGTTATTTTTAAGCGGCGTTGGTTTCTTGCTATTTTCCTCTTTTATTCCTTTCGCAATTATATTTTGCCTATTCGGTGCAAGTATTGCTATGGGCTCCGGTTCAGACCGGGCATTGCTATATGATAACTTACTAGCTGAACATCGAGCTGATGAATATCCTAAAATATTATCACGAGCCCGTGCTGTCGGTGCTGTGTCGCTAGGCTTATCTATGCTTCTCGGCGGAGTATTACAAGAGACTTTGTCCTGGAACAGCGTTTACATATTTTTTGCGATATCAAAATTTATTGGAGCTATTGTGGTCGCATTCACTCCCGAAACAAAGCTTCCGCCTGCCTCGCTGAACTTCCATGATAGATGTGAAATAGGAAACGAAACGACACCGGGGGTTTTTATATCTCTAATCAATTTTTTTCACTCCAAAAAAGGCGCTTTTCTTATGCCTTTATTTATTGGGTTTGCTCTATTCGAACTGTCAACAATTCCTTTATTCATCTATGGGCAACCATTTTTTGCAATGCAGGGGTTAAATGTGACTATCATTGCCGGTATCTATGCATCCGTTGAAGGTATATCAGCAGTGATGTTCATGATTGCTGGGGTTGTATGTTCTAAATTCACGCTGGGAAAAATTGCCTTCGCTACTACTGGCGTTGTAACTTTTCTTCTTGTTATTTTGGCAATGAATATCGGGGTTATTACTTCAATTATCATTTTTCTTATAATCATGTCGCTTCCTGCTATATATGAAACCTCATATGAAACATATATCCATAATAATGTTGAGTCGCGCATCCGAGCATCTTGCCTCTCTGTTGCCAATTTAATAAATGCAGTAATTATCGGAATCTCTTACGCCCTTTTCGGAGGGCTATTAGATATGTATGGATTCTCGTTAACTTTGATCATAATTGCATGCGTCTGTTTTGTTGGCCTGCTGGGTGTGAGCGCAACTTTGCTGTTAGATCAACAAAAACCATTTAAAAACTAGAATTTTTGAATTAACTCAGGTTTGTAGGCACTCGCTATTCTCGTTGGGTACGCGATTCAAACGGCATGGGTGATGGTACCCTCCCGATTTATTTAAAAAGCGCCAGTCATCCTGATGCGTCGTCCGCGTCGATAACGTATACCTATACCGCTTTTAATTGAGCACTAGCTTGGTGGATTCATGGTTAGCGAAGATCCTTTTAAAACAATGAACACCTCAAACAAACCTGTCGCCGCCCATGCCTTAACTATGCCCCTACCACCTACGTAGCATCATTAATTATCAAGCTCCGATAATGCCCCGGATTCGACCCCGACCGCTTGCGAAACGCCTTATAGAACGAACTCGCATCGGCGCACCCAAGCCGCGTTGCAATCTCGGCAAAGCTGATGTGCGGTTCCGCCAGCCACACATCGCCAGTTCCTTGCGCACGCTGTCCTTGAGGCCCTGATAGGTCTGCCCTTCTTCCACCAGGCGTCGGCGCAATGTGGAGGCGGAAAATGCATAACGTGGCCGCAAGCTCGTCGGTTTCAGGCCAGGCGTCGGGAGGTATCTGCCGAAGGTCATGCTGGATGCGGGTAGCAAGGCTCTAAGGATCGCGGTACTTGACCAGAATATTGGCCGGCGCATGGGCCAGGAAATCCGGCGTAGCCAATGTTCCCACGGGGCAGCCTCAGCGGCTTCCTCGGCTTCACCGCCGGGCGGGGTTCGCAGATCGGTTCGGCCGCGGCGAATGCCTGGTCCCTGGGCCCAAGCATTACCTGGGCCGCATTTGACCTGGGCAGTGTGCGTGCGCGTTTGCGAACAGCAAGTGCTGCTGGCCCTGGAAGAATCCGAGAATGCCTTCAGCGATTACGGCAAGCGTCAACAACGCCTGGTCTCGCTGATCCGTCAAAGCGAACAGACGTGAAAGAAGACACTTTGAGGTGGCACCGGGGGATGATAGACGCCAATCACGCAATAGGTGCATTGGCCTACTTCGTCAATTCTTCCAGAAGTGATTTAAAGATTCATGAGCAGGCTTGAATCCAAGGTGTTTGGACAGTGCGCTAGGACGGTTTTTAACGCACTGCCATTGCAGGCCTTCAGCGCCCGTATTTGGCGGTACCTGAGTAGGATTTCACATCAGGATCGGAATTTAACATAGCGACTCGATAGGTACCAAACGATCCAGAGTATGAAGCGCTGCTCCCAAAGCTTATCGCAACAGATTGCCAAGAAGCGCCCAACTGCTTTTGAATAATCAACTGTGGCGCCCGCCCTCCTCCCGTGGAAGCTGAGACATCAATAGTCGCACCCGCACATCCATTAGCGGAGGTTATAGCTGAGAGGCACAAGGGCATTTCCTGCGACACCGATAGCGTTTGCCCGCGCACGATAGTGAATTAGCCAAGCCTCGACGGAACCATTTCGAAAGTGACCGCCACCTATTACGTACTTGCATAGGACGCTGGCATGTAGGCTCTTCACCAGGACGGTTCACTAAGGAGTTACCATTGAATATTAACGCAACCCACTCTCCACCGCTCCCGCCGACCTATGACACGCCTGATATTCAAAATGACGATCAAACCACAGCTTCGGCCAAGAGCAGGCAAAAGCGTGGCGTCGCTGACACTGCTTACCTTTGGCCACAGGGCGCCACGATAAAAATAGGCATGGTTGGCACGACGCGAAAAGAAGAAGAATTGATCAGAGAAAACATTAAAAAATGGGCTCCCTATGTAAATCTAAACTTTGAATTCATCGCCGACCCCAAAGACGCAGATGTAAGAATTGAAGTCGATCCTTATAGCGAAGAAGGGTATGCCTGGATAGGCACAGAAAATACACTTCATCCAGACGCGAAAGCTCATGTCACCATCGGCACAAACGCCTCCCCGGAACACATAGCCGATACGGTCATGCATGAGTGGGGGCATGTGCTCGGTCTAAAGCATGAACATGAGCACCCATATAGAAACCTGGACGATCCTGATTTAGAAGACACGCCACCTCTTCCCGACGATGGCTCACTCACATTAAGTCCCTATGACAACGATTCAATAATGCACTACACCTTCGAGACTGACAGTGACGGAGAGTCGGTCTTTAGGCCGAAAACAATATCAGAAGAAGACAAGAAATTTGTAAGCACCCTTTATCCCCCCTTTACTAAGAAGCCCCCAAACCTTGCCAGCAACCATCCTTTGCAAAACCCAGCGACTTAATACTCGACGCCCATCGCTAACGTCGGGCAGACGCATGCACTGGTCGTCGGCAGCACGTAAAGAAAGGGTTGATTGGGCGCATCGAATCATTTTTTAGCCCCGAGGATGGGCTCTTGGCGACTGAGGAGTCCGTAGCCGCCGGCACACTCAAACTTGATGAAAAAAATTATCAATCTGAAGAGGTATCTTCTTCCAGAAGTAATTTAAAGCTCAATGCGCGAGCTTGAGCCCAAGGCGTTTTATCAGTGCGTTAAGGAGGATCTTGGCGCACTGTCTACACATCGGTTAGAGCCGACTCGGCTCGTTCAAGATCAAACTCCGATAGTGCCCGGGATTGGACCCTGACCACTTACGAAAAGCCTTGTAGAACGAACTCGCATCGGCAAACCCCAGCCGCGTGGCGATTTCGGCAAAGCTGATCTGCGGTTCCGCCAGCCACACAATCGCCAGTTCCTTGCGCACGCTGTCCTTTAGGCCCTGATAGGTCTGGCCTTCTTCCGCCAGGCGTCGACGCAATGTGGACGCGGAAATGCACAACGTAGCCGCAAGCCCGTCGGTTTCAGGCCAGGCGTCGGGAGGCATCTGCCGAAGGTTATGCTTGATGCGGGTAGCAAGGCTCTCGGGGTCGCGGTACTTGACCAGAATATTGGCCGGCGCATGGGCCAGGAAACGTTGGAGCTCCTGCGGGCTGCGCTTGATCGGCAGGTCCAGGCAGTCCGCAGAAAAGATCATGCGGGTACGGGGTCGATCAAAGCGCAGGTTATCGGAAAACATCACCTGGTAATCGTCACAGAAGTCCGGCTGCGCACAACGCAACTCGATGGCAAGGATTGGGATTCGACGCCCTGCCAGCCAACAGGCAACGCCGTGCACGATCATCCAGTAGGTGAAATAGGTGAACCCACGCTTGGGCTCCGGCTCGGGTTCGAGCAGGACGATCTCCGCCAGGCTCTGTTGGCGAACCAACTGCGCGGGCATGCGCTCGAACATCAGCGACAGAAACTCCAGGCCGGTCTCCAGGCCCGCAGCCAGGTTGGGTTGGGTCATGGCGGCGCGACACAGGAACGCCAGGCTGCCGGATTTGAGTTTGCGCGGGTCCATGCCAAAAAACTCATCGTCCGTGCGCCGCGCCAGCAAGCGCCACAGGCGCGCATAGGCCGTGGCCGCAACCCGGGCGCTTGGCTGCTCCAGTAATGCGGGATCAATCCCGACCTTGCTTAACGCCTCAACGGTGGCCGCCCCAGGCGCACAGCTCTGCAACAGGGCTTCACGCACGAGGTGGATTGAGATGGTGTCTTTTTCCGACATGAGCTGTTGGCCAATCCGACGGCTACTTCAGTGGCGTGCATCATAAAGGCGGTTGCGCTTCGCCACCACCGTTCAGCCCAGGTTCAGCAAAGGTCAATATTTCTTGTTTAGCAATGAGTATCATTATGTTACAACTTAGCTTCCTAACTAGTTACGCCCCCGGTGCCCGATGCTCGTTCCGTTTTTAATCATGTTGCGCGAAGGCATTGAAGCCGCCTTGATCGTTGGCATCATCGCCAGTTACCTGCAGCAGACCGGCCGTGGCCAGTGGATGCCGGCGGTGTGGATCGGCGTATTCCTGGCCGCGGCCCTGGCGTTGCTGGTGGGCGGCGGTCTGGAACTGGTCAGTGCGGAATTTCCGCAAAAGCAGCAGGAATTGTTCGAAGGCATCGTCGGCCTGGTTGCCGTGGGCATCCTCAGCTCTATGGTGTTCTGGATGCGCAAGGTGGCGCGTTCGATCAAGCATACCCTGCACGAATCCCTCGACCATGCGCTGGCAGGTTCCAGGCACCAGGTGATCGCGTTGATCGCCATGGTGTTTTTCGCCGTGGCCCGCGAAGGTCTGGAGACGGTATTTTTCCTGTTGGCCGTGTTCCAGCAGAGCGAAGGCCCGGGCGCACCGATCGGTGCCCTGCTCGGCCTGATCCTGGCCATCGTCGTCGGTTTCCTGATCTATTCCGGCAGCATGCGCCTGAACCTCGGCGCGTTTTTCCGCTGGACCGGCCTGTTCATCCTCGTGGTGGCCGCCGGCATTCTCGCCAACTCGGTGCAGGCCCTGCACGAGGCCGGCGTGTGGAACCACTGGCAGACCGTGCTGTTCGATTTCAGCGCTGCGCTGCCGATGGACAGCCCGTTGGGCTCAGTACTGGCCGGCATGTTCGGCTACCAGGAGGCGCCGACGGTCAGCACCCTGGGTGCCTATGTGATTTACCTAGTGGTGGCGTTGGTGATGTTCTTCATGCCCTCGCCCCCCGCCAAGCCCGTTGCCAAGACCTCTTCCGTTTCCAGCCAGTAAGGACCGTCCCTTGTCCAACCCAACCCCTCAATCGGCCCCTCCGTCCCGAGCCTTGCGCTGGGGCGTGGCCGGCTCGGTGGTGGTGATGATCGCCGCCGGTGGCCTGTTCTACTACGCCTCGCAACTGGCCGCTACCAAACGCCAGGTCAACCACAATGAAATCGCGGTGACGATCCACGCCCACGCCTGTGAGCCCAACGCCCTTACCGTACCGGCCGGACGTGCGAGCTTTCGTATCATCAACCGCTCCGACCGTGCTGTGGAATGGGAAATCCTCGATGGCGTGCTGGTGGTCGAAGAGCGGGAAAATATCGCACCGGGCCTGAGCCAGGTGATCAACGCCAATCTGCAGCCCGGCGACTACGCGATCACCTGTGGCCTACTGAGCAATCCCCGTGGCTCGCTGCACGTGACGCCGACCGCTGAATCCGACGCCCAGGCCAAGGCCAAGCCGTCAATGGTGGCGTTTATCGGTCCGCTGTCGGAGTTCCGTGTGTACCTGAGCGGCCAGGGCGGCGCCCTGATCAAGGCCGCAGCCGCCCTGCAACAGGCCATCGACGCCGGCGACCTGGCACAGGCACAGGCGCTGTATGCGCCGGCCCGTGAAGCCTATCAGCGCCTGGCGCCGGCAGCCCAGCGCCTGGCCGAGCTGGATAACGCCATCAACGCCCGCGCCGATTACTTTGAAAAACGCGAGCAGGATCCTGCGTTCAACGGCTTCCACCGCCTTGAATACAGCCTGTTCCAGCAACGCAGCCTCGATGGCCTGGCGCCTGTCGCTCAACGCTTGGTCGCCGACGTCACCACCCTCAAGCAACAGCTGCTGGCCCAGTCCCTGCCGCCGGAGCAATTGGTCAGCATTGTGGTGCGCAACCTCAACAGTCTGGCGGATGTACGCGCGGTCAGCGGTGAAGAGGAGCGCTACAGCCATATTGACCTGAATGGATTTGCCGCCAACCTGCAGGTCGCCCGCAAGGTGGTCGACCTGATGCGTCCATTGTTGACCAAGTCCGCCGCCGACCTGCTGCCCCACATCGACAGCGCGCTCACCGCCTTCGATGCCGAGCTCAATGGATTGAAGGTCGACAACCACTACGCCCGTTACGACAGCGTCACCGACGATCAGCGCAAGCAGATCGCCGACAAGGCCAAGGCACTGGCCGCCGCACTCGATGGAATCGACCCCGCCCTTGGCCTTTCCGGCCTGCAGTGAAGACGACCGCACTATGAGTGATACACCACAGTTTGATCTCCAACGCCGCCGCGTCCTGCTGGGCATGGCCGCCACTGGCGCGGCAATTGCCGGCAGCAGCTTGAGTTGCCCGGCCATGGCCGCAGCGGCCGAGCAGGTGACCAGCGCACCGCGCAGTGACAAGACCCATGACCGCCAGGCGTTTTTCGGCCAGCACCAAAGCGGCATCGTCACACCCCGCCCGGCCTGCGGCATGGTCGTGGCGTTCGATGTACTGGCCAGCGACCGTGAAGATCTGGAGCGGCTGTTCCGTACCTTGAACGAGCGCATCGCGTTCCTGATGAGCGGTGGCACCGTGCCCCAAGTCGATCCGAAATTGCCACCTACCGATTCCGGCATCCTCGGTCCGGTGGTGTCGCCGGATAACTTGACCATTACCGTGTCGGTGGGGGAGTCGTTGTTCGATGAGCGCTTCGGCCTCAGGGCGGTCAAACCCAAGCGCCTTAGTCGCATGGTCGGCTTTCCCAACGATGCGCTGGAACCGGCGCAATGCCACGGCGACCTGAGCCTGCAGTTCAGCTCAAATACGCCGGACACCAATATCCACGCCCTGCGCGACATCGTAAAGAACCTGCCCGACCTGCTGCTGGTGCGCTGGAAACAGGAAGGCAGCGTGCCGCCCCAGGCACCGGCCAAGCCCGGCGAGCCTGCGCAGAGTGCGCGCAATTTCCTGGGTTTTCGCGATGGTTCGGCCAACCCGGACTCCAACGATGCCAAGGCCATGGACCAGATCGTCTGGGTCCAACCCGGCAGCGACGAACCGGCCTGGGCCGCCCATGGCAGTTACCAGGCCGTGCGTATCATCCGTAACTTTGTCGAGCGTTGGGATCGCACCCCGCTGCAAGAACAGGAAAGCATCATAGGCCGCGTCAAACCCACGGGCGCCCCCATGGATGGCCAGCATGAAACCCAGGTTCCGGACTACAGCAAAGACCCGGAAGGCAAGTTGACCAAGCTCGACGCCCATATCCGCCTGGCCAACCCGCGCACCCCGCAGACCCAGGCCAACCTGATCCTGCGCCGGCCCTTCAACTACTCCAACGGCGTCAACAAAAACGGTCAGCTGGACATGGGGTTGTTGTTCATCTGCTACCAGGCCGACCTGGAGAAAGGCTTTATCAGCGTGCAAACCCGGCTCAACGGCGAGCCCCTGGAGGAATACCTCAAGCCGGTGGGTGGCGGCTATTTCTTCACCTTGCCAGGCGTCACCGGGCCCAAGGATTTCCTTGGGCGCACGCTGCTCGCCGCAACGTCTTCCCAAACCACTGCCAAGACCTAAAACAAACCAGAGCGGAATGCCCCCCATGAAGAAGTCGTTTATCGCGTTGCCGTTGTTAATGAGCCTTGCGCCGCTGGCTGCCTTCGCTGCTACCGCGCCGCTCGACCTGGTAGGCCCGGTATCGGACTACAAGATCTACGTTACCGAGGAAATCGGCGAGCTGGTCACCCAGACCCAGGCGTTCACCGACGCTATCAAGAAAGGCGACCTGGCCACCGCCAAGCAGCTCTATGCGCCGACCCGCGTGCACTATGAGGCCATCGAGCCGATCGCCGAGCTGTTCAGCGACCTCGACGCGTCCATCGATTCGCGTGTCGATGACCATGAAAAAGGTGTGACGGCCGAAGACTTCACCGGCTTTCACCGGATTGAATACGCGCTGTTCGCGCAGAACTCGACCCAGGGCCTGGAGGCACTGACGGCCAAGCTCAACACCGATGTGAATGATCTCCAGACCCGCGTCGACGGCCTGACCTTCCCGCCGGAAAAAGTCGTCGGCGGCGCCGCCGCGCTGCTGGAAGAAGTCGCCGCTACCAAGATCTCCGGCGAGGAAGATCGCTACAGCCATACCGACCTGTATGACTTCCAGGGCAACATCGATGGCGCGAAGAAAATCGTCGACCTGTTCCGTGGCCAGATCGGCCAGCAAGACCAGGCCTTCCTGGCCAAGGTCGACAAGAACTTCGCCACCGTCAACAAGATCCTGGCCAAGTACAAGACCCAGGATGGCGGCTTCGAGACCTACGACAAGGTCAAGGACAACGACCGCAAGGCGCTGGTCGGCCCGGTCAACACCCTGGCTGAAGACCTGTCGATGCTGCGCGGCAAGTTGGGCTTGAACTAAGCGCTTCGCGCAAAAAAAACACCCAGGTCCCGTGGAGGGGCCTGGGTGTTTTTTTACCCGTGGCTTATTCGGCTACAGGATGCGGTACAGCAAACGCTCGATGCGCACCCGGCTGACCCGGCGCAGGAACTTGCCCACCGCTGGCGGATAATCCACCAGCGTCTGCAACTGCTGGTAACCCTGGATACGCGTGGTGTGCTGGAAAATCTGCGTCAACTCGGTACGCCGCGGCGCCAGCCATTGGCCTTTGGGATCGTCGATCAACAAGCCGTTTTCCAGATCGAGGCGGAACGCCCGAGGGTTGAGGTTGTTGCCGGTAAGCAAAGTGTAGCGCTGGTCAACCCACAAGCCTTTGAGGTGGTAAGTGTTGTCGCCATCGTGCCACAGGTGCAGGTTCAACTGGCCGCTGTCGATCATTGGCTGGTGTCGCTTGGCAAAACGCCGCAGGCTGATCTCGTACAGGTACGGCAATGCCGCAATCACCTTGAACGGCTCGCTGGGCGGAATGTAGAAGTCGTTGGCGGTCTTGTCGCCGACCACGATGTCGATCTTCACCCCACGCGCCAAGGCGCGGTTGATCTCGCGGGTCACCGGCAATGGCAGGTTGAAGTAAGGCGTGCAGATGATCAGTTGCTGCTGGGCGCTGGCGATCAGCTCGAGGATCACCCGGCTCAGCGGGTTATTCTTGCCGACACCGAGCAACGGGCTGACTGACAGGTGGCCGTTTGGCAACTGCCCTGCCGTGGTGTCATAGGCCGCATGCTTGAGGCGGCTGCGCAGGTCGCCGATGTCATTGCGCAGGCTGCGGGTGGTGGGCGGGTTCGGCAGGTCCAGGCGATGCACCGCCTTGGACGCGACCAGGCCATGTTCCACCAGGTGCTGCATCGAATCGGCCAGGGCCTGGCTGTGGATCAGGTGGTAACGGTCGAAGCGGTATTTGTCGAACTTGTGCAGGTACACATTGTTCAGGCTGGCACCGCTGTACACCACGCTGTCATCAATGACAAAGCCCTTGAGGTGCAACACGCCGAACAGCTCGCGGGTTTGCACTGGCACGCCATACACCGGCACTTCGCTGGCGTGGCTTTGCGTCATCGCCTGGTACCAGGCGCTGTTGCCCGGTTGCTTGCCGGCGCCGATCAACCCGCGCTGGGCCCGCAGCCAGTCAACCATCACCACGATATCCAATTCGGGTCTTGCAGCCTTGGCAGCGTGCAGGGCGTCGTAGATTTCCTGCCCCGCTTCGTCCTGTTGCAAGTACAGCGCAACAATGTAGATACGCCGCGTGGCCTGGGCGATTTTCTCCAGCAGGCAGCGACGATACGCGTCAGCGCTGGGCAGCACCTCGATGGCCTCGGGGGACAATGGAAAACCGCGCAGCTTGGGCAACAGGGAACGTTTGAAGAACGTCGGCATAGGGCTCGCAATGGGTCGAATCCGAAGAGGCCCCGAGCTTACACCATGGGGCGGCTCAGGTCTCGTCATCGACAAATGAAAAACGCCGCTTGACCATGAAGAACGATCGTTCTACTTTGTTCGGCATGAATGATATAGCCAGCAGTGAAACCCGCGACATTATCCTCGACGTGACCGAGAAGTTGATCTATCGGCATGGCATTGCCGCCACCGGCATGGACTTGCTGGTGAAAACCGCCGGCGTGTCGAGAAAAAGCATCTATCGCTACTTCGCCAACAAGGACGAGTTGGTGATTGCCGCCCTGCAACGCCGCGACGAGCGCTGGATGCAATGGTTGCGCGACGAAGTAGAGCGTAGTGAAGGCAGCGGCGAGCGCCTGCTGGCGCTGTTCGACGCCCTCAGGCGCTGGTTCGGCTCGGCGGACTTCCGTGGCTGCGCCTTTATCAATACCAGTGGTGAAACCGGCAACGCGCAAGACCCGGTTCGCCTGCTGGCCAAAGCGCATAAACAAAAACTGTTCGAGTACGCACTTGAGCTGTGCCAAGCACATGGCACCCCCGACCCGGAACGGCAGGCCGCGCAACTGCTGATCCTGATCGATGGCGCCATTACCGTTGCCCTGGTCATGGGCGATTCAACAGCTGCCGATAATGCGCAATGCATGGCGCGAACGTTATTGCAACTTTGAACCCCACTGGCCAGGCAACTTTCGATCTAACTTAATTGTATTCAGGAGCCGCCCAATGTCAGCACAAACAGAAGTCCGTCCGCCCCTGCCGCCGTTTACCCGCGAGTCGGCCATTGAAAAAGTCCGCTTGGCCGAAGACGGCTGGAACTCCCGCGACCCGCAGCGCGTGTCCCTGGCCTACACCCTGGACACGCAGTGGCGTAACCGCGCTGAATTTGCCCACAGCCGCGAAGAAGCCAAGCAGTTCCTGGCGCGCAAATGGGCCAAGGAGCTGGATTACCGATTGATCAAGGAACTGTGGGCGTTCACCGGCAACCGCATTGCCGTGCGCTATGCCTATGAATGGCACGATGACTCGGGCAACTGGTTCCGTTCCTACGGCAATGAAAACTGGGAGTTCGATGAGAACGGCCTGATGGCCAACCGCTTTGCCTGCATCAACGACAGGCCTATCCAGGAAAGCGAACGCAAGTTCCACTGGCCGCTGGGTCGTCGCCCGGATGATCATCCGGGGTTGTCGGACTTGGGCCTGTAACACTCCCGTTCTGCAACCAGGTGAGATTCAAATGTGGGAGGGGGCTTGCCCTCTCCCACACGAGCGTAATCAGTCCTGATTGAGCCCGACCCGATACAGCACGCCATCATCTTCATCGGTCAGCACATACAGAAAGCCATCCGGCCCCTGCCGCACGTCGCGAATCCGCGCTTTCAACTCGCCCAGCAAGCGTTCCTCATGAACTACTTTGTCGCCATCGAACTGCAACCGAATCAGTTCCTGGCTGACCAGCGCGCCAATAAACACGTTGTGCTGCCAGGCCTTGAAGCGGTCGGCATCATAGAACGCCATGCCGCTGATGCCCGGGGACTTCTCCCACACATGGTGCGGCGCCACAGTGCCTTCCACCGTCTTGCCCTTGGCTTCGGGAATAGGCAGCAGGGAATAGTTGATGCCATGGGTCGCCAGCGGCCAGCCATAATTCTTGCCACGCTCGATGATATTGAGTTCATCACCGCCACGGGGGCCGTGTTCGTTTTCCCAGATCGTGCCGCTCCACGGGTTCAGCGCCAGGCCTTGGGGGTTGCGCTGGCCGTAGGACCAGATCTCGGGACGTACACCGGGCTGGCCGACGAAGGGATTGTCATCGGGTACGCGGCCATCCGGATAGATGCGCACGACCTTACCCTGCAATTTATCCAGATCCTGGGCCGTCGGGCGGTCGTTGTTCTCTCCCAGGGTCACGAACAGGTAGCCGTCACGGTCAAACGCCAGCCGCGAACCAAAATGATTGCCGGTGGACAGCTTGGGCTCCTGGCGCAAGATGACCTTGAAATCCTTCAGGCCGCTCAAGTCGTCAGCCAGACGCCCGCGCCCTACGGCGGTTCCGGCTTTACCGCCTTCACCGCCCCCTTCGGCGTAAGACAGGTAGACCATACGGTCCTGCTTGAAGTCCGGCGACAGCACCACATCGAGCAAGCCGCCCTGCCCTTTGGCCCATACCTGCGGCACGCCCTTCAATGGCGCGGAAAGCTTGCCGTCCGGGCTGACAAAGCGCAGGTGCCCGGGACGCTCGGTCACCAGGAAACCTTGCTGGTCGGGCAGGAACGCCAGCGCCCACGGGTGGTCCAGGCCCTTGGCGATCGGCGTGGCGGTGACGCTGCCTTGCTCACTGGGAAATTGCTGGCTACCGGCGGCGTGTACCGCGCTCAACGGCAGAAGCACGGTGGCGCACAATGCGGCCAACAGGGTTTTGCGTAGCAACATAAGACGATTCCTTAGCGGCGATTGCCGTTGGCATCATAGGTGGGCGCTTTGGGTTCGGTGGCCGGACGGCTCGGGGCCGCTTCCTGCCTCGGATAACGGTTGCCGATGCCGCCGTTTTCCACAGTCGGTCGGGGGCTGGTCGGGGTAGTCTGGATTCCACGAACAGCCGGCGCATTGGGCTGGGTGCCCTGCATACTGTTGGGGTTGGCGCGATGAATCGGGCTGTTATTGGTGTCGTAACGGCCCGGCAGGTTTTGCGCCTGGGCCAATGGCGCCAGGGCCAGACCCAGCGCGAGTACTGCAAGATGACGTACACAACGGTTCATGACCAAACCTCTCTATGCCGAGTACTACCTGCGTTCGATAACACGCTACCCCGAGGGTTCGCGTTGTGACACTAAATAGTTTCTCATCAGGTGTAACACGATCTGTCCGAGCATCTGCTCGTCGAAACTTTTGTCCTGGCCCATGAGTCACCAGAACACAGTCTCTTCGTTAAGGAGTTGCATCTATGCCGCGGGCAATCTGGAAAGGCGCCATCAGTTTCGGCTTGGTTCACATCCCGGTATCGCTGGTCTCGGCCACGTCATCCCAGGGTGTCGATTTCGACTGGCTGGACAAGCGCAGCATGGACCCGGTGGGCTATAAGCGCATCAACAAGACCACCGGCAAGGACGTCACCAAGGAGAATATCGTCAAGGGCGTCGCCTATGAAAAAGGTCGCTACGTGGTGCTCAGCGAAGATGAAATTCGTTCGGCCCACCCCAAGTCGACCCAGACTATCGAGATCATCGCCTTCGTCGCCAGCGACCAGATCCCCCTGCAAAACATCGACACGCCGTATTTCCTGGCCCCGGACAAACGCGGCGGCAAGGTCTATGCGCTGCTGCGTGAAACCCTGAAGAAAACCGGCAAGGTCGCCCTGGCCAATGTCGTGCTGCACACCAAACAGCACCTGGCCGCGTTGATGCCGTTGGAGTCGGCCCTGGTGCTGGTGATGTTGCGCTGGCCTGCCGAAGTGCGCAGCCTGGATGAGCTGGAACTGGGCAGCGATGTGACCAAGCCGACTTTGGCCAAGGGCGAACTGGACATGGCCAAGCGCCTGGTGGAAGACATGAGCGCCGACTGGCAGCCCGATGAGTACCGCGACAGTTTCCAGGACAAGATCATGGCGCTGGTGGCGAAGAAGGCCAAGGCTGGCAAGATCGAAGATGTAGAAACGGCCGAGGGCAGCGAAGAGCGCAAATCTGCCGACGTAATCGACCTGACGGAATTGCTCAAGCGTAGTCTGGCGGGCAAACCGGCAGCCAAGAAGCCCGCCGCAAAAAAGTCCAGTAAAAAAGCCTCTTGAGTCCGCCATCGGTTGGAGAATGACATGGCAAAGCCCCTGAGCGAGTACAACCGCAAACGCGATTTTGAGATCACCGCCGAACCGGCCGGCAGTTCACCAGCCACAAAGCGCAAAACCTCGGCCCTGAGTTTTGTAATCCAGAAGCATGATGCGCGCAATCTGCACTATGACTTTCGCTTGGAGCTCGACGGTGTGCTGTTGAGCTGGGCCGTGCCCAAGGGCCCGAGCCTGGATCCGACCCAGAAGCGCCTGGCGGTGCATGTCGAGGACCATCCCCTGAGCTACGGCAGTTTCGAGGGCAGCATTCCCGCCGGCCAATACGGCGCCGGGGATGTAATCGTGTGGGACCGTGGCTTATGGCAACCCCATGACGATCCGCACAAGGCCTACGCAGCCGGCAAACTCAAGTTCACTCTGGTTGGCGAGAAACTCTCGGGGGACTGGGCCCTGGTGCGCACCCGGCTCAAAGGCAGCGGTGACAAGGAGCAATGGTTGCTGATCAAGGAAAAAGACCAGCAGGCCCGCCCGTCGGTCGACTACGATATCGTCCAGGCCCAGCCCGACAGTGTGCTCAGCGACGCCTCGGTGGGCAAAGTCAAGGCCGCCAGCAAAACCAGGAAAGCTGCAAAACCCAAGAAAGCAACCTCCGCCCTTCCAGACCAATTCTCCCCGCAACTGGCAACCCTGGTCGACCGCGCCCCTGCTGGCGACTGGCTGTACGAGATCAAATTCGACGGCTACCGCATGCTGGCACGTATCCGCGACGGTGAGGTGCGCCTGTTTACCCGCAACGACAACGATTGGACCGAGCGCTTGCCGCGCCAGGTGAAAGCCTTGGAGGCGCTCAAGCTCAAGGACAGTTGGCTGGACGGTGAAGTGGTCAGTCTCAACGCCGACGGTCTGCCGGATTTCCAGGCGCTGCAGAATGCCTTCGATATTGGCCGCAGCCTGGATATCGTCTATTACCTGTTCGATGCGCCCTTCCTTGATGGGCAAGACCTGCGCAACGTGGCGGTAGAAGAACGCCGGGCCGCCCTCAAGTCGGCGCTTTCCGGCAGCCGTAGCAAGCTGCTGCGCTTCTCCGAAGCTTTCGCCGCCAACCAGCGCGATATCTTCGAAAGTGCCTGTGACCTGGCCCTCGAAGGTGTGATCGGCAAGCGCGCCGGCAGCCTCTACGTATCAAGCCGCAGCGCCGACTGGATCAAGCTCAAATGCCGCTTGCGCCAGGAGTTCGTGATTGTCGGCTACACCCGCCCGCAAGGTTCGCGCAGTGGGTTTGGCGCACTGTTGCTGGCGGTCAACGACGACAACGGGCTGGTTTACGCCGGGCGTGTAGGCACCGGCTTTGATCAGGCGGCGCTGAAGAGCATCTACGCCAAACTCACCGCCCTTGAACGCAAAACCTCGCCATTGGAAAAGCCACTGACCAACGCTCAGGCCCGAGGCGTGCATTGGGTTGAGCCGACGCTGGTGGGCGAAGTGCAATTTACTGAATGGACCCGTGAGGGTGTGGTGCGCCAGGCGGCGTTTCTCGGTTTACGCACGGATAAGCCCGCCGCACAGATCATCCATGAACAACCACGCACGGCAAAATCCCTGGAGAAGCCCAAGAAGCCCAAGGCAAAAACCACCGAGAGTGGGGTGAAAGTCACCCACCCCGAGCGCGTCATCGACACACAAAGCGGCACGCAGAAACAGCAACTGGCACAGTTCTATGCCGGCATCAGCCAATGGATCTTGCCATTCCTGCGCAGCCGGCCCGTGTCGCTGCTCAGGGCACCAGAAGGCATTGAGGGCGAACAGTTCTTTCAGAAGCACTCCGAGCGCATGGCCATTCCCCACATCAAGCAACTTGACCAGGCGCTGGACCCTGGGCACGCGCGCCTGATGGAAATCGACAGCCAGGACGCGTTGGTCGGCGCTGTGCAAATGGGCACCGTCGAGTTGCATACCTGGGGCGCCACGACGGACAAGATTGAAACCCCCGACCTGTTCGTGCTGGACCTCGACCCGGATCCGGCCTTGCCGTGGAAAGCCATGCTGGAGGCGGCACAGTTGACCTTATCGGTACTCGATGAGCTGGGTTTGCAAGCCTTCGTCAAGACCAGCGGCGGCAAAGGCCTGCACCTGATAGTACCGCTGGCCCGGCGCGATGGCTGGGACACCGTGAAAGCATTCGCCAAGGCAATGGCCCAGTTCATGACCCAGCAGCTGCCGGAGCGTTTCACCGCCACCAGCGGCCCAAAAAACCGCGTGGGCAAGATCTTTATCGATTACCTGCGCAACGCCCGCGGCGCCAGTACCGTGGCAGCTTATTCCGTGCGGGCGCGGCCGGGCTTGCCGGTGTCGGTGCCGGTCAGTCGGGATGAATTGAAAGACTTGCGTGGCGCCCAGCAGTGGACCGTGGCGAACCTGCACGAGCGGCTGCAGGGTCTGAAGGAGGATCCGTGGGCCGGCTACGCCAATCGACAGAAGATCAGCAAAAAGATGTGGGACAGGCTGGGCGCGAAGCCACCGCAGTGATTCGCGCCCGGTACCAGGTTCAGATAAAAATGAAGATCAGCGCCAAACCGGCAAAAATCGCCCATTTTTCCAAGTAGTAACGTGTGCGGTTACGCTTCTTGAGTTCTTTGCCGCGCAGGCGGATCTTGTACAGGCGGGTAAAGGCACGGTTCAGGCCACCGGTCTTGTCACCCTCGTCATTGGGCGAACCCGCCGCCGCCATCACGTTGCGACTGAACCAGCGGTTGAACGCCGCCGCCCAGCGGTATTTCATCGGGCGTTCGATATCGCAGAACAGGATGATGCGGTTTTGCGCGGTGGTATTTTCCGCATAGTGGATGTAGGTCTCATCGAACATCACCGGCTCGCCGTCGCGCCAGTAATAACTCTCACCATCCACATTGATGTAGCAGCCCGGGTCGTTGGGCGTATCCAGCCCCAAGTGGTAGCGATAGGAGCCTGCGTACGGGTCACGGTGGCGCACCAGCTTGGAGCCTGGCGGCAGCTCGGCGAACATGGCGGCCTTGATCGAGCCGATGCTTTGCACCAACTCGGTGGTGCGTGGGCATAGCTTCATCGCCGAGGGGTGGCTGTCGCCGTACCACTTGAGATAGAAGCGTTTCCAGCCCGACTTGAAGAACGAGTTGAAACCCACGTCGTTGTACTGGTCCGAACGCTTGATCTCCCCTGCCCTCATCAGGTTCTGGCCTTCCTGGCGGATTTGCTCCCAATGTTCCTGCAAAGGGCTCAGCTCCGGAAAGTCGCTGGGTGAGAGATAGGGGCGGCTTGGCTGCTTGGAGAACAGGTACAGAAAGCAGTTGACCGGCGCCAGGAACGTCGAGTGATCGCTAAGCTGGCGCCCCAGCTTGTGCCGCACCCGGCCGCGCAGGTGTACATACGCAATGGAGGCAACGTAGAGAGCAACAATGATGAGTTTCAAGGGATTCGTCACAAGTCAGGGAGAGAACAGGCTGCACCTGCGGGCCCACAACGGCCGAGGATGATAAGCAGCACCTGAATTCACAATTCACATACAGGCGGCACGACCGGTCGGGCAACCCCTCGGCGTGGAACCACTGGCCGTTATTTAGCCACACTTTGTAACCAAAGGTTAACTAAGAATTGTGAAAACCTGTCCACTGATTGTGCTGGGGGTATGAGCAGGCGGGCCTTTGCGCCCGCCTGTTTCTGGGCAGTCACAATTACAAGGACTCGTCTTTACCCTCGCGACGGGCAAAACTGCTATCACCCAATGCCGTATGAGGTAACGCCTGGCTACGGCTACGGATGAAGTAGCGGATCAGCGCGATCATCAGACCAAGCAGCATGCCACCGACCAGACTCAAGGCGATCACCAGCGGTTTTTTCGGCTTGACCGGCGACAAAGGTTCCTGGGCACGGCGGTCGATCGTCACCAGCTTCAGATTGCTCATGTCAATGTTCAAGCCGCGCAACCTGGCGACTTCAGCGCGAAGCGGCTCTACGTCCTGCAGGAAGATGTCTTCATTGCCCCGCTTGCGCAACACCTCGACCTCGCGGTTGCTTTCCAGCAGTTGCAACTCCTTGCCGATCTCGGCAATGCGCGGGTTGGTGAAATCATCGCTGGTACGCTGTTGCAATGCGGCGCGTTCGGCCTCCAATGCTTCAGTGCCCATGAAATACAGCGGGATCTTCTGATTGTTCACCTCGGTGCGCATGACCTGGCCCGAACTGCGCGTGGCGTCGGCCATGGAGGACGGCGTGGTCGGTGTGCGGATACCCATGGACTTGGCAATGCTGATGGCTTCCGCCAGCTCGGCCAGGCGATTGGTGCGCTCCATCTTCATCTGCAGGCGCAGCGCGCTGAGTTCGTCCTGTAGCTGGGCGCGCTTGAGACGGTCAGCCTCAAGCAGCTTGGCAATCTTGGACTCCTTGTCGGTATCGTAGTTGGAGCGGGCGGCGTCGATCTTGCCCTTGAGCTCGGTCAAGCGGTTATTGACGATGACCTTGAGATCGGCACCGACTTGCTGGCGTTCCGCGGCAATGGCGTAGTCCACAAAACCGTTGAGGATCGCGACGCCATCGACGTCGGCCGGGTATTGCAGCTCCAGGCGGATATAGTTGCTCAGCGAATCGGATTTCTTCGGGTCGGGCAGGATCAGATTGACGGAATTGCGGTTGAACTCCTCAAAGCTCTGCTCAAGGCTTTGTCCCGGTTTTTTGAACGCCTTGAACAACTCTTCATGGTCCTTGAAGAAGCCTAGACGGGCCTCGTAGGAATCCAACTGGGCGCCTACCTTCAGCAACGCATCAGCGGGAGGCAACTTATAAACTTCCGAACGGTTCAAGGCATCCAGTTCGTTGATTGCCGCAGGTCGCAGCACACTGCTGACTTCATACGTCTTGGGCGCCAGGAAGGCATACCCCGCACCTAATACACCTGCCAAAAGCGTACAACCGATGACGAGCTTCTTTTGCCGCCAAATGGCGTGAAACAGTTCAAACAGATCAATTTCATCAGACGCTGCGGAAGGCGGGAGTGGGGAAGTTCGATTCAAAATAAGAACACCTTAAAATAATACTAAAAGGCCATCATTCTCAGAAGTCCGAATGACTTCAAAAATCAGGGACAACGCCCTGGCTGCGGCGGACCAATGGCGATCTGACCACTTAGTCCGCTGAAATATCCCACAGCTTGGAGGATTATTTCGGTTTTATATCGATGAGTAGTCCAAATGAAACAGCCATGTCGGACTAACCTCAATACCATCGTAGTCAATACAACATGAAAATGCTGTCAAATACCTGTCTTATAAAGAAAAAATCAGCGTCCCCGCTTTGTGGCCTCACCCTCGGTACAATTGAATACGTCTTGGATCATCAATAAGGAATTTGCATGTCACCTCTGTCAACCGCTGACTTTCACGCTCTTCAAGGTGCCTGGGAACAAACGGCCCTCGAAGACGGTGGCGTACTCAACCCCGACGACGCTCACAGTGCGCCGGGTGCTATCACGACTATCAACGCAGACCGCTTCGAAGTTGTTACGGTAACCGGCGATATATTGCTGGCTGGCCGGTTTGCGCTGGACGCCGATACCGCGCCCAAGAGCATCACTTGGATTGACGCCATCGGCGATGATGCAGGCAAGCGGTTACCCGCCAGTTACCGGCTCGAAGGCGACGATTTTGTATTTATTGCAGCGGACGAAGGCATGCCCAGGCCAACGGTATTCAGCACCGGCCCAGGGCAAACCATGCGCACCTTCGTGCGGCGGCGGTGATCGACGCGTTTATCCGATTCGATCACGGTATTTTCACGAGACCTTCACTTTCCGCCCGTTAGAGTCGGGCCTACCTACTCCAGTAAATCACTTGGCCCGCCTCTCCTCGCGGGCTTTTTTTTGCGTGAGCCAAACGCTGTCATTCGACCGGCTTGGTGGCCGTGAGGGTAAAGCACAGGGGCAATTGCGCTGCCTGATGTTCATATTGATCGTAGAGTTCTTCCCGATTGGAGTGCGGGTATTCCCGCAAATGACCAATCTGCATGTGCGCAGCGATTGCCCCGCTGACCACGTTGCCCAGGGTGTGCACATACCAATAGGATGTCGGTCCGGCCAGTTCGCCCTGCCCTTCATAGACAATGGATTCCTGCAGCACAAAAGGCTCACGCTGGAAGTAAGAGCTGGCAGGCAGCAACGGGTTGGCCGCCCGCGGGTCGAACACCTCAAGGAAGGGATGGGTTTCGTACATCACCAGCGTGCCGCCAGGTCTCAGCACACGGGCGACATGCTGCATGAACAACGCCACATCCGGCATCCAGCCCAGTACACCAATGGTCACCAGGGCGATATCGAATTGCGCGTGCAAGCGCTCCGGCAAAGCGTGGATGTCACTCTCTATGAACTCGGGGCTATGGGGCGAGACTGCAGCCAGTTCCCGCGCCTGCCCAAGAAACGCCCCGGATTGGTCGATCCCCACCACCGAACGCGCGCCCAGGCTATACAACGACAGGCTTTCGCGCCCGTTGTTACAACCCAGTTGCACCACATCCTTGCCAGCCACACCGACCTCTTGCAGCACCGCGGTAATGGTGGGATCAAGGCAGGAGAAATCAGGCTTGGCGACCTGGCCCAGAAGCGTCGACCAGGTCGCGGTGTCTTTGTGCAGCCGGGCAGACTCATCCCAGGCGTTCTTGTTGCTGGCAATCGCCTCTTGCGCTGAGGGCATGTCCATTGCTTCTCCAGAAAGTCAGTACTGCGGGCTTGGGAAAGTAAGACAAATACCTGCAGGATGAAACCCTCGGCTTCGGCGAAACTTATCGTCGAGCTTGCAGGTCATTACCCCAACGTGTGTTCGGCCCCCGGACGCCGCTCTCGAAGAACGCACCGTGGCCCATCCCTCAGACCTGCGCATTGCCTTATCCCTGGACAGCCTGAACTTCTTCCTCGCGGATGTGCGCGACGGTCTCGGGCCGTACCTGGCGATTTACCTGCTGGCGGTCCATAAATGGGACCCCGCCAGTATCGGCGTGGTCATGACCCTGGCTGGCATCGCCGCGTTGATCACCCAGGGCCCGGCGGGGGCGTTGATCGACCGAACGCGCAGCAAGCGTGCAGTGATTGCCATCGCCGCGCTGCTGGTGACCGCCAGTTGCCTGCTGCTGCCCTTCGTCAGTTCATTTGGCTGGGTGGCGCTGACCCAAGCCGCCAGCGCCGTAGCCGCCTCTGTATTTGCCCCGGCCATTTGCGCCATCTCCCTTGGCATCACCGGCCCCCGTGCCTTTACATCGCGCACCGGGCGCAACGAAACCTTTAACCACGCAGGCAACGCCGTGGCCGCATTGCTGGCCGGAGGCCTGGCGTATCTGTATGGGCCAGTGGTGGTGTTCTACCTGATGGCGTTTATGGCAGTGGCCAGTGTCATCGCCGTGAGTTGCGTGCCGGCCAAGGCGATTGATCATGAGGTAGCCCGCGGCTTCGACCCCGCCCATCACAACGACCATGAGCCGCCCTCGGGCCTGAAAGTCCTGCTGGCCAACCGCCCGCTGCTGCTGTTCGCCGTCTGCTGCGCGCTGTTTCACCTTGCCAATGCCGCGATGCTGCCACTGGTCAGCCAGAAGTTGGCGCAGATCAACCTGCAGATGGCGACACCGCTGACCTCAGCCTGCATCGTCGCTGCGCAGTTGGTGATGGTGCCGATGGCCTGGCTGGTAGGGCTCAAGGCCGATGTATGGGGGCGCAAGCCACTGTTACTGGCTGGCTTTTTGATCCTGCCGCTGCGCGGCGTGCTCTATACCCTGTCCAGCGACCCCTATTGGCTGGTAGCAGTGCAAATGCTAGATGGCATCGGTGCCGGTATTTTCGGCGCGCTGTTCCCTGTCATCGTCAAGGACCTGACCCAAGGCACCGGGCGCTTCAACGTCAGCCTGGGCGCCCTCTCCACCGTGTTCGGCCTGGGCGCGGCGCTGAGCAACAGCCTGGCCGGTTTCGTAGTGCAGCAGGCTGGCTACAACGCGGCTTTCCTGACGCTGGCCGGCGTGGCAGGCATTGCGTTGCTGCTGTTATGGCTGGCCGTGCCGGAGACGTTGGCGAAACCATCCTTCGCTCGCCATACAACTGTTGCCTGACATATGCGACAATGCGCGCCAAATTCCAACACACATCCAAAATTTTCCGCTCAGCGACCGGGTTTCGCGCCTTGATGTCGCTGTTGACGCATGCCTGAAGGCACCTGCCGTCACGCTCGCAACCCATTGATAGGTAAAGTAATTGATCTCCACAGCTAACATCACCATGCAGTTCGGCGCCAAGCCGCTCTTCGAGAACGTCTCGGTCAAGTTCGGCGCCGGCAACCGCTATGGCTTGATTGGTGCCAACGGTTGCGGCAAGTCGACCTTCATGAAAATCCTCGGCGGCGACCTTGACCCGTCCGGCGGCCAGGTCATGCTGGAGCCGAATGTGCGCCTGGGTAAACTGCGCCAGGACCAGTTCGCCTATGAAGAATTCACCGTGCTCGACACCGTGATCATGGGCCACGAGGAGCTGTGGAAGGTCAAGGCCGAGCGCGACCGTATCTACTCGCTGCCGGAAATGAGCGAAGACGACGGCATGGCCGTGGCCGAGCTGGAAACCGAGTTCGCCGAGATGGACGGCTACACCGCCGAATCCCGCGCCGGCGAGCTGTTGCTGGGCCTGGGCATTCCCCTGGAACAGCACTTCGGCCCGATGAGCGAAGTGTCCCCTGGCTGGAAACTGCGCGTATTGCTGGCCCAGGCGTTGTTTTCCGACCCGGAAGTGCTGCTGCTCGACGAACCGACCAACCACCTGGACATCAACACCATCCGCTGGCTGGAAAACATCCTGACCCAGCGCTCCAGCCTGATGATCATCATCTCTCACGACCGTCACTTCCTGAACAGCGTGTGCACCCACATGGCTGACCTGGACTACGGTGAGTTGCGCCTGTTCCCGGGCAACTACGACGAGTACATGACCGTGGCGACCCAGTCCCGCGAGCAACTGCTGTCGGACAACGCCAAGAAGAAAGCGCAGATCTCCGAACTGCAATCCTTCGTCAGCCGCTTCTCGGCCAACGCCTCGAAAGCCAAGCAGGCGACCTCCCGTGCCAAGGCGATCGACAAGATCCAGTTGGCCGAAGTCAAGCCTTCAAGCCGCGTCAGCCCGTTCATCCGTTTCGAACAGACCAAGAAGCTGCACCGCCAGGCGGTGATCGTCGAGCGTATGGCCAAAGGCTTTGACGGCAAGCCGCTGTTCAAGGACTTCAGCTTCCAGGTTGAAGCCGGCGAGCGCGTGGCGATCATCGGCCCGAACGGCATCGGCAAGACCACCCTGCTGCGTACCCTGGTCAACGAACTGACCCCGGATGCCGGCAGCATCAAGTGGACCGACGCTGCAGAACTGGGCTACTACGCTCAGGATCACGCGAGTGACTTCGAAAACGACATGAGCCTGTTCGACTGGATGGGCCAGTGGACCCAGGGCGAGCAAGTGATCCGCGGCACCCTGGGGCGCATGCTGTTCTCCAACGACGAGATCCTCAAGTCGGTCAAGGTGATCTCCGGTGGCGAGCAAGGCCGCATGCTGTTCGGCAAGCTGATCCTGCAAAAGCCAAACGTGCTGATCATGGACGAACCGACCAACCACTTGGACATGGAATCCATCGAGGCGCTGAACCTGGCGCTGGAGAACTACCCGGGCACGCTGATCTTCGTCAGCCATGACCGTGAGTTCGTATCGTCCCTGGCCACCCGCATCATCGAGTTGAGCCCGAGCGGCGTGATCGACTTCAGCGGCACCTATGACGACTACCTGCGTAGCCAGGGCGTGGTGTTCTAAGAACAGCGCTTGGCTGCAAGAAAAAAGCAGGTCCAAATGTGGGAGGGGGCAAGCCCCCCCCGCATTTGATAGCGGGTTATGCCATCATGGCCGTACCGCCCGCCAGCGAACGAGTGCCATGTCTGCCTCCCCCTCCTCCCTGTCGATCACCCTGCAGATCGTCTCCATCGTCTTCTATACCTTCATCGCCTTTATCTGCATCGGCCTGCCGATTGCGGTGATTCCAGGCTATGTGCATGAACAACTGGGTTTCAGCGCGGTAGTGGCCGGTATCGCCATTGGCTCGCAATACCTGGCCACGCTGCTCAGCCGCCCGATGGCCGGGCGGATGTCGGATAACGTCGGCACCAAGCGCGCGATTGTGCTGGGTTTGGCCGGCATCCTGATCAGTGGTGTGCTGACCTTTATCGCCACGCTGCTGGAAAGCCTGCCGAGCTTGAGCCTGGGGATTCTGATCGTCGGCCGTTTGTTGTTGGGCGTGGCCCAGGGCCTGATCGGCGTGGGCACCATCAGTTGGTGCATGGGCGCGGTAGGCGTCGAACATACCGCGCGTTCGATTTCCTGGAATGGTATCGCCTCCTACGGCGCCATTGCCATTGGTGCGCCATTAGGCGTGGTGATGGTCGCGGAATATGGCTACATCAGCCTCGGTATTGCGCTGTCAGTGCTGGCGGCGTTGGGCCTGGTGCTGATCCGCAATAAGCCTTCAGTGCCCGTGGTGCGCGGTGAGCGGCTGCCGTTCTGGGCGGTGTTCGGGCGAATCGCACCGTTCGGCACCAGCCTGTGCCTGGCCTCGATCGGCTATGGCACGCTGACAACCTTTATCACTCTGTATTACCTCAATCGTGGCTGGACCGGTGCGGCGTACTGCCTGACGGTATTTGGCGTGTGTTTTATCCTGTCGCGCCTGGTGTTTATCTCCGCCATCAGCCGCTTTGGCGGGTTCACCGCCGCCATCGGCTGCATGCTCATCGAAACCCTGGGCCTGACCCTGTTGTGGCTGGCGCCGTCCACCGGCGCGGCCTTGATCGGCGCCGGCCTGACTGGCTTTGGCTTGTCGCTGGTGTACCCGGCGCTGGGGGTGGAGGCCATCAAGCAGGTGCCGGACAGCAGCCGCGGTGCGGGGTTGAGTGCCTATGCGGTATTTTTCGACCTGGCCCTGGCGATTGCCGGACCGCTGATGGGCGCCGTGGCGTTGAACCTCGGCTACGGCTGGATCTTTTTCTGCGCGGCCTTGCTGTCGGTCAGTGCACTCGCCCTCACCGTACTGCTCAGGCGCCGCGCCTACTGATCAGCGGTCTGCAAGCCGGCGCGGGTCACCTCGCCGAGGGTATGGCTGAAAAAGCGCCCGGCCTCGGAGACCATGTCGCGATGGATACCTTCCCGGTCAACCCCATCGGCATCGGTGCAGATCGCCGGCATCGTCGCCAGTTGATTACTGTCACACGGCGCCATGAACACAAAGTGCCCTGCCCCGGCCAACAGCTTGAAATCCGGCGGCTGCGGCAGCTTACGCGCCAGGGCGGCGGCGTTCTTGTCCACCGCCACCAACTGGTCGCCGTCGCCACTGTAGAGCAGCACCGGCACGTGCACGTCCGCCAGGGTATGGCGACCAAACATCAGGCTCAGCGGCGCCATCAGCATCAGGGCATGGATACGCGGGTCGGCCTGGGGCTGCAAGTCATCGCGGTCGACCACCAGCTCGCCGTTGGTGGTGCAGGCATCGCGGTCCTCGGGGCGTTGCTGGCAGTAGCGGCGCAGGCGCTCGAAATCAGGCTTGGCGCCCGCGAGGATCAGCGCCGTTTCGCCACCGGCTGAATAGCCGATGACGCCGATCTGATCAATATCGACGAAAGGCGACAGCATCGGGTCGGCCAGCGCGGCGGTAATGGCCTGGGAAATCTGGATCGGCCGGCCATACAGGTTGCTCACGGTGCCCAGGCGGCTGTGGTCCTTGTAGTTGTCGCCAGGGTGCAGCACTGCCACCACCACAAACCCCTTGCGTGCCAGGGAAGTAGCCAGGTCGTGCAAGGCCAAAGGCGTCCCGGTATTGCCATGGGACAGCATCAGCATCGGGAAACGGCCGATGGCGACCTTGGAATCTTCGCTGGCGGCGACCTGATACGCGCCCAGTGGCGTGGTGTGCTCGGCCTCGGTGGAAGGGTAAAACGCAATGGCTTTCATCGGCTGCGAATCCAGCGGGTCGAGCACACTCATGCGATGAAAGCCCACACTCCAATGGGGGTGCGGTGCCGGGGCGGCATGCACTGAAAACAGGCCGCCGAGCAGGGAGAGAGCCAAAACAGCACAAAGACGCATCATGGGGACGTCCACCTTTGCTGCGCAAAAACCGGCATGGCGAATAAAAGCCCAGGGTATTGGAGCAATGGTTGCATAACCTGGGCCATAAACAAAAAAACTCCGTACTCCGCTCGCGTTCAGGCGATCAGAATACAGAGTTTAGGCGCCCGGCCTCAGAATGAAACCGGGAAAGATGCTATTTACAAAAGCCTTACGCAGCTGCGAACAACTGCTGGTTGATGCGCGCGTTGGCATCGCTCAACGCTTTGCTGCGAGCTTCATCACCGTAGGCCAGGCCTTCGGCGCGAACGATTTCGATATTGGTGATGCCGAAAAAGCCGAATAGCAGCTTCAAGTAGCCTTCATGGGCGGCGCCCGAGGCCTGGTCCGCATGCAAGCCTCCAGTGGTGGAGACGATGATGACTTTCTTGTTGCCGCACAGGCCTTCCGGGCCGGCTTCGGTGTAGCGGAAGGTCTGGCCGGCGACCGCGATACGATCGATCCAGGCTTTCAACTGGGTAGGAATGGTGAAGTTGTACATCGGCGCACCCACGACCACGGCATCGGCAGCCAGGAATTCAGCCAGCGACGTTGCACTCAGTTCAGCCTCGTGTTTTTGCGCCGCATCGCGCAGTTCTTCGGCCGTACCCAATGCGCCCAGGGTGGCACCGGAGAAGTGGTTGATGCCTTCGCTGGCCAGGTCACGGTAAGTCACTTCCACGCCCGGTTCAGCCGCTTGCCACGCCTTGACCACACCGGCGCTGAGCTGGCGGGAAGCGGAGTTGTCGCCGAGGATGCTGGAATCGATATGCAGTAGTTTCATGGTGGATCTCCGAGGTGGGATCGACAGTGGCGATCAGATGGTGGTGATGCTACGCATGAAACCAATGGTCGATAAGCCAGCTAAAATGCGATAGTTTGTCCCACTGACAGGACAATAGGCCCAGCATGCAAGACCTCAACGACCTCTACTATTTCGCCAAAGTCGTCGAAGCCGGCGGTTTCGCTGCGGCCGGGCGGCTACTCGGGATTCCCAAATCCAGGCTGTCACGGCGCATCGCCGAATTAGAAGAACGCCTGGGCGCCCGCCTGTTGCAACGCACTACCCGGCAACTGACGCTGACCGCCGTCGGCGAGCGCTACTTGCGCCATTGCCAGGCCATGTTGCTGGAAGCGGAGATGGCCGATGAGGCCGTGGCGAGCATGTCCAGCGAGCCCCGTGGGCGCCTGCGGGTCAGTTGCCCGGTGGGCCTGGCCCAACACATCCTGCCGGAACTGGTGGCCGGGTTTCTTGCCGCGCATCCGTTGGTGCAGTTGGATATGACCCTGGTCAACCGCCGCGTCGACCTGGTGGCCGAAGGCATTGACGTGGCCCTGCGCGTACGCGAACTGGGCGATGAAGACCCGCTGCTGGTGACCAAGCGCCTGCGCCAGGCCCAGACCGTACTGGTCGCCAGCCCCGCGCTGATGCGTGAGCGGCAGGTACATACCCTCGACGACCTCAGGCAACTGCCCGTACTTGGTGCACTTGAGGCGGATCGCATGGTGCATCAGCGCATCCTCGACCCTCAGGGCAACCCCTACGACCTGGTGATGGAGGCCCGGCTGGGCATCGAAGACTTTATCGTGCGCAAGGCCAGCGCCATCATGGGTCTGGGCTTCACGGTGCTGCCGATGATGTATTGCGAGGAAGAACTGGCCAGTGGCCGCCTGGTGCAATTGCTGCCGCAATGGTCATTGCCGGGCGGCTGGTTGCAAGCCGTGTACCCGCATCGACGTGGTGTGTTGCCAGCCATCCGCGCCTGGATCGACTACCTGGAAGAAGGCTTCAAAGGCTGTGGAGACCGTTTGCTATGAGCCTGAGCGAAGCACAAGTCGCCGCGTTCTGCCTGGGCCTGCCTGGTGCGCGGGAAGACTACAAATGGGGCGGCGTGCGCGTGTTCTCGATTGCCGGCAACAAGATGTTCGCCCTGCAGAACCTGCGTGGTGAATCGCTGGCGTTCAAAGTGGACAAGGACCTGTTCCTGGGCCACGTCGACCGCCCGGGCATCCACCCGGCGCCTTATCTGGCCCGAGCACAGTGGATCATCATGAACACGCCCTACCCGCTGGGCGCCGACGAGCTGCGCGGCCTGTTGCAGCGCTCCCACCAATTGGTGGTGAGCAAGCTGCCCAAGCGCACCCAGGTCGGGCTCAGGCTAGATGGCTGACTGGGCGACGACACATGGTGTGAACGGCAGCGCCCGCTCAATGACGCGCGCCGCTGCTAACGCCAGGTGCTCGTGCCACGGCCGAGCGACGATCTGCACGCCCAACGGCAGGCCCCCGGCATCCGTTCCCGCACGCACCACTACACAGGGCCAGCCGACCAGGCTGTAGGGCAAGGTATGGTTGAACAGCCCTGGCCGAAGCTCTTCCAGGCGTGGCGCCGCGGCGGCGTCGACCGGGCACAGGATAAGGTCGTAGCTCGCCATGAATTCCAGCATGGCACTGCGAAACCGGTCCCAGTCTGATAACAACTGGACGGACTGCGCGCCCGTTCCCGCGCTCATCGACCAATAACGCTCGGTTATACCGCGAGCGCTACTCAGTACCGAGGGAAAAGCCGTGTGAACCAACGCGCCTGCGCTTTCCAGGTGACCGGCGACAGCCTGCAGCATGGCCTCGGTGATCGAGTCAACGGGCTCAATGCCGCCGTCGCTGTACCACGCGATCTTCAAGCCGCTGACGCCGTGAACGGGCGCATCGTGCAGGGGCATTGGAATTACCCCTGAATCGCGCCCATCCTCACCAGCAATCACCCGGAGCACCAGCGCCAGGTCGTCCACATGCCGGGCCATCGGGCCGATCTGGCTGCGAGGGTCGCTCAAACCGCCTGGGTGATCAAAAACGCCGGTATTAGGAACTCGGCCGCTGGTGGGCTTCAACGTGCAGATACCACAAAAATGCGCGGGCACCCGCAGGCTGCCGCCGGAATCACTGCCCAGCCCCAAGGGTGAGAGGCCTGCGGCAATCGCCGCCGCTTCGCCACCGCTGCTGCCGCCAGGGCCATGGGAGAGCGCATGGGGATTGCGCGTCGCGCCGTAGACAGGGTTGTCGGTCACCCCACCGCCACCACCCGGCGGGCAGTTACTCTTACCCAGCAGAATGCCACCGGCGGCCTTCATGCGTGTGACCACCACGGCGTCCTGCTCCGGCAAATAGTCAGCCCGATCAGTCAGGCCCACTGCCGATATCACGCCCTGGGTATCGAACACATCCTTAACGGTAAATGGCACGCCATGCAGCGGGCCCCGGCAGTTGCCTTGAGCCAGTGCACGATCCGCCGACCAGGCATCGGCCAGCGCCGCCTGCGTGCGCACTTGCACCAGGGCGTTAATCGGTGGATTGAGCGCTTCAATGCGGGCGAGATAGGCCGACACAACAGCCGTGGAGGTGAGCTTGCGTTGCCGGATCAGCGTCGCAAGCTCAGTCGCCGAGTGGCGTAGCAATGAATCAGAGCATGACATTCTTATTATTCCAATGCGTGCCAGTGCGTTGAGCAGGTCCCTACAAAATCGACAACAGCGTACCGCCCAGCACTAGCTGATCCAACCAGAACACCTGGTGCAACAGCACGATGACCCAGAACAGCACCTGATAGGACACCTTGCGCGTCTTGTGCCGGAACACCTGCTGGGCGATCAACCCACCCGGCCAACCGCCTGCCAGCTCGACGGCATGCAGGATGTTTTCCGGGGTGCGCCAGCCTTCGGTCTGCGCCTTGCGCTTGTCGCTCCAGTACAGGAAAAACGCCACCACGCTGACCACGCCATATGCCGCTAACGGGATCACCGTCTCACCGCGATACCACAGCAAAGCCGAGCCCAACAGCGGCGCGGCGCACAGCAGCACAAAAATAAATGCTTTCAGGCGTGGGTGCTGGATGCTCATGGCTTGACCGCTGTCCAGTCGATCCAGCCGAACTGCCAGGTCGCCAGGATCACCAGGCCGAAGGCGATCCGATACCAGGCAAACGCTGCGTAGCTGTGGCTGGCGATGAATTTGAGCAATGCCTTGACCGCGATCATCGCGAAAATGAACGAGGTGACAAAGCCAATGGCGAACACCGGCAGGTCGGCCGGCTGGAACAGGTCACGGTACTTGTAGCCCGAGTACACCGCCGCACCGACCATGGTCGGCATGGCCAGGAAGAACGAAAACTCGGTGGCGGTCTTGCGCGACAGGCCAAACAGCAGGCCGCCGATAATCGTCGCACCGGAGCGCGAAGTACCCGGGATCATCGCCAGGCACTGGGCCAGGCCGACCTTGAGGGCGTCTTTCCAGGTAATGTCATCCACGGTTTCAGCGCGCACCGCGTGCTGGCGGCGCTCGGCCCACAGCATGATCACGCCCCCCACCACCAGGGCGGTGGCGACGGTGATCGGGTTGAACAGGTAGTGCTTGATCAGGTCGGCAAAAATCACCCCCAATACCACCGCCGGCAACACGGCAATGATCAGGTTGACGGTGAAGCGCCGGGCCTTGGGCTGGGTCGGCAGGCCGATGACCACGTCGAGGATCTTGCGGCGAAACTCCCAGACCACCGCGAGGATCGCACCGAGCTGGATGATGATATTGAAGGCTTCGAAACGTTCGCCGCCGAAATTGATCAGGTCGGCGACGATGATCTGGTGGCCGGTGCTGGAGATCGGCAGGAACTCCGTCAGCCCCTCGACGATGCCGAGAATCAATGCCTGTATGGCGGTCCAAAAATCCATGCTGTCTCCAAAGGTCACGCGCGGGGCATGCCTCTTAAGTTTTTTTAAAGTTCACTGACGACGAGCGCACTCAAGCGCCCGCGGTTGATTCTCAACGCCGGTCTGCAAAAATTCCGTGAAAAATCAGGCAGTACTCAGGTTTTCCGATTCCGGGCCGAAAGCCTATCAGACACGCCGGAAATCTCGAAGCAGCACCACAATTATAAAGAGCATGGAGTGACAGGACGATGAACAGTTTGCGCAGCATGTCGATCAGCCGCCGCCTTTGGCTGATCCTGATAGTCGCCGTGTTGATGCTGTTGGCCTTGGGGCTGCTGATGCTCAACCAGATCCGTGGCGACCTTTACCAGGCCAAGCGCCAACAGACCCAGCATGTGGTGCAGACCGCCAGCGGCGTGCTCAGCTATTACCAGAACCTGGAAAAGACCGGCGTACTGACCCGTGATGCCGCGCAGCAGCAAGCCCTCAGCGCAGTGCGCGGGCTGCGCTATGACCACGATGATTACTTCTGGATCAACGACCTCACCCCCGTGATGATCATGCACGCGGCCAACCCCAAGCTCGATGGCCAGAACCTCTCGGCGATTCGCGACCCGGACGGCTTTGCCGTATTCAACGAGTTCGTGAGCCTGGCCAAGGCCAAGGGCGCCGGTATCGTCAACTACCGCTGGCCGAAGCCTGGGGCCGAAGCACCGGTGGAGAAAACTTCGTATATCCAGCTGTTCGAACCCTGGGGCTGGATTATCGGCTCCGGCGTCTATGTGGATGATGTGCAGGCCGAATTCAACGCTCAGGTGTGGAAAGCCTCGTTCATCGTGCTGGGCATCGTGCTGGTCATGGGGCTGCTGGTATCACTGATTGCCCGCAGTATCGTGCAGCCGTTGCAGGCGGCGGTGAACGCCATGGGCAATATCGCCAGCGGCGAAAGCGACCTGACCCGCAGCCTCGACACCCACGGCAGCGACGAGCTCACCCAACTGGCCCGGCATTTCAACAGCTTCACCGCCAAGTTGCGCCAGGTGGTCGGCCAATTGCAGGTATGCGCGACCGCCCTGGGCCAGTCGTCCACGGAGCTCGGCCACAACGCCAGCCAGGCCCACGACCGCAGCCAGCAGCAATCGCAGCAGATGGAGCTGGTGGCTACCGCTATCAATGAAGTCACCTACGGCGTGCAGGACGTGGCGAAGAATGCCGAACATGCCGCCAGCGAAATGCGCGATGCCCAAGCCCAGGCGCAACAGGGCCAGGTCAACATCGACGGCAGTTTGCAACAGATCGATCAGCTCTCCAGCACCATCAGCCAGGCCGTAGAGGTGATTCGCACGCTCTCCAGCGAAAGCACTCAGATCGGCGGCGTCCTGGAAGTGATCCGCTCCATCGCCGACCAGACCAACCTGCTCGCCCTCAATGCCGCCATTGAAGCCGCCCGCGCCGGCGAACAGGGTCGTGGGTTTGCGGTGGTCGCCGATGAAGTGCGCCTGCTGGCCCAGCGCACGCAGAAATCCACCGCCGAAATCCAGGCAATGATCGAGCGCTTGCAAGGTCACTCGGAAGCGGCGGTCAAGGTCATCAGCGACAGCCACAGCGCCTCGCAACTGACCATCGAGCAGGCCGGCCAGGCGGGGGCCAGCCTAACCGCCATCGGCCAGGCGCTGCACAACCTCAACGGTTTGAACGCCTCGATTGCCAGCGCCACCCTGCAACAGGCCCATGTGGTCGAAGATATCAACCAGAACGTCACCCAGGCCGCAGGGTTGTCCCACAGCACGGCGCTGGCGGCGGAACAATCCAGCGTGGCGAGTGGGCAGTTGCGTGGGCTGAGTGAGCAGCTTGATGGGTTGCTGCGCCAATTCCGAATCTAGCGCCGGCAACTGTGGGAGGGGCGGTGCGATGTATGCCCATTGCACGCAAGTTTGAAGATCGCTGGCCTCTAGGTACAATCACCGCCCTCTCCCACTTCCCAAGGATCCACCATGTCCGGGCTTGAACTGTTCGCCGCCGCCCTGGGGGTGATCGCTGTCTGGCTGACGGTCAAGCAGAACCCCTGGTGCTGGCCCATCGGCCTGGTGATGGTGCTGCTCTACACCTGGGTATTCTTCGAGGTAAAACTCTACTCCGACATGCTGCTGCAGGTGGTCTACGCCGCGTTGCAAGTCTATGGCTGGTGGCAGTGGACCCGCGCCGGCAAGGTCAGGCAGGGTCGCCAGGTCACCCGCCTGGGGGTACCTGCGATCATGACCAGCCTGGCCGTGGGCACCGTTGGCAGCCTGTTGCTCGGCGCCGCCATGGCCCACTGGACCGACGCCGCACAGCCATGGCTCGACGCGGCCCTTACCGGTTTCAGCCTGGTGGCGCAAATGTGGATGGCGCAAAAACGCCTGCAGTGCTGGCCGTTGTGGATTGTGGTGGATGTAATATTCGTCGGGCTCTTCCTCTACAAAGGCCTCTACCTCACCGCCGCGCTCTACGCGTTGTTCACCGCCATCGCTGTGCAAGGCTGGCGTGAATGGCGCGCCGACCCGGCGTTACAGCCATGAAGGTGGTAGTGCTGGCAGGCCCGGAATCCAGTGGTAAAAGTTGGCTGGCTGCCGAGTTGCACGCACACTTCGGCGGGCTGATGGTCGGCGAGTACGTGCGCTATTTCATCGATCACCATCAGCGTGACACCTGCCTGGCGGATATCCCGGCGATTGCCCGTGGCCAGCTGGAATGGGAAGACACTGCCCGCGCCGAACGCCCTGGCCTGCTGGTGCTCGACACGCACCTGCTGGCCAACAAACTGTGGAGCCAGACCCTGTTCGGCGACTACCCCGGCTGGCTCGACAGCGAACTGCTGGCCCGGCATTACGACCTGCACCTGCTGCTCTCTCCCGAGGATGTGCAATGGTGCGCCGACGGCCAGCGCTGCCAGCCGGAGCTTGAAGACCGCCGCGCGTTTTTTCAGGCGAGCCTGGACTGGATGCAGCAGCATCGACAGCCGGTGCTGGTGATTCGCGGAAGCTGGCAAGACCGCCGCACGGCGGCATTCGCTGCAGTAGAGCGACTGCTCGCCCAACCCGCATAGCAACGCACCGCCACCTGCACCGACCGTCGGGTCAACGCAGTCCATCGCTGTGACCGCCAGTCAACCTTTCAAAGGAGACTGGCCTATGAATATGCGCATCGTTGCCCGCCTGATCAATTTGCCCGAGAACCGTGGCGTTCGCGTCGAAACGGCGGCGCACCCGCTGTTACTGGTACGCAGTGGAGGCCAGGTACGCGCCTTCCAGGCCGATTGCCCCCATGCCGGCGCGCCACTGGAAGAAGGGGTTATCTGCCAAGGCCGCATCGTCTGCCCCTGGCACAAGGCAACCTTTGCCGTGGCCAATGGGGCGGTGCTCGAACCGCCAGCCTTAGTGGCGCTCAAGCAATATCCGGTGCAGGTTCGCGATGGTGTGGTCAGTGTCGGTGACGCGCCAGTTGACCCTGCACCCTCCGCCGTGGTCGATGACTCGCGTTGCTTCGCGGTGATCGGCGCGGGAGCGGCCGGTACCGCAGCGGTCGCCACCTTGCGCCGCGAGGGTTTTACTGGGCGCCTGCTGTGGATCGACCGCGAATCGGCGCCGGCCTACGACCGCACCGCCTTGAGCAAATTCGTGATCGCAGGGCAAATGGCGCCGCAGGATACGCCACCCCTGCTGGAAGACGCGCCCTTCGACACCCTCGGTATCCAGGGTGAGGTGCAGCGCCTGGATGCCGCTGCCAAACGCATCGAACTGGCCGACGGCCGCCACTTCGACTACGACGCTGCGCTGCTTGCCACCGGCGGCCAGCCGCAGTCACTGGATATTCCCGGGGCCGTGCTGAGCAACGTCTTCGTGCTACGTAGCCGCGAAGATGCCGCACGCATCGACGCGGCCGCAGAGTCGGCAGCCTGCGCAGTGATCATCGGCGACAGCTTCATCGGCCTGGAAGCGGCATCGGCCCTGCGCCAGCGCGGCCTGGTGGTGCAAGTGGTCAGCCGCCATGACGTTCCACTTGCCGCGCAATTGGGCCGACGCATCGGCGGCGCCCTGCGACAGTTGCATGAAGACAATGGCGTGATCTTCCACAGCAATACCGAGCCGGTGAGCCTGGACGGCCACGGCGCGGTCGGTACGGTACTGCTGAAAAACGGTAAACGACTGGCTGCCGATCTGGTGGTGATCGGTGTCGGCGTAACGCCTGCCACGGGTTTTATCGAGGGTGTCAGTAAAGCCGAGGACCAGTCGCTGCTGGCCGATCACCACCTGCAAGCCGCCCCTGGGTTATGGGCTGCCGGCGATAACCTGACCTTCCCTTGGAACCATCAGCCAACACGCATCGAACACTGGCGCCTGGCCCAGCAGTTGGGGGTGCTGGCGGCACGCAACATGCTCGGCGCCGCCCAGGCCTACGCCGACGTGCCCTTCTTCTGGACCTACCACTTCGGCAAGACCTTCGAGGTACTCGGCCATGGACAGCACTGGAACCGCCTGCACATCGAAGGCGACTTGCAGCAACACCACTTCATCGCCCTGCTCTGCCATGACGATCAGGTGCAAGCCGTGGTCGCCTGCGAATACCCGCAGGCGATGGCACGCCTGTCCCAGCATATGCAGCATCCGCTGAACAAGGCCGAGGCCCTTGGATTGATTCGCGAAGGTTAGCGCTTTTTGCGCGTACCCAGCTGAATCCAGGTCGGCGCGTGGTCGCTGGCGTGGGCTTCATTGCGGACCCAGGCATCGACGCCGGCGTCTTTCAAGTACGGCCCGAGCGCGGGGTTGAGCAACAGGTGGTCGATACGCAGGCCGGAGTTTTTCTGCCAGTGCTGGCGGAAGTAATCCCAGAAGGTGTAGACACGTTCTTCGGGATACAGGTGGCGCAAGGAATCGGTCCAGCCCTGCTCCAGCAATCGCTGGTAGCAGGCACGGCTCTCGGGCTGCAACAAGGCATCCTTGAGCCAGGACCGCGGGTTGTAGATGTCCAGGTCGGTGGGCACCACATTGAAATCCCCCGCCAGCAACACTGGATGCTCACTGGCTTGCAGGGCCTTGGCATAGTCGATCAGGCGCTCGAACCAGGCCAGTTTGTAGTCGAATTTCGGACCCGGTTGCGGGTTGCCATTGGGCAGGTAGAGGCAGCCGACCAACACGCCATGCACTGCCGCTTCGATATAGCGGCTCTGGGTGTCGCTGTCATCGCCGGGCAAACCACGCCGGCTTTCCAAGGGCTGCGCATCCCGCGCCAGGATCGCCACGCCATTCCACGACGCCTGGCCCAGGCAGATCGCGCCGTAGCCGGCGGTTTCAAACTCGGCATAGGGGAACAGGCTTTGCGGCGCCTTGAGTTCCTGCAGGCAGACGATGTCCGGTTGCTCGCGCTGCAGCCAGTGCAACAAGTTAGGCAGGCGCGCGCGGATACCGTTGATGTTGAAGGTGGCGATTTTCAGCGCTTTCATCGGCTTGGATCCTCTTCCAGGGCTCTTGGGGTAGAGCCTGGAAGGGACCCGGATGTTCCTTTAATACCCCAAGGACAAGCCCGTATTACGTCGTGGGTCGTTCGCCCCATAGAAGCGGTTGTTGCCCACCGGCTTGCCGTCCAGGGACGGCGCCCCCACCAGGATCGCCGCCAGGTGATTTGCATCCTGGGGGCCGGCAAACTTGTGGCCCCAGCTTTCGAGGATTTTCTGGGTGTCCGGGCTGACGGCGAAGGTCTCCAGGTTGGTGGTGTCAGGCATCCATTGCTGGTGAAAGCGCGGTGCATCCACGGCTTCCTGGATGTTCATCTTGTAGTCGATGACATTCAGGATGGTCAGCAAGGTAGCGGTAATGATGCGGCTACCCCCCGGCGTACCGACCACCATCACCGCCTTGCCATCCTTGGTGACAATGGTCGGGCTCATCGACGACAGCGGCGCCTTGCCCGGCGCGATGGCGTTGGCCTCACCCTGGACCAGCCCGTACATGTTCGGCACGCCGACCTTGACGGTGAAGTCGTCCATTTCATCGTTGAGGATCACCCCGGTCTTGCTCGCCATGACGCCGGCACCGAACCAGTCGTTGAGGGTGTAGGTCACCGAAACCGCGTTGCCCCACTTGTCGACAATGGAATAGTGGGTGGTGTTATTGCCTTCATGGGGCGACACCCCCGGCTTGATCGCCTGGGAATCCCCGGCCTTGTGCGGCTCGATGGCGTCACGCAGTTTCGCCGCGTAGTTCTTGTCGAGCAGGTGTTCGATCGGGTTCTTCACGAAATCCGGGTCGCCCAGGTAGCTGTTGCGGTCCACATAGGCATGGCGCATCGCTTCGATCTGGTAGTGCAGGCCTTGGGCCGAGTGATAGCCCAGATCGGCCATCGGGTAGCCTTCGAGAATGTTCATGATCTGGCAGATCACCACGCCGCCCGAGCTGGGTGGCGGTGCCGACACCACGTGGTAGCCACGGTAATCGCACTCGATGGGCGCCAGCTCGCGGGTCTTGTACTTGTCGAGGTCGGCCTGGGTAATGATGCCTTTGCCGGCCTGGCTGGAGTCCACCAGGGCCTTGGCCACCCAACCTTTATAGAACCCGTCGGTGCCCTTGGCGGAGATTTCCCTGAGGGTCTTGGCCAGGTCTTTCTGCACCAGTTTCTGGCCCACCTGCAGCGGTTGGCCGTTGTGCAGGAAGATCCCGCGCAAATCCTGGTCTTTTTCGAACTCGCCGGTGGCGGTATGCAACAGGTCGATATCGCCCTGCTCCAGTTCAAAGCCGTTTTCCGCCAACTTGATCGCAGGGGCTATCACCTGGTCACGCTTGAGCGTGCCGTATTTGCTCAGGGCCAGTTCCATGCCGGAAACGGTGCCCGGTACGCCAACCGCCAGATGGCCTTTGGCACTCAGGCCCTCGACCACGTTGCCGGCCTTGTCCAGGTACATATCGGCAGTCGCCGCCAGCGGGGCTTTTTCGCGGAAGTCGAGGAAGGTCTTGCGCCCGTCGGCCAGTTGCACAGTCATGAAACCGCCGCCGCCGAGGTTGCCCGCCGCCGGGTACACTACGGCCAGCGCGTAGCCTACGGCCACTGCCGCGTCCACCGCGTTGCCCCCGGCCTTGAGTACATCCACGCCAACATGCGTGGCCAGATGCTGGGCCGTCACCACCATGCCATTTTCACCGGCGACCGGGGCCTGTGACGCGGCTTGCACGCCGCTGAGCGTCAACACCAGCACCGTGGCAATCAAGGTGCGGCTCAAAGGTAGGTATTTCATCCATGGCTACTCTGGTTATTGAGATGCACCAAAATAGCCCCTCGCGGATTTATTCCCCAGCGCAATGGCGTTTTTATTACAGAACCTGTCGGTGGTAGAACGGGCCCGAAAAAGCCCATGCTATATTTCGCGCCCTGAGTGTCTAGCAAGGCCCTATAGATGGCGATCAAGAAGAGTGGTATCCGCGCCCAACAGGCCGACCAGACGCGGGCGCGCATCCTGCAGGCGGCGGTCAAGGTGTTCACCCGCGACGGCTATTCCGGCGGGCGCGTCGACAGCATTTCCAAGGCCGCAGACTCCAACGACCGCATGCTCTATTACTACTTCGGCAGCAAGGAACGACTGTTCACCTGCGTGCTGGAGCATATCTACGAGCAGTTCAACCAGGCCGAGAGCAAGCTCAAGCTGGACCTTGCGGCACCGGCCCAGGCCCTGCGCGAGCTGGTGGCGTTTATCTGGAACTATTACGTCAAGCATCCCGAATTCGTGGCGATCCTGAGTATCGAGAACCTGCATCAGGGCAAGCATGCCCGGCAGTCCAGCGAAATGCGCCGGTTGTCCGGTGAGGCGGTCGGCGTGCTGCGCCCGATCATCGAGGCCGGCCAGGCCCAGGGCGTGTTTCGCCAGGACATCGACCTCAAGCATGTGTACTTGATGATTGCTTCGCTGTGCTACTTCTACAACTCCAACCGCCATACCCTCAGTTCGTTCCTGGGTGAAGACCTGTCGAACAAAGGCCAACAGCAGGATTGGCTGGCATTTATCACCGACCTGGTGCTGCGCGGCGTCATGCCTGACAGTGTGTCAGCCGAGGGTTTTATTAACTGAACTACTGCCATCGGGGGGCAAGTCGAATCGCTGCGCCACCGCCCCCTCGCACAATCAATGGCTGCCGGGGTTGGCACGCAAGTGGGCGACCTTCTGTTCCAGCCCTTGCCACTGTGGCGCGTTCGGCGCAAATTGCCCGCGCAAGTAGGCCACCAGATCCGCCACCTGGGTATTCGACAAGCTGTCCTTGAACCCCGGCATATACCCCAGGTCGCGGGTCGCCGGCTGGGGGATGCCTTGCAAAATCACCTTGATCAAATTATCCGGCTGGTCGCTGAACACATTGGTGTTGGTCGCCAATGACGGGCTGACCCCAAACAGTTTCGGCCCCAGCCCATCGGCATGGCAGGCTTTGCATGAACCTTCGAAGACGCGTCGGCCGTTCAGATTCGATACAGCCGCTGCTGCGACCTGTGCCGGCGCTGCTGCTTCGTGATTGAGCGAAACCAGGTACACCGCCATCGCACGAATATCCGCCTTCGGCAGCTTCGACAATTCGCTCACCACTGGCCCCATCGGGCCCGCCGCCACACCATGGGCGTCGGAATAGCCAGTGCTCAAATAGGTAAACAGCTGGTCTTCGGTCCATGGCGTCGGGGCCTTGGACAACCCCGTCAGCGCCGGGGCTTCCCAACCATCTACCACACCGCCGGCGAGGAATGCCTTGCCGCCCTTTTGCGCCCCCATCAGGTTGCGCGGCGAATGACACGCGGCGCAGTGTCCCAGGCCATTGACCAGATAATTGCCGCGATTCCATTGTTCACTGCGCTCAGGCTGCGGGGTGATTTCGCCGCGCCTCAGGTTCAGTGCATTCCACCCCGCCATCAAGGGTCTGAAATTGAACGGAAACTTCATCGCGTTCGGCGTTGGTGCGTGGCTGACCGGCGCCTGGGACATCAGGTAGGCATACAGCGCCTGCATGTCCGCCTCGTTGATATTGCGAAACGCCGTATAGGGAAACGCCGGATACAGGTTACGCCCGTCGCGCCCGATGCCGTCACGCATTGCCCGTTCGAATGCCGGGTACGACCAGGCGCCAATGCCGGTGTTCACATCCGGGGTGATGTTGCTGCTGTACAAGGTGCCGAACGGCGTCTGCATTGCCAGGCCGCCGGCATTGGGCGCTCCGCCCGGCGCCGTATGGCACACCGCGCAGTCGCCGACCGCCGCAAGCAGGCGCCCGCGCTCCAGGGTGGCTTTGGACCAGGTGCCGGGGCTTGGCGGTGCGATAGGCGCGATTTCGCTGTGCAACGGCCAAGCCGTGGCCAGCAGTGCTCCGAGAGTCGCGAACAGCGCGCCGAACCACCATTTGCGGCGTTTTTGTGGCGACTTGGCCGGCTCAGCCAAGGTGCCGGCATTCAATGCCGCCAGTACTCGCTCCGGGGTGATCGGCAACTCGCGAAAACGAATACCGGTGGCGTCATAGATCGCATTGGCAATCGCCGCCGCACTGGGTACCGACGCCGATTCACCGGCGCCCATGGGCGGCTGGTCCTGGCGCGGCATCATCAGCACATCGATCTTCGGCACCTCGGGGAAGGTCAGGATCGGGTAACCGCCCCACTCCTTGCTCACCACTGTGGATTCCTCGAAGGTCACCCGCTCCTTCAACACACGGCTGGTGGACTGGATCACATTGCCGTGAATCTGATGCTCAACTCCCGCCGGGTTGATCATCATCCCTGCGTCATGGCCGATCACCACCCGCGTCACCGATACATCGCCGGTGTGTTTATCGATGGCCACGTCCGCTACCCATGCGGCCCAGGCCGCGCCGAAGCCGGGAAACTTACTGTGGATGTAGCGCGCATAGGCAAAGCCGCGGCCACGTAACAGGTGGTCATCGCTGGCGGTTTGCATCGGCGCGGTGCGTGGGGACCAGGCGGCGCGTTCGGCGGTAGATTTCACCAAGTCGATGGCGCGCGGGTCCTTGAGGTAACGCAGGCGGTATTCCACCGGATCGACGCCGGCGGCGAAGGCCAGTTCATCGATATAGGATTCGTGGGCAAAGGTGTTGGGCAAAGCCGACACGCCACGCATCCACGAGGCCCGCACGATAGGCGCCATGTCATTGATGGTTACGCGCATATTGTCGATGTCATAAGGCGGGATCGAGGTGCGGTCGCCCATTTCGAACATCGCCGCCACCGGTTCGACGCGGCCGGTCAGCAGCAGTGCCAGGGTCGGCGCGCCGTTGGACGGGTAGCTGGTTTCGAAGTCATAGGCGGCGATGCTGCCATCGGCGTTCAAGCCACCGTCCACCTCCATCAATTGCGCGGTGCCCTTGGGCTCCCATAGATGTTCCTGTTCACGGGTCAATTGCACGCGCACTGGCTTGCCCACCGCCCGGGACAACAACAAGGCGTCGGCGCACACATCGTCGGCACAGTTGCGCCCGTAACAGCCGGAGGCTTCCATGCGGATCACCTCGATCAGGGCTTCATCGCATTCCAGCAGCCAGGCCAGGTCGGCACGCAGCAGGTGCGGGTTCTGGCTGCCGGACCATACGCGGCTGCCGTTGTCCTGATAATCCGCCACCGCGCAGGATGGGCCGATGGAGGCGTGCATCTGGTAGGGCCACAGGTAAGTGCGCGGCATACGCTGGCTGGCAGTGGCCAGGGCGGCGTCGACCTCGCCCTGATCAAGCACGGTGCGGCGCACGCGCTGGTTAGCGCGAATGGCCTGCGCCACGTCGCGCATATCCGGCGCCGCGTGAGCCCACGGTTTCCATTGCACCTGCAGCTCGGCGGCAGCCTTGATCGCCTGTTCTTCGCGCAACGCTACTACGCCGACAAAATCCCGGATCACCACCACCGCGACGATGCCGGGGATATGGGCGATGGAGGCTTCGTCCACACTCAACAGGCTATTGCCGACAAACTCCCCACAGTCGAGCCCCGCATACGGCGGGCGCACCACCCGGCCATGGAGCATGCCCGGCACGCGCATGTCGTGCACGTAGGTCAGCTCGCCGGTGGCTTTGCCGGGGATGTCCACGCGGGCCGTATCCTGGCCGACCAGGCGGTAGTCCGCGGTGGCCTTGAGCGGCGCGTTGCCGCTGATGCGCACTTGGTCATGCTGGCCGCTGACCAACTCGGAATAGGTGGTGGTGCGCCCATCGGCGGCGTGGATAACACCGGCCTCGAATTTGAGGCTGGCGGTACTGACGCCCCAGCGTCCTGCCGCCCGCGCCAGCAAAAAGCGTCGCGCCTCTGCCGCTGCGTTGCGCAGGGGCACAGCGGAAATCTGCAAGGTCGCACTGGCAATGGTCGCGCCCTGGTTCGGCGCACGCGCGGTATCGCCCAGCACCATCCTCACCTGGTCCATGCCCAGGTCCAGCTCTTCGGCGACGATCTGCGCCAATGCCGTACGCACGCCGGTACCCAGGTCCACATGGCCATTGAACGCATACACCAGGCCATCATCGTTCACGGCGATAAACAGCCCCAGCTCCTTGGGTTTCACCGTGGGCGTGCCGCCCTTGGCCACCGGCCCCGAAGGCGGCAATACATCATCGACAATCAACAATACACCGGCCTTGGCCAGCCACTGCTCACGGGAAAGGGTCGTTTCGGTCATGATCATCCATCCACGTTCATAAGGCGTGCCGCACGCAATACCGCGCGCAGGATCTCGATATGAGTGCCGCAGCGGCAAAGGTTGCCCGACAGCTCGTTGCGTACCTGGGTTTCACTGGGCTTGGGGTTGCGGTCGAGCAGGGCCTTGGCGGTCATGATCATGCCGTTGAGGCAGTAGCCGCATTGCGCGGCCTGCTCGTCGATGAACGCCTGCTGCACCGGGTGCGGCGCATGGCGCGTACCCAGGCCTTCAAGGGTGACGATCCTGCGCCCTGATGCACCCGACAGCGGGAACACGCAGGAACGTGCGGCCACGCCATCAATGATCACGGTGCAGGCACCGCACTCTCCCAGGCCACAGCCGTACTTGGGGCCATTGAGTTGCAGGTCGTTGCGCAGTACCAGTAACAGCGGTGTATCCGCCATGGCGCTGACTTCGCTTGTCTGGCCGTTGACCTCAAGCGTTACCGTGATGGGTTGGCTGGTCATTCGCTTCGCCTGTGCCGGTTGATGAAGTGCCTACTACATCAAACAGTCAAAAAAAATGTCGCGGACCTGGGGCCTCGCGACACACTCGACTGGTGAAGTGGCTACTACATCAACACAGAGCAAAAACGATGCCAGCGCAGGTTATTCCTGGGGATCGTCAATCATCTTGCGCAGCAGAAACAGGACCGCCACACGCTCGGCGGGGTTGAGATTGCTCATGGTCAATTCGCTGATCTGGGCCGCACGCGGTGCGGTTTGCGCGACCAGTTCGGCGCCTGAGGCAGACAAGTCGACTACTACCTTGCGCTTGTCTGCAGGGTCCGGGTCCAGGGTAATCAGCGCCTTGGCCTTGAGACGTTCGACGATACCGCGGATGGTCGCCTGGTCCACGGCGGTGGCCTTGACCAATTCAGTGAGGGAGCTTGCACCCTGATCGCGCAACGCACACAAGGTCACGAACTGCACGGCGGTGAGCTGGGAGTCGCCGACATTCTGCTGGAATATCGCCAAGTGGCGCTGGTAGGCCTTGCGCAGCAGGTGGCCGACTTGTTCAGAAAAAACGTAGGAATCAGGCACGGCGGGCTCGGTGGGTGGTTTGGATGGGTGGCATGATGGCGGGGTTAGTGAACGGACTCAAGATGCCCTTGAAGAATCACGCTCAACCTGTGGGAGGGGGCTAGCTCCCGATGGCGGTGGGTCAGGTATTGATGCACTCACTGACACGCCCTCATCGGGAGCAAGCCCCCTCCCACACTTGGATCTCTATATCTATCAGCTCCCACACGGATACTCAGCGTGCCAGCGATCGCGCTGGCGCGACCACATCGCCACCCAGCACCACCGCCTCATCGTCCAGATATACATCACAGTTGCGCAGCGGGATATCCATATGGCACGGCGTCTTGCGCGTGCCGCCCACCTCGGTATTCGGCCCGGTGGAGAACAGGAAGTTGCCATAGAACGCCCGCGCATCCATGCACATGCCGTCGTTCTTGTCGTGCAAGCCCATGGCCGTCCATTGCGCCCGTGGTTGCAGGCCCCAGCCAATATGGGAGATGCCGTACACCTCGGGGTCGTCGAAGTACTTCATGTAGTCGCTCAGGTACTGCGCCTCGAACCCACCGTGAATCCGCGTAATAAAGCCCTTTTCGATTTCCAGGGTGATCTTTTCACGGGTGTAGGTCTTGAACGGCAACAGGATGTCGCCGATGTCCAGCACCAGCACGCCCTCGGCGGTTTCTTCATTGGGCCAGGAGAACAGGAAGCCGCTGGGCCAGTGGTCCCAGCGCCCCGGTTCATCGGCGAAGCCGTACTCGGTCACCGACGGGTATTGGCCTAAAGCAGCGCGGAAGTCGCTGCCGGCGCGGGACTTGACGTGGATCGAGCGCGCCTTCTTCAGCAGCTGTTCGGCGGCCAGTACACGCACCTTGTCCTCTTCGCTCGGCAGCATGCGTGCCAGCACTTCCGGCGGCTCGACGGCAAGCAGGATGCGCGTGCCGGTCTTGAGGATCTGCTCCTGCTCCGGCGAGTGCAGCAGCATCATGGTGTCGACGATCAAGTCCGCCGCCTCCAGGGCACGCTGGGCGGCAATATTGCCAGTGAGCGCGGTGTCGCCGCAGTAGGCAGTCATGTCGTTGCCCATCGCCCGCGGATGGTTGAACGACGGCAATTCCACCGCATACACCTTGGCCCCCAGGCGCTGCGCCGCATCCATGGCGGCACGCACAGTACGCGGGTCGGAGTAATGGCTCTTGAGCACCGCGACGCTCTGGGTCGGGTCGACCTTGGACAGCTTCAACACGTGTTCAAACATCTGGGTCAGTTCACAGTCGCTTACCGGCATTTTCCTGTCTCCTGAGGGGCTGCACCCTGTTCGGGCAGCGCGCTTCAACTTAGTGCATTTTTATAGCGTATACACCATTTAAGAATGATGAGACCTGATTTGCAGACGGACTGCAAGTGCCAGATAAAAACGTTACCAATCCACACATATTCAATATTCATTAGCCACAGCTGGTTACACCAGCCTATAAATACCAAAAAATAAATTTCCTCACACAGGCTTCCCATTTTAAAAAATGAGCGTATACACTTTAAAAACCTTGCGGACAGACGCCGCCTGAATTCAAAAAGAGAGGATCACGCCCCATGGGAAGCACACAAAAAATCGCCATAGTCGGCGCCGGCCTGGGCGGTGCCGCTGCGGCTACCTTGCTGCAGCAAGCCGGCTTCAGCGTAGATGTCTACGAACAGGCGCCGGAGTTCTCCCGCTTGGGCGCGGGGATCCACATGGGGCCCAACATCATGAAAATCTTCCGCCGCATGGGCATCGAGAAACAGCTGGACCTGATGGGGTCGCACCCTGAGCACTGGTTCAGCCGCTGCGGCGAAAGTGGTGATTACCTCTCGCGTATCCCGCTCACCGGCTATGGCGCCTCTTACATCACCGTGCACCGTGGCGACCTGCATGCGTTGCAGATGTCCACGCTGCAGCCCGGCACCCTGCACTTCAACAAGCGCCTGGAAACCCTCGAAGAAACCGATACCCAGGTGCGCCTGACCTTCGCCGACGGCACGGTGACCTATGCCGACATCGTAATCGGCGCCGACGGCATCAATTCGAAGATTCGCGAAGAACTGCTGGGGGTGGAGAAACCCTTGTACAGCGGCTGGGTGGCGCACCGCGCATTGATCCGAGGCGAGCAACTGGCCAAGTACGACCTCAAGTTCGAAGACTGCATCAAGTGGTGGACCGAGGATCGCCACATGATGGTCTACTACACCACAGGCAAGCGCGACGAGTACTACTACGTGACCGGCGTACCTCATGCCGAATGGGACTTCCAGGGCGCCTTCGTCGACAGCAGCCGCGAGGAAATGTTCGAAGCCTTCAAGGGCTACCACCCCACCGTGCAAGCGCTGATCGAATCCACCGACAGCGTGACCAAGTGGCCGCTGCGCAACCGCAACCCGTTGCCGCTGTGGAGTCGCGGTCGCCTGGTCTTGCTCGGCGACGCCTGCCACCCGATGAAGCCACACATGGCCCAGGGCGCCGGCATGGCCATCGAAGATGCCGCCATGCTCACCCGCTGCCTGCAGGAAACCGGGATCAGCGACTACCGCAACGCCTTCGAACTGTATGAAGCCAACCGCAAGGAACGCGCGTCCCGGGTACAAGCGGTGTCCAATGCCAACACCTGGCTACGCACCCAGGAAGACCCGGCCTGGGTGTACGGCTACGACCTGTATGCCCAGGAGCTGAAGTCGGGGGTGGCCGCATGAGTACCTTTCTCCATGGCGGCAACGTGCAGGCCAATGGCATTCGCCAGCACTATCTGCGCTACGGCGGCACAGGCCCGGCGCTGATCCTGATCCCGGGCATCACCAGCCCGGCGATTACCTGGGGCTTCGTCGCCGAGCGCCTGGGTGAGCAGTTCGATACCTACGTGTTGGATGTACGCGGGCGCGGGCTGTCGTCCACCGGGCCGGAACTGGATTACAGCGCCGACACCTGCGCCGAGGACATTGGCGCATTTGCCGACGCACTGGGCCTGGACAGCTACCACCTGGTCGGCCATTCCATGGGTGCGCGCTTTGCCGTGCACAGTGCGATCAAGCACCCGCAAGGCGTCAACCGCATGGTGTTGATCGACCCGCCGGTGTCCGGTCCTGGCCGGCGGGAATACCCGAGCAAACTGCCCTGGTATGTCGACTCGATCCGCCAGTCACTGATTGGCATGGATGCCCAGGCGATGCGCGCCTTCTGCGCCACCTGGACCGATGAGCAGCTGCAACTGCGCGCGGAGTGGCTGCACACCTGCTACGAACCGGCCATCGTGCGTGCCTTCAATGACTTCCACACGGTGGACTTCCACCAGCACCTGCCCCACCTCAAGGCCCCTGCCCTGCTGATGGTGGCCGGGCGCGGCGGGGTGATCCTCGATCAAGACATCGCCGAAATCCAGGCCCTGCAACCGAGTATCCAGGTCGCGCGCGTGCCGAATGCCGGGCACATGATCCCGTGGGACGACCTTGAGGGCTTTTTCGATGCCCTTGGCGACTTCCTCACCCAACAATAAGGACACCCCCATGCTCAAGCCCTACCGCATCGGCCAGATCGTGCCCAGTTCCAACACCACCATGGAAACCGAGATCCCGGCCATGCTCAACGCGCGCCAGGCGATCCGTCCTGAACGTTTTACCTTCCACTCCAGCCGCATGCGCATGAAGCAAGTGCGCAAGGAAGAACTGGCGGCGATGGATGGCGAGTCCGACCGTTGCGCCATCGAATTGTCAGACGCCAAGGTCGACGTGCTGGGGTACGCCTGCCTGGTGGCGATCATGGCCATGGGCCTGGGCTACCACCGCAACTCCGAACAGCGCCTGCGCCAGGCTACGGCTGACAACGACGCCAATGCCCCGGTGATCACCAGCGCAGGCGCCTTGATTGAAGGCTTGAAGGTGATGGGCGCCAAGCGTATCGCGATTGTTGCGCCCTATATGAAACCGCTGACCGAGCTGGTGGTGAACTACATCCGCGCAGAAGGCTTTGAAGTCGTCGACTGGCGCGCCCTGGAGATCCCGGACAACCTCGAAGTGGCCCGCCACGACCCGGCCAACCTGCCGGCCATCGTTGCCGGCATGAACCTGGAAGGCGTCGACGTGATCGTGCTGTCGGCCTGCGTGCAGATGCAGTCGCTGCCGGTGGTGGCCAAGGTCGAGGCGCAAACCGGCAAACCTGTGCTCACCGCCGCCATCGCCACCACCTACGCCATGCTCAAGGCCCTGGACCTGGAACCCATCGTTCCCGGGGCCGGAGCCCTGCTTTCCGGCGCCTACTGAGGAAATTGAAATGAGTGAACAATCCGCCGACGCCAACTATCAGGGCGTGTGGGGCAACCGCATCGGCTTCGGCAACAAAGCCGCGCTACTGATGATCGACTTCATGCAGGGCTACACCCGCGAAGGCGCGCCACTGTTCGCGCCCGGCGTGGTCAGCGCCGTGGCTGAAAGCGTCGAACTGCTGGCCTGTGCACGCCGATACGGGATTGCGGTGGTGCACACTAATATCCGCTACCATCCCGGCCATTTCGCCGACGGCGGTATCTGGGTAAAAAAGGCCCCGGTGATGAAAGACATGATCGAAGGCAACCCACTGGCGGCGTTCTGCACCGAGGTATTGCCCCAGCCTGATGAAGTGGTGATCAGCAAACAGTACGCCAGCGCATTTTTCGGCAGCAGCCTGGCCCCGATGCTGCACGCCCAAGGTATCGATACCGTGGTGCTGGCCGGCTGCTCCACCAGCGGCTGCATCCGCGCAACGGCGGTGGACGCGGTGCAGTACGGGTTCCGCACCATTGTCGTGCGTGAATGCGTCGGCGACCGCCATCCGGCGCCCCACGAAGCCAACCTGTTCGATATCGACAGCAAGTACGGTGATGTGGTGAGCAAGCAAGACGCGATGCGCCAATTCAAGGAGCAATGACGTTTCATCCGGAACCGCGCCATAGAGTGCGGTCCTGCACAAAACTGTGAGCCGCCGAGGTTGATAACCTCGGCGCAGCTTTCAGTCTTCTGACACTGCCTTTGGACGTCGCTTTAACAGCACGCCGAAGTGCTGGAACAAAAGCGGCTGTATAAAAACCATAAGTCACCGCCAGGAGACACCCCATGCCCATTGCGAATGCTGTGCCCGCGACTACAGTCGCCGACCCCGTCACCACGCTCTACCACAAGATCACCTGGAAGCTGATCCCGTTCCTGTGTTTCTGTTATCTGGCTGCCTACCTGGACCGCATCAACATCGGCTTCGCCAAGCTGCAGATGCTCGACCAGTTGCACTTCAGCGAAACCGCCTTCGGCCTTGGCGCCGGCTTGTTTTTCGTCGGCTACATCATCTTTGAAGTGCCCAGCAACCTGGTGCTGGAGCGGGTCGGCGCGAAGATCTGGATCGCGCGCATCATGATCACCTGGGGCTTGCTCTCGGCCTGCACCATGCTGGTCACCTCCACCACCCAGTTCTACATCCTGCGTTTTTTGCTCGGTGCCGCCGAAGCCGGTTTCCTGCCGGGGGTGCTGTATTACCTGACCACCTGGTTTCCCACTCACAGGCGTGGGCGCATCATCGCGCTGTTCATGATCGGCCTGCCGCTGTCCAGCGTGATCGGCGGTCCGCTGTCTGGCTGGATCATGGGCCACTTCGACCAGATGGCCGGGCTGCGCGGGTGGCAATGGCTGTTCCTGATCGAAGCGGTACCCAGCGTGTTGCTTGGGGTGCTGACGTTCTGGGCGCTGCCCAACAGCTACCAGCAAGCCAAATGGCTGTCGGATGAGGAAAAGGCCCTGCTGGAAAACGAGCTGCGCAAAGACGACGCCGATGGCGTCGGCAGCAAGCACAGCTTCCGTGACGGTTTCTTCAACCTCAAGGTGTGGATGCTCGGCGGTATCGACTTCTCGATACTGCTCAGTGCCTATGCCATGGGCTTCTGGATGCCCACCTTCATTCGCAATGCCGGGGTCACCGACACCTTCCATATCGGCATGCTCACCGCGCTGCCCAGCGTGGCCGCACTGCTCGGCATGCTGCTGATCGGCGCCAGTTCCGACAAGCACCGCGAACGCCGCTGGCACATCATCGTGCCGTTTTTCATCGGCGCAGCGGCGATGGCCACCAGCACTTTCTTCACCCATAACGTAGCTGCCACCGTGGCGTTGTTCGCGATTGCCTCAGCCGCCATCATCGGTGCCGTGCCGGTGTTTTTCAGCCTGCCGGCGACCTTTCTCAAAGGCACTGCCGCGGCCACCGGGTTTGCCCTGGCCTGTTCGGTTGCCAATATCGCAGGCCTGGTGAGCAACTCGCTGATGGGCGTGGCGATCGACCTAACCGGCAGCAGTGCGGGCGCGCTGTGGTTTTTTGCCGGCTGCCTGATGCTCAGCAGTTTGCTGGTGATTGCGCTGCCAGCGAAACTGGTGAACCGTTGAGCGCTTGAGCCGCACACGCCTGCAAGATCTCCAACAGCTTCAGGGCCAGGTCCGTGGCCTGCCCTGGCGTTGCCACATTGGTGAACCCCATCAGCAATCCCTGCTCGCCCCCGGCTTCGAGGGTCCAGCCGGACAAGGGTTGAACGCCCAGGCCGGCCATGTTGGCGGCCTCTGCAACCTGCACATCCGGCACCTGCACGCGCAATCGCGCAAGCAAATTGATCCCGCCGGCCTGCTCATCCACCTGCAGAAACGCTGCACAATGCGCCTGCAGCGCTTGCACCAGCATGGCCCTGCGCTGCGCATACAAGCCGCGCATCTTCTTCAAATGCCGAGTGAAGTGCCCCTGCTCCAGAAAGTCCGCCGCCGTCAGCTGCAGTAGCTGTGCACTGCGCTGCTGCAACACCTTGGCACTGTGCTGAAATGTGTCGATCAATGCCGCCGGCACCACCAGGTAACCCAAGCGCAAACCGGGAAACAGCATCTTGCTGAAGCTGCCGGCATAGATCACCCGGTCATCGGCGTCCTGGCTCTTTAGCGCAGCCAAGGGCTGGCCCTGGTAGCGAAACTCGCTGTCATAATCATCCTCGACCACCCAACTGGCCTGCGCCCGAGCCCACCCCAGCAAGGCCCGTCGCCGCGTCGGGCTCAGAGCCACCCCCAGCGGGCTCTGGTGCGCCGGTGTGACGATCGCCAGTCGCGCCTGCTCGCCGCGCTGGATGCCCTGCTGCACATCCAGCCCATCGTGATCCACAGGCACCGGCACCAGCGTCACCCCCTGATGGCGCAACAATTGTCGTGCATGCAGGTAGCCCGGGTCTTCGAACCAGCAAGCCTGTCCCGCCATGCCCAATGCATCGCACAGCAGTGTCAGGCACCCGGCGTAGCCGGCACACACAAACACTTGGCTGGGCGTGCATTCCACGCCGCGGTACAACGCCAGGTAGCTGGCAATCGCCACACGCAATGCCTGGGCTCCCTGTTCGTCGCCCATCGCCAGGCTGTCGGCATCGATGCGCCGCACTTGCCGGGTGACCAGGCGTGCCCACAATTTACGCGGGAAGGCATCCAGCGCTGGCAAGCCCATTTGCAGTGGGCGCGGCCCGCTGACCAGCGATGGCTGCCTGGGCAATGGCTTTAACTTGACCGGTGCCAGCGTTGCGGCAATCACCGTACCGGCCTGCCCACGGGCCTGGAAAAAACCTTCGCTGACCAGCAACTGATACGCCGCCTCAACGGTACCCCGCGCCACCTTGAGTTCCTGGGCCAGTGCGCGAACCGAAGGGACACGCTCGCCAGGGCGCAGTTGGCCCTGGTCGATAGCCAGGCGAAAGCGCCGATAGATTTCCTGGTATTTGGGCAGTGACGGCATCGTATTCAGCTCGTTGGCAAGACGGATGGGAGTCTGATCATGTCCCAACCCACTTGTCCAATCATGCCCCTGTCGACGGGCAACTGCCGCCGCGAAAATGGCGCATCCCCCAAACCTACAAGGATCGCACCATGAAACACCGTCTCGATTACGCCCTGGCCGCCCCCGATGGCTACAAAGCGCTAGGCTCCGTGCACAGCTACATCCACCGCTGCGGCCTGGAGAAAGAACTGATCGACCTCGTGTACCTGCGGGTCTCGCAGCTCAATGGCTGCGCCTATTGCCTGGACTCCCATTCCCGCGATCTGCTCAAACAGGGGGTGAGCCTGGAAAAGATCATGTTGCTGGCCACCTGGCACGAAGCGCCAGTGCTGTTCACACGCCGTGAAAGCGCGGCGCTGGCCTGGGCCGAGGTAGTCACGCAGGTCGCGCAAAGCCAGGTCCCGGATGCCGACTACGCCGCCGTCGCGGCTGTATTCAGTGACAAGGAAGTCGCCGACCTGACCCTGGCAATTTCCTTGATGAACGCGCTGAACCGCGTCGCCATCAGCTTTCGCAAGGTACCGGCAGCGATCAAGGCGCACCTGGAGAACCTCAACCATGAATGAGCACGTCGAGTTCCAGCTGATGGAAACCGTGGCCGACTGCATGGTCAGTTTCGACATCATGCGACAATTACGTCCGCACCTGACCGACGCCAGCGCCTTCGCCGGGCAGGTCCAACGCCAACGGGAAAACGGCTACCACTTGCTGGCCGCCCGCGAGCACGGACGGGTGATTGGCCTGGCCGGTTACCGCCTCACGGAAAATACCCTCTACGGCCGCTTTATTTATGTCGATGATCTGGTCGTGGACGCCCCCCTGCAACGCAGGCGCCTGGGTGAACAGCTGCTTGAGCAGGTACGCCAGGCAGCCCGCGCCTTGGGCTATCGTTACCTGGTGCTGGACACCGGCATGCATATGGCCCTGGCCCAGCGTTTCTATTTCCGCCAGGGCTTGCTGCCGCTAGGCATGCACTTTTCCCAGGACCTCAGCCAATGACCCGCGCCCTGTTACTCAGTTTCAGCCCCCATGGCAAAGCCGCGCAGACGTTCAAGCTGGCCCGCGCCCTGCTCACTGACCTGGTGCCCGACGCCCAGGTCAGCGAACGCGACTACGGTAGCCAGGCGTTGCCAGCGCTGACCCGTGAGTACGCCACTGCACTGACGACACCAGGCGGCCTGAATGCCGATGCGATGGCGCTGTCCGAACAGTTGATCGTCGAACTGCAAGCCTGCGAGCTGTTGATCCTCTGTACCCCAGTGCACAATTTCACCGTACCGGCGGCGCTGAAGGCATGGATCGACCACGTGGTGCGTATACACCGCAGCTTTACGCTCAATGAACAGTTCGCCAAAGTCGGCCTGCTGGGGGATCGGCGCACCTTCGTGCTGGTGAGTTCCGGCAATGCGCGCAAGGGGCATGAGCCTGACTTTCTTACGCCGTACCTGACCGCCATCCTGGCCACCGTGGGCATTCACTCCGTGGAGTTCATCTACCTGGGCGCCATGGTCCGCGGCGAAGCAGCCGTGAACCGTGCCCTGGAGCAGGCACACCGGCAGTTGTCCGCGGCAATCAGCGCTGGCCTATAAGGTGAATGGCGCTAGAATCAGCGCCATTCTTTCGCCTCCGCCCTGACATGAGCCTTCCATGAGCTTTGATTTCGACACCCTCCACTCGCGCCTCGGCACCGGCAGTACCAAGTGGAGCCGTTACTCGCAAGACGTTCTGCCGATGTGGATCGCCGACATGGACATCGCCGCGCCACCCGCCGTATTGCAAGCCCTGCATGCACGACTCGACCAGCAGATCCTCGGCTACAGCATGGCCGGCGGCGACGTGCGCGACGCTATCGTCGCCGACCTGTGGGCCAAGTACGCCTGGCGCGTGCAACCTGAAGAGCTGCTGTTCCTGCCCGGCGTCGAACCTGGTTTCAACATGGCCCTGCATGCCTTTGTCCAACCCGGCCAGGCGGTGGTGTTGCAAACCCCCAACTATCGGCCGATTCGCCTGGCCCCCGGCCATTGGGGCCTGCCGCGCATCGAAGTGCCATTTGGACTGATCAATGGCGAATACATCACGCCAATGCCCGCCATGCGCGAGGCATTGAGCGGTGCCGGCGCACTGCTGCTGAGCAACCCGCACAACCCCATCGGCAAGGTCTTCCCCCGCGAAGAACTGCTGGCGGTGGCCAACGCTTGCCTGAAACACGGCGCACTGATCATCAGTGACGAAATCCACGCCGAACTGTGCTTCGACGGCCGCCGCCACATTCCCACCGCCAGCCTCAGCCCCGAGATCGCCCAACGCACCATCACCCTGATGTCGGCGAGCAAGGCCTATAACGTCGCCGGCTTGAAGACTTGCTTTGCCGTGGTGCAGAACGCCGAGGTGCGCGAGCGCTTCAACCAGGCGCGCTGCGGCATGGTCGACAGCGTCAGCCCTCTGGGCCTGGAAGCCACCCGCGCCGCCTACAGCCAATGCGGCGACTGGCTCGCTGCACTGGTGCAGTACCTGCAGGCCAACCGCGACTACCTGCTCGATGCGGTAAAGACCCGCCTGCCCGGCGTGGTGATGCACGCGCCCCAAGGCACCTTCCTGGCGTGGCTCGATTGCAGTGCCCTGGGCCTGGACGACCCGCAGCAGTTTTTCCTGGAACAGGCCAAGGTCGGCTTGAGTGCGGGAATCGAGTTTGGCGATGACAGCCAGCAATTCGTGCGCCTGAATTTCGGCTGCCCGCGGGCGATGCTCGAGGAAGGTGTGCGGCGCATGGAAATCAGCTTACAAAAGCGCTGACGCCGGCCGGAACCCCACCGGGGCGTTTCAACACACATGTGGAGCAGCCGCCCATTGTGCTGTTGAAGACCCCGGAGCCGTCCGCCCATGATCCTGCCGCCCCACACCCAGCCCTCGCCGGTCTGGGATTTCAAACCCATCACCGGCGAAAAACCCGCGGCGATGCCGTCCTACTCGATTTTCGAGCCGGCGCCTCCCCAGGTGACGAATAGCCGCCGCCCCTCGATGGCCCGTCAGAAAGCCGACTACAAGCAACTGCTGCAAACCACACACGCTGCGCTGCCCAACGTGCGCGACGAGGCCAAGCAATGGGCCGAGGACATGGTGTTCACGTTGACCGGTCGCAAGATAGATGCCGACACTATTTTCTTGAATCGTTTCCAGCAAGCACAAAGCGCCAACACCGTCACCGGCTGGGAGCACGTCGGGGAAGAGCCGACGGTTTCCCAGGCGCTGCCGGACGCACTGTTAAGCAACTTCAACGAACACGACTCGCTCCCGGGCGTGCTTGACCAGCAAGCCGGCTTGTACCAGGCAGGCAGTGGGCAAAGCACAAAAGGCGGCTATGGCGCCCATAACCAGTTTGCGCTGACGCCTTCGCAACTGATGCATGAAAGCTGGAAAAGCGACTTTCAAACGCACATGACCCAAAAGCTCGAGAGTTTCTGGCGCGATCATGGCGATGACTACCGCACCCTCTTGAAAGGCGAGTTTGTCTACCAGGCCCGCCAACAACTCAAGGCCTACGAACGTGCCTCGCCGGCCGAGCGCGCGCAGATGCCAGCCGAACAGCGTTTCACCCGTGATGACTACCGCCTGGTCATGGGCGCGGCCTCCAACCTGCCGTTGGCTGACAACCAAGCCCTGACCGTCGAGCAACTGCGTGCGCAAGCGCCGGTCAAAGGCGTGGTATTGACCCACCTATTGGATATCAACGGGTTACCCGCCAACGATATCCTGCGCTTTACCGCCATCGATGACGGCCCTGCCCGGCAACTGCGTGACCGTCGTGACGGTGTGCAGATCCTCTATATCCCCGGGCATCAACCCGCGTTCGTGCGTTTTGACTCCCTGACCGCGATGGATCAATGGGTAGCCGCACAAGGTCGGGACGCCGATAAGCGCAAGGCGCTGGAAGGCCACTTCGCCCTCAGGGACCGGCAAGACAATGAGGTCGGGTTCTGGAGCGATGTCAAAGCCTTCATCACCGGCGACCACCAATCGAACAAAGGCGTCGACACTGCCCTGCGTTACTTGGCCAGCGGCTACTGGGACAGCATCGAAGGCACCGTCATCGACAGTGCCAACGTACGCATTCAGGGCGACGTATTCAGCGTGATCAAAGACGCCACGCAAAAACGCATGTCCCGCGATGCCGATGTCATGATCAAGTCCAACAGCGAGGTCACCCGCGATACCTGGCTTAACGATTTGACGGTGGCCGCAGGCCTGGCGGCCAAGTTCGCGGTGATTGGCGAACCGATCGTCGTCGGTATAGCTGCCGCTACCGGTTTTGTAGAAACCGAACTAGGCGTAGAGAAATCGATCACAGGCGATACTCAAGCTGAGCGAAAAAACGGTAGCGCTGCGGCACTCGATGGAGCGCTCAATGAGCTGTTCTCCATCGGGGGCGGCACCGCGAAGGAGCCTGCCTTTGAGCGCCCCACCACGATTACCGTCAGCCAGGACCTGTTCGCCGATGGCAAACAGGCGCTGGTCATCGAGCATCCGCTGCGCGCCACTGCCTATACCCTGCCACGGACCAACGGCTACGACCTGGTGGACCGCAACCGTGTCTATCGCTACCTTTACAGCAAGCCGGGCGAGCTTACCGACCTGGAGTCAGCTGCACACACCGCCCCGCTGGAAGGCTTCGAAGCGTTTTGCCCAGTGCCTGCGCTGGGTGGGCGGGTGCGCCGCGGCGCCAATGATGAATGCTTCGCCAAAGTCATTGCAGACCTGGCCGACGCCGAACGTGCGCTGCAAGCCTTGGAACACGTGCGGTTGTTTCCGTCCAAGGGCGGGCTGTTCAAGCGTGTACGCACGGTGGTCTATGAAAGACGCCTGCACGAATGGGTTGAAGGCGAGACCGGCGCCAAGTTGGTGCCAGTCGCCAATGGCGAACGCATCACCTACAGGTCACAGGTACAGGGCCAGATCATCGTAGACCCGGGTTTCGGTTTTTACGCCGGCCATGGCGCGGGCGCCCTCGCTGAAGACACGCGGGTAGTCAAGCTCAACAGCATCAGCAAGGCCAGCGATGACCAACGCCAAGTCAGGGGTGTGGTGGTCACCAGTGGCAGCCAGCGATACCTGGTGGTGGAAGCTGACACCGCTGAGTTTTATTACGCACCGCTGGGCAGCGCACAAACCGGCGATATCACCTTCAAAAAGTGCGGGCCTATGGAAATGGGCCTCGCCCAGGGTTACCGCCAGTTCATGAGCGCTCACCACCCTGTGCAGCTCGTGGATGCGGACTTCATTGCCCTGCCCCCCCTCAAGAAGGTTTATAAGCAGCTGAAGCGCGCAGGTTTTCGCGAAGCTGACATTAATGAGCTTAAACAGCAATGCAAGGGCATGAGCCCCGAGCAGCAACGGGAAGTGGCTTACCAATTGCAGCAGGCCAACGCCATCCTGAAGCCGGATGTGGCGTTGCGCCCCCACCGTGTCGCCCCCTTGCAAACGCCCCCTGGCTTTGTGCAATGGCCAGCGAAACGTCAAAACCAGTTCTACGCCGAGCACGCCAAGGACACCGTCAATCAAGCCCTCAAAGCCACCGGATTGGGGCCTGGCAACCAGGTACGCTCAGCTGCTGATGTGGCCAGGGCTGATGCGGCAACCTTTACCTTGGGCTGGTTGCGGCGCACTACTGATCTCAAGGCCCCCCATGCAGGCGACCTGATCATGAAGACCGGCGCAGGCAATTGCGGCGAAATGGCGATCCTGGCCAGGGAAATTCTCAACACGAGTGGCACCAGGGCCGCCGAATGGCATGCAGGCAATGCGCACGCCTTCACCGTCGTCGGAGGCCCGACAGGTCCTGTGAAGCCCACCGTGGACTTTTCAGAACCGGCCTGGGCCAACGCCTGGGTGGTCGATCCATGGGCTGATATCGCCTGCCCGGCCTCCGACTACATGGCTCAATTGAAGGCAACCATGGCCAAATGGGACAAGGCCGGCTGGAAAATCCGAGAAGGTATCAAGCGCAACATGAGCCCCTTGGACCCGGACTGGCTGGACACGCTTATCAACCAGCCCAAGCAGCCCTACGGCTCGCAGGTGGATTCCGTCACGCCAGTGATTGCCCGCTTCCCGCTCAAGCCGACCAATACCGTGCATGTCCCCATGGGTGAATCGACGACCTTGGACACCGGCAACGAAGCGCTTTCCACCCGCAGCCTCACCGACTGCTCGGCCATTGCCGTGCTTACCGACTGGGACGGTGCTCGCTACCAGACCCGCACGCTGATGCACGTCACCGGCAGTAACCTGGAACTGGGCCTGCGGGGTGATACCCAGGCACTGCTGGACCAATTGCAAGCATCCTTGAACAATGGCGGGCGCGTTATCCTGGTGGGAGGCATCAGTTCAGACTCTCTGCAAGGCATGGCCACCACTATCGGGCAATCGTTCCAGGGCGGGCAACCGCTCAGAGACTTGCTCCAAGCGCGAGCGGGCGTCTCAGTGACACTTGCCAGTTCCCTGGGCATCACCATCAATGCCGATGGCACGTTTGAGCTGATCGAAGGCAGCGGCAAGGGCGTATTTCCAGTGGATCAAGTCAGGGAGATTTTCGATCGGGTTGATTGACGAGCAGCGCTACGCCCCCTACCTGCGCTGTCCGCCTACGGCAACGCCTACAACTTGGCGATGGACACTTCGGTGGACTTCACAAAAGCGATCACTTCACTGCCTACTTTCAATTCCAAGTCACGCACAGAGCGCGTGGTAATGACGGACGTCACAATCCCGGACGCGGTCTGCACGTCGATTTCCGACACCACTTCCCCCAGCAGGATCTCCTTGATCACGCCCTTGAACTGGTTGCGCACGTTGATCGCTTTGATGGTCATGTCGGCTTTCCTTTTGGCTGTTGGGTCAATCCGCACGAATGCGCAGGCCCTCAAAATGCGCTGCACGCAGGAATATTAAAAGGAATAAATAACTATTTATCTATTCCTTATAAATATATAGGACATGCCAGCCCCGCATGCTGGGGATCGCCGATCCGGTAGTGAACAGCGACCTATCAACGCACATCTTGTGCGTTGACCAACCTTGTTACACCCCATATAGTGTGCCCACAAACAGAACAGACCACTACATAGTGTGCAGTATCGGTATTTACCGACCACACTACGCGCAGTATTTCAATGCCTAGTAGCCTGCAAACCGCACATTTTTTTGCACGGTTTTACACACCGTCGGAACAGATCAGGAAGGAGTATTTCAATGCTGAGTTGGGATGAAGTCGACAACGAAGACACCGGTGCAGCGGTGATCAAGGGCGCCAACGCCGGCCATGCGAGCGAAGCCAACATGGACCGCCTCGACGGTGCCGGCGCCGCCGCCGCCATCGAAGCCCGCGCCGTCACTGCCAGTGATTCGGCCGCCATCGTGCGCGCCAAGGCTGCCCTGGACAAACTCGACGTCGCCGAAGGCCTCGCCGAGCTGGAAGGCTCCGCTGCCCGCGTCGCCGTCGACGAAAAGCGCATGATCAACTGCCGCGCCGACCTCAACCAGCTCGTACCCTTCAAGTACGACTGGGCCTGGCAGAAATACCTCGACGGCTGCGCCAACCACTGGATGCCGCAAGAGGTCAACATGACCGCCGACATCGCCCTGTGGAANACCTGATCTGTTCAACCATCCTTTACCCTATCGCTGGCCGCATTTCAAGTACGACTGGGCCTGGCAGAAATACCTCGACGGCTGCGCCAACCACTGGATGCCGCAAGAGGTCAACATGACCGCCGACATCGCCCTGTGGAAAACCCCCGAAGGCCTGACCGACGACGAACGCCGCATCGTCATGCGCAACCTCGGCTTCTTCTCCACCGCCGACTCGTTGGTCGCCAACAACCTGGTGCTGGCCGTGTACCGCCTGATCACCAACCCGGAATGCCGCCAGTACATCCTGCGCCAAGCCTTCGAAGAAGCGATCCACACCCACGCCTACCAGTACTGCATCGAATCGCTGGCCATGGATGAAGGCGAGATCTTCAACATGTACCACGAGATTCCTTCGGTAGCTAAGAAAGCGGCCTGGGGCTTGAAGTACACCCGCTCGATCTCCGATCCGAAGTTCGAAACCGGCACCGTCGACACCGACAAGGAACTGCTGCGCAACCTGGTCGCCTACTACTGCGTACTGGAAGGCATCTTCTTCTACTGCGGCTTCACCCAGATCCTGTCCATGGGCCGTCGCAACAAAAGGTCGCCTACTACTGCGTACTGGAAGGCATCTTCTTCTACTGCGGCTTCACCCAGATCCTGTCCATGGGCCGTCGCAACAAAATGACCGGCGTGGCCGAGCAGTTCCAGTACATCCTGCGCGACGAGTCGATGCACCTGAACTTCGGTATCGATGTGATCAATCAGATCAAAATCGAAAACCCGCACTTGTGGGATGCCGAGATGAAGGAAGAAGCGACCCAGATGATTCTGCAGGGCACGCAGCTGGAGATTGAATACGCGCGCGACACCATGCCGCGCGGTGTGTTGGGCATGAATGCTGCGATGATGGAAGACTACCTCAAGTTCATTGCCAACCGTCGTCTGTCGCAGATTGGCTTGAAAGAAGAGTACCCAGGCACGACTAACCCGTTCCCGTGGATGAGCGAGATCATGGATTTGAAGAAAGAGAAAAACTTCTTCGAAACCCGCGTGATCGAGTATCAAACTGGCGGCGCGTTGAGCTGGGATTGATTCAACAGATCACATTTATGCCCAATCAAACCATCAAGACCCCTTGCGTCGGACTCTGCTCCACCGTCTACGGTGATTTGGTCTGTCGAGGCTGCAAGCGTTATCACCACGAAGTGATCCAGTGGAATGGCTACAACGCCGAGGAAAAACAGGCGGTGTGGCTGCGCCTCGAACAATTGCTGGTGCAGGTAATGGCCAGCAAGCTGGAAGTCTTCGACCCGCAGCGCCTGCGCCAGCAGTTGGAAGCGCGCAAGATTCGCTTTATGCCGCACCAGTCGCCGTATTGCTGGGCGTACCAGCTGATTGCCCGGGGTGCGCGAGTGATTTCCAAGCTGGATGCCTATGGATTGGCATTGCTGCCGGAGTTTCGCGAGCGCCACCTGGCGGAGCTGCGGGATGCGATAGATCGGGAGTTTTTCCTGCTGTCGGAGGCGCATTACGAGCGTTATATCGCCCCGGTCTTCCTGAAAGACGCATTCGGGCCCGCCCTGATCGCCACGTTCTAACTAACACCAGGGGCCAATATGGGAGGGGCTTGCTCCCGATAGCGATGTGTCAGTAACAAATAAACTGACTGATCCACCGCTATCGGGAGCAAGCCCCCTCCCACATTGGATCTACGTCAATCAGCAAGCCCACGGCGATCCTGACCCAGACCAAAAAAGCCACGTTGTGCCCACGCCCCCCCCAAACCCCACGATTGTGTTTAAAATGCCGGCCGCTCGCTGACTGACGCTAAACGATGACCCCAGAAGCACTCGCTACCTTGCACGCCCACCTGCTCACCACCCTGGCCGACGCGCCGGTGGAAACCCGGCGCCTGTTCCATGGCCGTGGCCGCTGCTGGCCGGGGTTGGAACAACTGACAGTGGATTGGCTGCAAGGCGTGGTGCTGGTGGCCTTGTTCAAGGAAACCGAGCAACTGGAAGCCTTGAGGCAGATGCTGCTGCAGATCGACTGGGCCGGCGTTGGTGTACGTACCGTGGCCCTGCAACATCGTTACCTGCCGCAAGGCACCACCGAGTGGCTGGTGGGCGATGCCATTGACGAGCTGACCATCACCGAAGGCGGCCTGCGCTATTTGATCGACCTGGGTAGAAAACAGAACAGCGGGCTGTTCCTCGACATGCGCTACGGGCGCAACTGGGTGCGTGAACAGGCCAAGGGCCAACGCGTGCTCAACCTGTTCGCCTATACCTGTGGCTTCTCGGTGGCTGCCATCGAGGGCGGCGCTAACCATGTGGTGAACCTGGACATGGCCCGTGGCGCGCTCAGCCGGGGTCGCGACAACCATCGCCTGAATGGGCATGACTTGGGCAAAGTCACCTTCCTGGGCCACGACCTGTTCAAGTCGTGGGCAAAGGTCACCCACAGTGGCCCCTATGACCTGGTGATCATCGACCCGCCGTCGTTCCAGAAAGGCAGCTTCCTGCTGAGCAAGGACTACCAGCGTGTGCTACGGCGCTTGCCGGATCTGCTCACGGCACAAGGTACAGTGCTGGCGTGCATGAACGATCCGGCGTTCGGCGAAGACTTCCTGATCGACGGCGTAACCCGCGAAGCGCCGGGCCTGCGCTTTGTGCAGCGCCTGGAAAACCCACCGGAATTCCCCGACATTGACCCGCAGAGTGGCTTGAAGGCACTGGTTTTCCGTCAGGGTTGATGCCGAAATGTCCTACCCTTGCTACCCTAACGGATACGCCGGGGTGGTGAACCTTATCCCCCCCTTCCCGGTCGATACCTGCATTCCCTGGCCAGACTCGACGGCGTTACGTTGTCGGCTGCCCCGTTTGACCTTTTGGAGAACCGCCCGTGATATCGACCCTGCATGTAGCCAGAATCAAAGCCTGGGGCGCCCACGGCTTTACCGCCACGGGTGTGGTCTTGGCCTTCCTGGCCACCCTGGCGCTGCTGGAAAACTCCCCCAAGGCATGCCTGCTGTGGCTGGGCCTGGCGCTGGTAGTGGATGGCGTCGACGGCTCCCTGGCCCGCCGGCTCAATGTCAGCACGGTACTGCCCAGCTTTGATGGCTCGGTCCTGGACCTGGTGATCGATTACCTCACCTACGTATTTATCCCTGCACTGTTTATCTACCGCTACATCGACCTGCCGGAATTTACTCATCTGTTTACGGTGTCGGTGATTCTGGTGTCGTCGCTGTTCTGCTTCTGCAACGTGAACATGAAAAGCAAGGACAACTACTTCGTCGGCTTCCCCGCCGCCTGGAACGTGGTCGCCCTGTGCGTGTACATCATCCAGCCTGACGCCTGGGTCACCTTGCTGACCGTGATCGGCCTGGCATTGCTGACCGTGACGCCGATGAAGTTCCTGCACCCGTTCCGGGTCAAGCGCTTCATGCCGATCAATATCGCGGTGACCACGATCTGGCTGTTGTGCAGCTTCCTGATGGTGGTGGATTACCCCAACACTAACCCGTGGACGTTTGGCTTATGGTCGCTGATGTCGGCGTATTTCCTGGGGATTTGCATCTGGCGTACGGCGCTGGAGTGGATCGGAACCCACAAATAACCAAGCGGACACGGTAAAAATGTGGGGGGGGCTTGCCCCCGATAGCGGTGGATCAGTCAGCGTATTGGTTACTGACACACCGCCATCGGGGGCAAGCCCCCTCCCACATTTGGTTATGCGTGCATTCGGCAGGTAAGATGGCAGCCTTTCGCATAGCGCACCCCCAACAATAAGCCCTGCCCATGCCCTTCGAACTCAGTGTTGACCTCACTACGCTGGCCATCCTGGCCGTCGTCGCCTTTATCGCCGGTTTCATCGACGCCATCGCCGGCGGTGGCGGCTTGCTGACCACCCCCGCGTTGCTCACCGCCGGTATGCCGCCTCACCTGGTACTGGGTACCAACAAACTCAGCTCCACCTTCGGCTCGGCCACCGCCAGTTTCACCTTTTACCGCCGCAAGCTGTTCCACCCGCGCCAATGGGTGCACGCCATCGTCGGCACCTTGGTCGGCGCGCTGACGGGCGCAGTGGTTGCCCACTACCTGCCCGCCGAGGCCTTGAACAAGATGCTGCCGGTGATCGTCTTCGCCTGCGGCGTGTACCTGTTGTTCGGCGGCACGCCAAAGGCGCCACTGGACGTGGATGCGCCGATCAAGAAGAAGTGGCAAGCCACCCAGGGTTTTGGCCTGGGCTTCTACGACGGCGTGGCCGGCCCCGGCACCGGGGCGTTCTGGACCGTCAGCACCATGCTCCTGCACCCCATCGACCTGGTAAAGGCCAGCGGCGTAGCGCGCAGCATGAACTTCGTCAGCAACGCGGCGGCGCTGACGGTGTTTATCATCAATGGCTCGGTGGATTGGATTGTCGGCCTGGCGATGGGTGTGTCGGTGATGGGTGGCGCATTCTTTGGCGCCCGCAGCGCAATCAGCGGTGGCGCCAAATTCATTCGCCCGGTGTTTATCACCGTGGTCCTCGGCCTGACGGTGCGCCTAGCCTGGCAGCACTGGTTCAGCGTGGCCTAGGCGGCGGGCCACGTAGAGGTCGATCAGGTATCGCGCAATCGAACGTGACGCCGGCAACGGTGGCAGCTCATGGATATTGAACCACTGCGCGTCTTCGATCTCGTCGACCTGGGGCACGATATCGCCACCGGCGTACTCGGCATGAAAGCCCAGCATCATTGAATGGGGAAACGGCCAGCACTGGCTCCCCATGTACTCGATGTTCTTAACCTCCACCTGCACCTCTTCGCGCACTTCGCGGATCAGGCAGTCTTCGGCCGACTCACCCGGTTCGGCAAAGCCGGCCAAGGTGCTGTAGACCCCGGTCACAAAGCGTGGCGAGCGTGCCAGCAGAATCTCATCGCCACGGGTCACCAGCACGATCATGCTCGGCGAAATCCGTGGGTAGCTGCGCAGGTCACAGGCCTGGCAGTACATCGCCCGTTCCCGCGGCACCTGGACCATGGCCTGGCCGCAACTCCCACAGAACCGATGCTCTCGCGCCCAGGTGCCGATCTGCGCGGCATAGCCCAGCACCTTGTACAGGGTGTGATCGCCTTGCAGCATGAAGCCACGCAGGCCTTGCCAACTGCACCCGGGAACCTCTGCCGGCGCATTGAGCTCCAGCAGGTACACCGGCTCGCCGTCGAGGTGGCCAATGCCGTGCTCGGCAAACACCGACAGGTCCTGGCGCTTAAGCCATTCACGCGGGAATAGCGGGCCATTGGTGTCGTGCAAAAAGCCATCGCGGCTGCGGGCAACAGCCCAGCCGCCCGGGGTGTCGTTGTCCAGCAGCGTTGTGGTAATCCAGCCTGGGGTCATGTCAGTCAATCCACGAATTCGGGTTTCTGCTTGCTCATATGGGCCGCGATGGCCACGCGCAGGTCGTTGGATTGCAACATAGCCGAGTTCCAGGTGGCAACGTATTCCAGGCCGTCATTGATGGTGTGGTCGCGCATGTAGCTGATCATCGCCTTGGTGCCGGTCACGGCAATCGGCGATTTGGCGGCGATTTCCTCGGCGATCTGCATGACCCCGGCCAACAGGCTTTGCTGATCGGCAAACACCCGGTTGACCAGGCCGATGCTGCGCGCTTGCTCGGCGCCGAACTGGCGACCGGTATAGGCCAGCTCACGCAGCATGCCGTCGCCGATGATGCGTGGCAGGCGCTGCAAAGTGCCGACGTCGGCGGCCATGCCGATGTCGATTTCCTTGATCGAGAATTGCGCGTCCTCGGCGGCGTAACGCATGTCGCAGGCGCTGATCAGGTCGATGGCGCCGCCGATGCAATAACCCTGGATCGCCGCCAGCACCGGCTTGCGGCAGTTGTCGACTGCATTGAACGAAGCTTGCAGCTCGAGGATCTTGCGCCGCAGCAGGCGTGCGTTGCGTCCCACGTCTTTGCCGAGCTCATTGGCCACCGAAGCCAGCAGCATCAGGTCGATACCCGAGGAAAAGTGCTTGCCATTGCCGCTGAGCACCACGACGCGCACGGCATCGGTATCTTCGACCCATTGGAAGATCTCGATGATTTCGCTCCAGAACGCCGCGTTCATGGCGTTGATCTTTTCCGGGCGATTGATCTGCACATGGGCAACGTTGCCGTTGAGTTCGACAACGAAGGCTTGGTATTCGGACATGGCAGTGATCCCTGACTGGCGATTGAGGAAGGCCAGACTATATCAAGGGTGCGCCACGGCGCATCGGCCAAAAGCGGGACCGGCCGCGCAAAAGACGCTGGATAAAATGCCGCGTACACGCCATCCTGCGCGCTTTAAGCCGCCTGACCCGCGGCGTTCGACGCTCAAGGATATGCCATGCACGCCCAGCCCCTCACATCCGCCGAATTAGACCTGATCGACGAAACCCTGCTCAAGTACGGCGATGACCATTCGGTGCTGAACCTGGCCGAACTAGACGGCTACTTCACCGCCCTGGTGTCTGGACCGGCCCAGGTTGACGTGGCTCAATGGTTCCCAGCCATCTGGGGTGGGCAGAACCCGGAATGGGAAAGCATGGACGAGGCCCAGGGTTTTCTGGAACTGTGCGTGCGCCATATGAATACCTTGGCTGCGCAGTTGGCCAGCGATTCCCAGGCGTTCAAGGCGCGCTTCGATGAAACCGAGCATCAGGGCCAGGCGGTGACCCTTGCCGAGGAATGGTGCTTTGGCTACGTGCGAGGCGTGACGATCGCCAACTGGCCTCAATTGCCCGCCGAACAAGCCGGGCAATTGGAGAGGATCTCCTGGTGCGCTGAGCAGGACAATTTCGAATTGCCGGCGGACCTGGATGTAGACGCCCATCAGCAGCGGGTCAGTGCAATCGAACCGGCTGCGCGGGCGCTGCATGACTACTGGCTGAGCCAGCGCTGAGGCGGGCTTATTTCGTCTACAAACGCTAGCCGCAGACCTGTGGGAGGGGACCACTAAAAAGTCATGCCGATCACCAGCTCACTCGACAAACATGGCGTGTTTGCCTGATTATTCGGGTCCGCACGTCGGCCACTCCATGCCACCTCGCCTTGACCAGGAGCCTTGTCCCTTGAGTTCGCAGAAAACCGTGACCGTTACACCGCCCGACTTTCCCCTCAATGGCAAGGTTGCGCCCCCCGGCTCCAAGTCCATTACCAACCGCGCCCTGTTGCTGGCGGCATTGGCCAAGGGCACCAGCCGCTTGAGCGGTGCGCTGAAAAGCGACGATACCCGCCACATGTCGGTCGCCCTGCGCCAGATGGGCGTAAGCATCGATGAACCGGACGACACCACCTTCGTCGTCACCAGCCAAGGTTCGCTGCAATTGCCGGCCCAGCCGTTGTTCCTCGGCAACGCCGGCACCGCCATGCGCTTTCTCACTGCGGCCGTGGCCACCGTGCAAGGCACCGTGGTACTGGACGGCGACGAGTACATGCAAAAACGCCCGATCGGCCCGTTGCTGGCTACCCTAGGCCAGAACGGTATCCAGGTCGACAGCCCCACCGGCTGCCCACCGGTGACCGTGCACGGCGTGGGCAAGGTGCAAGCAAAGCGCTTTGAAATCGATGGCGGCCTGTCCAGCCAGTACGTATCAGCCCTGCTGATGCTCGCAGCCTGTGGTGAGGCGCCGATTGAAGTGGCGCTGACCGGCAAGGACATTGGCGCCCGTGGCTACGTGGACCTGACCCTCGATTGCATGCGCGCATTCGGCGCCCAGGTCGAAACCGTGGACGACACCACCTGGCGCGTGGCCCCGACCGGCTACACCGCCCATGACTACCTGATCGAACCCGACGCGTCCGCCGCCACCTACCTGTGGGCCGCCGAAGTGTTGACCGGTGGACGTATCGATATCGGTGTCGCGGCACAGGACTTCACCCAGCCGGACGCCAAGGCCCAGGCCGTGATCGCCCAGTTCCCGAATATGCAGGCCACGGTAGTGGGCTCACAAATGCAGGACGCCATCCCGACCCTGGCCGTCCTCGCCGCATTCAACAACACCCCGGTGCGTTTCACTGAACTGGCCAACCTGCGCGTCAAGGAATGTGACCGCGTACAGGCGCTGCACGATGGCCTCAATGAGATCCGCCCAGGCCTGGCGACCATCGAGGGTGATGATCTGCTGGTCGCGAGCGACCCTGCCCTGGCCGGCACCACGTGCACGGCGCTGATCGATACCCACGCCGACCATCGCATAGCCATGTGCTTTGCCCTGGCCGGTCTGAAAGTCTCGGGCATTCGCATCCAGGACCCGGACTGCGTGGCCAAGACCTACCCTGAGTATTGGAAAGCCTTGGGTAGCCTTGGGGTTCAGTTAAGCTACTGACCCTTGCGACTCGCCGGAAGCGCCTATGACCCTTCGCCAACCCTGCCCACCTGGCGCCTGTGTCTGCAACCGTGAACAACTGCTGGAGGCTGCCGGCGCTGACCTGCGCATCCTCCAATTGACGCGACAGCAGGAAAAAATCCTGCTCGAGCGCCTTGAAAACCTCAAGAGCCTGCAAGACCTGGAACATATGCAACGGCGGATGTACGAGCAACTCGGCATCCGCGTGCATATCGCGCCGGGGCACACCGAGGTCAAGAGCATGCGCGGGATCCAGATCGTCATCGACGAACTGCCGGGCATGTGCCGCAAGACCCGGCAAGCGATCCCGGCATCGATCCGCCGCGGCCTGGAGAAACGGCCGGAGATTGCCTACCGTTTGCTGGATGCCCACGACCTGTTTCGCGACGTTTGAATCATCCGGCTACCGTCTCGCGCTGAAACACCCCCGCCCTACCGCCCTGGCCCTGTGCAGATGCGCTTGGGCAGCACCGCTTTCCGAATCCAGCAGCAGCTCGGATGTCAGCACCTGCGCCCCGCAGTAATCAAAGATGCCGTAGTCGATCTGGGTGCGCATGGCCTTGGCATAACCGTGTCGATCAAAAGCGCTTTCATCCGCGCCACCGAGGGCCAGCAGGTGCACCTGCAAGTGCCGCAATTTTTTCTCCACCGCTGTGTCAGGGCCATAGTCGATCGCCCAGCCATTGACAAACACGCGGTCCACCCAGCCCTTGAGCAAGGCCGGCATTGACCACCAGTAGATCGGGAACGCCAGCACCAGGGCGTCGGCGCGCTCGATGCGGGCCTGTTCGGCCACCACGTCGGCTGGCGGCGTTGCGTGATTACGGTGCACCTGGTGATCAGCGGCGGTGTAGCGAGGGTCGAAGCCTTCTGCGGCAAGGTCGGCGATTTCAAAAGTGTGGCCGGCGGCGGTCAAACCGGCACCGACCTGGGCGGCCACGCTGTGGGTGAGGGATTGCGGGTCGTGATGGGCAACAACAATCAGTGCGTGCATGACTTTGACTCCCTTTTGGCTTAATCTACTTTTAGTAAGTTACGTCGAATAAGTTACTTTTGGTATATAAGCATGTCAAGCACTGAATCCCCTTCCCCGCGTCGGCGTTTATCCCGTGAAGGTCGCCTGCGCCAGTTACTCGATGTGGCCTGGCAACTGGTCCGCGCAGAGGGCACCGACGCCCTGACCCTGGGCCGTCTGGCAGAACTGGCGGGCGTTACCAAGCCGGTGGTCTACGACCACTTCACTACGCGTGCAGGGTTACTGACCGCGTTGTATGCAGATTTCGACGAGCGTCAGGACCAGGTGTTTACCGATGCCATTCAGACCAGCAACGCAACCCTGGAGGACCGGGCCTGGGTGATCGCCTCGTCCTATGTCGATTGCGTGTTGTTGCAAGGCCGGGAAATCCCGGGGGTGATTGCAGCGCTGAGCGGTTCGCCGGAGCTGGAGGCGCTCAAGCGTGAATATGAGGCGATCTTCCTGAAGAAATGCCGCGACGCGCTGGCCCCCTTCGCCTCAGGTGGCAGTATTTCCCAGGCTGGCCTGCGGGCCATGCTCGGCGCAGCAGAAGCGTTGTCCCACGCGGCGGCCAATGGCGAAATCAGCCGCGAGGAGGCGCAACAGGAATTGCTGGCGACCATCCTGGGGATGGTCAATCGCGTCAGGCGGTAGGAGAACGGCCCTGGATAAACAGCTGGACCTTGCGCGACAACTGATCCAGGTGCCGGTCGCGCTGCTTCTCCGCGTCGACCATGGCGCGCTTGCCGTGCTTTTGCAGCAGGTAGGTATGGATCTGACGTACTTCCAGCGAGCTATAGATCGGCGCTACATCCAGCACGCCCATCAGCCCGTCGGTGCCGTAGTCGCGGGTGTTCATCAACACTTGCGTACCCCGCGCCCCGCGCACTCGGAACCCCATGGCCTCGAAGACCGGGACCTTCTCCACCGCACAGGCCAGCTCAGCATGGGGATAGCGCGCCAGCACCTCGCCCAGCATGCCCCGCGCCACACCCTGGCGACGAAAGCCAGCCTGCACCGCCATGAAGGCTATGCCACACGCCTCTGGATCGTCCTTCACCGGCAGGTACAGGCAAAAACCAATAACGGTCTCTGCCTGCATCGCCACGACCAACTCGACGGCAATGCCCTTTGTGCCATTCAACGCCTCAAGGTACAGATGCACCTCAAAGCCGATGGCGTACTGGTAGATGTTGTACAGCAGGTTGCTTGGCGCCAACGCCACGCTGCTGATGTCGGTGAGGTTGTCCACCACCATCTGCAGGATCTGGCTGTTGACCGATTCGGCGCACGGTGTGGTGTAGCGGGTAAGGCTGAACATGCAAATTCCTGGAGTTTCGCGTCAAGGCAGCGGCGATTGTACCCGTTGCGGCCCCCTCATGGCCCGCATACCTCGCGCAGGCAACCGCGCAGCCAGCGATGGCCCAGGTCGGCATCCTGGCGTGGGTGCCAAAGCATTGCCACAGTGAACGTCGGTAACGTGACCGGCAGTTCAAAGCAGTGCAGCCCTCGGGCCGGTACGGTGATGTAGCGCTCAGGCACGCTGGCGATCAGGTCAGTCTCGCGGGCCAGGGCGATGGCAGTGTTGAAGCCGGCGACCACGATACCGACCTGCCGTACAAGACCCAGGGCCTGCAGTGCAGCGTCGATCTGACCACGATCCTGCCCACGCCGTGACACATAGACATGTTGCCCCTGGGCAAAACGCGCGGCGCTGATCTTGCCGCGGCTCAAGGCATGGCCATCGCGCACCACGCCCACCAGGCGGTCACGAAACAGCGCCTGGGTCAGCACCTCAGGGCTGGCATCGGCATCGACCACACCGGTTTCCAGGTCGACACCTCCTTCACGTAACGGCGCGCTGTCTTTATCGCTTTTATTGACGAAACGCAAACGCACACCTGGGGCCTCACGTGCGATGCGCGCCAACAGCGCCGGGCCGAAGCTTTCGACAAACTCCTCACTGGTGCGCAGGGTGAAGGTGCGCACCAACCCACCCAGATCCAGGCTGTGAGCCGGACGCAGCACGGCGTAGGCATCCTGCACCAGTTGGCTGACCTGCTCGCGCAATTGCAACGCCCGTGGCGTCGGCACCAAGCCGCGCCCGGCGCGTACCAGCAACGGATCACCAGTGGCCGCACGCAAACGCGCCAAGGCCCGGCTCATGGCCGAAGGGCTCAGGCGCAGGCGCTTGGCGGCACGGGCGACGCTGCCTTCGGCCAGCAAAATATCCAGGGTGATCAGCAAATTGAAGTCGGTCATGCGGGCTCCGATGAGTATGGGTATTGCCGAAGGCGCTCACCCTCGCGACGCTCTAAATGGGGGAGCGGCTTGCCCTAAAGCCGGTCAGTTAAGCGCAGATCCCCTGTGGGAGGGGGCTTGCTCCCGATGGCGGCCTGACAGCCGAGCAGAATGTTGGATCAGACCGAGTACATATCCGTTATTTGGGCAACGGCCACTATTGGTTGGTTCCGCTTTTACAGCGGGTCACTTTGAAAAGCGCAAAGTAACCAAACGCTCTTGCCCCACCACTCGGCACCTCGCCCAGGCTCGGTGTGCCCGTAATCCGCCAGCGTGGTTTAACGGGGCGCCTAAGATCAAGATCAAAAGCCAGATCAAGAGCGACTCGCTGCGCATCGTGGTTACCGGCGGTCGCTACATCAAAGATGTGTAGATACTAATGGCCATCGGGGGCAAGCCCCCTCCCACAGGTCCGGTGGCGTACCAGTAGTTGTGGAACACCATGCCCCGATGAGGCGTTCTGTGCAGCTATAACCTGCAACCTGGGCACCAGCATCGCCAATGTCGGCCTGCCAAGCCTGGCGCACGCATTCGCGGCATCGTTTCACGCGGTGCAATGGGTGGTGCTTGCCTATCTGTTGGCCATTACTGCAGTGATCGTCAGCGCCGGGCGCCTGGGCGACTACCTGGGGCGTCGACGCCTATTGCTGGCCGGGTTGTTGCTGTTTGCCCTGGCATGCGCAGGCTGTGCCGCCTCGCCCTCCTCGGTGTGCCATTGGCTGGGTCGGCGGCCGCCCTCGCCTATCGCTATTTGCCGGTGGATGCTTGCCGCCCTGACGCGTCACTCCGGGATACATTCTGGTCGCCCTTGCGCGATGTGGGGTTGCGCGCCGGGCTGGCAATGAGCGCCCTGGTGTCGGCGGTGATCATGGCCACGTTTGTGGTGGGCCCGTTCTATCTCTCCCGTGGCTTGGGCCTGGATCCCGCCTGGATGGGCCTGGCGATGGCGGTTGGCCCGGCGGTCGCGGCCATTACCGGCATACCGGCGGGCTACCTCACCGACCGCCTCGGCACTCGGCGCCTGACCCTGGTGGGCATAGGCACGATGCTGTGCGCTGCCCTGTGGTTGTCGCAGGTCTCGGGGCTCATCGCCTACATCGCTGCACTGACGGTGCTTACGGCGGGCTACAGCCTGTTCCAGGCGGCCAACAATACCGCGGTCATGAGCGACATGCCGGCGACACGCCGGGGCACCGTTGCTGGTCTGTTGAATCTGTCGCGCAACCTGGGCCTGATTTTCGGCGCATCGGTCCTGGGCGCGGTCTTCGCCCGCAGCAGCCCGGATGTCACCCAGGCTACGCCACAGACCGTGACCGCCGGCCTGCATGCCACCTTCGCCACAGCAGCGGGGTTGATCCTGCTCGCCGGTGTGATTGCCTGGAATCGCGCGCGCACACGGGCCGGCTCGGAGCAGACAAATATTGACAAGTTAAAATCGTAACGACTATTGTCTGACAACCTGATTACCAAGGTTTCATCATGCTTGAGCTCCAGCGCCCCGATTCGCTCGTCGTACGGGTTGTCAGCGCGATTCGCGCAGAAATCGAATCCGGCCAGTTGGCCCCGGAGTCGCGCCTGCCTACCGAACAGCAACTGGCTGAGCAGCTCAACGTCAGCCGCTCCGTGGTGCGCGAAGCCATTGCCCAGCTCAAGGCCGACGGCGTCCTCACCGCCCGCCGCGGCCTGGGCTCATTTATTTCGCAGACGCCCGCTGGCACGGTGTTCCGTTTCCCGCAGCCGAACGGGCGCCGGCCTGACCTGGCTCAGATGTTCGAAATGCGCCTGTGGATCGAAACCCAGGCCGCCTCGATTGCGGCCCAGCGACGTGACGCTGCCGACCTGCAACGCATGAAAAGCGCCTTGCAGGCCATGCAGGACAACCGTGACGATTTCGAGGCGGCGGCCCTGGCCGATGTGGAATTCCACCGCGCCATCGCCGACGCCAGCAAGAATGACTACTTCGTGGCCTTCCATGACTTCCTCAGGAGCCAGTTGGCCAGTGCCCGCAAGACCGCGTGGGAAAACTCCGCGTCGCGCTTCGCTACCGGCTCGGCCGATGCGACCCAGGAACACCAGCAGCTCTACCAAGCCATTGCCGACGGCGACGCTCAACGCGCAGCCGCCAGCGCCGAGGCGCATTTGCGTGCAGCAGCACGCCGCCTGCAACTGGAATTGCCGACCACGAATTGATCCACTGTGTTTATAGCGTGTCCTGGGACACGCCATTTTTTTAACAAAAACATTAGTCTGACAACCTGATAAGCAGACTGAAATGTGTGACTTGGGAACTCCTGCAATGATTCACGATTTTTGCATCATCGGTGGCGGCATCGTTGGCCTGGCCACCGCCATGGAATTGCTCAAGCGCCAGCCAGGCGCGTCACTGGTGATCCTGGAAAAAGAGCCAGTGCTGGCCAAGCACCAGACCGGTCACAACAGCGGCGTGATCCATGCAGGCATCTACTACGCACCCGGCAGCCTCAAGGCCGACCTGTGCAAGCGCGGTGCCGAAGCCACCAAGCAGTTCTGCCGTGATCACGGGATCAAGTTCGAGGTGTGCGGCAAGCTGCTGGTGGCGTCCAACCCGCTGGAAATGCAACGGATGGAGGCGTTACACGCCCGTGCCCAGCTCAACGGCATGCAGGTCGAGCGCCTGGATGCCGAGCAATTGCGCCAGCGTGAACCGAACATTGTCGGCCTTGGCGGGTTGTTTCTCGACGCCACCGGGATCGTCGACTACCGCCAGGTGTGCGAGACCATGGCCCAGGTGATCCGTCGCGGCGGCGGGCAGATCTGCCTGGAGCGCACAGTGACCGCCATTCACGAAGACACCGATAAAGTCACCGTCAATACCCATGGTGAAACCTGGCAAGCCCGCCACCTGGTGGTGTGCGCCGGCTTGCAATCGGACCGCCTGGCCCGCCTGGCCGGGATCAGCATTGATCATCAGATCATCCCGTTTCGCGGCGAGTACTTCCGCCTGCCGGCATCGAAGAACAACATCGTCAACCACCTGATCTACCCGATTCCCGATCCGGAGCTGCCGTTCCTCGGCGTCCACCTGACCCGCATGATCGACGGCAGCGTCACCGTCGGCCCGAATGCCGTACTCGGGCTGGGGCGCGAGAACTACCGCAAGTTCTCGGTGAACTGGCGCGACGTGGCGCAGTACGCCAGTTTTCCGGGTTTCTGGAAAACCCTTTGGCAAAACCTCGGCTCCGGTACCACCGAGATGAAGAACTCGCTGTTCAAGTCCGGTTACCTGGAGCAGTGCCGCAAATACTGCCCGTCCCTGACCCTCGACGACCTGCTGCCCTACGAGGCCGGTATCCGCGCCCAGGCAGTCATGCGCGATGGCAGCCTGGTGCACGATTTCCTGTTCGCCCAGACCTCGCGAATGCTCCACGTGTGCAACGCGCCCTCGCCGGCCGCCACGTCAGCCATGCCCATCGGCGCGATGATCGCCGACCGCCTGTTTCATCCCGAGTAATACCCGCTCTGCCCGCTCACCCAACAATAACTACAAAGACCCAGAAGGAAGTCCAGCATGACGGCAACCGCCTCCATCCCCGGCACCGAAACGCCTGTGCAAACCCGAAAGCGCCTGCGCAAAGTCGCGGCCGCCACCATTTTTGGCTCGATGCTGGAGTGGTACGACTTTTACCTGTACGCAACCATGGCGGCCATTGTGTTCTCGAAGATCTTCTTCGATAACAGCGACCCCAAGACGGCCACGCTGATGGCCTTTTCCACCTTCGCCATCGGCTTTATCGCCCGCCCGTTCGGCGGCATCCTGTTTGGCTACCTGGGCGACAAGTTCGGACGCAAGCAGGTGCTGGTGCTGACCTTCTGCCTGATGGGCGTGTGCACCACGCTGATCGGACTGATCCCCAGCTACGCCTCCATCGGCATCTGGGCCCCGATCCTGCTGGTGTTCATCCGCATCATCCAGGGCCTGGGCGCCGGTGCCGAGTTGTCAGGCGCCGCAGTGACATCCTACGAACACGCAGCCCAGGGCAAGCGTGGCAGCCAAGGCGCCTGGCCGGCACTGGGCCTGAACCTGGGCCTGCTGCTGTCCTCGCTGACCATTTACCTGCTGACCATCAACGGCAACGAGTTCCTGCTGGCCGGCGGCTGGCGCATTCCGTTTGTCTGCAGCATCGTACTGGTGGGCGTGGGCCTGTGGGTGCGTAACAGCATTCCGGAAACCCCGCAGTTCCAGGAACTGAGTAAAGAGGCCGTCAAGGCCAAGCCGTCCCCGCTCAAGGCGCTGTTCAAGAACGATCTCAAGGGCCTCGCGGTGGTGTTCTTTGTTGCCATTGGCTACAACGCCCTGAGCTACATTTTCAAGACCTTCTCCCTGGCCTACCTGACTCAATTCAAAGGTGTGGATGTGCATGTCACCTCCCTGTCGGTGACCATCGCCAGCCTGGTTGCCATCGTCGCGGTGCCCTGCTTCGGCTGGCTGTGCGACAAGTGGAGCAGCAAGACCGTGCTGATGCTGGGCGGCCTGTGCTCGTTGCTGTTCGCCTACCCGTTCCTGGCGCTGCTCAACAGTGGCGAAAGCCTGATGATCTACCTCGCCATCGGCGTAGGCACCGGCATCCTCGCGCCGATGATGTTCGCTCCCCAGGGCTCGTTCCTGAGCCGGCAGTTCCCGACCCAGACGCGCTCATCGGGCTTCGGCACCGGGCGTGAAATCGGCACGGCCATTGCCGGTGGCCTGGCACCGCTGGGCGCGCTGTCGATGGTGGCGGCCTCGGCCACCCATTCCACCGATGGGGTGGTGATCATCCTTGCGGTTTCTGCGCTGTTGGTGGTGGTGTTTGCCCTGTGCGATCAGGGCGCAAAACACTCGACATTCAAGAACTGAAGAAAAAAAGTTCGGACCAACGGGTGCATGGATGCACCTGGATCGCGCATCATGGGCACTTTCAAGCTCAAGGGTAACGTCCATGCGCGTTCTGTCATTGATGATGGGTCTTACGACGCTGGCCGCCAGTACGGTGTTCTGCGCCAGCGCGATGGCGAATGAAGAAAGTCAGTTGATACAACAGATCAATCAGTACCGCAGCCAGCTGCAACGCTGCGGTGACCAAGGCTCCCAGGAGTTGCCGCCACTGACCAGCGACACACGCCTGGTGCTGCCGGCCTCCAACGTCGGCGACTTGCAGCAGTCCCTGGCGCGGGCCGCGTACCCGATGGTCAACGTGCAGGCCATCAGCCTGTCCGGGCCCAAGGACGCCGACGCCGCCATGAAAGCAGTACGCGAAAGCTTCTGCCGGGTAGTGCTGGACCCGCAATTTGTCGACATCGGCGTGAGCAACAGCGGCCAGGACTGGCGCATCGTATTGGCCCGCCCGTTGGTGACCAGTGGCCTGGGCGACTGGCAGACCGAGGGCAGGCAACTGCTCAACCTGGTCAACGCCGCTCGCGCAGAACCGCGCACTTGCGGCACCCAGGCGTTCACCGCCGCCGCCCCGCTGTCGTGGAGCGATGCACTCGCCAGCGCTGCCAACAGCCACACACGTAACATGGCCAACGGCAATTTCTTCGACCACCTGGACCACGACGGCCGTACCCCTGGCGACCGCGCCGAACTGGCCGGGTATATCGCCAAGAACATCGGCGAGAACATTGCCGCCGGCCTCGATACCCCACGCAAGGTCGTCGACGGTTGGCTCGCCAGCCCTGGTCATTGCGCCAACCTCATGAACCCGCAATTTCGCGATTTGGGTGCCGCCTACGCGATGGATCCCAAGAGCGACGCGGGCATCTACTGGACCGGAGTATTCGCCGCCCAATAAGCCTTGGGGGAGCGCCTGGAAAGCGCTGAATTTATTCATCCATATGCAGATATGTTCAAATTGCTATCACCTGCATGGTCGCGCTGAACTGGTTGCGATCATGCAGGTCTGTTGCTTGCGACCTGACGTTTCAGGCAATAGTTGAGCCGTGGCAAATAAGGTGTTGACCCAATGATGAATTGGCTGCAAGACGGCAGCGACATGGCCGACCGGGTCCGCCAGCATGATTGGGCCAGTACGCCCCTGGGGCCGCTGGAGCAGTGGCCCGACGTATTGAAGACCACCGCCGCGCTGTGCTTGGCCTCCCGGTTTCCCCAGGCCATTGTTTGGGGGCCTGAGTTGATTACGCTCTATAACGATGCGTTCGCGCCGATCCTGGGTAACAAGCCTGAGGCATTGGGCCGCCCGTTCAACGAGGTGTGGCATGAGGTGTGGAGCGATATCAGCCCCATCGCCAGCGCTGCATTCGATGGGCATGCCACCTACATCGAAAACTTCCCACTGTTGATCCAACGCAATGACGCACCGGAACAAGCCTACTTCACCTTCTGCTACAGCCCCATCCGTGACTCCCGGGGCAAGGTGGTCGGCATGCTCGACACGGTGACCGAGACCACCGCCACTGTGTTTCTCGCCCGGCGCCTGGAAGTACTGGATGCCATCGGCAGCACTGTAGCCAACGCCACCGACGCCGAAACAATCATGACCGCTACCACCCGGTTATTGGCGCAACACCTGCAGGTGTCCATTTGCGCTTACGCCGACATGGATGCCGATGAAGACGGCTTCACCATCCGCGGCGACTGGGCGTCGAACGGTTCGCCAAGCATCATCGGCCATTACAGCCTGGCGCAGTTCGGCGAACGCGCCGTGAGCTGCCTGCGGGCCGGCGCGCCGCTGGTGATTTGCAATAACCTGGTCGAACTGCCGGCCGATGAGTCGGCGACCTTCCAGGCCCTGGGCGTAACGGCCACCATCTGCATGCCGCTGGTCAAGGATGGGCGCCTCACCGCGTTGATGGCCATACATGACAAGCAGCCCCGCTACTGGTCTTCCTACGACCTGGCGTTGTTGGGCGAAGTCACGGAGCGCTCCTGGGCGCACATTGAGCGCGTGCGCGCCGATGCCGCCGTACGCGAGGGGCTGGCGGCGTACACCGAACTCAACGCCACCCTGGAGCAGCGGGTGGAAGAACGTACCCTCGCCCTGGCCCAGGCCGAGGCTGCACTGCGCCAATCACAAAAGCTTGAAGCAATCGGCCAGCTTACTGGCGGCGTGGCCCATGATTTCAACAACCTGCTGACCATCATTCGCTCGTCCGTGGACTTCCTGCGCCAGCCGGGGTTGGCGCAGGAACGTCGCCAGCGCTACATGAGCGCCGTTTCCGATACAGTGGAGCGGGCCAGCAAGCTGACCAGTCAACTGCTCGCCTTTGCCCGTCGCCAGCCGTTGAACCCGCAGGTATTCGATGTCGGCCAGCGGGTGCAGAACATCGGTGAAATGCTTGAAAGCGTCACCGGCGCACGTATCCACGTGAAGGTGCAATTGCCTGATCAGCCTTGCTACGCACGCATCGACCCGAGCCAGTTCGAGACTGCATTGATCAACATCGCCCTCAACGCTCGCGATGCCATGGAAGGCCAGGGCACACTGACGTTGAAAGTCACCGGGCAACAGCCCCTGCCGCGCATCCGCGGGGATGCCGGGTCGCACCTGCCCTACGTGACGATTTCCCTGGCAGACACCGGCCCCGGCATTCCCAGTGACACCTTCGAACGCATTTTCGAGCCGTTCTATACCACCAAGGCGGTGGGCAAAGGGACAGGCCTGGGTCTATCCCAGGTGTTTGGCTTTGCCAAGCAATCAGGCGGCAATATCGACGTATCCAGCGCCCCAGACCAAGGCACGGTGTTTACCCTGTACCTGCCACAGGTGGACAGCCAGGACCCACCGCCACCGCCCACGCCCGAGCAATTGGTGCCACTGCCGAACAACATCCAGTGCCATGTGCTGATCGTGGAAGACAACCTGGAAGTGGGACGCTTCGCCAAACAGATCCTCCAGGACCTGGGCTACCAGACCACTTGGGCCACCGACGCTCGCCAGGCACTGGCCCTCGCAGGCCCCGACGTCGGGGCGTTCGATGCGATTTTTTCGGATGTGGTGATGCCCGGGATGACCGGCGTGGCGATGGCCAAGTTACTGCGAGAGCGCCGTGCCGACCTGCCGGTGGTGCTCACCTCGGGCTACAGCGAAGAACTGGCCGACAGCGGCTACGAAGGTTTCGAATTCCTCGCCAAGCCCTACTCTGCCGAACAGGTCGCACGCGCCCTCGCCAGGGCCATGTCCAAGGATTGAACCTACTGCGCGATCACGACCTGATTGCGACCCAGGGATTTGGCGCGGTACAGCGCCTGGTCGGCATCGTTCATCAGGCCGGGCAGATCGTGCTCGTTGCCCTCGGTCGACGCCACCCCGAGGCTCGCGGTCAGGCCCTGCACCGGTTCAGCGCTCAAGCCGGCAATCGCTTCGATCAATTGCTCACCGATAGTCCGCGCAGTCTCCAGGGACGTGTTGGGCAGCAGCACAGCGAACTCTTCACCGCCCAGGCGTCCGGACACGTCGGCCTGACGAAACGAAGCACTGATCACACCGCCGACCTGGCGCAACACCTGGTCACCGGCCTGGTGGCCGTAGGTATCGTTGATGTATTTGAAATGGTCCATGTCCAGCATCAGCGCACACAGCGGCTGCAGGTTCTGTTGACACTGCGTGTATAACAACTGGGCATGCTCGAAGAAAGCACGACGATTCTTCAGGCCGGTGAGTTCATCGGTCTGTGCGGCATGGGTTGAAATGTTGTGGGCCTGTTCCATTTGCCGGGTCAGGCGAAAAGCTTTTTCCAGGGCATCAGACAGCTTGCGCGTGGCACTGACCACAAAAGTCGAGAACACCAGCACCGCAATCGCCACGCCCACCTGCATCGATGAAGGCTGGAACAACAGCCACAGCGTACACGGCAGCAGTACCAGGGCCATGGCCCCCAGCGTCATGTAGCGATACGCCGAGTAACAGGACACCGCGCTGACCGACATGCCCACGGTAAACAGCATGACCAGTACCTGGGAAACGCGGTCGTCGTTGGGCATGACCGCTAACGCACCGCCACCCCAGATGCCAGCCGATAACATCAGTGTGACCCAGTAACGCCGCTCCCAGCGAGCGGGCGTGCGCTCGCTGTCAGGGCACCCAAACCAGCCCATGAACATCTTCAGCCGCAGCAGCGACGCCCCCGCCAGCAACACCAGCCACACCAGCATGACCCGGTGCTCAAAGCGATCCCAGCACAGCCAGCAGAGCATGGCCGCGCCCAGGTAGCTGCCGAACACCGCGGAGAACGACTGGCGAAACAGCTGATGCAAACGATCAGTTCGCACCTGCTCCTCGATCACGTCGTCCTGGTCCTGCGCACGACTGGAGCTGTTCATGCAAACCGCCTGTTTGGACTGCTACGACAAAGGCGCCATTGTGGCACCCTGCCAGTAGCCTGGACAACTGCATCCAGCAACGTAGAGCCCTTATAGCCCTTGCGGACGCAGAATCAGTACGCCCAACGGCGGCAGGTTCAACGACAATGACGCTGGTTGCCCATGGCGTGGCTCATCCTGGGCAAGCACCTCTCCACCGTTGCCAAAGTTTGACCCGGCGTAGGTATCCGCATCACTGTTGATCACCTCGCTCCAGCGCCCGCCGAAAGGCACACCCACCGCATAGCCTTCACGCGGTACCGGGGTGAAGTTGGCGACCACCAGCACCGGCTTACCGTCCTTGCTCCAGCGCAGCCAGGCGTAGACGCTGTTGATCGCGTCATCGCCAATCAACCATTGGAAGCCCTGGGGTGCATCATCCTGCTCGTGCAGCGCCGGCTCCTCGCGATACAGACGGTTCAAGTCACCCACCAGTTTCTGCACGCCGCGGTGCTCGGGGTATTGCAACAAGTACCAATCCAGTTGCTGGTCATGGTTCCACTCGCGCCATTGACCAAACTCACAGCCCATGAACAAGAGCTTCTTGCCCGGGTGCATCCACATGAAACTCAGGTAGGCGCGCAGGTTGGCGAACTTCTGCCAGCGGTCGCCAGGCATCTTGTCGATCAGCGAGTGCTTGCCGTGCACCACCTCGTCGTGGGAGATCGGCAGGATAAAACGCTCGGACCAGGCGTAGACCAGGCCAAAACTCAGTTCGTTGTGGTGATGGGCGCGGTACACCGGGTCTTGCTGAATGTAATGCAGCGAATCATGCATCCACCCCATGTTCCACTTGTAGTTGAACCCCAGGCCACCCTGTTGGGTCGGCTGGCTCACCCCGGGCCAGGCGGTGGACTCCTCGGCAATCACCAAGGCCCCCGGCGCTTCCAGGGCGACCACGTCGTTCAAGTGCCGCAGGAAGTCGATGGCTTCCAGGTTTTCCCGGCCGCCATGGCGATTGGGTACCCACTCTCCAGCCTTGCGCGAGTAGTCGCGGTACAGCATCGACGCCACCGCATCCACTCGCAGACCGTCGACATGGAAATGCTTGAGCCAGTGCAACGCCGACGCCAACATGAAGCCGTGGACCTCGGTGCGGCCCAGGTTGTAGATCAACGTGTCCCAATCCTGGTGGAAACCTTCCAGCGGGTTGGCATACTCGTACAGCGCCGTGCCGTCGAATTGCGCCAGGCCGTGGGTGTCGGTGGGAAAATGCGCCGGCACCCAGTCAAGGATCACGCCGATATCCGCCTGATGGCAGGCATTGACGAACCAGGCGAAGTCTTCCGGCGAGCCAAAACGCGCACTGGGCGCGAACTGCGACAGGGCTTGATAGCCCCAGGAACCGCCAAAGGGATGCTCCATGATCGGCATCAGCTCGATATGAGTGAAGCCCAGTTGCTGCACATAGGGAATCAGGCGCTCGGCCAGTTCACGCCAGCCGTACTGGCGGGCGACTTCGCCGGCCTCGTCCAGTTCGCACTGCCAGGAGCCCACATGCAGCTCATAGATCGACAACGGCGCAGTGGATTTCTGCTTGTCGCCACGGGCCTGCATCCAGTCATGGTCCTGCCAGTCCACTTGCAAGGGCGCGGCGACTTTAGAGGCGGTATCGGGCGGCAATTGGGTGGCCAGGGCCATCGGGTCGGCTTTGAGCGGCAGGATCCCATGAGCTCCGAGGATTTCATATTTGTAGGCGGCACCCGGTTGCAGGCGAGGGATAAAAATCTCCCAGACGCCAGACGGATGGCGCAGGCGCATCGGATGACGGCGACCGTCCCAGATATTGAAGTCGCCCACCACCGAGACCCGCCGTGCATTCGGTGCCCATACCGCAAAGCGCACGCCCGCGACGCCATCGACGCTGGTCACCTGGGCGCCGAGGCAACTGCCAAGGTCGCGATGATTGCCTTCGGCAAACAGGTAGAGGTCCATTTCCCCCAGCAACAATTGGCTGAAGCTGTAGGGGTCTTCAGTGATCTGCTCGCCGCCGGCCCACTGGATTTTCAACAGGTAAGGTTGACGCGTACCGAACTGCCCGACAAACAAACCCGGTACCTGGTTGGCCTCCAGGCTGCCAAGGGTCTCGCTGCCATCGCGGCTGAGCACTTGGACGCTCAACGCCTCCGGCAGAAAGACGCGGATAAACTGCCCCCCCTGCTCGTCGTCATGGGGCCCCAGGATCGAGAATGGATCGGGGTGCTCGGCGCGCACCAGCGCTTCGACGTCCTTGGACGCCGGCAATGCCGTCAGCTTGGGCTGCAGCGGTTCTTTATGTGTAAAACTCATGAGGTCTCCCCACCGCGTACAGGTTTCGATTTAGGTGTTAGCCCGCTGAGCAAACCGTGCAGCCCTTGCAGGGGCACCGGCAACCAGGTCGGGCGATTTTCCGCTTCGTAGGCCACTTCGTACGCAGCCTTCTCCAAGCTGAACAACGTCAGCGCTGCGTCCTGGCCCTTGGCATCCTGCCAATCATGCGCCAGTGTAGCCGTCGCCGCCTGGTAAGCCTGGGTAAATGCCTGGCGGGCTTCATTCAGGTAGCGATCGGTCACGCGTTTACGCGCGTTGTCCGCTTCCGGCGAGTGATCCACTCCTTGCACATTCAGGGCCATGGCCGCCGCGTAATCGAAGGAGCGCAACACACCACTCACATCTTTATAGGGGCTGTGTTTGCCACGCCGTTCATGCAGTGGTCGCGCCGGTTCGCCTTCAAAGTCGATCAGGTAGGCATCGCCCTTGACCACCAATACCTGGCCCAGATGCAAGTCTCCATGCACCCGGATACGCAACCCGCCTAGCGTGGCCTTCGCCAGCGCCTGGACATGCCCGGCGATGGCTTTTTTCTGCGCCAGTAATTCACTGACCAACGCCTGATCAGCGGGGTTCAACTGGCTTTGATGAAGTTTGAGCAGTTGCAGGGCGCGGTCGATCTGGGCGCCGACATCCTTGACCCAGGCCTGGGTATCCTTGGCCGTGGTGAGTTCGGGCTTGAAAGCCTTGTCGGCGGTCGGCGCGCCCAGCACCAGGTGCATTTCCCCCAGGCGCTGGCCAAGCAGCCCGGCGAAATCCGCCAGTTCCCCCAAGGCGTTGTAGTGCTGCTCCTGTTCGGAGATGGCCTCGGCCAGTTCGTCGCGGATCGCCCGCTCCAGGTTGTTCTGGGTCCAGCTCCAGGCATCGCCCTGATTGCTGAGGTAGCCTTGGGCAATCATCAGCAGGTTGTCCTGGCCTTGCCCATCGCGGCGACTCATCGAACCCAGCAATGGCGAAATATTCGGGTAGCCGGCGGCGGTCAGGTAGGCACTCATTTCCAGCTCCGGGTGCACCCCGGCGCTGACTTTGCGGATCAACTTGAGCACCAGGCTCTCGCCCACTACCACCGAGCTGTTGGACTGCTCGGCGGACAAGTAGCGCACCGGCGATTCGCTGCCCAGTTGCAGCCCGGCCAAGTGTTGGGTCGACTCGAAACGCAGATCGCCCTCAACGGAACTGAGCACGGTACCGGCCTGCATGGCCTGGATCACCTCACGGATAAACTGCTCAAGGCTGAACGCATCAGTCACCAACCCTACCTGGCGGGTACGCCGCACGCGAGCCAGGGCCAATTGCTGGGGCAAGGCACTGGTGAACTGGTCTTCGCCCAGAAAGCCCAACGGCAATTGATAACGGTTGACCTGGCCGCCACTGGTTACCTCGATTTCACTGAGCAGCACCGGGTGCTGCGGGTCGCCGAAGCGAACACCGTAAGCGATGTGCACGCTGTCAATGGCCGTGTCTTTGCCGGCAAACCAGCGACGCTTGGGCAGCCAGGCTGGCAATGAGGTTTGCTCAAGACTGGTGCGGCAAGGTTCTTCTAACAATTCTTCCATGCGTTTTTTCAGTACCAAGGTGGTGAAGTCAGGCATGCTTTGCGCCGGTTCCACATGCCAGCTGGGCATTTGGTTCTCTGCCGCCAACACAAACCAGTAGAAGCCATAGGGCGCCAGGGTCAACAGGAAATTCAGCTGGCCGATGGGTGGGAACGCATTACCGCCAAGCATTTCCACCGGCACCATGCCGGCAAACGCAGACAGGTCCAGCTCCGCAGCCTGGGCGCTGCGCGACACGTTGGCCACGCACAGGATGATCTCGCTGCGGCCATCTTCGCCGGTGTACTCACGGGTATAGGCAAGAATGCGGCGATTGGTTGGCGAAAGCATTTTCAGGCTGCCACGGCCAAACGCCTTGGACTGCTTGCGCACGGCGAGCATGCGTCGGGTCCAGTTGAGCAGCGAGTGCGGGTCCTGGGCCTGGGTTTCGACGTTGACCGACTGATAACCGTATTGCGCGTCCATGATCGGCGGCAACACCAGGCTGGCCGGGTCGGCGCGGGAAAAACCACCGTTGCGGTCGATGGACCATTGCATCGGTGTACGCACGCCGTCGCGGTCGCCCAAGTAGATGTTGTCACCCATGCCAATTTCATCGCCGTAATACAAGGTTGGCGTGCCCGGCATCGACAGCAACAGGCTATTGAGCAACTCCACACGGCGGCGATCGCGCTCCATCAGCGGCGCCAGGCGCCGGCGGATGCCCAGGTTGATACGCGCGCGGCGGTCGGCGGCGTAGTAGTTCCACAGGTAGTCGCGCTCCCTGTCGGTGACCATTTCCAGGGTCAGTTCATCGTGGTTGCGCAGGAAGATCGCCCATTGGCAATTGGCGGGAATCTCCGGGGTCTGACGCAAAATATCAGTGATGGGGAAGCGATCTTCCTGGGCCAATGCCATGTACATGCGCGGCATCAGCGGAAAGTGGAAGGCCATGTGGCATTCATCGCCGTCATCGCCCTTGCGGTCGCCAAAGTACAGCTGGGTGTCTTCCGGCCATTGGTTGGCCTCGGCCAGCAGCATGCGGTCAGGGTAATGGGCGTCGATTTCGGCACGGATCTGCTTGAGAACATCGTGGGTTTCCGCGAGGTTTTCGTTATTGGTGCCGTCGCGTTCGATCAGGTAGGGGATCGCATCCAGGCGCAAGCCGTCGATGCCCAGGTCGAGCCAATAGCGCATCACCGACAGCACCGCTTTCATCACTTGCGGGTTATCGAAGTTGAGGTCGGGCTGGTGCGAATAAAAGCGATGCCAGAAGTACTGGCCCGCCACTGGGTCCCAGGTCCAGTTGGACTTTTCGGTGTCGAGGAAAATAATGCGCGTGCCGTCGTACTTCTGGTCATCGTCCGACCACACGTAGAAATCCCGTGCCGCCGAGCCCGGCTTGGCCTTGCGCGCACGCTGGAACCAGGGGTGCTGGTCGGAGGTGTGGTTGATCACCAGCTCGGTGATCACCCGCAGCCCACGCTTGTGGGCTTCGGCAATGAAGCGCTTGGCGTCGGCCATGGTCCCGTAGTCGCTGTGTACGCCACGGTACTCGGCAATATCGTAGCCGTCATCACGGCGTGGCGAAGGGTAGAACGGCAACAGCCAGATGGTGTTCACACCGAGGTCGGCAATGTAGTCGAGCTTGGCAATCAGCCCGGGAAAGTCACCGATGCCGTCGTTGTTGGAGTCGAAATAGGATTTGACGTGAACCTGATAGATCACCGCATCTTTGTACCAGAGCGGGTCTTTGATAAAGGTGGCTGCCTTGGGTTTCTTCGCCATTGGAAACTCCTGAAATTCTGCAGACGCAAATGCAATCAATGTGGGAGGGGGCTTGCCCCCTCCCACACTCTGATCTCCACTTGCCTAGGAAACAGTGATACGCCAGATCCCAAATGGCATCTGCGGTTCTAGCCGTGTCCATTGGGTCTTGCCGTACCAGGTCCAGCGATGCCCGTTCATAAGGTCCTCACCCTGGGTCTGGGCGTCGTCGGGCAGGCCCATCTCCCATAGCGGCAACTCGAAATGAGCTTCCTGGGCATTGAAGGGGTCGAGGTTGACCGCCACCAGGATAAAGTTGCTGCCGTCTTCGCTGCGCTTGCCGAAATACAGGATGTTGTCGTTCCAGGCGTTGTAGAGCTTCAGCCCCAGATGGGTCTGCAACGCCGGGTTCTGCCGACGGATACGGTTGAGCTGGGCGATCTCGGCAATGATGTTGCCGGGCGCGGTAAAGTCCCGAGGGCGGATTTCGTACTTCTCCGAATCCAGGTACTCCTCTTTACCCGGCACTGGCGCGGCTTCACACAGCTCAAAGCCTGAATACATACCCCACAGGCCCGAGCCCATGGTCGCCAGGGCGGCACGGATCAAGAAGCCGGGGCGCCCGGACTGGTGCAAGAAGCCTGGGTTGATATCCGGTGTATTGACGAAGAAATTCGGCCGGTAGCATTCGCGCCACGGCGATTGGTTCAGTTGCGTCAGGTATTCGCTCAACTCGGCCTTGGTGTTGCGCCAGGTAAAGTAGGTATAGCTCTGGGAGTAACCGACCTTGCCCAGGCGCGCCATCATGGCCGGGGTGGTGAAAGCCTCCGCCAGGAAGATCACCTCAGGATATTTGGCCCTGACGTCGCTGATCAGCCACTGCCAGAATGGCAGCGGCTTGGTGTGGGGGTTGTCGACGCGAAAGGTCTTGACGCCCTCTTCCACCCAGCCCACCACAATGTCGCGCAGCTCGGTCCACAGGCCGGGGATCGCATCCGCCGCATAGAAATCGACGTTAACGATGTCCTGATATTTTTTTGGCGGGTTTTCCGCATACTTGATCGTGCCGTCCGGGCGCCAGTTGAACCAGCCTGGGTGCTGCTTGAGCCACGGATGGTCCTGGGAACACTGGATGGCGAAGTCCAGGGCGATTTCCAGACCGTGGTCGGCGGCGGCCTTGACCAGCCGGCGGAAATCATCGCGGCTACCCAACTGCGGGTGGATCGCCTCGTGACCGCCCTCTTCACTGCCGATGGCATAGGGGCTGCCGGGATCATCGGGGCCGGCCGTCAGAGAATTGTTCTTGCCCTTGCGATGACTGCGGCCGATGGGATGGATCGGTGGGAAGTACAGCACGTCAAAGCCCATGTCATGAATCATCGACAAGCGCGAGTGCACATCGTTGAAGGTGCCGTGGCGCGCCGGATCGTCGGTGATCGAGCGGGGAAAAAGTTCGTACCAACTGGCAAACTGCGCCGCTTCGCGTTCCACATCAATCGGGTACACCGGGCTGACGCTCAGGTAGGCGCGGTGATCGGCCTGGGTCATCAAGTGTGCACTGTTTTCATGCAGAAACAGCGCCACCTGCTCGGTTTCCAACAGGCCCGACAGTTCGTGGTGCAACAGCATCAAGCGGTCGCGCAGTTCGTTGTCACTGCGTTCGGCGGCCTGCAGCACCAGGCTGCGGCCTTCCTGCAGCTCGAGGCTGACCGGCACCCCGGCCTCATGTTTCTTGCGCAGTTCGTAACAAAAGCTGGCGAAGGTATCGATCCAGGCTTCAATGCAGTATTGATGCGGGCCCTGCTGGGCGACGCTGAACGCCCCTTCCCAGCCATTGTTGCCCACATCGTTCATGACCACGCTGTGCCAGCTTTCATCCTCCCGCGCTCGCCAGCGGATCAGCACCGCCAGTTTGTCGTGGCCATCGGCGAACACTTTGCTGGAGACATTGATCCGCTGGCCAACCACCGCCTTGACGGCGAACTCGCCATTGTCGATCACCGGCATGGTGCTTTCGATAGCGATCCTGGGTAACAAAAGCGCCTGGGACAGCGGCAATACGGAATCTTCTGGAGCCAGTGTTTCAGCAGTCATCGAGCATCTTCCCCTTACGCCCCGTGGACGCCCTTTGCTTGATCCGAATTCAGAAACGGCAACGCTCTCCCTGAGCAGGGCCGTATAAGGTCCGAGCATGGGCGCTGTTCAAAAGTTCAGGTGGATATACCGCCACTGGGCGGGAATCATTTCCCGCAGGCAAGGGTCCACCGATAGAGCAAAGCACAAACGAGGCCATACCCATGAATATCCCGATACCCCCTGAACCCGAAGATCCAAATATCGACGAGCCCCCGCTGCCGCCCACAGAACCCCGACCCGTTCCTGAACAAGAACCCCCTGAAAACGAGCCACCGCCCGTCCAGGAACCCCCCGCAACGATGCCGCCCGTTATCGTCTGATTGACAGGCCGGCAAGCGCTTGCTTGCGAACCAAACATCGCGAGCAAGCGCCGCTGATTTTTCCCACTCGTATTACAGACGGCGCCGAACTCCCCCCTCCCAAGGTCAAGATAGATTCACTACTCGTGCGCTGACCCGCCTTGTTGCTGGCCGCAGACTATTCCGTCCGTAACGCGAGTACCTTCTATGTCCATTTCGCTACTGCCACCAACGTCCACTATCCAGGGCATACAACAACCGTCCGCCAACGATTATCGACAGAAACTGAACGATTTATTAAGGGCCGGCCCCAGCGGAATCATGCGCAGGAAAGAGCCTGACAGGCATCCATCGGACCTCCCCAGGGCACCGCAAGCTTTTACCCCGCCCAACCCTAGCCCCTCGACAAGCCTAAAACCGCAGGCGCCCGGTACCGATGCGCCCGAGGAGCAAGCCTCAACTGCGCCCAGCACTGCACCTAATACAGACGTGGAGCCGCAGGCGCCCGGTGCAGACGCCCCCCGGCTCGCCCAACTTCGTGCGCTCGCCAGCCGGGAGAGTATTACCCAGATGCTGCGCGAGCCAAACTCGCAGGAGACCGCCCAGAAGTTGGCCGAGATCCGTAGCCTGTTAAGCAAGGAAAATGTCAAGTCGATGCTGCAAGGCCCCGATGCAGACGAAGCGCGCAAGCTGATTACCGAAGTGAAGGAGCGTCTAGGTCAGTCAAGCCTGCAGAAGATCCATGACCAATCCTCGCACATCGAGCGACCGGGCTTGAGCCCTCAAGAGATCCGCGACCGCACTGCCAGTTCTGACCCCGAGGAGAGTTTCAGCCAATCCATGCAAGTCTTTGATGAGCTACGCGTTGAGGAATCCTATGCCAAACAGCGAGTGCGCCAGAGTACGCCACTCGCCTCGGCCCTCTTCGAGATCGGCAAGGAAGTGGACCTAGGCGAGCCGACCCCGCAACCGGACAATTCATCGGCTGAGGCAGACAGCCTCAAACCCGACAACAACAACAGCAACAGCAACAGCAACAGCAACAGCAACGACTCCAGGATTGACATTGGTCAGACCTTCACCTTCCACAGTACCCGCGACTCGAACTTCGATGCGCCTAAGGAGGTGATGGATTTTGACCACAACAGAGACAAGCTCGATGTAACGGCCATTCGAAACCAACTCGGCAACAAGCCGTTGAAATTGGTAGAAAATTTCTCAGGCGCCAGTGGCGAAGTGCAGGTTCACTACAACCCGGCCAATAACACGAGCGTGGTAATGATTTCCGGCAACCCGGGAGAGCCGCCCTTCGTGGTAAAAGTCTTCGGCGAGGTCAGGTACAGCAACCTCACCACCTGACCCTGTCACTCATTCTTGTCCAGCAGCTTGACGACCCGTGGCATCACACTGAATACCATCAGTGCCAGCAGCGTACTGAGTACCGCCGTCGATTCCCGCCCCATCCCCGCCGCCACCCCAATGGCGGCGGTCATCCATAACCCGGCCGCCGTGGTCAGGCCCTTCACGTGCTGGCCCTCCTCGTCTTCCTTGCCCTTGAGGATGGTACCGGCGCCAAGGAAGCCAATCCCAGCAATCACCCCCTGCACCACGCGGCTCATGGCGTCCGCCTGGCTGCCGGACACTTGCGGCACCAGCACAAACAACGCGGCGCCCAAGGCCACCAGCATATGGGTGCGCACCCCTGCCGCCTTGCCCTTTTGTTCACGTTCAAACCCCAGGATGCCGCCTAAAAGCGCGGCGATCAGCAGGCGCACAGTGATTTGCGTCAACTGCCGAGCGTCGCCGATGTCGGCAAATTCAGCCTGCAGGGTTTGCCACACTTGATGCCACCAGGCGTCCATGGATCTGTCCTTTCTTATTGTGAATGAAAGATAGACAGTGCAGACCGCCAGTCAGTTGCCTGGAACCCGGCAGCGTTACCGTCGCCTAACGGGACATAGCCCATGAACAGGAGATCGCCATGTCTGTACGCATCGAAAATCATTTGTGCTACTTCACGCTCGACGAGACCGGCCAGGAACAGAGCCTGCCGGCTACTCGGGTAAATATTCTTACCGACAATGAAAAAGCCATGTCTTATGTGGAATTGGCCGGCCAGCAGATCTACATCACCGAAGCCGAGGCCGACGCCCTCACCGTAGAAGGCGCCAAGGATGGTCGTAACCACGTAAAGGCCGATAAACCGGGTTCGGTGATTTGATTGATCTGTATCAATAGACATCTAAGCACCCCTGCACCCCAGTGAGCCTGGGGTGCAGCAGATCGGCAAAGACGGTTGAATCAAACCCATCTGATCCGCTTTTTATCACCATGCCTGAGCCTGTTATGCGAACAGACTGTCGCCCATAGTTCCCCGGCCTGATGGAGGCTGATGAGCGAACGACCATGAGCGAACGAATCCCAACCGTGGAAACCTTTGAGCCCAACCACCCAAAGAAGGTGAAGGCCAAATCCAGCGACAACCTGATCCATACCCGCAGCTTCACCGGCGTATTCCGCACCTTGCGCGTCGGCGGCGCCGGCCTGCTGTTCCTGGCCTTCTTCGGCACCGTATGGCTGAACTGGGGTGGCCGCCAAGCCGTGCTATGGGACCTGGCCGAGAGTAAGTTCCACATCTTCGGCGCTACTTTCTGGCCTCAGGATTTCATCCTGCTCTCGGCGCTGCTGATCATCTGCGCCTTTGGCCTGTTTGCCATCACGGTGTTTGCCGGCCGCGTATGGTGCGGCTACACCTGCCCGCAAAGCTCGTTCACTTGGCTGTTCATGTGGTGTGAAAAGGTCACCGAGGGCGAGCGCAACCAACGCATCAAGTTGCAAGCCGCACCGTGGAGCTTGAATAAACTGGCGCGGCGCTCGGCCAAACATACGTTGTGGCTGAGTATCAGCGTGCTGACGGGGCTGACGTTTGTTGGCTACTTCACACCGATCCGCCCGCTCGCCACCGAATTGCTGACCTGGCAGATGGGCGGCGTAAGCCTGTTCTGGGTGCTGTTTTTTACCGGTGCCACTTACATCAATGCCGGCTGGCTGCGAGAAGCGGTGTGCATGCACATGTGCCCCTATGCACGGTTCCAGAGTGTGATGTTTGATAAAGACACCCTGACCATTTCCTACGACGCCGCCCGTGGCGAACGCCGTGGCCCGCGTAAACGCGAGGTGCAGCCCGCGGACGTCGGCCTCGGCGATTGCATCGATTGCCAACTGTGCGTGCAGGTATGCCCCACCGGCATCGATATTCGCGACGGCCTGCAAATGGAATGCATCGGCTGCGCGGCATGCATCGACGCCTGCGACTCGATCATGGACAAAATGGGCTATGCCCGCGGCTTGGTGAGCTACACCAGCGAACACCAATTGCAAGGTGGCAAGACTCACCTGCTGCGGCCCCGCCTGATCGGCTACAGTGCCGTGCTGTTGGTGATGATCGCAGCGTTGGTGGTGGCCTTGGTCGAACGGCCGATGGTATCGCTGGACGTGACCAAGGACCGTGGTATGTTCCGCGAAAACAGCCAGGGCTTGATCGAAAACATCTACAGCCTCAAGGTCATCAACAAGACCCAGCAGCGCCAGGACTACCGCCTGGAACTGGTCGACGCCGACAGCTTCCAGTTGCAGGGCAAGACCCAGGTCAGCCTGGCACCCGGGGAAATCGTCGATGTACCGGTGTCGGTGGCATTGCTGGCGGACAAACCGGTGAGCAGTTCGCAGACTATCCGCTTCAAAGTCACGGATGTGGATGAACCCTGGATCTACAGCGCTGCAGACAGTCGTTTTGTTGCACCGTTGAATCGCTGAAATCTATCTGGATAGATAGAGATGCAAATGTGGGAGCAGGCTTGCTCGCAAAAGCGCCGGGTCAGGTTATATCTGCGTCACTGACACACCGCTTTCGCGAGCAAGCCCGCTCCCACATTTACCCAGCGTACACACAGAAAAACCTGTTTAAGGCCCCCATGAAACGCTACGAAAAATTCGCCGACGACATCGCAGAACTGATCCGCTCCGGCGTCCTCGGCCCTGGCCAGCGCGTACCATCGGTGCGCTACGCCAGCCAGACCTACGGCGTCAGCCCGTCCACAGTGTTCCAGGCTTACTACCTGCTGGAGCGCCGCGGCCTGATTCGCGCACGGCCGCGTTCCGGCTACTTCGTCAACACCCATGCGCCCAGCCCGTTTTCCGAACCGGTGGTGAGTGAGCAGGTGCATGAATCCACCAACGTAGACGTGAGCGAACTGGTGTTTTCGGTCCTTGACTCCATCAAGGACCCCAACACCGTGCCCTTCGGCTCGGCGTTCCCCAGCCCGATGTTGTTCCCACTGCCCCGCCTGGCTCGATCCCTTGCCAGTGCCAGCCGCGAAATGGACCCGCGCCTGGTCGTCACCGACATGTCGCCGGGCAACCCGCAACTGCGCCGACAGATCGCCCTGCGCTACATGGTCGGCGGCCTGATGCTGCCCATGGAGGAGCTGCTGATCACCAATGGCGCCCTTGAAGCACTGAACCTGTGCCTGCAGGCCGTGACCGAACCCGGCGACCTGGTCGCCATCGAAGCCCCGGCGTTCTATGCCTGCCTGCAAGTGCTGGAGCGCCTGAAGCTCAAGGCCGTGGAAATACCGGTGCACCCACGCGACGGCATTGACCTCGACGCCCTTGCCCAATGCCTTGAGCGCTATCCGATCAAGGCCTGCTGGACCATGACCAGCTTCCAGAACCCCATGGGCGCGACCCTGCCGGAGGCGAAAAAACAGGCGCTGGTGGAACTGCTGCGCAGCCATCAGGTGCCGTTGATCGAAGATGATGTCTATGCAGAGCTGTATTACGGGCAGCAAGCGCCCAAGCCGGCCAAGGCTTTTGATACAGAAGGGTTGGTGATGCACTGCGGTTCCTTTGCCAAGAGCCTGGCACCGGGTTACCGCGTCGGTTGGGTCGCGGCCGGGCGCTTCGCGCAGAAGGTCGAGCGCCTGAAACTGATGACCTCATTGTGCCCATCGATGCCGGCCCAGGCGGCAATTGCCGACTACCTGCAGCACGGCGGTTATGACCGGCACCTGCGCAAACTGCGCTATGCCCTGGAGGAACAGCAAAGCGCCATGCTGGCAGCCATCGCCCGCTACTTCCCGACCCAGACACGGGTCAGCCAGCCGGCCGGCGGGTATTTCCTGTGGTTGGAACTGCCGGAACAGACCGACTCGCTGAAATTGTTCCAGATGGCCTTGGCCCAAGGCATCAGCATTGCTCCGGGGCCGATTTTTTCGGCGACCCGACGGTTCAGCAATTGCATTCGCCTGAACTATGGCAGCCCGTGGACCGAGGCGTCGGAAAAGGCCATGGAAACGCTGGGGCGGATTGTGCGGTCGTTTTAACCCTGGGATACACAGCCTTAGGAACCCTGCGCCCCAAGAAGACACTCAGGTATGTGTATCTTCACTTCGAGACCGCCATGCGCATCAACATGCTTCCCGCATCGACCGCCTACCAGCTTGGCGAAGGTCGCCCAGAAAACAACTGGCTTGCGGTGCCTGCAGCGCCCGAAGAGCCGCCTTTCGCGGATCGTCGCTCCGCCAGGCAAATCATCAATGCCAATCCAGGGTTGAAACACCTGCTCAGGCGCAGGGACAGCTATCCGGTGACCGACTTGCTCAAGCGACAACTGGGCGACTGGACATCCGCCACCCCTGATGCCAAAGCCAGGGCGCGCGCGGCCTATAACCTGGCGCGAGTGATCAATGTCCTCGACAACGTAAATGATCGTCGCGTCGGTAACAGTGAACGGCATGACGGCAAGATCAACGGCTTTTACAACGCGGGCTATTCCACCCGTAAAAATTCCGAGGCGCGCCTACTCGTAGCATTCGCGCAAGACGGCTATGACGTACTGCAAAGCCTGGGGCGCTAGCCAGGAAATTTAACGTCCTCCACCCAGATCCAGGAAGGTTCCGGTGGCGTATGAAGCCTTGTCCGACAGCAGCCAGATAATCGCCTCCGCCACCTCATCCGGGCGCCCACCACGGGCCATGGGAATGCCGGACTCCAGCTTGCTGACCCGGTCCGGATCACCGCTGAGGGCGTGAAAATCGGTAAAGATGTAGCCGGGACGTACCGCGTTGACACGAATGCCTTCACCCGCGACCTCTTTCGACAGGCCAAGCGTGAAAGTGTCCAGGGCCCCCTTGGACGCAGCATAGTCGACATACTCACCCGGCGATCCCAGGCGCGCCGCCACCGACGATACGTTGACAATGCTACCACCCTGCCCGCCATGCCGAGGCGACATGCGCAGCACCGCATGCTTGGCGCACAGGATCGGGCCCAGCACATTGGTCTTCATGATTTTCAGGAGACGAAATTCGGACATTTCATCGACCCGCGACTTATGCCCAACGGTACCAGCATTGTTGACCAGCGCCGTGACCCGGCCCAGTTCGGCATCCACGCGATTGAACAACGCGATCACCTCATCTTCGCTGCTGACATCGGCGCGCACCGCAATGGCCTGGGCGCCCAGGCCGCGCACTTGCTCAAGCATTGCATGAGCGGCCTTCTCGTCAGACTGATAGTTAATGCAGATGCGATACCCCTCGCGAGCGGCCAGCAATGCCGTCTCGGCGCCAATCCCACGGCTGCCTCCGGTGATGATAACGACTTTATCCATGGCTGCGGTCTCCAGATTCAACCTGATGTCTAGGGTTGGATCCAAGAATACCCGTCACTCATAGCTTTTGTCAGGCGCTACCGTTTGTTCGGCGCTCCGGATATCTGCCATGAAACTATCGGCGGGCAATGGGTGCCCCAACAAGTAGCCTTGCAACGAATCACACCCCAAAAGCGTGAGAAAATCCTGCTGCACATTGGTTTCCACACCTTCGGCCACAATTCGCAAGCCCAGGGCCTGGCCGAGTGCCACGATGGCCGAGACGATCGCCGCGTCATCGCTGTCGTGTTCCAGGTCGCGCACAAAGCCGCGGTCGATCTTCAACTCGTTAGCCGGCAGGCGCTTGAGGTACATCAGGCTGGAGTAGCCGGTGCCAAAGTCATCGATGGACAGATCCACGCCCATGTCCGAGAGCTGCTGCAACACGGTCATGCTCGCGTCGGCATCGCTCATGGCGGTGGTCTCGGTAATTTCCAGGGTCAGGCTGTTGGCGGGCAATTGGTGACGCTCCAGGGCGGCCGCTACGCTGTTGACCAACCCGGCGTGACAGAACTGCAACGCCGAGAGATTTACGGCAATGCGCCAACTCTCATAACCCTGTGCATACCACAGGCTCATCTGGCGGCAGGCTTCGTTGAGTACCCACTCGCCGATGGGAATGATCAGCCCGGTTTTCTCTGCCAGTGCGATAAAAGTCGCCGGCAGCAACAGGCCCTGCTGCGGGTGTTCCCAGCGCAGCAAGGCCTCGGCGCCCACCGCAATACCGCTGACAGCATCAAACTTGGGCTGGTAGTACAAGCGAAACTGCCCATGTTCGAGGGCATTGCGCAGGTCCTGCAACAGTTGCAATTGCTTGCGCGCATTGGTGTTCATCGATACATCGAAGAAGCTGTAGCCGTTCTTGCCCATGCCCTTGGCGTGGTACATCGCCGCATCAGCGTTCATCAACAACTCCTGAGGGCTGCTGCCGTTGCCCGGGAACAGGGCGATGCCAATGCTGGCCGAGATGTTCAACTCATGCTCGGCGACCTTGAAGGTGCGGTTGATCAGGCCGACCTGGCGCTCGGCCAAGCCCATGGCATCGTCCGGCTGGGTCAATTGCACCAGCAACACAAATTCGTCGCCACCGATACGGGCCAGGGTGTCCTGGCTGCGCAAGTCCTCGCGCAAGCGCAGGCCGACCTCGCGCAGCAACTGATCGCCCATGTGATGACCAAAGGCATCATTGACCGGCTTGAAGCCATCCAGGTCGATAAACATCAAGGCAAAGCAGCCGCCCCGCTCATTCACCGCCTGGATACCTTGCTGGATGCGATCCGCCAGCAGCGTGCGATTGGGCAGGCCGGTGAGCATGTCATGCAGCGCCAGGTGGGTCAGCTCCCGGTTGGCCAGGGTCAGGGAATCGGCGAGCACGGCAGTGCGCGCTTCCAGGCGTGCGTCGAGCAGCGAGGTCAATAGCGCAATGACCAGCACCGCCAAAGAGGTCACTAAAACTAGGTTATCCAGGCCCCTGCCGCTCAGGCCCGTCAGTGCGGCACCGCAAAAGCTGTCGTCGGCAAAACGCGCCGCGGCCATCCCGGTGTAGTGCATGCCGACGATAGCCACGCCCATCACCACCGCCGCCCCACCCCGTGCCAGGCGCACATAAGGCGTGTTGCGCCGCAGGTTGAAGGCGATCCACAGTGCCGCACCGGAAGCCACCACTGCAATCAATAATGAGGCGCCAAACAAAGTGGGATCGTAGTCAATGCCCGGCGTCATGCGCATCGCAGCCATGCCGGTGTAATGCATGCTGGCGATACCGGCGCCCATGATCAACGCACCGAATGCCAACTGCCAGGCCGGCAGGCGTGGCTGACTGACCAGCCACAAGGCGAAGCCACTGGATAACATCGCGATCAACAGCGACAGCGCAGTGATGCCCAGGTCAAACCCGAGGGCAAACGGCAGGCGCAGGGCCAACATGCCGATAAAGTGCATGGACCAGACACCGACGCCCATCGCCAATGCACCGCCGCTGATCCATAGATAAACGGCGCGCCCCTTGGCGGTAGCGATACGCCCGGCCAGGTCCAACGCGGTATAGGACGCCAGTACAGCGACGCACAGGGAAATCACGACAAGGGAGGTTGAATAGCTACCGATCAGCATGGGACTTCTCGCGGGCTACCGGGGTGTAAAAGCCCGTGCCGGGTGGCAAAGCGCGCGATTGTAGCGAGAATGAATCTGGGGCAGGTGATTAATTATCAGAAGGCCATTAGTGATTTTTTGGCGTCAATCGGATGGCCTCATGAGGCAGTTTCTGGATCCACGGAGATCAAAATGTGGGAGAGGCGGTGCTACGATTCGACTCGCCCCCGAGGGCCATGGGTATCTACACAGCTGTGTAGCAGCCGACGGTAACCACGATGCGAAGCGAGCCGCTCTTGATTTTGCTTTTGATCTTAGGCGCCCCGTCAAACCACGCTGGCCGGAATTCGACAGGGTAAACCGGCAGGGATGCCGGTTTAGCCGCCCCGCGCCATGGATGGCGCGTGGCGGCGGCCCCCCAAATCCATGTCGGATTACGGGCACACCGAGCCTGGGCGAGGTGCCGAGTGGTGGGGCAAGAGCGTTTTGGTTACTTTTGGGCTCTTTTCAAAAGTGACCCGCTGTAAAAGCGGAACCAATAGTGGCCGTTACCGCAGGAATGGATATGTACACGGTCTGATCCAACATCCTGGTCGGCTGTCAGGCCGCCATCGGGAGCAAGCCCCCTCCCACATTTGGACCGAGACCATCAGTCAAATACTGGTCGGCTGTCAGGCCGCCATCGGGGGCAGGCCCCCTTCCACATTTGGGCCGGGTCACTCCTTTTCGGCCAGGGAGGTCTGGCCGTCCCAGCCGCCCCCGAGTGCGGCAATCAGCTGCACACTTGCCACCAAGCGCGACTGCAGCAAGTTCAACACCGTACGCTCGTTACTCAGGGCCGTCGCTTGCACGGTAACCACGTCCAGATAGGCAATCAACCCCGCCTTGTACTGGTTCTCGGTCAGGCGCAACGACTCTCGCGCTGACTCCAGCGCTTCATTGCTGACCACCGCCTCGTCCGCCAGTACCTTGAGTTGCACCATGTAGTTTTCCACCTCACGGAAACCATCCAGCACCGTCTGGCGGTACTTGGCCACGGTCTCGTCATAGCTGGCCACGGTGCGGTCGACTTCCGCCGAGCGCTGGCCGCCATCAAAGAGGGTCATCGCCAATTTGGGCCCAACCGACCAGAAGCGGTTCGGCAGGCTGATCCAATCCTCATAGGTGCTGCTGGAATAGCCGCCCTGCAGGCTCAGGCTGAGGTCCGGGTAGTACGCCGCCTTGGCTACGCCGATATTGGCGTTGGCGGCGATCACCGAACGTTCCGCCGAAGCGATGTCGGGGCGGCGTTCGAGCAACTGGGATGGCAGGCTCACCGGTATCTGTGGCAGTGCCGGGATTTCCTTGCTCACGGCCAGGTTGAAGTTGGCCGGGGCTTCCCCGATCAATACGGCGATGGCGTTTTCCAGTTGGGCGCGCTGCCAGATCAGGTCGATCAGACTGGCCTGGGTAGTCTTGAGCTGGGTTTGCGCCTGGGCAATGGCGTCCTTGCCGGCTACACCGGCGCGGTATTGGTTTTCGGTCATCTTCAATGAGCGCTGGTAGGTGTCCAGCGTGGCTTGCAGCAGGCGTGTCTGTTCGTCCATGACCCGCAGTTGCAGGTAGCTTTGCACCAGTTCCGATTGTTGGCTCAAGCGCATCGCGGCCAGATCGGCTGAGCTGGCCTCGGCGCTGGCTTCATTGGCCTCCAGACCACGGCGCAACTTGCCCCAGATATCGGCCTCCCAACTCACGCCCAACTGCGCATTGAGGGTGTCGCGAATACCGCTGCTGGAGCTGCTGAGGCTCGCGCTGCTGCTGCCGGTGCCCTGGCTGGCGCGGGTTTTACCGACGCTCAGGTCGACGCTGGGGTAGAACGCCCCGCGTGAACTGCGCACCAGTGCCTGGGCCTGGCGAAAACGTGCTTCGGCCTGGGCGACGGTCTGGTTGGAGGTGTTGAGGCGCACCACCAGGTCATTCAGTTGGCGGTCGCCGTACAGCTCCCACCAGGCGCCACGGGCCAGGGAGTCACTGGGGTTGGCCTGGCGCCAGCCCTGGGCCTCCTTGAATTGCACCGGCTCGATGACCTCCGGGCGCTGGTAGTCAGGGCCGATGGCGCAAGCGCTGAGCAACATGGCCAGGCCCACTGTAGGAGCGAGCTTGCTCGCGAAGGCCGTTAACGATAACGCGTTCCTTCTGGATGAACGCGGCGTATGGGCGTTCTTCGCGAGCAAGCTCGCTCCTACAGGGATCGCAGGGGCGTTGATTGAATCGGTCATAGCGCAGTGTCCAGGGCAGCATCGGTACGCACGCCGCGCCACGCGTTGAAACGATGGCGTGCGCGGTCGAGATAGAGGTAGACCACCGGGGTGGTGTAGAGGGTCAGGATCTGGCTGAAAACCAGGCCGCCAATGATGGTCAGGCCCAGGGGGCGACGCATTTCCGCACCATCGCCGGTGCCGAGCAACAACGGCAAGGCGCCGAGGATCGCGGCGAGCGTTGTCATCAGGATCGGTCGCAGACGCAGCAGGCAGGCGCTGCGGATTGATTCCAGCGGGCCCATACCGTCGTTGCGTTCCAGTTGCAGCGCCAGGTCGATCATCAGGATCGCGTTCTTCTTCACCACTCCGATCAGCAGGAACAAGCCCAGCAATGAGATCAGGCTGAACTCGCCCCCCGTCAGGTAGATGGCCAGCATGGCGCCCACCCCGGCCGAAGGCAGCGTCGACAGGATCGTCAGCGGGTGGATATAGCTTTCATACAAGATGCCCAGCACCAGGTACACCGCGACCAATGCGCCCAGGATCATGAACGGCTGACCCTTCTGTGTGGCCGCAAAGGCATCGGCGGTGCCGGCCATCTTGGCGATCACATCTTCGGGCAAGCCGACCTTGGCAATCGCCCGCTCGATAGCGGCCGTGCCCTGCTCTACCGTGACGCCGGGAGCCATGTCGAAGGCGATATTCTCCGAAGCGAATTGGCCTTCATGGCTGACGCGATCGTCTGCCAGGCTGTTTTCATAATGGGCGATGGTCGACAACGGCACCCGCGCACCATCGGCAGTGATCACCTGTACCTGATTGAGGGTGATCGGGTCCTGCGCATATTTGGGGTTGACCTCCATCACCACCTGGTACTGGTTGAGGCTGTCGTAGATGGTGGAAATCTGCCGCTGGCTGTAGGCGTTGTTCAGCACGGCGGTGACCATGTTCATGTCGATACCCAGACGCTTGGCCTGGTCACGGTCGACAATCAGCGTGACCTGGGCCGCGCCTCGCCCCTCGCGGGCGTCGATGGCGGTCAGCTCCGGCAGCTCACGCATGGCCGCAACCACTTTCGGGTACCACAGGCGCAACGCGGCCAAATCACCACTTTGCAGGATGTAGGAGTACTGCGCGCTGGTCTGGTCGCGGCTGCCACCAAACTGCAGGTCCTGGTCGGCCATCAGGAACAGACGCCCGCCCGGCACCAGCGGCACATCCTTGCGCAAGCGCTCGATTACGGCCTGGGCGGAGATCTTGCGCTCGCTGATCGGCTTGAGGCGCACCAGCATCACCGCATTGTTGGTGCCGTTGTTGCCGCCGATAAAGCCGGCCACGCTGAGCACTGCCGGGTCCTTGAGCACCGCCTGGCGGAAGATCTCCATCTTCGGCTGCATCACGCTGAACGACAGGCCATCGTCGCCACGCACAAAGCCGATCAACTGGCCGGTGTCCTGCTGCGGCATAAAGGTCTTTGGCACCACCACATACAGCGCCACGTTCAAACCGATGGTCAGCAACAGGCTCAGCAAGGTCAGGCGCCGATGGCGCAGCACCCAGTCCAGGCTGGTGGCGTAGCCGGCGACCATACGGTCGTTGACCTTCTGGCTCCAGCGTTGCAAACCGGTTTGTTTGTGCTTGTCATGGGGCTTGAGCCAGCGGGCGCAGAGCATCGGCGTCAGGGTCAACGAGACGATCAGCGAGACAATGATCGCCGCCGACAAGGTGATGGAAAACTCGCGAAACAGGTTGGTGACAATCCCGCCCATGAACAGGATGGACAGGAACACCGCCACCAGCGACACGTTCATCGACAGCAAGGTAAAGCCGACTTCCTGGGCTCCCAGGTACGCGGCCTTCATCGGCGGCACACCTTCATCGATATGCCGGGAAATGTTCTCCAGCACCACAATGGCATCGTCCACCACCAGCCCGGTGGCCAGGATCAGCGCCATCAGCGAAAAGTTGTTCAGCGAAAAACCGTACAGGTACATCACCGCAAAGGTGCCCACCAGCGACACTGGCACCGCCAGGGTCGGGATCAGCGAAGCGCGGAAGTTGCCCAGGAACAGGTAGACCACCAGGATCACCAGGCCCACGGCAATCAGCAAGGTCATCTCGGCTTCGTGCAGGGTGGCGGCGATCACCGGCGAGCGGTCCATGGCCAGGCTGAGCTTGACGCTGGACGGCAGCACCGCCTGCAACGCTGGCAACTGGGCCTTGATCTGCCTGACCGTCTCGATGATGTTGGCGCCGGACTGGCGGTTGATCACCAGCAGCACCGCCGAGTCATTGTTGAAGAAACCGCTGTTGTAGCGGTCCTCCACGCCATCGGTGATCTTCGCTATGTCGCGCAGGCGCAGGGCCGCGCCATCCTGATAGCGAATCAACAGCGGCTCGTAATCCTTGGCTTTTTCCAACTGGTCGTTGGCCTGGATCTGCCAGTTACGCTCAGCGTCTTCCAGGGAACCCTTGGGGCGGCGCTGGTTGGCGTTGGCGATGGTGTTGCGCACATCGTCCAGGGCGACGCCGTACTGGTCGAGGGCCTTGGGCTCCAGCTCGATGCGCACCGCCGGCAGCGAACTGCCGCCGATCTGCACTTCGCCTACGCCGGGCACTTGGGACAGGCTCTGGGACAGGATGGTCGAGGCCAGGTCGTACAACTGGCCCTTTTGCAACACATCGGAAGTCAGCGACAACACCATGATCGGTGCCTGGGACGGGTTGATCTTCTTGTAGGTTGGCATGCTGCGCATACCGCTGGGCAGCAGGTTGCGCGAAGCGTTGATGGCCGCCTGCACTTCCCGCGCCGCGCCGTTGATATCACGGTCGGAATCGAACGCCAGGATCACCCGCGTGGAACCCTGGCTCGACGAACTGCTCATGGTGGTGATGCCGGCAATCGAACCGAATGAACGCTCCAGCGGCGTCGCTACGCTGGACGCCATCACCTCGGGGCTGGCGCCGGGCAAACTGGCCGACACCACGATCACCGGGAAGTCGATCTGCGGCAGCGGCGATACCGGCAACAGGTTGAAGCTGACGCCACCGAGCAACATGATCGCCAGGCTCAGCAGCATGGTGGCTACCGGCCGGCGAATGAAAGGTCCGGACAGGTTCATGACTCAACCGGCTCCAGGCGTTGCGGCTCTTTGCGCCAGCGCCGGCCAAGACGATCAAAGTACAGGTAGATCACCGGCGTGGTGAACAGGGTCAACACCTGACTCACCAGCAAGCCGCCGACCATCACCAGGCCCAGCGGTTGGCGCAGCTCTGCACCGGAACCGGTGGCGAGCATCAACGGCACTGCGCCGAACAAGGCGGCCAGGGTGGTCATCAGGATCGGTCGAAAGCGCAGCAGCGCCGCCTGGTAGATCGCGGTCTGCGGGTCAAGGCCCTGGTTACGCTCGGCGTCGAGGGCGAAGTCGATCATCATGATCGCGTTCTTTTTCACGATACCGATCAGCAGGATAATGCCGATGATCGCGATCATGCCCAGGTCATTGCCACTGAGCAGCAGTGCGAGCAAGGCCCCTACCGCTGCCGACGGCAAGGTCGAAAGGATGGTGATCGGGTGGATATAGCTCTCGTAGAGCACGCCGAGCACGATGTACATGGTGACCACCGCCGCCAGGATCAGCAGCAAGGTGCTCGACAACGACGCCTCGAACGCCTGGGCCGCGCCCTGGAACTGGGTCTGCACACCCACCGGCATGCCGATGTCCTTCTGGGTCTGGTTGATCAGTTCCACGCCCTTGCCCAGGGCGACACCGGGGGCCAGGTTGAACGACATCATCACCGCCGGGAACTGGCCGATATGGGCGATCGCCAATTGCGCCTGGCGCTGCTCCACATGGGCCAGGCTCGACAACCGCACCTGGCCGCCGTCGGTGGTCTTCACATGGATCTGGTTGAGGGCAGCCGGGCCGAGGGTCTCGCCGGACTGGGCCTGCAACACCACGCGGTACTGGCTGGCCTGGGTGTAGATGGTGGAAATCTGCCGCTGGCCGAAGGCGTCATACAGCGCGTCGGTGATGGTCGCAACGTTGACGCCCAGGCGCGAGGCCGCGTCGCGGTCGATCACCAGGTACACCTGCAGGCCCTTGTCCTGCAGGTCGCTGGCAACGTCGGTGAGTTCCGGCAACTGGCTGAGGGCTTGCACCAGCTTGCCGCTCCACAGCGCCAGCAACTCGGCATCCGGGGACGACATGCTGAATTGGTACTGGGTACGGCTGACACGGTCTTCAATGGTCAGGTCCTGCACCGGCTGCATGAACAGGCGGATGCCCACCAGCTTGTCGATTTCAGGTTGCAGTCGCGTAATCACCTGCGCTGCGCTCAAATCGCGCTGGCCGTGGGCCTTGAGGTTGATCAACAAGCGGCCGCTGTTGAGGGTGGCGTTATCGCCATCCACGCCAATATAGGAAGACAGGCTTTCCACCGCCGGATCGGCGAGGATGATCTTCGCCAGCTCCTGCTGGCGCTGGCTCATCGCCGCAAACGAAATCGATTGCGGCGCTTCGGAAATCCCTTGGATCACCCCGGTGTCCTGCACCGGGAAAAAGCCCTTGGGCACCACCAGGTACAGCACCACCGTGAGGCCCAGGGTAGCGATGGCCACCAGCAGGGTCAGCGGCTGGTGCTTGAGCACCCACTGCAACTTACGCCCGTAGGCTTCGATCAGCCAATCGATCCAGGCGCCGCTGGCCTTGTAGAAGCGCCCCTGTTCCTCTTCCTTGGGTTCACGCTTGAGCAGGCGTGCACACATCATTGGCGTCAGGGTCAGGGACACCACCAGGGAAATCAGGATCGCCACCGCCAGGGTGATGGCGAATTCACGGAACAGCCGCCCGACCACGTCGGCCATGAACAGCAGCGGGATCAATACCGCAATCAGCGAGAGGGTAAGGGACACCAGGGTAAAACCGATCTGCTTGGCGCCCTTGAGTGCCGCCGCCATCGGCGTCTCGCCCTCCTCGATATAGCGGGAGATGTTTTCCAGCATGACGATGGCGTCATCCACCACAAAGCCAGTGGCAATGGTCAGGGCCATCAGCGTCAGGTTATTGATGGAGAACCCCGCCAGGTACATCACGCCAAAGGTGCCGACCAGGGACAGCGGCACGGCGATAGACGGAATGATCGTGGCGCTGACCCGACGCAGGAACAGGAAGGTCACCATCACCACCAGGGCAATGGCGATCAGCAGCTCATGCTGCACATCCTTGACCGACGCGCGGATGGTCTGGGTACGGTCAGTGAGCACGGTCACATCGAGCCCGGCCGGCAGGTTGTCGGTGATGCTCGGCAGCAGCGCCTTGATGCGGTCGACCACCTCGATCACGTTGGCGCCGGGTTGGCGCTGGATATTCAACAGCACCGCCTGGTTCTGATTGGCCCAGGCCGCGAGGCGTTCGTTTTCGGCGCCGTCGACGATCTGCGCCACATCCTTGAGGCGCAGCGGTGCGCCATTGTTGTAGGCCAGGATCAGTTCGGCATATTGCTCGGGCGAGACCAACTGGTCGTTGGCATCGAGCATCGACACCCGGGTGGGGCCGTCAAAGTTGCCCTTGGGCTGGTTGACGTTGGAAGCGGCGATCAGGCTGCGCACATCCGACAGGTTCAAGCCATTGGCCGCCAGGGCCTCGGGGTTGACCTTGATGCGTACGGCCTGGCGCTGGCCGCCGGCGATGCTGACCATGCCGACGCCGCTGATCTGCGCGATTTTCTGCGCCATACGCGTGTCGACCAGGTCATTGAGCTTGGGCAGCAGCATGGTCTTGGAAGTAATCGCCAGGGTCAGCACCGGGGTATCGGCCGGGTTGACCTTGTTGTACACCGGCGGCGCCGGCAAATCCTTGGGCAGCAGGTTGGTGGCGGCGTTGATTGCGGCCTGCACCTGTTGCTCGGCGACATCCATATTGATGTCGAGATTGAAACGCAGGGTCAGCACCGAGGCGCCGCCGGAGCTGGTGGACGCCATCTGGGTCAGCCCGGGCATCTGCCCGAACTGGCGCTCCAGCGGTGCGGTGACCGCACTGGTCATCACATCGGGGCTGGCCCCGGGGTACAGGGTCATCACCCGAATCGTCGGGTAGTCCACCTGGGGCAAGGCCGACACTGGCAGCAAGCGGTATGAAATGATACCGGCCAGCACAATGGCCAGCATGCTCAGCGTGGTGGCGACCGGGCGGAGGATGAACAGGCGTGACAGGTTCATGAACCGACCTTTTGCGCCTTGCCGGCGTCAGCGCCGGTCTCCCCTTTTGCCGCAGGCTTGCCTTGCAGGTGTTCGGTCGGCGTGGTCGGCACTTCGCTGCTGTCATTGACCACTTCGATTTCGCTGCCGTCCTTGAGACGGTCGGTGCCTTCCAGCACCACGCGGTCGCCGGCGACCAGGCCCTCCTTGATCACGGTGTTGTCGCCGTCGGTATCACCGAGCACCAAAGGCTGGACCTTGACCTTATTGTCGCCGTCGAGCTTGTAGACAAAGGTGCCGGTATTGCCGAACTGGATCGCCGCAGACGGTGCCAGCACCACGTTATGCAGGGTGTCGGCGAGCAAGTGCACATTCACGAACTGGTTGGGGAACAGCGCCTGGTCCTTGTTATCGAAGCGCGCCTTGAATTTCAGAGTGCCGGTGGTGACATCGATCTGGTTGTCCAGGCTTTGCAGCACGCCGACGGCCTGCTTTTTCGTGTCGCCACGGTCCCAGGCTTCCACCGGCAGCTTGTTGCCAGCGTGGTAACGAGCGAGCACGGTTTCCAGGGTATTTTCCGGCAGGGTGAAGGCCACGCTGATCGGCTGGGTCTGGGTGATCACCGCCAGGGCCGTGGTGTCGTTGGCGGCGACCAGGTTGCCGACGTCAAGCTGGCGCAAGCCGACGCGGCCGCTGATCGGCGCGCGGATCTTGGTGAATTCGAGGTTGAGCTTGGCGTCGTCTACCGCGCCCTGGTTGGTCTTGACTGTGCCCTGGTATTGCAAGACCAGCGCTTCGGCGGTGTCCAGCGTCTGCTTGGCGATACTGTCCTGGGCATACAGGCCGCGATAACGCTCGACGTCGACCTGGGCGTTTTTCAGCTGGGCCTGGTTCTGCAGCAGCGTGCCCTGGGCCTGGAGCAAGGCGTTCTGGTAGCTGCGCGGGTCGATTTCTGCCAGCAGGTCGCCGGCCTTGACCATCTGCCCTTCTTCAAAGGCGATCTTCATCAGCTCACCGCCCACCCGGCTGCGCACATTAATGGTGTTGAGCGCAGTGACCGTACCCAGGGCCTTGTAGTAAACCGGGAACTCCCCCAGCACCGCCGGCGCCACACGCACCGGAACCGGGCCGGTGGAACCGCCGAAGCCCGGGCGCGCCATACCGGTTTTACCGGTGTGACCGGCCGGCGCGTCTTTATGGGCTGCGCCACCGGGCCAGAATTTCCAGCACAAGCCGGCGATAACCAGCAGCACGAGCAGGCCAAACAACCAGCGGCGGGATTTGCGGGGGGAGGATTGCATGGAGTGGTCAACCATTGGGGGTGAGAGCTTCTTCTTCGGGAGGCTGAAAGATAAGCACTGGGGTGCGTTTAGAAAAGCACCTTTACCGGCTATTTACCTTGGGCTTACAACTTTTAACGTCTGAGCTTAGTCCGCTGGCTATTTCGCTAAACCGCTGACGCTCAAATAAAAACGGCCTGGACTAGGCCAGGCCGCAATCATGCATCATACGTGTTACTGCCAAACGACAGTTACGCGCAGAAACAGTTACTTCAACACAGCCAGGGCTGCATCGTAGTTTGGCTCTTCAGCAATTTCCTTGACCAACTCGCTGTGCAGCACGTTGTCGTTTTCGTCCAGCACTACGACAGCACGAGCGGTCAGGCCCTGCAGCGGGCCGTCGGCGATGGAAACACCATAGTCAACGGCGAAGTCGGCGTTGCGGAAGTCCGACAGGTTATTCACGTTTTCCAGGCCTTCGGAACCACAGAAGCGTGCCTGGGCGAATGGCAGGTCGGAGGAGATGCACAGCACCACGGTGTTAGCCACATCGTTGGCCTGGGCGTTGAACTTGCGCACGGAAGTGGCGCAGGTTGGGGTGTCAACGCTTGGGAAGATGTTCAGCACTTTGCGCTTGCCGGCAAAGGTAGCCAGGGTGGCGTTGGACAGGTCGCCGGCGGTCAGGGTGAAGTCTGCGGCTTTGGCGCCGACTTTCGGCAGTTCGCCTTCAACCTGGACCGGGTTGCCTTTAAGGGTGACTTGAGCCATGAACGGAATCCTTATGCTGGGTTTTGGTTAAACGAATTCGAGAGGCCGAAGTTAACCACAAAGTGCCGACGCTACCTACCGCCAGACACAAATTGTCATGCCACCGGTTGTGGTTTAATTGCGCGCTTTTCACCTGCCCTTCAAGGAAACCGTCGTCGATGAATCAGCCTGCCACCAAAGTCTTGGTCATTGGTTATGTCTGGCCAGAGCCGCGCTCCTCGGCCGCAGGCGGGCACATGATGCAAATTCTCGAGAGCTTTCTTACACAAGGTTGGGACATTACCTTCAGCAGCCCGGCGACCATCGGCGAACACAAGGCCAACTTGCCCGCCCTCGGTATTGCTGAGTGCGCCATTGAGCTCAATAACAGCAGCTTCGACGACTTTATCCGCGAACTGGCCCCGGATATCGTGCTGTTCGACCGCTTCATGATGGAGGAGCAATTCGGCTGGCGCGTGGAGCAATGCTGCCCCGACGCCCTGCGCGTGCTGGAAACCTCCGACCTGCAAAGCCTGCGCGACGCACGCCATCAGCGGTTCAAGGAGCATGTGAAAGCCCATCCCGACGGCGACGACTTCACCGCCCTGTTCGCTCCGGCGCTGAAGGAAGAATTCCAGCGCATGGCCGACACCGACCTGGCCAAGCGCGAAATCGCCGCGATTTACCGCTGCGACATCAGCCTGATGATCTCCGACGTGGAAATCCGCCTGCTCACCGAACACTTCAAGGTGCCCGCCGCCCTGCTGCACTGGTGCCCGCTGATGCTGCAGCCGCCCACCCGCGCTTTTGCGCCCTTTGAAGACCGTGCGCACTTTCTCAGCATCGGTAACTTCCGCCACGCGCCAAACTGGGATGCGGTGCTATGGATGAAGAACAGCCTGTGGCCGCTGATCCGCCAGCAACTGCCGGGCGTCCAGTTACATATCTACGGGGCCTACACGCCGCCCAAGGCCACTGCCCTGCACAACCCGGCCCAGGGCTTTCATGTGATGAACTGGGCCGAAGATGCACTGCAAGTGATGACGGCGGCGCGTATCTGCCTGGCGCCCCTGCGCTTTGGTGCGGGGATCAAGGGCAAGCTGGTCGACGCGATGCTGTGCGGCACGCCCAATGTCACCACCCCCATCGGTGCCGAGGCCATGGGCGATGATCAACCCTGGCCCGGTGCGATCGAGCACAACGCCCCGGCCCTGGCTGCCGCTGCCGTGGCTCTTTATCAAGACCGCGAACGCTGGACCCAGGCCCAGGAACGTGGGCGTCAGCTCCTGGCTCGTCGCTATGACCAGGCCTTCCATGGGTCAGCCTTGGTCGAATGCCTGGAGCAATGTCGCCGCAATCTTGCCGCCCATCGCCGGGACAACTTTACCGGCAGCATGCTGCGCCATCACGCGCATAAAAGTACCCAGTACATGTCCCAGTGGATCGAAGCGAAAAATCGCAACATCTAGACAATCGACGCAAAGAGCATGAAAAGCGTGATTCAGACTTGTCGCCGCTGCGCGGCAAGTCGAATCGGACATCCCTGAGCCCTAACGCTCCCAAACGTACCTCACCTCCTCCAGGGACACCCCGCCACGCACGAGCGTGCGACGGCTGCCAAGCTCTTCCCTTCCCCCGAGCCCTTGATAGAAACGCACCGCTCTTTGGTTTTCAGCTAAAACCCATAAGGTAATCACCTTATAACCCTGATCAACCAAACGCTTTAAACCTGACGCCCATAACTGGGCGCCTATACCGTTGCCCCAGTATTCTGCCAACACGTAGATGGCCATGACCTCTCCCGCTTCTGCGCAAGCCTCGTCTTCATCCCGGCAAGGCCCCACTGAAATCCAACCAGTAACCTTTCCATCCACCTCTGAAACTAAAACGTCAGACTCTTTGCTTTCAATCGCATGAGTCCAATGCGCTTCCCTCTTGGGCAAAGTCGCAGTAAGGGAGGCCAAAAAATCAGCGGGCATCAGATCAAGATAAGCTTGTTGCCAGCTACTGACGTGAACGCTGGCGATGCTATGTGCATCGCTGGGACGTGCATCGCGAATCATGAATAAGCCCTCGCTCGTGTCTGTTTCAGATAAAAATCTTCTGTAATCCTACTCGTACAGGATGCAGCGGCGCACGCTCAGACGCTTGAAGCTGGCAGGGCCGTGCACAACGGGGCATTATTCGGATCGCAACCACAATAAAGCGACGGCAGCATGACCCGAGCAACGCGTATCACCGACCCTTCCTACGAGCTGATGGACGATCACAACGGCCTGTCCATCATCTATCGCCAGCACGGTTTCCCCTGCCCGCTGGTGCGCTGGCATTTTCACAAGGAATACGAACTGCACCTGATCGTCGCCAGCTCGGGCAAGGTGTTTATCGGCGACTACATCGGCAACTTCTACCCCGAAAGCCTGTTCCTCACCGGCCCCAACCTACCGCATAACTGGATCAGCCAGGTGGAGGAAGGCGAAGTAGTGCCCAAGCGCGACATGTTGGTGAACTTCACCGATGAGCTGTTCGAGCAAGGCAGCCATACGTTTGCCGAGCTCAAGAGCCTGGCGCCCTTGCTGGAGCGTGCGCAATACGGCATAGAATTCCGCAGCAAAAAAACCATCGCCCAGGCCATGGCCCTGATGCAGCGCATTGAGGAGGCCCAAGGCATGGCGCGCCTGGGGCATTTTTTCATTTTGCTGGAAGTGCTGAGCGCCTGTGACGACTACCAACTGCTCTCCGGGGTGACCACGCCACAGCAAGCCGATGAACACAGCATCGACCGCACCAACCGGGCGGTGGACTACATCTTTGCCCACTACGCGAGGGAGTTGCCCTTGGAAGAAGTCGCGGAATACCTGGGCATGAAGCCGACGTATTTTTCCCGGGTATTCAAACAGGCCACCGGGCGTACTTTTATTGAGTTCGTCAATCGCCTGCGAATCAGCAAGTCCTGCGAACTGCTGGCCGATGGCGACAAGGCCGTGACGGATGTGTGCTTTGAGTCGGGATTCAACAATATTTCCAACTTCAATCGGCGCTTTCAGCAGCTTAAAGGCATGACACCTTCCCACTACCGGCGGTTGGCGGTGCAGCGCCTGACTGAGCAAAACATGAACTGAATGTTATCAAAACGATGCCTGGCGCCTACGTATCTAAACTGCGCCAATTGTCGCCACTGTCAACTTTCACAGCTAGACGCGTCCTTCTCGTAGTTGTTTGATCTCCTTGGCCCCGCCGATAAAAACCGTGCGTGCCCCTACGCCAGGAGAGCCCTGTATGACTGACCATCCGCTTGATCAGGAACCCTCTACCGCTGTCGACCCACAGCGAGAGGAAGACCTGGACCCTCCTTATTCCGCATATCCTGCTATACCTCTTGGGCATGTGCCCGATGAAGGTGTGGTTTATGGTTTGGGCATCCGGCATGTGCGTCCCTATGCGGTCTATTCATACGACAAGTGGGCCATTCAGAGACCTGGTGACTACTTCGCCATTCACCTTGGCGACCCGGTTAATGCGGCCGCTGACGATCTCGTTGAGGGTACCTCCCTGGTTCGCCAGAGCCTGGCGATTCCCGAGGAGCGTATGCCTGAGGGTAAGGTGGGGATGTATGGTCGAGTACTGCGGGCAAGCAGCGGGACCGAAAGCACCTCACCTGAGCAGATTATTTTGATCAAGACAAGGCATAAAGGGGACGCATTTGTTTCGGCTTAAATAAATGCGTGCCCCTTTTTCAGTATTCAAAGCTTTTCCACGTTAAAGATGAATTTTTCTGTTGTACTAAGGGTGCCCTCGGTTGATTAACGAAAAAACCAACGTTTTAATCTGCATTGTGGATGTGTATTGAAAGGACACTTTCAGATTTGGGAAGTTAATCTGATCCAGCGAATAAGTATCAAAGCCACCCAATACGGTATCCAAAGGCAGCTTCGTCAGGCCTTGTGATTCCATGGGCATACCGAAAGCTGCTCGCACCTCTGACTTGGATGCTAGTAACGCAAAAGGCTTGGGAAGCTCACCCTTGTACGCTGTTGTACCTTCAACAGTAGAGCGCAGGGTGATAAAGAGTCGCTCGTACCTCCTCGTCTCCGCCCAGAAACTTAACTCCAGGCCGTCAGCTGGTTTTTTCAGCGATAACCAATCACGCCCGCTGTAGAGCTCAGTGAGTGGCAGGCCTGGAATAATTCTGTGGGAAATTAAATCCTCATAGAGCCATCCTAGATGTTTGATCCAACTTTCAATTGTCACGGCGTCCATCAATACCACCCCTGGGCTTGGTTGATGTCATGTAATTGTTGACGGGCGACCTCGATATCGAACTCAGCGAACCCCTCTTCGAGCAGCCCTCTCTTAATCGCATCCACGTTACTGTTCACCGCTGCTCGAAGGTCTTCAGCATCTTTACTCTGCCTGTATTTGGTATTTCGGCCGCCATAAGTCTCACTGTGATTCTGATGCACTCTGACTGGTATAGCGATGCTGGCGCCACGACGAAGAAAGCTCTGAACCTCCTCATCCGTCAAATCCGCCATACGATGCCTTAACGCCAATTCCAGCGCCTTTTGCGCAGGAATATGGTCAATATCCAGCCCATCCTTACGGCTACGACTCATCAAATCAGCTGCCTGCCCAACCTCCAATGGCCTGACCGCCGGCTTGGCAAACACCAAATACAACGGCGGCACACCCGAATCAGCCGGAAACGAAATGATCGTATCCTGCCAGGTGATATTCTCTGCATCCCGTCCTGGATAGTGACTGATTGCCGAATCTTGCCCCACCGCAACCGGATGAACAAACACGTTATCCAAGCGTTCCGGTGTACCGGGATACGGGCTCGGCACGCTGACAACCGGGCCGTGGTTCGGCGTCCATGTGATGCTGATGCCATCCAGCACCGCCACCATCGCGCTGTGGTCCTCATTCCACCGGGCTTGCGCAACGGGTACGCGGTCGGCGCCACTGCCAGGTTGGGTATGTAGGCCGTAAACACTCAGTTCACCGGACTCATCCTGGCGAAACTGGAAACGCACTCGCGTGCTGGCCAAACGCATCCCCTCCAACTGCTCCGAGGTGTACAGCGTTGAGTCACCGATATCCCGTGGCCAGAATGCAGCAGCACGAGGTTGAGGGCGGAACTGGCGCCGGCCAAGCCTCGTACAGCCCAAGCACCGAGGTCGCTGCCAAGTATGCCTGCTACCCTGCCGACGGCGCCCGTCGTACCGGTTGAGGCCATGACGGCCGTGGAGCCGAAGTTTCTGGCGTTTTCCGGGCCGGTTCCCGCGGCTGTAGAACCGACCGGTACCGAAACGCATGATTTGGCGAAAACGCAGGTATCAGCGGCACGATTCGGCGCAGCGGGCGCGGCTACGTTGGAAGGTGGCGCGGCGGACGCGGTCGGCCCCATTCCAACGGTGGTGAATCGTTGAGGCTGGGGACCGAACTCCTGGCATTTGAAGCGCTGATTGGCAATCAACTCCGGCGGCGGATCGCATTTGCAGATGCACAGATCACCCTCCAGCGCCGCTTGCTTGCCGTTCCACTCTTCGTGCAAATGAGGGCCGGTAAGCGCGATGAAGCCTTCAGTGCCGCAAGTCGGGCAAGCGACCCGGTCACCCTCCCTTGAGATTAATTCGCCGTTGAAACTGGTGCGCTCACAACCACTGGTCACTTTGCCACCCGCTGTGGTGGTTGAACCCGTGGTGATGTTGTAGCGCCTCACATCTGACTCTCCACGCGATATCCAGGCTTTAGAAGGCCAGGAATACCATCGCCGTCCGCGTACTCCACCACCTGAGCCAGGTTTTGCAGGCTGCCCGTCACGGTGTCGCCGTTGTCGGTAGCGCTGCCGACAATGGCGATGGGCAGACCTTTGTAGGTGGCTGCGAAACCTGCTCCCGAGACAATTTCGCTCTCTTTGCCATCGGGGTAGCGCACTCGGTCGCCGACGCACGCGATGCGCAAGTCATGGATCTCGAGGCTGGTGCTTGCAGTAATGATTTCTCCACCCATACGCGTTCTTGAGCCGAGTGTCGCGTAGTCGTAGATGGCTTTGATTGGGCGAGTTGAATGTTGGATTTCAGTATCGGTGTCTTTCATGCTTCGTCCTTTTTTAGCGTGCAGGGGTGCTCAAACGCGGTCTTGGCGTTGAGTTATGCAGAGAGATGGCGCCGAAATGGCGCAAGAAAGATGGTGCTGACTAGTACAAAGCCAAACAACTGACCGTTCGGCTAGGTATTGGGAAACGCAGAAACGTCTGACAAGGATTTGAGGTTGTCCCTAGGACACTCAATCTCTAGTCTCCGTACACCGCTGCACACGCAGCGGTTGGGCGTCGCGGCCCGGTGTAATCAGGCGCAAAGTGCCATTTCTGCTTTCAGTTGACGCCTTTTTATCGTCTACTGTGCGGCCTTATGGTGGCTGTGCGCGGGATACCTTCGGGTATGCCGGTTTCCTGATTCCGGTCCGCGAACCTGCGTACAGCTACCACCCAATCGCGTCGCGGCGATCAGTGGTAGCTCCATTTAAATCAGGAGTTTCATCATGATCAAACCCACCCCAAATCCCCCAATCGATCCAGCACCCAGCGTGCTATTCACCGTGAAAGACGGTATCTCCACTCAAGACCTTCTGGTCAACCTCAGCGAATCCCTCGCCTCTGCCCACGCCCTCACCTGCGATTTCGCCTTTGAGCTCGACGGCTCGCGACGCGAAGGCGCGCTGGGTATTGCCCAGTTGATCGAGGTGTCTCGATTGTTGGCTGAGCGGGTACTGGCTGATATCGAGCGTTAAATACGGCATCGATCGTCCCCACGCGTCACGGGGACGAACATCGAGTGCAAAAAAGTATCAGTGAGCGTGCGCCCAAGGATTTGTCACAACACCATTTCAAGGCTGTAATCGACGCACACTCTTCCTGGCTACCTGTAGGAAGACACAACAACAATAACTGTCCTTCCGTCGCCCCTGGGCGCGGAAATGGAGTGCGCGATGAAGTTCACAGCAAAAGTACTGCTTGCCTCGACCTGCATGACAGCATGCATGACCCTCAGCGCCGTCAGCTTTGGCGCGCAAACCCTGACCATTGCCACCGTCAATAACAGCGACATGATCCGCATGCAAAAGCTGTCGAAAACCTTCGAGGCCGAGCATCCGGAGATCAAGTTGAACTGGGTGGTACTCGAAGAAAACGTGCTGCGCCAACGCCTGACCACCGACATTGCTACCCAGGGCGGGCAGTTCGATGTGTTGACCATCGGCATGTACGAAGCCGCACTGTGGGGTGCCAAGGGTTGGCTGGAGCCGATGAAGGACCTGCCGGCCTCCTACGACCTCGACGATGTGTTCCCTTCGGTGCGTGACGGTTTGTCGGTCAAGGGCTCGCTGTACGCCCTGCCGTTCTATGCCGAAAGCTCGATCACCTATTACCGCACCGACCTGTTCAAGGACGCCGGGCTGAGCATGCCTGAGCACCCGACCTGGACCCAGATCGGCGAATACGCGGCCAAACTTACCGACAAATCCAAAGAGCAATACGGCCTGTGCCTGCGCGGCAAAGCTGGTTGGGGTGAGAACATGGCGCTGATCACCACCCTGGCCAACGGCTACGGGGCGCGCTGGTTCGATGAGAAATGGCAGCCGCAATTCAACGGCCCGGAGTGGAAGGATGCGCTGAACTTCTACGTCGACAACATGAAGAAATCCGGCCCACCGGGCGCCTCCAGCAACGGCTTCAACGAAAACCTGGCGCTGTTCAACAGCGGCAAGTGCGCGATCTGGGTGGATGCCAGCGTGGCCGGCTCGTTTGTTACCGACAAGAGCCAGAGCAAGGTCTCCGAGCATGTGGGCTTCACGTTCGCGCCCCACGAGAAGACCGACAAGGGCACGTCGTGGTTGTATTCCTGGAGCCTGGCGATCCCGACCAGTTCCAAGGCCAAGGACGCCGCCAAGGTATTCACCAGTTGGGCCACGTCCAAGGAATACGGCCAGCTTGTGGCCAAGACCGATGGCATTGCCAATGTGCCGCCAGGTACGCGCAAATCCACCTACAGCGACGAGTACATGCAGGCCGCGCCGTTTGCCAAGGTGACCCTGGAATCGCTGAAAGTGGCCGACCCGACCAAGCCGACCGAGAAGCCCGTGCCGTATATCGGCATCCAGCTGGTGACCATTCCTGAGTTCCAGGCGATTGGTACCCAGGTCGGCAAGTTCTTCTCGGGTGCGTTGACCGGTCAGCAGACGGTAGATGCCGCATTGACCGCCGCGCAGACCACCACCGAGCGTGAAATGAAGCGGGCTGGTTACCCCAAGTAATCCCGGCCTTCACCACAGTCAAATGTGGGAGGGGGCTTGCTCCCGATAGCAATCTACCAGTTGATGATTGTGTGACTGATACACCGCTATCGGGAGCAAGCCCCCTCCCACACTGACCGCGCTCCGATTCGTATCTGACTGGTCTTGATTCTAATGAATACACCCGCCAAAAACCGCCTGGCCAACCCCGGCTGGTTCCTTGTCAGCCCCTCGGTGGCCTTGTTGCTGCTGTGGATGATCGTGCCCCTGGGCATGACCCTGTACTTTTCGCTGATCCGCTACAACCTGCTCTACCCCGGTGAAAACCAGTTCGTGGGGCTGGAGAACTTCACCTACTTCATCACCGATTCGGGCTTCCTGCCCGGCGCCACCAATACGCTGTTGCTGGTGGGCAGCGTATTGCTGATCAGCGTGGTCTTTGGTGTGCTGATCAGTGCCCTGCTGGAGGCCAGTGAATTCCTCGGGCGCGGCATCGTGCGTGTGCTGCTGATTTCGCCGTTCTTCATCATGCCCACCGTCGGGGCGCTGATCTGGAAGAACCTGATTTTCCACCCTGTGTCGGGGATTCTCGCCGCGGTATGGAAGTTCTTCGGGGCCGAGCCGGTGGACTGGCTGGCGCATTACCCGCTGCTGTCGATCATCATCATTGTCTCGTGGCAATGGCTGCCCTTCGCGATCCTGCTGCTGATGACCGCCATGCAGTCCCTGGACCAGGAACAGAAGGAAGCCGCCCGCCTGGACGGTGCCGGCGCCATTGCGATTTTCTGGCACCTGACCCTGCCGCACCTGGCCCGCCCGATTGCCGTGGTGGTGATGATCGAAACGATCTTCCTGCTCTCGGTGTTCGCGGAGATCTTCACCACCACCAACGGTGGCCCGGGTTACGCCTCGACCAACCTCGCCTACCTGATCTACAACCAGGCGCTGGTGCAGTTCGATGTGGGCATGGCCTCGGCCGGCGGCCTGATTGCCGTGGTCATCGCCAATATCGCGGCGATCATCCTGGTGCGGATGATCGGCAAAAACCTGACTGACAAGCCTTGAGGGCCGCGCCATGACACTTCAACAATCCCGCCGCCTGCAAAGCCTGCTGCTCGGTACGTTGGCCTGGGCCATCGCGATCCTGATTTTCTTCCCGATCTTCTGGATGGTGCTGACCAGCTTCAAGACTGAAATCGACGCGTTCGCCACCCCGCCGCAGTTCATCTTCACGCCGACGCTGGAGAACTACCTGCACATCAACGAACGCAGCAACTACTTCGCCTACGCCTGGAACTCGGTGGTGATTTCCTTCAGCGCCACTGCCCTGTGCCTGCTGATCTCGGTACCGGCCGCCTACTCCATGGCGTTCTACGAAACCCAGCGCACCAAGGGCACGCTGCTGTGGATGCTGTCGACCAAGATGCTGCCACCGGTGGGCGTGCTGATGCCGATCTACCTGCTGGCCAAGAGCTTCGGCCTGCTGGATACGCGCATTGCGCTGATCATCATCTACACCCTGATCAACCTGCCGATTGTGGTGTGGATGGTGTACACCTACTTCAAGGACATCCCCAAGGACATCCTCGAAGCCGCACGCCTGGACGGCGCCACCCTGTGGCAGGAAATGGTCCGCGTGCTGCTGCCGATTGCCAAGGGTGGCCTGGCCTCCACGGTGCTGCTGTCGTTGATCCTGTGCTGGAACGAGGCGTTCTGGTCGCTGAACCTGACCTCGTCGAGCGCCGCGCCGCTGACCGCACTGATCGCCTCCTACTCAAGCCCCGAAGGTTTGTTCTGGGCCAAGTTGTCCGCTGTCTCGACCCTGGCCTGCGCGCCGATCCTGATCTTTGGCTGGATCAGCCAGAAACAGCTGGTGCGCGGTTTGTCCTTCGGCGCCGTCAAATAACGGCTTCTTATAAAAATTGCGAAAAGGAGGCCCATCATGGCCAACCTGAAAATCAAGAATCTGCAAAAAGGCTTCGAAGGCTTTTCCATCATCAAGGGCATTGACCTTGAAGTGAACGACAAGGAATTCGTGGTGTTCGTCGGCCCGTCGGGCTGCGGTAAATCCACCCTGCTGCGGCTGATCGCGGGCCTTGAGGAAGTCAGCGACGGCACCATCGAACTCGATGGCCGCGACATCACCGAAGTGACCCCGGCCAAACGTGACCTGGCCATGGTATTCCAGACCTACGCGCTGTACCCGCACATGAGCGTGCGCAAGAACATGTCGTTCGCCCTGGATCTGGCCGGCGTCGACAAGAAGCTGGTGGACAGCAAAGTCAGCGAAGCGGCGCGCATCCTCGAGCTCGGTCCGCTGCTGGAGCGCAAGCCCAAGCAACTGTCCGGCGGCCAGCGCCAGCGCGTGGCGATCGGCCGGGCGATTGTGCGTAACCCGAAGATCTTCCTGTTCGACGAGCCGCTGTCCAACCTCGACGCCGCGCTGCGCGTGCAGATGCGCCTGGAACTGGCGCGTCTGCATAAAGAACTGCAAGCCACCATGATCTACGTGACCCACGACCAGGTTGAAGCCATGACCCTGGCCGACAAGGTGGTGGTGCTCAACAGTGGCCGTATCGAACAGGTCGGCTCGCCGCTGGAGCTGTATCACCAGCCGGCCAACCTGTTCGTGGCCGGGTTTCTCGGCACGCCGAAGATGGGTTTCCTCAAGGGCAAGGTCACCCGCATCGAGACCCAGGGCTGCGAAGTTCAACTGGACGCCGGTACCCTGATCAGCCTGCCGTTGAGCTGCACCACCTTGAGCGTCGGCAGTGAGGTGACCCTGGGGATCCGTCCGGAGCACCTGGAAATCGCTGCGCCGGGGCAAACCACCCTGACCGTCACCGCCGATGTCGGCGAGCGCCTGGGCAGTGACACCTTCTGCCACGTCATCACTGCCAATGGCGAGCCGCTGACCATGCGCATCCGCGGCGACATGGCCAGCCAATACGGCGAAACCCTGCAGCTGCACCTGGACCCGGCGCACTGCCATCTGTTCGACACAAACGGTGTAGCCGTGGCCCGCCCACTGCGCGCTGCCGCCTGATCCCGAGTATTTCCCGATGAAACTGAATAAAGCCAACCTCACGCAGCTGGCGCCGGAAGTGAAAACCCCGGCCTACGCGATTGCCGACACCCGCCAGGGTATTGCCCACATCGGCGTCGGCGGCTTTCACCGTGCGCACCAGGCGTATTACACCGACGCCCTGATGAATACCGGCGAGGGCCTGGACTGGAGCATTTGCGGCGTCGGCCTGCGTGCCGAAGACCGCAAGGCCCGCGATGACCTGGCCGGCCAGGACTACCTGTTCACCCTGTATGAGCTGGGTGACACCGACGACACCGAAGTACGTGTGATCGGCGCCATCAGCGACATGCTGCTCGCCGAAGACGGTGCCCAGGCGCTGATCGATAAACTGGCCGATCCGGCGATCCGCATCGTCTCGCTGACCATCACCGAGGGCGGCTACTGCATCGACGACAGCAACGGCGAGTTCATGGCCCACCTGCCACAGATCCAGCATGACCTGGCGCACCCCACGGCGCCGAAAACCGTGTTCGGTTTCATCTGCGCCGCCCTGACCCAGCGCCGCGCCGCCGGCACCCCCGCGTTCACCGTGATGTCCTGCGATAACCTGCCCCACAACGGCGCCGTCACCCGCAAGGCACTGCTGGCCTTCGCCGCCCTGCATAATGCCGAGCTGCATGACTGGATCAAGGCCAACGTCAGCTTCCCGAATGCCATGGTCGACCGCATCACACCCATGACCAGTACCGCTCACCGCCTGCAATTGCATGACGAACACGGCATCGACGATGCCTGGCCGGTGGTGTGCGAGCCGTTTGTGCAGTGGGTGCTGGAAGACAAGTTTGTCAGCGGCCGCCCGGCCTGGGAAAAGGTCGGCGTGCAGTTCACCGATGACGTCACGCCTTACGAAGAGATGAAGATCGGCTTGCTCAACGGCAGCCACCTGGCGCTCACCTACCTGGGGTTTCTCAAGGGCTATCGGTTTGTCCACGAGACCATGAACGACCCGCTGTTCGTGGCGTATATGCGTGCGTATATGGACCTGGACGTCACCCCGAACCTGGCGCCGGTGCCAGGCATCGACCTGACCGCCTACAAGCAGACCTTGGTGGAGCGCTTTTCCAACCAGGCGATTGCCGACCAGTTGGAGCGCGTGTGTTCCGATGGTTCATCGAAGTTTCCCAAGTTCACCGTGCCGACCATCAATCGCCTGATTGCCGATGGCCGCGAGACCGAACGCGCCGCACTGGTGGTCGCGGCCTGGGCCTTGTATTTGAAGGGCGTAGATGAGAATGGCGTGAGCTACAAGATACCCGACCCACGGGCCGAATTCTGCCAGGGGCTGGTGACGGATGACGCACTGATCAGTCAGCGCTTGTTGGGCGTGGAGGAGATTTTTGGTACGGCTATTCCCAAGTCGGCGGCGTTTGTGGCAGCGTTTGAGCGATGCTATGCAAGCTTGCGCGACAAAGGCGTCACCGAAACCCTGCAACAACTCCTGAACAAACCGGATTAAAACTGTGGGAGGGGGCTTGCTCCCGATGAGGGTGTATCAGTAAATGCATCTGTAACTGACTCACCGCCATCGGGAGCAAGCCCCCTCCCACACTTGACCGGGTTACCAATCCAAAAATAATACTGCTGAGCAAATCCTCATGACCCAGCAAAACCTGTTTCTCGGCATCGACTGCGGCACCCAAGGCACCAAGGCCATCGTCCTCGACGCCTCCAGCGGCAAGGTACTGGGCCTGGGCGCCGCCGCGCATACGCTGATCAGCGGCGCCAATGGCCGCCGTGAGCAGCACACCCAGGAATGGCTTGACGCCTTTACCGAAGCCACCCACCGCGCCCTGCAACAGTCCGGCGTGGATGGCCAGGACATCCTCGGCATCGGCGTTTCCGGCCAGCAACATGGCCTGGTGCTGCTGGATGAGCAAGGTGCAGTGCTGCGCCCGGCCAAGCTGTGGTGCGACACCGAAACCACTCCCGAGAATGACCGCCTGCTGCACCACCTGGGCGGCGAAAGCGGCTCCCTGGAGCGCTTGGGCGTGGCGATCGCACCGGGCTACACCGTTTCCAAACTGCTCTGGACCCGCGAGCAGCATCCGGATGTCTTCGCACGCATCGCCCATATCCTGTTGCCCCACGATTACCTCAACTACTGGCTCACCGGCCGTGCCTGCGCCGAGTACGGCGACGCTTCCGGCACCGGCTATTTCGATGTGCGCAGCCGCACATGGGATGTGGCGCTGCTCCAGCACATCGACCCCAGCGGTCGCCTTGAAGCCGCCTTGCCACAGTTGATCGAAGCCAACCAAGCAGTGGGCACGATCCTGCCGGCCATCGCCGAACGCCTGGGCATCAACCCCAAGGCCGTGGTGTCCAGCGGCGGCGGCGACAATATGATGGGCGCCATCGGCACCGGCAATATCGCCCCCGGCGTGATCACCATGAGCCTGGGCTCCTCGGGCACCGTCTATGCCTTTGCCGACCAGCCCAACGTCAGCCCGCAGGCCTCGGTGGCGACCTTTTGTTCGTCGAGTGGCGGCTGGCTGCCGTTGATCTGCACCATGAACCTGACCAACGCCACCGGCGTGATTCGCGAGCTGTTCGAACTGGACCTGAATGCCTTTAACGCCCTGGTCGAACAGGCGCCTATCGGTGCCGATGGCGTGAGCATGCTGCCGTTCCTCAATGGCGAACGCGTGCCCGCCCTGCCCCACGCCACCGGCAGCCTGCATGGCCTGACCATGACCAACCTGACCCGCGCCAATCTGTGCCGCGCCGTGGTTGAAGGCACCACGTTCGGCCTGCGTTACGGTCTGGACCTGCTGCGCCACACCGGCCTGCAAAGCCAGAGCATCCGCCTGATCGGCGGCGGCTCGAAAAGCCCGGTGTGGCGGCAGATGGTCGCCGATATCATGCACACCGAAGTGGTCTGTACCGAACAAAGCGAGGCTGCTGCCCTGGGCGCGGCGATCCAGGCGGCCTGGTGCCAGAGTGGCGAATCCCTGGCCAGCCTGTGCGAAAAATGCGTGAGCATCGACCCGGCCAGCCGCACCTTGCCGATTTCGGCTAATGTCAGTGCCTATCAACAGGCGTATGAGCGTTATCAACAGCACGTGGCATCCCTTTAAGAGCGAACGACTATGTACCTGGTTTGTGGTGAAGCGCTGTTTGATTTTTTCAGCGAGGAAGATGCCCGTGGGCAGCCGGCCAAGCTCAATTACAAGGCCATTGCCGGTGGCTCGCCGTTCAACGTGGCGGTGGGCCTGCGCCGCCTGGGCATTGAGTCAGGGTTCTTTGCCGGCGTGTCCACCGATTACCTCGGTCGCCGCTTGCTGCAGGTGCTCAAGGACGAAGGCGTCAGCGAACGCTTCCTGGTGGAATTCGACGCGCCGACCACCCTGGCGATGGTCGCCGTGGGTGCCAATGGTTCGCCGCAGTACAGCTTCCGTGGCGAAGGCTGCGCCGACCGCCAACTGCAAACGGCGCATCTGCCAACCTTGGGTGATGAGGTGCGTGGGCTGCATATCGGGTCGTTTTGCCTGGTGGTGCAGCCGGTTGGCGACACCCTGCTGAACCTGGTCAAGCGCGAGAGCGGCAAGCGCCTGATCAGCCTCGACCCGAATGTGCGCCTTAACCCGCAGCCGGATATCCAGCTGTGGCGCGAGCGCGTGGCGCAACTGGTGCAGCATGCTGACCTGATCAAGGTCAGCGACGAAGATTTGCACCTGCTCTACCCCGGCCAGTCACCGGAAAGCGTAGTACAAGGCTGGCTGCAGCATCGTTGCCAATTGGTGTTTCTCACCCGTGGCGGCGACGGCGCTTCGGTATTCAGTCGCCAGCACGGCAACTGGTCTCAGCCGGCGGTCAAGGTGGTGATGGCCGATACGGTGGGAGCCGGCGATACCTTCCAGGCGGCACTGATTGCCTGGCTGACCGAGCAGCAGCTGGATTCACTGGAGGGTCTGCAGCAGCTGACGCGCACACAAATTGACAGCATGCTCGGCTTTGCGATTCGCGCGGCTGCGTTGACCTGTACCAAGACCGGACCCGACCTGCCGTACCGTCATCAGCTGGGCTGACGCGCATAGCAATGGGCCTGGCGAATGCCAGGCCCTGGGTCAACTTAAATTCAAGCCTTAACTAAAAATAACCGCGCGCTCCTGCTCGACGCAGGGCGGGGGTGTGGGTCTGGGTGTGTTTGAGGTCTTCACGCAAACCGGCGATCAGGTTGCAAATGGCTCGACTGCTGTCGAGTTTGTCAGCGTTTATACCTTTGACTTCCAAGTCCACCCGGTCACGGTCACGGTCGTCATACACCTTGATCGTTAACGAAGCATCCTCGGCTTTGGTGCATTCGCACCGTTTAGGCAGAAAACTTCCTTCAATAATGCTGCGAAGTTCAAGTTCCGAAAGCATGGCCAACCTCTCCTTTTTTGAGACTGCCAATCAGTTTCTTATGGGCTTGGCAGGCGCTGGCCTGCCCCGTCTTGCCAACCCTGGCAGACGCCTGTACTCACCAAGCCTACTCGGCAAATCCCGGCGTTGTTGTAACTTTTCCTCATAAGCAACCTACCGTTTAATATGAAGCAGATTGCGGCCTTGAAATAATCGTCGAACCACTTCGATTAAACGTTTAACCCTGCACATCAGGGTAAACAGCAAAGTGAGCCGAAGCTCTTTTCGGCAACATGTAGCAACTATAAGGCGGGTAATCTGGCCCGTGGGGTTTACTTGAAGTATACGAAACGTATACGCTTTGTATATCAACCCCGAACAGTGAAACCTCATGGGCATCGTCAAGATCACCGACCAACTGCACGAACAGCTTCGCCTGGCCAGCGCCGCCATGGACCGCTCCATCAACGCCCAGGCCGAGTTCTGGATCAAGATCGGCCTGCTCGCCGAACTCAACCCACACCTGCCTTACAACGAGCTGATAAACAAGCTGTTGCTGGACAAGCCCGACCTGATCCGGGGGCGCAACTGATGATCAAGACCGCCGCGCAATTGGCCGTGATGCGTGAATCCGGGCGCCTGTTGGCCCAGGTGTTCGACATGCTCGACGGCTTTGTCGCCGCCGGCCGCTCAACCCTGGAACTGGACAGCGCCGTCGAAGCCTTCATCCGCCACGAACTCAAGGCCCGCCCCGCCAGCCTGGGCCAGTATGACTACCCCTTCTGCATCAACACCTCGATCAACGAAGTGGTGTGCCACGGCATGCCCAGCGCCAAGCAGTTCCTCAAGGACGGCGACATCATCAACATCGACATCACCCTGGAAAAAGGCGGTTTTATTGCCGACTCCAGCAAGATGTACATGATCGGTAACGTGGCGCCCAAGGCCAAACGCTTGGTGGAAATGACCTTCGAGGCCATGTGGGCCGGTATCCGCCAGGTCAAGCCTGGCGCGCGCCTGGGTGATATCGGTCATGCGATCCAGAGCCACGCCCAGGCCAACGGCTACAGCGTGGTGCGCGAATACTGCGGCCATGGCATCGGCCGGCAGATGCATGAAGAGCCGCAGATCCTGCACTTTGGCCGCCCCGGCACCGGCCTGGAGTTGCGCGAGGGCATGGTGTTTACCATCGAACCGATGCTTAACCAGGGCAGCGCCAAGGTGCGCAGCCTGAAGGACGGCTGGACGGTGGTGACCAAGGACAACAGCCTGTCGGCGCAGTGGGAGCATACCGTGGCGGTAACGGCGGATGGGTTTGAAGTGCTGACCCTGCAAACGCCGGTTTTCACCACACCTGGCCCTGGCGTTTAAGCTCAAGGCGCCGCACGAACTCCTCCAGTACGAGGCCATACAGGTCGTCCTGCAGGTAGGCGTCTTCGATGCCCGCATCCAGGTTGGGATTGTCGTTGACCTCGATTACCACCACTTTGTCGCCGGACTGCTTTAGGTCAACGCCATAGAGGCCGTCGCCGATCAGGTTGGCGGTCTTCACGGCCAGCTCCACCACGGCCTTGGGCGCTTCGTGGACCGCCAGGGTGCGGCACTCGCCGTTGATGGCCTGGCCGATGGCCTTGTGGTTGTAGATCTGCCAATGGCCCTTGGACATGAAGTACTGGCAGGCAAAGATCGGTTTACGGTTGAGCACGCCGATGCGCCAGTCGTATTCGGTGTAGAAGAACTCCTGGGCCAGCAACAGCACCGAATGCTCGAACAGCTCGGCGGTGGCCTTGAGCAACGCCGCCTGGCTTTCGACCTTGATCACCCCGCGGGAGAAACAGCCATCGGGGATCTTCAGTACCAGCGGAAAGCCCAGGCGCTCGCCGACGCGTTCAAAGTCCTGCGGTCGTTCCTTGTAGAGAATCTCGGTCGCTGGCATGCCCAGTTGGTGACTGTTCAACAGGTCGGTGAGGTAGACCTTGTTGGTGCAGCGCAGGATCGATGCGGGGTCATCCATGACCACCAGGCCTTCGCTTTCGGCTTTCTTGGCGAAGCGATAGGTATGGTTGTCGACGCTGGTGGTCTCACGGATCAGCAAGGCGTCGTATTCGGCCAGGCGTGCGTAATCCTTGCGTTCGATCAACTCCACATCGATGCCCAGGCCCTTGCCGACCCGTATGAAGTTTTCCAGGGCACGGGGGTTGGACGGAGGCAGTTGCTCCTGGGGATCGTGAAGAATTGCCAGGTCATAACGGGCCAATCGGCGCGAGCGTGGCTGACGCCAGACTTTGCGGCTGAAGTTGTCGAGGGCGTGGGCGAATTGGTCTTCCTGATCGTCGCGTAACTTGTGCAATACGCCGGACTTCACCCCTTCGATATGCCAGCCATTATGTTGACGGAACTCAACCAGCAAGATCGGGCAGGGAAAGGTTTCAAATAACTGGCGCGCCAACTCTTGCAAGGGTTCTATCGTCGTTCGACCAAAATACAGGGTCAGGGTAAAGCCTTCGGTATTGCTGTAGAGATGATGACTCAAGGCTTTTTCGAGGGTTTTATCCAGGTCATCCAGGGCCAGGCCATACAGGGCCTTCCTGGTCAGCTCACTGATGGTGCGCACCGATGGAATCACCTTGTGCCCACGTGCCTCGGCCAGCAACGAGCAATAGTAGCCGTGCCCCAGGTACTTGTAGCTGCGGCACAGATTGATCACCTGCACACGCTTGCCCGTCTCGTTTTTCCGGGTCTGCTCCAGGTATTGCTGGGCAGTGACAATGTCTTCGCTGGGGAAGTAAGAGGCCCAATCTTCCTTGCGTTCGACAATAATTACGACTTGGCTTGAACTTAGGAGTGGCGCGGATAAATAACCGTTGGAGGTTATTGTCGCCGCGACTGTTTGCTCGGATACTTGACGCCAATGACTGTGTACCGCCGACATAATAGTTGATCCGCTTTAGAGAACTCGACCTTTTCTATTAAGCACGATCTTTTAGGGAAGTCCCGTTTCGTTACGCAACTTTTACGGTGGTCTTATGGCGCTTTTCTTTCGCGTTGCAACCCTCGACGATGTACCTGCATTAGTGGCGCTGGAACAGCAGTGTTTTCGTAGTGACCGGCTGTCACCGCGCAGTCTGCGCTGGATGATCAGCCGGGCCAATGGTCAGTTGTGGCTTGTGCAGCAGCACGGGCAATTGCTCGGCTATGGGCTGGTGCTGTTTCGTCGCGGCACCCGCCTGGCACGCTTGTATTCCATCGCTATTGCCGAGCACGCTCGAGGCATGGGCCTGGGCCATCAGTTGCTGGGGCACATCGAAGCCTGCGCCCTGGCCAACAATTGCGCGTCCCTGCGACTGCAAGTGCGCACCGACAACCCCGGCGCACTCGCCCTGTACGAGCGCAACGGCTATCAGCGCTTTGCCTGGGTCGATGACTACTACGAAGACCACACCGCTGCCCTGTGCCTGGAAAAACCGCTCACGCCTGCATCGGCCGTGGCTTCCAACTCGCGCACCAGCGGCAATACACGTTTGCCGAAGTACTCCACCTCTTCCTGAAAGTGCAGGAAGCCCGCGAGCACCAGGTCCACACCCACGGCCTTGAGCGCGACGATACGTTCGGCGATCTGTTGTGGTGTGCCGATCAGGTTGGTCTTGAAGCCATCGTTGTACTGCACCAGGTCCTCAAAGCTGGACTTGGCCCAGTTGCCCTCACCCTCCGGTGATGCCCTGCCCGCTTGTTTGGCGGCATCCCCAAAGGCGTTGACGGCCTCCGGGTCGGCCTTGTCGATGATTTCTGCCAGCACGGCCCGCGCTTCTTCTTCGGTATCGCGGGCGATCACAAAGGCGTTCACGCCGACCTTGACCGAATGGTGGTTGGCAGCGGCCTTGGCGCGGATGTCATCGACCTGGGCCTTGATGCCTTCGGGGGTGTTGCCGTTGGTGAAATACCAGTCTGAAACCCTTGCTGCCATGTCCCGCGCCGCCCTTGAGCTGCCGCCCTGGAAAATCTCCGGTTGACCCAACGGCTTGGGCTTGAGGGTGTAGTTGTTGAAACGGTAGAAGTCGCCCTTGAAGGTGAAATCGTCTTGGGTCCAGATGCCTTTGAGGGTGCGAATGAACTCTTCGGAACGACGGTAGCGCTCATCGTGCTCCAGCCAGGGTTCGCCAATGGCCTGGAACTCGCCCTTGAACCAGCCACTGACGATATTCACCGCGATACGGCCGTTGGTGAGCTGGTCGATGGTTGCCAACTGCTTGGCCGCCAGCGCCGGTTGCCAGGGACCTGGCAGGATCGCCGCGATCACCTTGAGCGTGGTGGTTGCCGCCAGCAACGCATGGCTGAACGCTACGGACTCGTGCTGGTTTTCGGCGCCGTAACCGGCGGTGAAACGAATCTGCGTCAGGCCATACTCGAAGCCGGCGGCTTCGGCCAGTTGCGCCAGCTTGCGGTTGTAATCGATGCCCCAATGGGTACGTTGTTCGATCCTGCTCACCACCAGCCCACCGCTGACGTTGGGCACCCAATAGGCAAATTTCACGGCTTGCTGGCTCATCGAACACTACCTCACACGAAAGGATGTAAGGGTGCTGGAGCAGCAAGCGTGCCAGACTCAGGCAAAGGCCCGCGCCATGGGTGTTGCAGTAGAAATGCCAACTTGGATCATCCGGCGGCTAATGTCGGGGATCACAGTGATTTGTCGATAGGCTGTTGCTGGAGCAACACTTACTGGGGCAAATGTGCAGCTTAGAACGCCAGCTTGTAACCCACGGCCATCAACATCACCGCCAGGCACGGGCGCAATACGCCGTCTGGAATCCTGCCAGTCATATGGCTGCCGAAGTAGATCCCCGGCAACGAGCCCATCAGCAAAAAGCCCAGCAGATGCCAATCCATATTGCCCATGCTCGCGTGGCCCAGGCCCGCCACCAGGGTCAGGGGCACGGCGTGGGCGATTTCGGTGCCGACCAGCCGCCGCGTGGCCAGGAACGGATACAGGATAAACAGTGCCACCGTGCCCAGGGCGCCGGCGCCGATGGAGGTCAAGGCCACCATCGTACCGAGGACCGCGCCGGTGACCACGGTCAGTGCGTTCAGGTTGCGCGGGCGCATATGGTAGTCGTCGCCGGCATGGCGCTGGGCAAAGGCCAACAGGCTTTTCTTGAACAGGATCGCCAGGGCTGTGAGCAGCAACACCACGCCGAGGGCCTGCTTGATCACGGCGTTCATTGCGCTGGGGTCGGTGTGCAGGCTGGCGAGGAACCATAAGGTCAACAACACTGCCGGCACGCTGCCCAGGGTCAGCCAGCCGGTGATGCTCCAGTCGATGTTCTTGTTCTTGCCGTGCACCAGCACGCCACCGGACTTGGTGATGGCGGCATATAACAAGTCGGTGCCAACCGCAGTGGCCGGGTTGATACCGAACCACAACAGGATCGGCGTCATCAGCGAGCCCCCGCCTACACCGGTCATACCCACGATAAACCCCACGATCAGGCCGGCCACCACAAAACCAAAATTACCTACATCCATTACAGCTACCTGCGGCCTTATAAATTTCTGGCCGCAGGATAGCGATTTTTCTTATAACTACTTATACCAATGTGATCTGACTTTATGCCTTTTAGCTCAGTCGCTCACACAAGTACGCCTGGGTCTGGTATGGGAAGGCTACGGTATCGCGGCCTCGCAGGGCGGGATGGGTGTCGATCAAGGTGCGCAATTGCGCGGTGACTGTGGCTTTTTCCGCAGGTGGCAGCGCCGCGATAAAACTCACCGACAGGAATCGATCCATGATCACTTCCTGGGGGCTGCCCACGTGCTGGTAGGCAAAACAGGTCATTTGCGGAGCGCCAAAGTACTCACCGGTGAAGGCTTCGCGCCAACGTCCGCTATGAAAGCGCGGGGTGTCGCCCTCATACGGGGTGATGATCTCAGTGATCGCCGCCACCCAGTCCACCGACTCATCACGTACATTCCACACCAACCCCAATCGCCCGCCAGGCTTGAGCACACGGTGGATTTCCGCCAGTGCAGCGTGGGTGGAGAACCAGTGGAATGCCTGGGCACACACCAGGGCATCGGCGCTGGCGGACGCCAAGGGGATGGACTCGGCGGTGCCGTCGAGCAGGCGTACATCCGGCAATAGCTTGGCCAACTGCGCGCCCATCTCTGCCACTGGCTCGACCGCAATCAGAGTCGGCGCCAGGCTGCTGAGCAAGCGGGTGAACTTGCCAGTGCCGGCGCCGAGGTCGATCACCGTCGATTGCGAATTGATCTGCAGCGCCTCGGCCAGCCAGGCGGTCAGTTGGCGCGGATAGTCCGGTCGGCCTTGGGCGTAGGTGACGGCCTGGGTCGAGAAACCCTGTTGAGCAGACGTGTGAACACCAGTCATTGCCAATCTCTCCTCGGGTAAAGCGGGGCGCACAGTGTGCGCCCTTCCCCGCGGTTTTTCTAATCGGTTCGAGTGGGCAGCCACACCCGAAACCGCGCACCACCCAGGGGCGACGCCAGGGCCGTCAAGGTGCCGCCCTGAGCTTCCAGGGCACGCCGGCTGATCGCCAGGCCAAGGCCGAAACCGCCGGTGGCGCGGTCACGACTGCGATCCAGGCGGTAGAACGGCTCGAAGATGCGCTCGCGTTGATCCGCCGGAATGCCGATGCCATCGTCATCCACCCAGATTTCACAGCCGTTGGGGCACACCTTGACGCCCACCTGGATGCGCTTGTCGCAGTAACGCGTAGCGTTGCGCAGCAAATTCTGCAACGCCCGGGCAGTGAGGCGCGGGTCGAGGCTGAAACGCTCAACCGTGCAGTCGAGCACCACATCGATGACGATCTCCGGGTTTTCCAGCTCATCGTCGACACTGCCCAGCACGCTGTCGATAAACTCGTCCAGCGCCACTTCTACTCGCTCGGGCAATTGCGCCGGGTTTTGCAGGCGGCTGTAAGAGAGCAACTCCAGCACCAGCTCGTCCAGCTCGCGAATATGCGCCACCAGGCTTTGCAAGCGCTCGCGACTGGCCTCGGGCAAGTCTTCGGAGAGCGCCAGGGCCAGGCCGAAGTCCAGGCGTGTGAGCGGCGTGCGCAGTTCATGGGAGACCGCATTGAGCAAATCACGCTGCTGGTTGAGCAGGTGCTCGATATCGTCCGCCATGGTATCGAACACAGCCGCCAGGCTGCCGATGCTGGAACTGGGCGGCAGTCGCGTGCGCTCCCCCAGGTGGCCCTTGCCCAACAGTGCGGCGGTGCTTTTCAGGCGTTCCAGGTCACGCCAGTGCGGGCGCAGCCAGACCAGCAGGCACGCCAACAGTGCCGCGCCGATCAGCACGTTCATCGACCAATACAGCAGGTTCATGTCCAGCGGATCCGGCGGCACGGTGAGTTTGACCGCGAACTGCTGGTTGATCGGCGAGCTGATTTCTTCCATCCAGCCCCACTCGCCCAGGCGGATCACCGGCTTGCCTTGCTCCAGCAGCTGTTCTTCCTGGGGTGTGTAGCGGGCGTCCTGGCGCAGCAGCAGCTCGACCTTCAGCGGCGCGAAATCCTGGCTCAGCTGGTCGGTGACCTGGGACCAGCGCTCCACCGGCGCGCGCTGGTATTGCTTGACCATCAATTTTTGCAGGCCACGGGACTGCTCGACGTTGTAGTCCATGTAGCGGTGTTCGAACAGCTGGATCACCAGCTTGGGAATCAGGAAAATCGCCGCGCTATAAGTCACGATGGTGATCAGATAGAGGCGTAGCAGCACACGGAACATGGTTCAGCATTCCCACTCGGAACGGCTGAACAGATAGCCCTTGCCCCACACAGTCTTGATCTTGCGCGCCTCGCCGGCGTGGTCGTCGAACTTGCGGCGCAGCTTGGAGATCGCCACGTCCACCGAGCGATCGGTGCCGTTGAACTCGATACCGCGCAGGCGCTGCAGGATCTGGTCGCGGCTGAGCACTTCGCCGGCATGCCGGGCCAGCACCACCAGCAGGTTGTATTCACCGCTGGACAGCTCCACTGCCTGCTCGCGCCAGGTCACGGTGCGCTCCGACAGGTCGATGCACAGGTTGCCCATGATGATCCGGTCGTTGGCCACCTGGGGTTCGGACAGGCTGCTGCGGCGCAGCAGCGTACGCACCCGGGCCAGCAGCACACGCGGCTCGCAGGGCTTGGTGACATAGTCGTCGGCGCCCATCTCCAGGCCCAGTACCTGGTCATGGCTGTCGTCGCGGGCGGTCAGCATCAGGATCGGCAGGCCCGCCGAGTCGGCGCGCAACAGGCGGCAGACCTGCAGGCCGTCGAGGCCCGGCAACATCAGGTCGAGGATCACCAGGTCCGGTGGGTTCAGGCGCGCACGTTCGCGCACATGGTCGCCACGGCTGAGCACGCAGACGTGGTAGCCGTTGCGTTCCAGGTAGCTGGCAATCAGCTCGGAGAGTGCGGCGTCGTCTTCGACCAGGAGGATGTTGGGCATGGAGGTGTTTCCAGAAAATACAGTGATAAGTCGTACACAAATCCCATGTGGGAGGGGGCTTGCTCCCGATAGCGGTGGATCAGTCAACCCTTGTGCAACTGATCCACTGCCATCGGGAGCAAGCCCCCTCCCACATTTGATCTTCATTGTAAGCAAGGTTGTGCAAGGATATACGCCACCGACGCCACGCGCGCCGTACCTTACACTTCTTCACACACGACCTACACAGCTTCACAGCACCACGGCGCAGGTGTCCTTAGGATGCGCCAGTCAATATTGGGATAAGAGCATGTCGAAGAATCTATTTGCGCCGTTTTGCCTGTTGGCCCTCACACTGGCGCTGAGCGCGTGTGGTCAGTCTGCAGACGAGGCGCCACAAATGCCCCTGGCCAAAGTGCGCATCGAAACCCTGCAGGCCAAGCCCCTGTCCATCACCAACGAACTGAGCGGGCGTATCGCCGCGCCGCGGATTGCCGAAGTGCGCGCCCGGGTTGCCGGCGTGGTCATGCAGCGGGTGTTCAACGAAGGGCGCGATGTGAAACAGGGCGACGTGCTGTTCCGTATTGACCCCGCGCCGTTCAAGGCTGACCTGGACAGCGCCCAGGCCAACCTGAGCAAGGCCGAGGCCAATGCCTTCCAGGCACGCTTGCAGGAGCAGCGTTACAGCCAGTTGGTTGAAGGCAACGCCATCAGCGGCCAGGAATACGACAACGCCCGTGCTGCCTTGCGCCAGGCCAACGCCGAAATCGCCGCCAACAAGGCCGCCGTCGAGCGTGCCAAGTTGAACCTGGGCTATGCCACTGTGACGGCGCCGATTTCCGGGCGCATCGGCCGCGCCCTGGTCACCGAGGGCGCGTTGGTCGGCCAGAACGAAGCCACACCGCTGGCGATCATCCAGCAACTGGACCCGATCCACGCTGACCTCACCCAGTCCACCCGAGAGTTGAATGACCTGCGCCGCGCCTTTCGCGCCGGCAGCTTGAAGCAGGTCGGCCAGGACCAGGCCAAGGCCACCCTGATCGAGGATGACGGCAGCCTGTACCCGTTGCCGGGCAAATTGCTGTTCGCCGAGATCAGCGTCGACCCTGGCACCGGGCAGATCACGCTGCGCAGCGAGTTCCCCAACCCGGACCTCGACCTGTTGCCCGGCAGTTTCGTCCGGGTGCGCCTGGAGCAGGCCGTGGACAAGCAAGGCATCAGTGTGCCGCAACGCGCCATCACCCGTGACAGTGCCGGTATCCCGATGGTGCTGCTGCTGGACGCCGAGCAGACCGTCAGCCAGCAACCGGTGGAATTGGGTGCGGTGATCGAGGATCGCTGGATCGTCACCAGCGGCCTCAAGCCCGGCGACCGCATCATCGTCGAGGGCCTGCAACACGCGCGCCCCGGTGAAAAAGTTGAAGTGGACGACAGCCCGCTCGTAAAGGAATAACCCGTCATGCCGCAGTTCTTTATTGACCGCCCGATTTTTGCCTGGGTGGTGGCCCTGTTTATCCTGCTGGCTGGCTTCCTGGCGATCCCGCAGTTGCCGGTAGCCCAGTACCCCAACGTCGCGCCACCGAAGGTGGAAATCTACGCGGTGTACCCAGGTGCTTCGGCCCAAACCCTGGATGAAAGCGTGGTCAGCCTGATCGAGCAGGAGCTCAACGGTGCCGATCACCTGCTGTATTTCGAATCCCAGAGCAGCCTGGGTTCGGCGACGATCACCGCGACCTTCCAGCCGGGCACCGACCCGGAAATGGCCCAAGTGGATGTGCAGAACCGCCTCAAGGTGGTCGAGCCGCGACTGCCGCAAGCCGTGACCCAACAAGGCTTGCAGGTGGAAAAAGTCTCCGCCGGCTTCCTGCTGCTGGTGACCTTGACCTCCAACGACGGCAAGCTCGATGACGTGGCGCTCAGCGATTACCTGGCGCGCAACGTGATGAACGAACTCAAGCGCCTGGACGGCGTCGGCAAGGCCCAGCTGTATGGCGCCGAACGCGCCATGCGCATCTGGATCGACCCGCAGAAGCTGATCGGTTTCAACCTCACGCCGGCCGATGTCAACGCGGCGATCAGCGCCCAGAACGCCCAGGTCTCGGCGGGCAGCATCGGTGACTTGCCGGGCACCAATACTCAGGAAATCACCGCGGCGATCCTGGTCAAGGGCCAATTGTCGACCCCTGCGGAGTTCGCCGACATCGTGCTCAAGGCCAACCCCGACGGCTCTACCGTACGCATCGGTGATGTGGCGCGGGTCGAAGTCGGCAGCCAGGAATACCAGTTCTCTACTCGCCTGAACGGCAAGCCCTCCACCGCCGTCAGCGTGCAATTGTCGCCGGGCGCCAACGCGCTGAGCACCGCAACCCTGGTGCGGGCAAAGATGGACGAACTGTCGCGCTATTTCCCGGCCAATGTGGAATACAAGATCCCCTACGACACCTCGCCGTTCGTCAAGGTCTCGATCACCAAGGTGGTCTACACCTTGCTTGAGGCCATGGCGTTGGTGTTTGCGGTGATGTTTCTGTTCCTGCAGAACGTGCGCTACACCTTGATCCCTACCCTGGTGGTGCCGATTGCGCTGATGGGCACCTTTGCCACCATGCTGTTGCTGGGTTTCTCGATCAACGTACTGACCATGTTCGGCATGGTGCTGGCCATCGGCATCCTGGTGGACGATGCCATCGTGGTGGTGGAAAACGTCGAGCGCATCATGGCCACCGAGGGCCTGTCGCCCAAGGACGCGACGAAAAAAGCCATGGGCCAGATCACCGGGGCCATCATCGGTATCACCCTGGTGCTGGTGGCGGTGTTCCTGCCGATGGCGTTCATGCCAGGTTCTGTGGGAGTGATCTACCAGCAGTTCTCGCTGTCGATGGCCACCTCGATCCTGTTCTCGGCGTTCCTCGCCCTGACCTTGACCCCGGCCCTGTGCGCCACCTTGCTCAAGCCGATTGCCCAGGGCGAGCACCATGCCAAGGGCGGTTTCTTCGGCTGGTTCAACAAGCGCTTTGACCAACTCACCAACCGCTATGAAGGCTGGGTGGCGTACGCCCTCAAGCGCAGCGGCCGCTACCTGCTGATCTACCTGGTATTGCTGGTGGGCATGGGGCTGTTGTTCAGCCGTTTGCCCTCCTCGTTCCTGCCGGTGGAAGACCAGGGCTACACCATCACCGATATTCAGCTGCCGCCGGGCGCCAGCAAGAACCGCACGGTGCAGGTGGCCGAGCAGATCGAGGCGCACAACGCCGAGGAGCCAGGGGTGGGTGACACCACCATGATCATGGGCTTCAGTTTCTCCGGCGCCGGGCAGAACGCGGCGCTGGCGTTTACCACGCTCAAGGACTGGTCACAGCGCGGCAGCGATGACTCGGCAGCGTCGATTGCAGACCGCGCCAACATGGCCTTCAGCGAACTCAAGGATGCGATTGCCTATGCGATCCTGCCACCACCGGTGGATGGCCTTGGCACCTCCAGCGGGTTCGAGTTCCGCTTGCAGGACCGCGGTGGCGTCGGCCATGCCGGGTTGATGGCCGCACGTACCGAATTGCTGGACGCGGCGGCGAAAAGCCCGATCCTGGCCAACGTGCGCGAAAGTGCCCTGGCCGAAGCGCCGCAAGTGCAGCTGGAAGTCGACCGCAAGCAGGCCAATGCCTTGGGCGTGTCGTTCGCCGATGTGGGCAATGTGCTGTCTTCCGCGATCGGCTCGGCTTACGTCAATGACTTCCCCAACCAGGGCCGCATGCAGCGCGTGGTGGTGCAAGCCGAAGGCGACCAGCGCAGCCAGGTTGCCGACCTGATGAAGATCAACGTGCGCAACAACGCCGGCAAGATGGTGCCGCTGTCGGCCTTTGTCGAAGCCAAGTGGACCCAGGGCCCGACACAGTTGACCCGTTACAACGGCTACCCGGCCATCGCCATCAGCGGTGAAGCGGCGCCGGGGCACAGCACCGGCGAGGCCATGGAGGAAATCCAGCGCCTGGTCAGCCAGTTGCCTGCGGGCCTGGGCCAGGAATGGACCGGCTTGTCCTTGCAGGAACGCCTGTCCGGCTCCCAGGCACCGTTGCTGCTGGTGCTGTCGTTGCTGATCGTGTTCCTGTGCCTGGCTGCCTTGTACGAAAGCTGGTCGATCCCGACTTCGGTGTTGCTGGTGGTGCCCCTGGGCGTGCTTGGCGCAGTCCTGGCTGTGTCCCTGCGTGGCATGCCTAACGATGTGTTCTTCAAGGTCGGCCTGATCACCATCATCGGCCTGTCGGCGAAGAACGCGATCCTGATCATCGAGTTCGCCAAGGACCTGTATGACCAGGGCGAGGACTTGATCGACGCCACCCTGAAGGCTGCACGGTTACGACTGCGACCAATCATCATGACCTCGCTGGCGTTTATCCTCGGCGTTGTGCCGCTGGCAATTGCCAGCGGGGCCAGTTCGGCCAGCCAGCAGGCGATTGGTACCGGTGTGATTGGCGGGATGATCACGGCGACCTTGGCGGTGGTGTTTGTGCCGGTGTTCTTTGTGGTGGTGATGAAGCTGGTGCGCAAGCGACACAACAAAGATTAATCCAATGTGGGAGGGGGCTTGCTCCCGATGGCGGTGTATCAGTCAGCATATTTGGCACTGATACACTGCCATCGGGAGCAAGCCCCCTCCCACAGGATCAGGTACAGTCTGCTCAACTATCGCCAGCTGTGACCAACCATGCCCTTCCTCGCCCGCACCCACCCTCGCCTCTCATCCGCCGCCGTACTGGGCCTTGTCGTGGGCATTCTGGTACCGGCCGACACTCTCGCCAGCAAAATCCTGATCGGCTGGAACGCCGGAGTCTGGACCTACCTGGTATTGATGCTATGGCTGACCATTCGCGCCAAGGCCGAAGACGTCAAGCGCATCGCCGAAATCGAGGACGAGAACGCCGGCCTGGTGCTGTTCATGGTGTGCATCGCCGCCATCGCCAGCCTGGCGACCATTACCTTCGAACTGGTCGGCAGCAAGGACCTGGCCACCTCCGAGCGCCTGCTGCACTACGGCTTTACAGGGCTGACGGTGATCGGCTCATGGCTGCTGATCGGGGTGATTTTCAGCGTGCACTACGCCAGGCTCTATTACACTTGGCCGGGCAAGGAACCGGCGCTGCGCTTTGCCGAAGGCTTGCTCACCCCTAACTACTGGGACTTCTTGTATTTTTCCTTCACCATCGGTGTGGCGGTGCAAACCTCGGATGTCGGCGTCGCTACCCGTGGCCTGCGCAAGGTGGTGCTGGGGCAGTCGTTGATCGGGTTTCTATTCAATACCGCCATCCTGGGGTTTTCGATCAACATCGCCGCCGGGCTGTTCGGCTAGGGCTGCACAAACCTTCTAGACGCTCACACAACCGCCGAGCATGAATACGCTTAACTTTTCCATCTCGGTGGTTTATGGCCGCGCACAATTGGATCGATCTGTCCCAGGACGCCGACACCGGCATCGAGACGTTGCGTGCGCATTTCGAAGGCCACGCCTACGACCCCCATTGGCACGATAGCTACCTGATCGGCGTCACCGAACAAGGCGTGCAGCAGTTCAATTGCCGCCGCACCCGCCATAACAGTGTACCCGGCCAGGTGTTCCTACTGGAGCCCGGCGAGTTGCATGACGGCGACGCACCAACCGTAGATGGCTTCACCTATCACATGCTCTACCTCGACCCGCAATGGCTGGCGCGGGAAGTGAGTGCGGTATTTGAAGAGGCGCCTGCCAACAGCCAGTTGAGCTTTGCCGATACCTTGATCTGCGACCCACGCCTGGCGTTGGCCACCAGTCAAGCGTTCCAGTCGCTGCACAGCAGCGAATTGCGCATCGTGCGCCAGCGTGCGATGGACCAGTTGCTGGAGCTCATCACCGGCCAACTTTACTGGCGCACCCGTTATCATCCAGACCCGCGTCTGCCACAGGTGGCCCACAAGGCCCGGGAATATCTGCATGCACATCTGCATCACGACGTGGGTATGGATGAACTGGCGCGGGCCTGCAACGTCGACCGCTTCCGCCTGACCCGTGCCTTCAAGAGCGCCTTCGGCTTGGCGCCCCATGCTTATCTGGTGCAACTGCGCCTGGCGCGTGCCCGGCACTTGTTGGCTAAAGGCGAGCCGCCAGCGCAAGTGGCCACTCTGCTGGGCTTTGCCGACCAGAGCCACCTGGGCCGCTGGTTTATGCGCGCCTACGGCCTGACCCCGGCGGCCTATCGCAAGCGTTGCTCAAATCTTCCAGACAGGTAGCGCGTGGGTTTGTGAAGCTCGACTCCATCGATTGGTTCATCGGAGTCTCCCCGCCATGCAGTCCACCTTGTTCCCTTTCATGCTGTTTGCATTCGTCGCCTCCATTACCCCCGGGCCCACCAATATCCTGGTGCTGAGCAACAGCGCCCGATACGGTTTCAAGGCTGCGCTGCCGATCATTTTCGGTGCCTGCGCGGGAGCTGCGGGGATCGTGCTGCTGGTGGGCTGCGGGATCGGCCAGTCGCTGGTGCAAATGCCCAAGGTGCAAACCGCGATGCAATGGGTCGGCGTAGCCTGGCTGAGTGTCCTGGCCTGGCGAATCTTCAGCGCCCCGGCTCAAGCCATCCAGGCCGATGCCAGGCAGGAACCCTTGGGCCTGTCCGGTGCCGCGGCGCTGCAATTGGTCAACCCTAAGACCTGGGTGATGGCGCTGGCAGTGGTGAGCGTATTTGCGGGTACTGGCGCGCAACGCGAGAGCCAGGTGATGTACCTGTCTTTGGTGTTTTTTCTGATTTCACTTCCCTGCCTGGGTCTGTGGGCACTGCTGGGCTCGGGTTCAGCCCGGATACTGCGGTCGGCCCAAGCCATGCAATGGTTCAATCGCGCGATGGCGCTGGTGCTGCTAGCTGCAACCTGGGTGAGCGTGTTTCGCTGAACACCCGGTCATCCGGTCACGTCCTACAATTTCTTGACGACTTTCCTACTTTAATGGTTTCCTGAAACCGGTTTCAGTCATTCCAATAAGAACAGAAGGTCAATGGCCGTGAACAACTTTTCCGCTGCCCAGCGTAGCCGCGTGACCATGCTCGACGTCGCCGAGCGCGCTGGCGTGTCCAAGGCCAGCGTCTCGCGCTTCATCGGCGATGACCGTGCCCTGCTCTCCAATGCCATCGCCCTGCGTATCGAACAGGCTATCGACGAACTCGGCTATCGCCCCAACCAGATGGCCCGCGGCCTCAAGCGTGGGCGTACGCGCCTGATCGGTATGCTGGTAGCCGATATCCGCAACCCCTATTCCATTGCCGTGATGCACGGCGTCGAAACCGCCTGCCGCCAGCACGGTTACAGCCTGGTGGTGTGCAACACCGACCGCGATGACGAACAGGAGCGCCAGCACTTGGCGGCGCTGCGCTCGTACAACATCGAAGGGCTTATCGTGAACACCCTCGGCCACCACCTCGACCAACTGCTGGAACTGCAACGGGAAATGCCCCTGGTGCTGGTCGACCGCAAGGTCGAACTCTTGCACAGCGACTTGGTGGGCCTGGATAACCCGGCGGCGGTACGTATCGCGGTGGAACATCTTGAACAGCAGGGCTACCGCGATGTGCTGCTGGTGAGCGAGACCACCGATGGCACCAGCTCACGTTTGGAGCGCCTGGAGAGTTTCAAGGCCGAGATTGCCAGGCGCCCAGGCTTGACCGGTGCCGTGGTTGAGTTGGATGACGAACTGGAAAGCCGCCTGCAGACCTTTTTGGCCAAGCCCGGTCCCAAGGCGCTTTTTTGCGCCAACGGTGTTGCTGCGCTGGCCTGCACACGTGGGCTCAAGGCATTAGGCTGCGAGCTGTTCAACGATGTCGGCCTGATCGCCCTGGATGACCTGGATTGGTACCCGCTGGTGGGCAACGGCATCACCGCCCTCGCCCAGCCGACGCAAGCGATTGGCGCCAGTGCCTTCGATTGTTTGCTCAAGCGTCTGCGCGGCGATACCGCCCCCACGCGCACTCTGGATTTTTTACCCGAGTTGATTATCCGCGGCTCCACCGCCCTGTCCCTTTGTAGGAGCGAGCTTGCTCGCGAAAGTCGTTAACGATAACGCGCAGCGTCAGGATTAGCGCGGCGCCCTCGAGCTTTTCGCGAGCAAGCTCGCTCCTACAAGGGTTGTGTGTTTTTTTCAGAAAAAATGAAACCGGTTTCAGAGGTAAACAACAATGCATAAATACCCCGTCTCCATCAGCCTTTCCAGCTACGGCGCCGAGCTTGTGCGCCAGCAGGGCCAATTGAGTTTTGTCGCGCTGCTCAGCGCAGCCGGCGCCCAACGCATCGAATGGCGTGAAGAGCTGCTGACCAACGAACATCCCGCCACTTTGGCCCAGGCCGCCGCCGAGCAAGGCCTGAACAGCGTGTTTTCGTCGCCCCTGGAACTCTGGGTCGCCGGCCGGGCCCAGCCGAATGCCGAACTCGCCGCAACCCTGGACCGCGCCCAGGCGTTCGGGTCGGGCTGGCTGAAAGTCTCCCTCGGCTACTTCACCGACACCAACGATCTGGAAAGCCTGCACGCCCTGCTCAATCGCCACCCGGTCAAGCTGCTGGTGGAAAACGATCAGACCCTGCACGGTGGGCGCATCGAACCGATGCAGCGGTTTTTCACCGAAGTCGAACGCCTGGGCCTGCCGGTGAAGATGACTTTCGATATCGGCAACTGGCAGTGGCAGGACCAATCCGCGCTCACCGCCGCACGCCTGCTGGGCCGGCATGTGGATTACCTGCACTGCAAGGCCGTGGCCCGTCGCCCGGACGGCAAGCTGGTGGCCTTGCCGCCCGGCGCCACCGACCTGCATCTGTGGGAACAACTGCTCAAGCACATGACTCAAGGTATTACCCGGGCGGTGGAATTTCCGTTGCAGGGCGATGACTTGATCGAGGTCACCGCGCAGCAGGTCGCCACCCTCGCCCACCTTGGCCAACCCCGTGTGGAGAATGCCCATGTCTGAGATCGATATCCTGTCGTTTGGTGAAACCATGGCGATGTTTGTCGCTGAGCAGACCGGCGACCTGGCCCAGGTCGGGCAGTTCCACAAGCGTATTGCCGGTGCCGACAGCAATGTCGCCATTGGTTTGTCGCGCCTGGGGTTCAACATCGCCTGGCTGAGCCGGGTGGGTAACGACTCTCTCGGGCGTTTTGTGGTCGAGACGCTGAGCAAGGAGGGGCTCGATTGCCGTCATGTAGCAGTCGATCCACTGCACCCCACCGGTTTTCAACTCAAGTCCCGTGAAGAAGCGGGCGCAGATCCCCAGGTGGAGTACTTCCGCAGAGGCTCGGCGGCCAGTCATTTGTCCATCGCCGATATCAGCCCCGCACTGCTTCAAGCCCGTCATCTGCACGCCACCGGGATTCCACCGGCATTGTCGGATGCCACCCGTGAACTGTCCTTCGAGCTGATGACGCAGATGCGCAAGGCCGGACGCAGTGTGTCGTTCGACCCGAACTTGCGCCCCTCCCTGTGGGCCAGCCAGGCGCAGATGATCCGCGACATCAACGCCCTCGCCGGCCTGGCCGACTGGGTATTGCCCGGTCTGAGTGAGGGTCGCCTGCTCACCGGCTTCGACGACCCGGCCGACATCGCCGCGTTCTACCTCGATCAGGGCGCCGAAGCCGTGGCGATCAAGCTCGGCCCCGACGGCGCCTATTACCGCACCCACATGGACCAGGGCTTTGTCGCTGCCGTCAAGGTGGAAGCAGTGGTGGACACCGTCGGCGCCGGCGATGGTTTTGCCGTGGGCATGATCAGCGCCCTGCTGGAAAACTCAAGCTTCCCCGAGGCGGTGCAGCGCGGTAACTGGATCGGCAGCCGCGCCGTGCAGAGTCGTGGCGATATGGAAGGCTTGCCCAACCGCAGCGAACTGCCCACACGATCCGTAGCTTGACCCATTACCTGTTGCCACAACTACAACAAGCTCAGGAGCAACCCCATGGAAACCGTGAAACTCGCCACCCGCCGCTGGTGGTACATCATGCCCATCGTTTTTATCACCTACAGCCTGGCCTACCTGGACCGCGCCAACTACGGCTTTGCCGCCGCCTCCGGGATGGCCGAAGACCTGATGATCACGCCGGGCATGTCCTCGCTGCTCGGTGCACTGTTTTTTCTTGGCTACTTTTTCTTCCAGGTACCCGGGGCGATCTATGCGCAGAAGCGCAGCGTCAAGAAACTGATCTTCGTCAGCCTGATCCTCTGGGGCGGCCTGGCGACCCTGACCGGTGTAGTGTCCAACGCCTATATGCTGATCGCCATCCGCTTCATGCTCGGGGTGGTCGAAGCGGCGGTGATGCCGGCGATGCTGGTGTACCTGTGCCACTGGTTCACCCGTGCCGAACGCTCGCGGGCCAATACCTTCCTGATCCTCGGCAACCCGGTGACCATGCTGTGGATGTCGGTGGTCTCGGGCTACCTGGTGCAGCATTTCAGCTGGCGCTGGATGTTTATCATCGAGGGCCTGCCGGCGGTGTTGTGGGCGTTTATCTGGTGGAAACTGGCGGATGAAAAACCCGCCGATGCCAAGTGGCTCAGTGAACAGCATAAAAAAGACCTGGAAACCGCCCTCGCCGCCGAACAGGTGGGGATCAAGGCGGTGAAGAACTACGCCGAGGCCTTCCGTTCACCCAAGGTGATCATCCTCGCCCTGCAATTCTTCTGCTGGAGCATCGGCGTGTATGGCTTCGTGTTGTGGCTGCCATCGATCCTCAAGGCCGGTTTGCAGATGGACATGGTCGAAGCCGGCTGGCTCTCGGCGCTGCCTTACCTGGCGGCGGTGATCGGCATGCTCGTGGTGTCCTGGGGCTCGGACAAGCTGCAAAAGCGTAAGCGTTTTGTGTGGCCGCCGTTGCTGATCGCGTCCATCGCTTTCTACGCGTCCTACGTATTGGGCGCTGAACATTTCTGGTGGTCCTACACCCTGCTGGTGATCGCCGGGGCATGCATGTATGCACCCTACGGCCCGTTCTTCGCCATCGTCCCGGAAATCCTGCCGGCCAACGTCGCCGGTGGCGCCATGGCGCTGATCAACAGCATGGGCGCGCTGGGCTCGTTCGGCGGCTCGTATCTGGTGGGCTACCTCAACAGCAGCACCGGTTCGCCCGGCGCTTCGTACCTGTTGATGAGCGGCGCGCTGCTGCTGTCGGTGGTGCTGACGATTTTCCTCAAGCCCGGCGCCAGTGACCGCTCGCCGGCGCCAACCCTGGAGTTGAAGGTAAAAACCTCATGAAAAAGTCCGTTGTGTTGTACAAGAAACTCTCCGCGCCGCTGATGGCTCGCCTGCATGAGCAGGCCGAGGTCACGCTGATCGATGCACTGGATGAGACCGGCCTGGCCAAACTGCGCGATGCGCTGCCCGGCGCCCATGGCCTGTTGGGTGCAAGCCTGCGCCTGGACGCCCAGTTGCTCGACCTGGCACCCAAGCTGGAAGCAGTGGCCAGCGTTTCGGTCGGGGTCGACAACTACGACATCGATTACCTGACCCAACGCGGCATCCTGCTCAGCAACACCCCGGATGTGCTCACCGAAACCACCGCCGACACCGGCTTTGCGCTGATCCTGGCGACCGCCCGGCGTGTGGTCGAGTTGGCCGACATGGTGCGTGCCGGCCAGTGGAACAAGAACATCGGCCCGGCGCATTTTGGCAGCGATGTGCATGGCAAGACGCTGGGCATCATCGGCATGGGCCGCATCGGCGAAGCCTTGGCCCAGCGTGGGCATTTTGGCTTCGGCATGCCGGTGATCTACCACAGCCATTCGCCAAAGCCTGCGGTGGAGGCGCGCTTTGGCGCGCAGTACCGAAGCCTCCAGGACTTGCTCAAAGAGGCGGATTTTGTCTGCCTGACCCTGCCGTTGACCGCCGAAACCGAGAAGCTGATCGGCGCCGAAGAGTTCGCAGTGATGGGGCCGGAGACGATCTTTATCAATATTTCACGCGGCAAGGTGGTGAACGAGGCTGCGCTGGTCGAAGCGTTGCAGCAACGCACCATCCGGGCGGCGGGGTTGGATGTGTTCGAGAAAGAACCGCTCAGCCACGACTCGCCGTTGCTGCGCTTGAACAACGTGGTGGCGACGCCGCATATCGGCTCGGCCACCCATGAAACGCGCGAGGCGATGGCCAAGTGTGCGGTGGATAATCTGCTGCAGGCCTTGTCGGGTGAGCGGCCACAAAACCTGGTGAACGCGGCTGTCTGGAAACAGTGAACCCATGTGGGAGGGAGCCCACTCCCACATTCGACCGCGTTTCAAATCAGGTCAGATTACAAACCGCGCCACCATCCCATTCAAATCCACCGCCAACCTCGACAGCTCATGGCTGGCTGCGCTGGTCTGGTTGGCGCCCGCCGCCGACTGGGTGGCCAGGTCGCGGATGTTGACGAGGTTGCGGTCCACCTCGCGGGAGACCTGGGCCTGTTCTTCCGACGCGCTGGCAATCACCAGGTTGCGTTCGTTGATCAGGCTGATGGACTGGGTGATCTGCTCCAGGGCCACGCCGGCAGCACGGGCCATTTCCAGGGTGGCTTGGGTACGTTGATTGCTTTGCTGCATGGACTGCACAGCTTCACCGGTGCCGTTCTGGATGCCGGCGACCATCTTCTCGATTTCCTGGGTCGACTGCGCGGTGCGATGGGCCAGGGCCCGCACTTCATCGGCAACCACCGCAAAGCCACGCCCGGCCTCACCGGCGCGGGCGGCTTCAATCGCGGCGTTGAGCGCCAACAGGTTGGTCTGCTCGGCAATCGCCCGGATCACGTCGAGGACCTTGCCGATATCCCGACCTTGAGTCGCCAGGCCTTCGATCATCACGGCGGTGTTTTGCACATCCTGGGTCATGGTCTGGATCGCGCCGACGGTGTCCATCACGCGGTCGCGGCCATCGCGCGCCGCCTGGTTGGACTGCCCGGAGGCCTCGGAGGTGGAGACAGCATTACGCGCCACTTCTTCTACCGCTGCGGTCATCTCGTTAACCGCCGTGGCGGCCTGGTCGATCTCATTGTTCTGTTGCTGCAGGCCGCGGGAGGCTTCCTCGGTGACAGCGCTCAACTCTTCCGCCGCTGACGCCAGCTGCGTGGCCGAGCCGGCGATATGCTGGATGGTCTGGCGCAGGTTGGCCTGCATGCTCGACAAGGCACTGAGCAAGCGCGCAGGTTCATCCTTGCCATCGTCCGCGAAGGTTTTGCTGAGGTTGCCGGCGGCGATGGTCTCGGCAACTTCCACGGCTTTGCGCAATGGCGTGACGATGCTGCGGGTCAGCAGCCAGGCCAACAGCACCGTGAGCAATGCGGCCACCACCGACACCGCCACCACGCCGGTGATTGCGCCCTCATAACTTTGCCCAGCCGCCGCGTCAGCGGTCTTCGCATCGGCGGCGTTGAGGGCGATCAGCTTGTTCAACTGCTCGCCCATCTGGTCGGTGCCGTCCTTGATGCGACTGTTGATCAGCGTACGCATTTCATCGACCTTGCCTTGCTTGGACAGCACCAGCATGTCGGCCTGGGCCTTCAAGTAGTTATCCAGCGTCACGCTGAAGGTCTTGTACAACACTGCCTCTTGCTCGCCCATCGGCAACTGGACGTAATGGGCCTGGGCAGCCTTGACCTTGTCGGTCAGTACGCCGATGCGGGTTTCGGCTTCCTGCAGGGCAGCCGGTTCGCGATTGACCAACACCCGGAACGACAGGATGCGCATGCGCAGTACGTTTTCAGTGATGTTGCCCAGGGACGTCACGCTGGGCAGCTGGGTTGCGCTCATGTCCACGGAAGACTGCCGGATCTGCGTCATGCGGTTGACCGCAAACACCCCCAGGATGACCACCAACACTGCAATGAAGGCGAAACCGAGAAACGCTCGAGGGGCGATATTCAGATGACGAAGGGACATAGGGCTGCTCTCAGAAGTAGTGTTTGCGAGCATCCCTGCCGCGAAACGATCCGTCAGCGTCAACGCACTGGCCAGACCTTGGTCACCACTGTTGTGGTTTTAATGTGGGCCTATATTTACTATCGGCCGGGGCCGGGGTTTTGCGCAGGGTCTTTATTAATATTTTTTTACACTTCTGACGGCTGGCGGTTTCTGGCATTCTTCGCCTCCATTTTCCGACCCGAGCCATCATTTTGTCTGACGCTCAAGCCCCCCGCCCGCGCTATAAATCCGACCTGATCTATGGCCTGGAAGACCGCCCGCACTTCACCGCCGCGATATTTGCCGCCCTGCAGCACGTCTTGGCCAGTTTCGTCGGCATCATCACCCCGACCCTGATCGTCGGCGGCGTACTCGGCCTGGAAAGCGAGGTGCCGTACCTAGTGAGCATGGCGCTGTTCGTCTCGGGGCTCGGCACCTTCGTGCAGGCGCGTACATTCGGGCCGGTGGGCTCGGGCCTGTTGTGCCTGCAAGGCACCAGTTTTTCGTTCATCAGCGTGATTCTCAGCGCCGGCTTCATGGTCAAGGCCCGGGGCGGCGGCACCGATGAAATCCTGTCGACGATCTTTGGTATCTGCTTTTTCGCCGCGTTTATCGAGGTAGTGCTAAGCCAATTCATCGGCAAGCTGCGCAAGCTGATCACCCCGGTGGTCACCGGAACCATCATTACCCTGATGGGCCTGTCGCTGATCAAGGTGGCAGTCACCGACATGGCCGGTGGCTATGGCGCCGGCGACCTCGGCGCCGCGGGCAATATGGGCCTGGCGGCGCTGGTGCTGCTGACCATCGTGGTTCTCAACCGGTTCAGCAACCCGTTCCTGCGCCTGGGTTCGATCGTGATCGGCCTGAGCCTGGGTTTCTTCGTCGCGTGGTGGCTGGGCCGGGTCGACATGGCCGCCCTGCCCCAGGTGCCGTTGATCAGCGTGCCGGTGCCGTTCAAGTATGGTTTCTCGTTCGACTGGGTGGCGTTTATCCCGGTGGCGGTGATCTTCCTGATTTCGCCCCTGGAAGCCGCCGGTGACCTGACTGCCAACTCGATGATTTCCCAACAACCGGTCAAGGGCCCGCTGTATATCAAGCGCATCAAGTCCGGCCTGCTGGCCGACGGCCTCAACTCGGCGATGGCCGCCACCTTCAACAGCCTGCCGATGGTGACCTTCGCCCAGAACAACGGGGTGATCCAATTGACAGGCGTGGCCAGCCGCTACGTCGCCTATTTTATTGCCGGCCTGCTGGTGCTGCTGGGGCTGTTCCCGATGATCGGCGCGGTGCTGCAACTGATGCCCAAGCCGGTGCTGGGCGGCGCGACCCTGATCATGTTCGGCACCGTGGCAGTGGCCGGGATCAAGATCCTCGCCGAAGCCGGCCTGCATCGGCGCAATGTGCTGATCGTGGCAATCTCCCTGGGCATGGGCCTGGGCGTTGCCGCCGTACCGGAAGTACTGCGCGACCTGCCCAAGGCGCTGCACAACATCTTCGAGTCGCCCATCACCGTGGGTGCGTTCTGTGCAATCCTGCTGAACATTTTCCTGCCCGAAGAGTTCATAGAGCTGGAAGAAGATGAATTCGATCCGGAGTCTTCTACCCTCAAGGTCATGCAAGACCCCGACGTCACGAAACAATAGGAGCACCTTTCATATGCGCAAGCTCATGGTTCTATCGCTGTTGCTGCTGACCTTGAGCGCCTGCGCGCTGTTCCCCAACCGTGACCCGGTCAACATCAACGTAGTGGGCATCGAGCCGCTGCAAAGCCAGGACCTGGAAGTGCGCTTCGCGGTGAAGCTGCGGGTGCAGAACCCCAATGAAACCGCGATCGACTACAACGGCGTGGCCCTGGACCTGGAAGTCAATGGCCGACCGTTGGCCTCAGGCGTGAGTGACCAGGCCGGCAGCATCCCACGTTTCTCCGAGACGGTGCTGATGGTGCCGGTCAGCGTTTCGGCGTTTTCGGTGTTGCGCCAGACCCTGGGCCTGAGCCAGACCCAAAGCCTGAATAACCTGCCCTATGTACTGCGCGGAAAACTGGCGGGCGGGTTGTTCGGCACCATGCGCTTTGTAGAGCGTGGCACCCTGGATTTGCCCAATACCGCCACCTGGTGATGCGAGAAAGATCTGATCCAAATCCGCGAAATGCTGAAGATCAACTGTAGGAGCGAGCTTGCTCGCGAAAAACGTCAACGATAACGCGTGTTTCCTGAACAAACGCGGCGCCTATGGGTTTTTCGCGAGCAAGCTCGCTCCTACAAAAGCTTTGGTTTGACCCGGTTCAGTCAGTGATGAAGCGAACACCGGGCTGGGCGCGCTCGTCTACGGTCAGTTCAAAAATATCCGGCCGGGCGTAGTGCCCCGCCACGTCATAATCGTAGCGTGCCCGCACCAAGTCATCGGTATTGATCTGCGCCGTCAACAACCCCGCCTCTCCCAGCATCGGCCCGGCCAGAATGTCACCCATGGGCCCGACAATCACGCTGCCGCCGGCAATCAACGGGCGATCTGCGGGCCAGTTGGCAACCTCGACACCCGACGCCTCTGGCGATGCCTGCACCTGGCAAGCACTCACGACAAAACAGCGCCCTTCATGGGCGACATGGCGCATGCTCACCTGCCACATTTCGCGCTCGTCCACCGTGGGCGCACACCACACCTCCACCCCTTTGGCGTACATCGCGGTACGCAGCAGCGGCATCATGTTTTCCCAGCACACCGCGCCGCCGATACGTCCAACTGCCGCGTCGATCACCGGCAGCGTCGAGCCATCGCCTTTGCCCCAGATCAGCCGTTCGGTACCGGTCGGCATCAACTTGCGGTGCTTGGCGACCAGACCACTTGAGGGTTCGAAGTACAGCACAGTGCAATACAGCGTACTGCCACTGCGCTCAATCACCCCGAGCACCAGGCTGGCACCGGTACGCGCCGACAACCCGGCCAGCGCCTCGGTCTCCACACCCGGCACGTCGATGGCATTGGCAAAATACCGCGCAAACGCTTCACGCCCTTGGGGCAGGCGATAGCCCAACTGTGTACCGAAGCTTTCGCCCTTGGGGTAGCCGCCCAGCAACGCCTCGGGCATGACCACCAATTGCGCGCCACTGTGCAAAATCTCATCTTCAAAAGTCAGGATCTGCGCAAGGGTGTCAGCCTTGCCACTGGGCAAGGAACCGATTTGCAAGGCAGCGACGATAGAAACAGGCATCAGAATCACTCCGAAAGTGGGGGTTGCCCATTCTCCGGCCAGGCTCGATCATGAATAAAGCCCACTCCAGTGCTAAATGATATGAGCCAAATGAATATCGCCCAGGTTGACCTTAACCTGCTGAAAACCTTCGAAGCCCTGCACGACGAGTCCAGCGCCAGCCGCGCAGCGTTGCGCCTGGGGGTGACGCAATCGGCGATCAGTGCCGGCTTGCGGCGTTTGCGCGAGGTGTATGGCGACCCATTGTTCATCCGCACCGGCCGCGGCCTGGCGCCGACATTGCGCGCCAATCAGTTGAAACCGGTGATCAGCGAGGCACTGGATCGCTGCCGGCAGAGCCTGGCGATGATCAACCCGGATAACCTGCACTACGAGGGGCGCTCGGTGGTCCTGGGGCTGTCCGACGACTTCGAGATTGCCTACGGCCGTCGACTGATGGACGCCATCGCTCAGCGCCTGCCAAAACTGCGGGTAATCTTTCGCCAGACCCACAGCCAGATCGTCGCTGGCGCCCTGCTTGACCGCAACCTGGACCTGGCTGTCACCGCCGGCGGTTTTGCCGAGCGCAGGTTGAGTCGACAGGTACTGGGGGAAGGCGATTATCGCTGCCTGGTAGACCCGTCCAGCCTGGCGCCCGGCCAGCAACGTATCGACCTTGAGGAGTTCGTCGCACGGGAGCATGTGCTGGTGTCGTCGGGCGGCTTTATCGGCATTACCGACGAAGGCTTGGCGGCGCAGGGCTTGAGACGTCAGGTGTGCGCGTCCACCAGCCACTTCGCCGCGCTGCCGTACCTGCTCAAAGGCAGCGCGGCAGTGGCGACGATTCCCGGGCACGCGGCCCAGGCCATCGCGCAGATGACCGGCCTGCAGGTGTTGCCCTGCCCGTTGGCGCTGCCGCGTTACCCGGTGGAGCTGGGTTGGCGCACCCAGACCCAGCTTGATCCGCTGTTGCTCAAGGTGCGCGAGGCGGTTGTGGCGTGCTTTACTTCGCCGCCGCCATCAGCTTGTTGACCTCACTGCGCACCATGTTGGAAAACTCCGGCGGCGACATGCCGTCCAGTTCGGCACGCACCCATTCGGCCCACTTGCCCTTGCGCTTGGCGCGCTCGCCGAACAACCGCGCGGCTTCGCCCTTGGCCTTGCCCAGGTTGGTTTGCCACAGGTCATAGAGGCGGGACTTTTCATCTTCCAGCTCGGCGCGTTCGGCGAGGGTCTTGTTGGCGAGATTGAAGCTCATGTTAAGTTACCTGCTGCACAAATAGGTGACATCTTACACTGTAGGTCTAAAGTTCCCGATCCGGATTTTGCCGCAGATGAACGCCCGGGAAAATAACTGCAACTTTTGCCGCTGCCCGACACTCCATTGTTCACTGTCACATTCACCTGCAAGGAGTCACCCCAATGGCCCGCAAAACCGCCGCCCAAGCTGCCGAAGAACAAATCAAGGACCAAGCTTTCAGCGAATTGACCGCGCTGATCGAGGAGTCGGACAAACTGCTCAAGAACAGCGCATCCCTGGTGGGCGAAGAAGGTGAAACCCTGCGCGAGCAGGTCGCCATCAAGCTCAAGCAAGCCCTGGACTCGCTGTCCAGCGTGCGTGAACGCAGCAAGCCGGTGGTCGATGCCACCGAGACCTATATCGGTGGACACCCATGGCAGACCGTGGCGATTTCCGCCGGTTTCGGGCTGGTGGTCGGCCTGTTGCTGGGTCGCCGCAACTGACCCATGGCGTGGCAACGGCCCACCGCTGCCACGCCATTGTTTCAACTCGCCAGCTCGCGCAATTGCTGCAATACCTCCACCTCCAACATGATTCCCTCCTGCAACGATTTCGCCCGCGTGCGATGCCGCCGATCCCCCGGCAACCTCCTCAACCCTGCCGCATGCATCTGCCGCACCAGTTCCTGGCTGCGCTCGGCGAAGCCTTGCCCTGCCGTTTTGGCCGGATCGATCACGATCAGCAACTGGCCGGTCCAGGGTGTGCGGGCGCCAGGGTGGTTGGACCAATCAAACTCAAAGGAAAAATTGCCGCCAGTCAGGGCTGCCGCCAACAGTTCGACCATCATCGACAGTGCCGAGCCCTTGTGCCCTCCAAACGGCAACAACGCGCCGCCCTCAAGGATGGCCTTGGGGTCCTGGGTCGGCTGGCCCAGGCTGTCGACCCCGGTGCCCAGGGGCAAGCGCTCGCCCTTGCGTGCGGCAATCTGCACATCGCCATGGGCAATGGCGCTGGTGGCCAGGTCAAATACAATCGGCGGGCCATCGGCGCGGGGTGCGGCAAATGCAATGGGGTTGGTGCCGAACAGCGGCCGATCCGCGCCGTGGGGCACCACGCAGGTCATGCTGTTGACCACGCTCAGGGCCACCAGGCCTTCTTCGGCAAAGGGCTCCACGTCTGGCCACAGTGCGGCGAAATGGTGGGAATTGCGAATCGCCAGCAAGGCGATCCCGGCACTGCGGGCCTTCTCCACCAACAGGCTGCGCGCCGCCGCCAGGGCCGGTTGGGCGAAGCCGTTGTTGGCATCCACGCGTACAAACCCGGAGGCGACATCCTCGACCACCGGCACTGCCTTGCCGCTGACCCAGCCACTGCCGAGCGTCGAGACATACCCGGGAATACGGAACACCCCATGGCTATGGGCGCCATCGCGTTCGGCGCTGGCGCAATTGTGCGCGAGCACCAAAGCCACCTCGGGCGACGTGCCATGCCGAACAAATACCTGTTGCAGCAAGGTCACCAGCTCGGTGAACGGGATCGAGGTCGAAGCCGTGGCGACTGTCGGAGACTGTGCAGACATTTGAAGCTCCGTTTTTATGATTGGAAGGGGCAACGAATGGACAAATCCAGATCGTCGATTAAACACCACGCACAGCGCTCACTGTCAACTTGCCGCTTGGCTCAATAGTTACCCCCGCCCGGTACAAGGGCCTGACTACCCTGCGTTTCCGTATTCACGCTGGAGCCAGGCCATGACTCGCGTCACCCCACCGTATTTTTTCGACGAATTTTTGCAACCCGTCAATCGTTCGACACTGAGCGAGCGCGAGCGCGCCCTGGGGCTTACGGTCAAGGACCTGGAATGGCTACATGGCGTGTATTACGCCAGCGCTGCCAGCCGTCAGGATAGCCGCCTCCAAAGCCCCGCCATGCGTGTCGAAAAGCTGTTGCTCACGGTAGCGGGCAAAGCCGTGATCCCACTGGCCGGTGTGTTCCTGATGAGCCCCAGTCCGGACGGTAGCAAGGCCCTGCTGTATACCCCCTACGGCGGTATCCAAGTCTTTGACAGTCATGCCACGCTGCTCGCCGAGGTCAGCCAGGCACTGGCCGACCCGGTTCAGCGCGTCGAATTGCTCAGTTTCCTGTCGATCGCCCAGCGCAACAGCCTGCCGGTGGGCACGGCCATGACGCTGACAACCCTACTGGTCGAAGGTGCCGTCATGGCGGACCAGGAACAAACCCTGCAGGCCTGCCAGCAGGCCAACGTACACGCCATCCTGGCTCAGTTGCAGAAAACCCCGACCCTGTCCGGTATGCTCGACACCCTGCTCGGCATCATGGCCCATCCGTATTTCCCCGGCTTGGATCAACGGGATACGCGGGTCAATTGCTTTATGCAAAGCCCGACGGATGCCGACCGGCGCTGGATCGACCCGCTGCCGCTACGGGAAGCGCTCCTGCTGTTCTACGTGAAACACGCCTGGCCTACAGGGCAAACCCGCGAATTCTTCAACCCCAAGCATGTCACCACCGACTTCACCCCGACCCAGTTGCAACAAGACCGGGAACACTGGGAGCGCCTCGTAGAACAAACCTCCGGTACGCTGTCCAAACTGCTCGATAGCCTGCTGCAAACCTACTGGAACGAAGACATCGACGGTGGCACCTCGCGCCTGCAACTGTTTGCGCAAGTCATGGCCGACAAATTTCGCCTCGATATACTGCTCAAGCGCCAGGCCGGCATCCTTAGCTCCACCGATAGCCATATGCTCCAGGCCATGTTCCTAGACGACCAGGCCGCTCGCAGCGCCTACGCCGCCAACCTGAGCGTGGAAAAAGTGCGTATCTATGCGCCCTACCAGCACTACGTGGAATTGGCCAGCACCCTGATGCTGCACGAAAACCACGCTTATCTGTACACCCAATCCCGTGGCCTGCAGGTACTCCAAGACCTGGATGACCTCAAGGACACACTGTTGAGCATGCTCAAGGCCGCCGGACACGAAGATGAGCTGCTTAATTTCCTGTCCCTGGACGAACGCAACATCTTCATCGGCCTGGACCAGATAAACATTGCTGCGCGCCCCGTCACGGGGCATGTGTTTACCAGCATGATCGAAGACATTGCCGCCAAGCAGATCAGTAACATGAACCACGCCCTGGGCCTCTATCGCGCAAGCGCCGGCCAGGTGGACCTGGACGCCTTGCTCGATTACGCGTTGGACATCCGCACCATGCTCGACCATCGGCTGGTCGACCTGGAAACCAAGGGGCGCTGGACGGTCCATCCTGTGACCAGCGGTAATGGCCGCCCCTCCACGGTCCTGGCCGAGCGCGCCAAATTACATCTGCGCCGCCTGCAAGCTGCCCAAGAGGGGTTAAGCATTGAGCTCGCTAAGCACCCTACACTGCGCGGCATGGCAGCCGTGGCGCTGGACATGCAACTGCAAAAGCACCAGCTGGACCTCAAGGCCGATGAGGTCCACATCAACACCTACGCCTCCCGCGCCCAGCAGCGCGAGGAGCGTCCGGCGCTTTCGTCCCTGAGCATGGTTGAACACTTCATCCAGCGCCTGGCCCAGGAAAGCAGACCGCTGCCGGTGTCATCCAGGACGGGTTTCTACACAAAGCGCGACCAGGGTGTGGCCCAACAGCTCAATAACATAAGCCTCAAAAGCTTTAACGCCATCATCGAACAGGTGCTGAACGTGTTTGCCGGCCATGATATGCGTGAACTCCCGCGTCTGTTCCTGGAAAACACCCGCGATAAACATGCGCACTCGATGCTGCTGGGCCTGCGCAGCGAGGCTGAACTACGGCTGCTGGGGAAAACCCTGCCGACCGCTCCCCATGCCATTCTGGATACGGTGTTGCGCACCGACAGCCTGGTGCGCCTGACCCGCCATGGGATCAACGGTTTCCTCCCGGATGCCTACGCACTGACCTTGCAACAGGGCACGTACGATACGCTGCTGCCGTTGGCCAACCTGTTTGTAATCACCGAGCGTGGCGGCCTTGACCCCAGGCGCTCGGGCCAGGCGACTCTATGGACGCCCCGGCGCGGCCATGAGGTATTTGCCTCGGTCCCGGCCCTGCTCCAGGCCCTCACCAAGCGCCTGGAGCATCCGATCAAACGCCTCTCGCTGCTGGAGAACCTGCCGTTTTCCCAACGCGTGCCTCATCGGCAGTATCGCCTGGGGCCACTGCAACGTATTGACGAGAACCTGCTGGATGATCGTCTGAAAACTTACGGCAACTGCGTCATGGACGCGGTGGATCATCTGTTGGCAATGGACCTGCCCGCGCGCGCCGTGCAGGACCGCCTGGATGCGGTCCTGCAGACGCCTGCCCCAACCAACCTGGGGCGGGCCCAGGCGTTGGCCGAGGCCATGGTCAACCAGCAGGCCCTGCCCGTCTGGCTGGCAATGGCGCCAGCCGCGGAGCAGATCCACCACGCCGAACTGCTGGAGCAATATCACAACAGCGCCCCCGAGGAAGAAGACTACCTGCATGGCATTACGACCATCCGCGAGCATACCTTTTCCGCCCTGCTGGAGCTGCTCCAGGCACGCTTTCCCAAGCAGACCATCAGCCCTGATAACGTGCTGATTCCCGTACACCAGGCCCTCGATATCCACGACTACAATCTGACCGATTTTGCCTTGCGCCACTGGCCGGACCTGAACAGCCAGATTATTCGCCCGCGCTCACGTAGCGCCGAGCCCTTGCCCCCTACCCTGGATGCCAATGCGGTGATCCAGATGGTGCGGCAGTTGGACTTGAAATCGATCTACCAGAAGCACCTGCAAACTGCGCTGGACACCAGCACCGAGGCAGCCCGTGCACGCCGGCGTCGGTTCTGCCGGCAATTGCCTTGGCAGGTGTTGCAATATGCCCACGAGCAACGTCTGCAAGAACGCCTCTCGAGCGAGGCCCTGGGCCTGGTCCAGCAAGTGTTCGACATGCCTGATGGCCTGGCACGCGCGGCGCTGGAGGGCGCGTCTGCGCTGATCCGGCCCGTGGAATTGGTGGCGACCGCAGGCGCCACTGCCGCCAAGGTACTGGGCATGTACCTGATCGGTGCGCCCAGCAAAGAGGCCGGCCCTGTGGTGCTGTATGCCCCCTACAGCGAGCACCATGTGCTCAAGCAATACGCCAGCGAACAAGCGTTGCTGGATGAACTGGAGCGCCCGGGCGAGCTGCAGGACTGGGCCCTCCAGCACCTGGAGGATCCGCACCAGGCCATTTACCGTGGCTTGTGGCAGGACAATCGTCATCGCCCATCGGAAGTCCACCTTGCCTCGGCTCCGGTCATGGGTAACCTGCTGCATTACCTGTTCAGTGAAAACACGCTGATCCTGCTCAAGATGCTCGCCTGCCAGTTCAAAAAAGGCACCAAGCTGCTCTGGGACAAGGTCGTCGACCTACTCGGCAAGGGGATTCCCACGGCGGTGTACTTCATGGCGGGCAAACTCGCCTATCCGCTGGTGGTCTGGCGCAGCTACAAGCTGGTCAAGCGCTCGATGGAAGCGTTGCAACTGCACCAGTGGAAAGCCGCAATGAAGGACTTCATCCTGGCCGTGGTGCAAATGGCCTCGCTGTACAGTGAACTCGACGGCAGCGAAACCCCGCCGCCCGATGAGGCAGAGGTCGTCGACCTGCCGGAGGGCACACTGCCCACGGCCACCACCCTGGCCACCTTGGACCTCACCGCCACCTCACGTACGCGGTTGCAACAGTTCGAGGAACACGACATCGACCTGCAGGACCTTGAGCTGAACACCGCCTCCCATGTCTACAAGGACAAGACCAGCGCCAAAGACTATGTGCCACTGGGCGGCAAGGTGTATCCGCTGAAGAAAACCAAGGACCACTGGCGCCTGGGCGGCGACGATCAGCAAGGCCCTTACGTCGGCCGCAACGCCGAGGGGAGATGGGTGGTGGACCTGGCCATACACAAGCCGCGCTTCGGTCAAGCCTGGACGCGCCACAAAGTGCTGCGGGCCGAACGGCACGATATCAATATTGAAGCGCGGGGTATCAGGGCGATTGCCGCAGTGTCCAGCTGGAAAGCCCAGGCCATCGACGAAGCGCTGAATGTGGCGACCTACTATGCCGTTAACTGCAAGCGCAACATCCAGCACTTTGCAAACCTGCTCACGCCAGACAGCCGGGTCGGCCTGTTCTTGTGCGACCTGTTCGGCACCCTCAACCTGAGCCCAGACCAGGTCAGGAAAATCGAGCACATCGTCGACGGAATATTGGACGAGTTGAGTGACCCCACGTTGATCAGCGCTGACTCGATGCGTTTCGTCAGCGGCGCCAGCCTGGTGGATCCTACCAGTGAATACGCCATGGTGCTGGTCACTGACAGCGAACGCAAAGTGTATTTATTCGAGCGATTCTTTGATCCGAACATGTCGGATTACCTGGACAGGTTGAGCGTTCCCTTCGACATGTCGGCCCACGCCAGGGCCGCTACCCTGATCCATGAACTGACCCACCTGAGGTTCGAGACAGCAGATATTGCCTACCTGCGCAGCTTAGAGCCGTTTCGCGACCTGATCGACACCGCCAAGCCTGGCGCCCAGGCGGTGAAGACCCGCCAGGATGATTTGCAAACCACTGCCTTGTCCACATTGACGCCGGCCAGCGTATTGTTCAAGACGTGGGATGATGTTTCGAATACCTGGGAGGACTACGGTTTTTTCACTACCACCCACTACCTCAAGCGCAAAGTCCTGAGCACCACCGGTGCCAAGAACCTGATTGAAGCCAGGCAAATCTTTATGAGCAACGTTGACAAGCGCATTGACGTGATTCTATCCAACGCAGACTCAGTCACTTACCTGATAACGCATCTGGGGCGTATGCTTGATGTGGGGGCCTGAGCAGGCCCCCAGCGGGCAAATCAGTCTTTCTGGTCGCGCAGGACATTGCCGGAGGCGCCGTCGATACGGGCTTCATAGACAGTGCCGTCGGACTTGCGACCTTTGACTTCCCAGTAACCGTCGTTGTCGGCTTCAGCCGAATAGACCTCGACATACCCAGCCTTGGTCTTCGCCACTTCAATGGCCTTCTCGATAGTGATCCAGCCGGCGCCCGGCTTATCGGCCAGGGCGGCGCCAGCGCTGAGCAGCGCGGTGGTTGCACACAGGGCGACTAAGGTTTTCTTCAACATATTCGTACTCCATTGTGGGAATGCCGGACACTTGTCCTGATATTTTAGGTATTACCAAATAAGAATAAGTTCCAATTGATGTGCAATCGCCATGATGGCGGTTCTCGCCGCCTGCCTCGGGGGGTTAGAATGCGGCAAACCAGGATGAGTCAATGAGCGAAAAGCCCCTTTCAGACGCCGAATACGATGCGATCACCGACGCCGCCGCGCATTGGTGCATGCGCCTGCATGCCGCCGATTGCACGGCGAGCGAACGTCAGGCTTTTACGCAATGGCACGATGCTCATCCGCTGCACGCCTTCGAATATGCGGCCATGCTGGAGATCTGGGAGGTGGCCGATCACCTGCCCCGCCCCCCACCTGCCCCGACGGTGGCCCCCGTCAAGCCACGCAGCCGGTTACGCAACTACGCAGTGGCCGCAGCGGTCTGCCTTGGCGCATTGCCGCTTGCGGCCTTTACCGGCTGGGAAGCCGGTTGGTTGCCCAGTTCTTATGAACATTTCGAGGCAACCAATGGCCTGGAAAAAATCACTCTGGGCGATGGTAGCCAAGTGGAGTTGAACCTGGGCACCGAGCTGGTCTACAGCCACTACAAGGACCAGCGCCGGGTCACCTTGAAAAAGGGCGAAGCGTTCTTCAAGGTGACCCACGACCGCGAACACCCGTTTATCGTGCGGGCCGGCGAAGGCCAGGTGCGGGTAACCGGTACCCAGTTCAACGTCTGGGAATACGACGAACAGGTGCGGGTGATATTGCTGGAAGGCTCGGTGCAGGTTTCCAGCGACGCGGAGCACGCCAGTGTACCGCTGAGCCCAGGCATGCAGGCCAGCTTTCGCCAAGGTGACGACACCCCGCAAGTCGCCGCCATCAGCCCCGATGACAGCGCGCTGGCATGGCGCCACGGCAAGCTGGTGCTCGACAACCTGCCCCTGACGGATGCGCTGCCGCTGATCAACCGTTACCTGAAAACGCCGGTCATGCTCGCAGACGCCGGTACCGGCAAGATCCGCATCGGCGGCATCTACAATATCAATGAAGTCAGCAACCTCGTTCCCTCCCTGCCCAAGGTACTGCCGGTCTATCTGACCCAGAACCAGGACGGCAACCCCGTACTCAATTCCATCCCAGGTAAAACCCCCAAGGGTTGAGCCCTCATGCAGGAGTGGGTTCGCTCACGCCCGCAGTCTCAGTTTTGAAACACCTTCCGCCCCTGAATCGCCCGCATTGTGCGGATTCATCCATTTGTCATGGGCGGTGTTACATCGCTGAGACAGTGCGAGGTGAGGATGGGCCTGTCTCAAGCGCCGGGGGACTGTTTCAACGTTGAAACAGCGTTGCCATCACTTTGCCTGGCTTTAAACATAACCATCTGTAAATAAACAAAAAATCAAAAGCGGCACGGCTTCTGCTCTTTCCCTGACAACGCTGTTTAGGGTCAGCGTGAAGCATAAGGACTGCCGCCGTGAACACACTTGCTCAAGGTTCGATGACCGTACTGCTGGTCAGCTGTGTACTCAGTGCCGGTATCAGTATTCCGAGCTTTGCCGGTGACGGCGTTATCGTCACGGGTCGTAATGTGCAGGGGCATATGGTTGGCCGCCCGGCCTTCGGCCCCGACCCCTACCCCACTACCGCCAACGCCAACCCCAGCAAAGAGATCATCAACGCCCTGTCCGGCGAACTCAGCGACGCGGATATTGGCGGCATCAGCAGCGGCGCAAGCCTCGCCCGCTCCATCCAGCCCAATGCCAGTTTGTCTGGCCTTGGCACCACACAGCACGGCATGTCGACACTGGGCACTGGCGCAGCCGCCGGCCATGGTGCGGGCAACAGCATGGGCGGGCAGATCAGCGACTCGATCCAGCGCGGCATGGCGCCCTTGAACAACCTCGGCAACATGCTGGGGGGCAAGTGATGAATCGTGCCCTGTTGATGTTCGCCCTGCTGGGCAGCGCCTTGGCCATGGCCGACAACACCGCGGTGATCAACAACAGCGGCCAGCATTTCGAAGGGTTGATGTCGATCAACCAGGCGGCCGGCACTCAGCAGCAAAGCTCCAACAGCCGCGCCATGGCGTTCGGTGGCCAAGCCACCACCGTCGACATCCAGAACCTCAACGGCAAGGTCGACCCGGCCCTGAACGCCAAGGCGACGATCCAGGGCACCTCTTTTACCAATGGCAAAGGTGTACTGGGCGTCAACCAGTCGGCCGGGGCCAATAACCAATCGATCAATGCGCTGCGGATCAGCCTCAACCCTGGCCCGCAAAGCATCGATGACAGCGTCCTGTTGCAACAGAACACGACGACGCTGGCAACTGACTCAGGGCTCACCCCCACCACTGGCAGCCGCCAGGTCGTTACCAGCGACCAGGCCTTCACCGGCAGCCGAGGTGTGATTCAGGTGAACCAGAGTGCCGGGGTGGGGAACCGAGTGGCTAACACCCTGGGTATCACTATCAAGTAACCGCTTGGTAGACGTTAGTTAGACCGTACCAACACTTAACCCAACTAATTAGAAGCAAGGAGAAACACCATGAAACCTCAAATGGCGCTCAAACCACTGGTTTTCGCTCTCGCCGCGCTCATGGCTGCTGCTGCTCAAGCGGGTGGCTGGCATCCAACCCCTCAACCCACCGGCACTGTTGCCGCTGTCGTCACTGATGTCCAAAAAAGCGAACACAACAAATTCGACGACACCAACACCGAAAACAACGCCTCGGCCGATAACTCGGTCAACAGCAACAGCGGTAACGTCGGCGTCAACGCGCAATCGGGGTCCGGTAACCAGGCCGACAATGCCGGTGCCATCTCCAGTGCAAAAGGTGACTTTGCCACTGTGTTTGCGGTGATCGATGTAGATCAAGGCAGTTCAGGCAATAACTTCGTCAACAAAGGCACGCAAAACAACGCCTCTCTTGACGGTTCCATCACTGGTAACTCCGGCAACGTGGGTTACAACGGTCAGGCCGGGCAAGGCAACCAAGGTAAAAACAACCTGGCAATCACTACTGCCGATGGCAAGAACATCGCAGCGGCCTCCAACACCGAGCAAAACTCGCTCAACAACAGCTACCTCAATGCGGCCGCCAGCAGCCATGGTTATGGTGGCAAGCCGCAATACGTGTCCAACAACGCAAGCCTCGACAACTCGGTTAACCGCAACTCCGGCAACGTAGGCGTCAACCTGCAATCCGGTGCGGGCAACCAAGGCAGCAACAGCCTGGCGATCGGCCAAGGTTGCAGCGTCTGCAGCAGCAGCGTGCGCTTCTGATCCAACGGGGCCTTGGCAACAAGGCCCTATCTTATTCCAGTGTCCAGCAGGTGATCCGATCATGCGCCTCGCGATTCTCACCCTCCTGATGTTGCTCACCGGCACGACCTGGGCAGGCACCATGGCGATCTCCGCCATGCCCGGCGGCGCGGTGATCTACAAGAAGGTCGAGAGCATCCGTGAGCGCCGCTTCGCCAACCTGGTGGAACAGAAAACCGATTTCAGCTGCGGTGCCGCGGCACTCGCCACCATCCTGCGCCAGGCCTATTGGCTGGACGTCGACGAAGACCACATCATCAAAGGCATGCTGGTGACCGCCGACCAGGACCTGGTGCGAACCCAGGGCTTTTCCATGCTGGACATGAAGCGCTACCTCGAAAGCATCGGCATGCGTGCCCGCGGCTACAAGATCGCGCCGGATACCTTGCTGACCGTGAAAATCCCCGTGGTGGTGCTGCTGGAAATCCGTGGCTACAAGCACTTCGTGGTGATGCAACGGGCCGACAAGGACTGGGTATATATCGGCGACCCGGTGCTGGGCCACAAGCGCTATTCCCGTGACGATTTCGTCAAAGGCTGGAATGGCATTGTCTTCGCCGTGCTGGGTGAAGGTTACGACAAGGCCAACGTCCTGCTCGACCCGCCCATGCCGCTGACTGCCAAGAGCCAGATGAATGAGTTCAAGCCGGTGGGCGATGCAGAGCTGATGGATTTCGGTTTTATCCAGAGCGACTTCTTCTAGAAGCGCAATAAGGGGCAGGACGCCCCAGGAGCCGCAGATGAACACTTGCCGTTGGCTGACGCTGTTGTGCGTGGCAGCCTCAATGCCCGCTTATGCGTCATCGGGGTTTAAGCCTATCGAACTCAAGGACGCAGAAATGGCCGAACTGCGTGGCCGCTACGTAATGCCGGGGCGCATCATCAGCTTCGGCATCGTCATGAGCAGCACCTGGACCAATGCCGTCGGTGACAGCATCACCGGCACGGCCAACATGCAGATCGACAAGACCACTATCACCCCCCAGTTCTATGTGCAAACCACCGGTTCGACCGGTACCGGCATGCCTCCAACCACCGGCACCGGTAACGTGGTCGGGGGGGCGGGCCTGGGCAGCGGCCAGGGCGTGACCCAAAGTGTGCGCACGGCCGGCGATGGCAACACCGCCTACAACAACGTCGGCATCAATGTTGAAAACGGCGTTACCCCCGCCAATAACGTCCAATCCGGGCAGGTACTGGTGGCCGGCGGTACCGTGAGCGGTGACAGCGCAGCGGGCCGCGTCAGCGTATCGGCCAACAATGGCGGCGTGCAGATGGCGATCCAGGCCAACCACAACCAAGGCAGCAGCCTGCAGCAGATCGGTGGCGGCAACGTGCTGCAGGGTACGGTGCTGACCGGCAATACCAACCTTGTCAGAAATATCACTCAGATCAACGTGGTGATGAACAATAACGGCTTGAATAACGCCGCGTTGAATTGCAATTTGGATCAGCTCAAAGGCCTACGTACGCTCGGTTATTGAACTACGCTGACCCTTCGACACTTACGCATTAGTAAAGGACGGCTTATTTCATGCATCGATCGTTATCGCTACGTGCGGTGGTTTGTTTAAGTACGCTCTTGCCCGCATCCCTGTTGTATGCCGCGCCAGACGCCGATATCGAAGCCCTGAAGAGGGAACTCCTGGAACTCAAGCAACGTTATGACGTGCAGCAAAAAGCCTTGGCTGTGCTGGAGCAACGTGTACGTCAGGTAGAGGATCAACCGGCGACGCCCGCCCCCAGGCGCCTGGCCAAGTCACCTGCCGACTTCAAGAATGGCGGTAACGCTGTCGCGACCACGGGTACTGGAGCCGCAGCCGCCTCGGGTGGTGCAGGCAGTTCCTACGGCCAATCCCTCAAGGACGATTCGGCCCCGGCGCAAAGTGTGAGCAACCTCTACAACGAGGCCAGTGGCTTCTTCGGCAACGGCAAGTTCAGCGTTGAAACCGGCATCACCTATGCCCGTTATGACGCACGCCAATTAACCCTCAATGGCTTCCTCGCGCTGGACTCGATCTTCCTCGGCAACATCAACCTGGACCGGATCAAGTCCGACAGCTGGACCCTGGACCTCACCGGGCGCTACAACGTCGACAACCGTTGGCAGTTCGACCTGAACGTACCGGTGGTGTACCGCGACTCGACCTACCAGTCGGCCGGCGCCGGCAACGATGCCACCGCCACCTCGGAAGGCTCGGTGACCCGCGACCCGACCATTGGCGACGTCAACTTTGGCGTGGCCTACAAGTTTCTCGACGAAACCCCGACCCTGCCGGATGCGGTGGTGTCTGTACGGGTCAAGGCGCCCACGGGTAAAGAGCCTTTCGGCATCAAGCTGGTCCGGCAGCCCAACAACGACAACCTCTACCTGCCGGAAAGCCTGCCGACGGGCAACGGGGTCTGGTCGGTCACCCCGGGTATTTCCCTGGTCAAGACCTTCGACCCGGCAGTGTTGTTTGGTTCGCTGTCGTATACCCACAACTTTGAAGATTCGTTTGACGATATCAGCAGCGACGTCAACCAGAAGGTCGGCGGTAAAGTCCGCCTGGGCGACAGCTTCCAGTTCGGCGTCGGCGTAGCCTTCGCGCTCAACGAAAAAATGAGCATGTCGTTCTCGGTCTCCGACCTGGTGCAGCGCAAGAGCAAGCTCAAGCCGGACGGCGGCGACTGGCAATCGGTGGTGTCCAGCGACGCCAATGCCGGTTACTTCAACGTGGGCATGACCATTGCCGCCTCGGATAACCTGACCATCGTGCCGAACCTGGCGATCGGCATGACCGATGATGCGCCGGACTTTACCTTCAGCCTGAAATTCCCGTATTACTTCTGACTACACCCCGATAGCAGTGTGTCAGCCAGCTTATCTATAGCTGACACACCGCCATCAGCGAATCTGGTGTTTATGCAGCAACCGGTAGAACGTCGGCCGGGAAATCCCCAGCACACGCGCGGCAACACTGAAGTTGTCGCTGTGCCGGTTGAGCACATCGCACAGCGCCTGGCGTTCGGCGCGGTGCTTGTAATCTTCCAATGTCGCCATCGGCGCCGAAAGGGCCGGCTGACCTTGCAACCCCAGATCAACGGCTTCGATCTGGCGCCCTTCGGCCAACACCAGGCCGCGACGCACGCGGTTGGCCAGTTCCCGCACATTGCCCGGCCAAGGGTGTTGCCCCATCGCCACCAGCGCGTCCTCGCTGAAACTGCGCGGGCGCCGGCCGGTTTCCCGGCTATAGAAACGCGAAAAGTGGTTGGCCAGCATCGCCACGTCGCCATGGCGCTCGCGCAAAGGCGCGGTGACCACTTGCAGGACATTCAGGCGGTAATACAAGTCTTCGCGAAAGGTGCCCTTCTCCACCGCAGCTTCGAGGTCGACATGGGTCGCGGCAAGCACCCGCACATCCACCGGGATCGGCTGACTGCCGCCGACGCGCTCGATGTGTTTTTCCTGCAGGAAACGCAAAAGGTTGGCTTGCAGCTCCAGCGGTAGGTCACCGATTTCATCCAGGAACAGCGTGCCACCGTTGGCGGCCTCAATGCGCCCCACCTTGCGCTGATGAGCGCCGGTGAACGCGCCTTTTTCGTGGCCGAACAGTTCGGATTGGATCAGGTGTTCAGGGATAGCACCGCAATTGATCGCCACGAACGGTTTAGCGTGCCGTTGGGATTGCCGGTGCAAGGTCTTGGCCACCAGCTCTTTACCGGTGCCGCTGTCGCCGCGGATCAACACAGGGGATTCAGTGGGGGCCAACTTGGCCAACAATTTGCGCAGTTCACGAATGGGGCGGCTGTCGCCCAACAGCTCGTGGGGCTCATCTACAGGCGCGTAACCCTTGCCACGCAGGCGCGCCATGCCGAACGCACGGCCGATGGTCACCTGGACCCGGGACACATCGAACGGCAACGTGTGGAAGTCAAAGAACCATTCGCAGACAAAATCACCGACGTTCTGCAGGCGTAATACATCCTGGCTGAGCACAGCAATCCACTCGGTGCCGCTGCGGCCAATCAATTCCTTGACCGCTTCGGGGCGCTCCAGATGGCTGGGCTGCAAGCGCAGCAGCCCCACATCGCAGGAGCGCTCACCTACCGCCTGCAAGGCACAACTGTCCACTTCCCAACCGGCCGTGCGCAGTCCGGGTAATAGGTCGTGGCAATCATCACAGGGGTCGACCACCAGCAAGCGACGTTGGACGGGTGTCACAAGCATGTCGATTCCTTGGCGCCAGAATTATTAAAGTTATTTAGAAACAATGGTTTGTGGCGCCTGGCGGTAACCCTAGCAAGATATTGACGCCTGCCTTGTACCATTTCGCTATAAGTGCGGGCAAAAAACCATGTGGTGCTCACAAGTTGCCGGCGGCGGAAACTTTCATTCAGCTTTCAAAACAGGCATTTAGATGATGTTAATCAGGGAAAGTTAAAATTTCTTGCTCTAGCATGTGACCCGCACCCCATCATCGTGCATCAGTACAAGTAACCCACCGCACGGTCAGCCCAACCGCCGGTACTCACTTGAATGGGCATACAGAGAGAAGACCCAAATGAACGCTCCGCTGCGCATCAACGAAGCTCTTTTGATTGCAGACCGTGCCTTCCAACCCTTCCAGTGCGTGGCCTGGCACGATGGCAATGGCGCCCTCAGCCTGAGCGTCGTCGACCGTACCAATACCCGTATCGGCAGCAAACAGCTGTCATCGAAGACTTATACCGATCCAGCGCAATTGGAAAACCTGTTGTTGCAGGCTCGCGCCGAGCTCGATAAAGATGGCTACCAGTTGCAACACTGGGCAATGCCGAAGTAATTCACTACAACAACTTCCAGCCCTTGGGAAACACAAGCTGGAAGTTGTGCAGCGAGACTTCAGGTTTAACGTGCCGCGAGAATAAACCGTTCGAATGCCTCGGCAGCGCCGTCTTCGATATTACTGCCGGTGACCACATTGGCCTGGCGCTTGACGGTTTCTTCGGCCTGGCCCATGGCGATGGATAATCCGGCCACTTTAAACATGGCCGGGTCATTACCGCCGTCGCCGATGGCTGCGGTCTGTTCAAGCGGCACCCCAAGATGCTCGGCCAGGGTTTTCAATGCTTCGCCCTTGTTGGCCAGCATCGCCGTCACGTCCAGGTACACCGGTTGCGAACGTGACACCTGAGCCAACCCTTGCACCTTCGGCTGCAATTGCGCCTCCAGCTCCACCAGCAACTGCGTGTTGTTACTGGCGGCGACGATCTTGTCGACACGATCCAGGTAGGGCTCGAAACTCTCCACCACCACTGGCCCGTACCCTAAGCCATCGGCTTCGCGCTGCACCATCGGCCCAGGCGGGTCACGGCGCAGCCAGTCGCCGTCGGCAAACACCCAGACCTCCACGTCCGGCTCGGCTGAAAACAGCGCCAGGGTGACCAGCGCCGCCTCTGCCGGCAGATGGTGCGCAACCAGGATGCTGCCATCCGGGTTGACCAGCGTACCGCCATTGAAACCGGCCACCGGCACATCGATGCCAAACGTCTCGATCAGATGCAGCATGGCCTTTGGCGGACGCCCGCTGGCCAGGCTGAATAGCACTCCAGCTTCACGCATCGCACGAATCGCGTCGGCGGTACGCTGGCTGAGGCTGTGGTCGGGATGCAATAAGGTCCCGTCCACATCGCTGAGAACAAATCGGATGGGATGAATCGTCGCGTCACTCATCCGAGGCTATGCCAGGTGCGGCCATCACGGGCCAGCAGCGCGTCTGCCGCCGCGGGGCCATCTTCACCGGCCTTGTACGTCTGGATGCCGTCATCTTCCTTCCACGCATCGAGGAACGGCTGCACGGCACGCCAACCGTTCTCGATATTGTCGGCACGCTGGAACAAGGTCTGGTCGCCGGTCATGCAGTCGTAGATCAGGGTTTCGTACCCCGTCGACGGCTGCATCTCGAAGAAATCCTTGTAGTCAAAACCCAGCTCGATATTAGCCATCTCCAGGGTCGGCCCAGGTTTCTTGGCCAGTAGGTCGAACCACATGCCTTCGTTTGGCTGGATCTGGATCTTCAGATAGGTGGGCTTGAGCTCATCGACTTCGGTGTCGCGGAACTGCGCATAGGGCGCGTGCTTGAAGCAGATCACGATCTCGGTATCGCGAATGCTCATGCGTTTGCCGGTACGCAGGTAGAACGGCACGCCAACCCAGCGCCAGTTGTCGATCATCACCTTGAGGGCGACAAAGGTCTCGGTGCTGCTGTCAGGCGCAACGTTGGCTTCCTCGCGATAGCCTGGCAGCGCCTTGCCGGCGATTTCGCCGGCGGTGTACTGGCCGCGAACCGAGTTGGCTCGGGCATCCTCCAAAGACCAGGGGCGGATCGCACCGACCACCTTGGCCTTCTCGCCACGCACCGCATCGGCGCCAAAGGCGGCAGGCGGCTCCATGGCGACCATCGCCAGCAACTGGAACAGGTGATTGGGCACCATGTCGCGCAGGGTGCCGGTTTTCTCGAAGAAATTGCCCCGGGTTTCCACACCGACCGTTTCCGCGGCGGTGATTTGCACGTGGTCGATGTAGTGGTTGTTCCAGAACGCTTCGAACAGCACGTTGGAGAAACGGCTGATCAAGATGTTCTGCACCGTTTCCTTGCCCAGGTAATGGTCGATGCGGTAGATCTGCTTCTCGCTCATCACTTTGAGCAGGCACGCATTCAGCGCCTCGGCAGTGGCCAGGTCGGATCCGAACGGCTTTTCGATGACCACGCGGCGAAAGCCCTCATCCGTTTCGTTCAGCAAGCCGGCGCTGCCCAGGCGCTGCACCACTTCACTGAAGAAGCGCGGAGCGGTAGCCAAGTAGAACACCGCGTTGGCGGTGCCGCTGTCGGCGATCTTCTGCGCGATATCCGCGTAGGTGCTGTCGTCGAGAAAGTCGCCCTCGACGTAGCTGATGCCCTTGGCCAATTTTGCCCACATTGCCGGGTCGAGGGCATTTTCGGCATTGCCGCGCACCTTACTGGCGGCCTCGGTGCGAATGAAGTCCTCAAGCTTCTTGGCGAAGTCGGCATCGCTGATGGCGTTGTGATCAACGCCGACAATGCGCAGGCCATCGCCCAGCAGCCCGTCACGGCTCAGGTTATACAGCGCCGGCATGAGCAGGCGCTTGACCAGGTCGCCATGGGCGCCAAACAGAAACAGGGTGGTGGGGGGTGCGGGTTCGGCCTTGGGTTTCTTGCCGTTGGCGGTCATTTTTTTGAAGTCTCCACATGGCCACCAAAGCCGAAGCGCATGGCAGACAGCATTTTGTCACCGTAGGTGCTCTGCTGGCGGGAACGGAAACGCGCAAACAACGACGTCGACAGCACCGGTACCGGCACCGCTTGTTCCATGGCCGCTTCGATGGTCCAGCGACCTTCACCGCTATCGGCCACGGAACCTGAGTAGCCATCGAGCTTCGGATCGGTGGCCAGGGCGTCGGCGGTCAGGTCCAGCAGCCAGGACGACACCACGCTGCCACGGCGCCAGACTTCGGCGATATCGGCAACGTTGAGGTCGAAACGCTGGTCTTCCGGCAGGTTTTCCGAGTTCTTGGTCTTGAGGATGTCAAAACCTTCGGCAAACGCCTGCATCATTCCGTACTCGATGCCGTTATGGATCATCTTGACGAAGTGACCGGAGCCCGCTGGGCCGGCATGGATATAACCGTGCTCGGCACGCGGGTCGGCAGACGGCGAACGGTCCTTGGTGCGCGGGATGTTGCCCATGCCCGGCGCCAGGCTCTTGAAGATCGGGTCAAGGCGCTGCACGGTCTCGACGTCGCCACCGATCATCATGCAGTAGCCGCGCTCCAGGCCCCAGACGCCGCCCGAAGTGCCGACATCGACATAGTGCAGGCCCTTTTCCGCCAGGGCCTTGCCGCGACGCACGTCGTCCTTGTAGTTGGTGTTGCCGCCGTCGATGATCACATCACCGTTTTCAAGCAACTCGCTCAGCGCGTTGATGGTGTCTTCAGTGGGCGCGCCCGCCGGCAACATTACCCACACGGCACGGGGCTTTTGCAGGCCGGCCACCAGGGCTTTCAAGTCGGCGACGCCGGTAGCGCCCTCCTCGCTCAGGCCTTTGACAAAGGCTTCGTTACGGTCGTATACAACGGTGGTATGCCCATTGAGCATCAGGCGCCGCGCAATGTTACCGCCCATGCGGCCTAGTCCGATAATCCCCAGTTGCATGTGCTGATGCTCCTAACTGCTAAAAAATGTGTGACATAGTTTATAGCGCAATGAGGCTAATGAGGGTTAGTCCAGAGCGGATCCGTGTAGTTTCATGACAAAAAAACTGCCATCGTTTCACCATCACCCTCGGAAAAGTCACACGACCGCGAAAAATAAAAAAGTTCCCTTGTCTCGCAAAAGAATTCAAACTTGCTCCCGACTGTTGCTGGAAACCTGTTCCGGCACCGCGATCTACCGGCTATTTGCGAGGTAAGCAATGAGCACAGCACAGATGACCCGCCCGCCACAGACCCTCTACGTCAGCATCCGTCGCGATGAATTGCGTCAGTTGAAAGATGAGCGCGATCAGTTGCAGCAGGAAGTCCTGCGACTGCGCTCGTACCTTCAAAGCCAGCTCGAATTGCCGTCTGACGCCAAGCCTGCGCTCTGCTGAACGCCTCTGGTTAGTTTGTAAGGCAATACTTACAGAAAACTCACAAAGTTTTCACACGCCTGTCCCGATACTCCCGCCCGCGATGCCGCTCACTTCCTGAGCGGCCCGATGTCGCGCGCCTGTGCGCGACAATCATTCTCTGATGGGGCGCTGGATGGCGATGTTCAAACGCAGCACGACGACTGCGAAAGGCTTTGATTGGGCCGGCCTTGGCTGGTTATTTCTGTTTTTCTGGTATTTCTCGGGTATTACTCAACTGCTAATCCAACTGACCGGCACCTCCGGCTTCAGTGGTTTTCGCCAAGCCTTCTTCATGAGTGCGCTATGGCTGGCGCCGATGTTGTTGTTCCCGCGTCGTACGCGCCTGCTTGCCGCGCTGATCGGCGTGGTGCTGTGGGCCTGCTCAATGGCGAGCCTGGGTTATTTCTTCATTTACCAGCAGGAATTTTCCCAGAGCGTCATCTTCATCATGTTCGAATCGAACATCTCTGAAGCCGGCGAATACGCGACCCAATATTTTGCCTGGTGGATCGTGCTGGCATTTATTGCCCACACCGCCTTTGCCGTCTTCCTCTGGACACGCCTGCGCCCTGTGTACCTGCCGCGCGGCCAGTCGATCGTGGCAGCGGTAGCCATCGTCCTGGCCGTTGTGGGCTACCCGCTGGTCAAGCAGATCGCTACCAGCGAAACCATGGAATTGGCCATCGACCGTTTCGAGACCCGTATCGAACCGGCTGTGCCTTGGCAGATGATCGTCGCCTACCGTCGCTACACCGAACAGCTGGACAATATGCAAGGCATGCTGACCAGTGCCAGCCAGATCCCGCCATTGAAGAACCTCAAGGACAGCATGGCCGGCCAGCCGTCCACCCTGGTGCTGGTGATCGGCGAGTCCACCAACCGCCAGCGTATGAGCCTCTACGGTTACCCGCGCAATACCACGCCGGAGCTGGACAAGCTGCGCGACCAACTGGCCGTGTTCGATAACGTCATCACCCCGCGCCCCTACACTATTGAGGCACTGCAACAGGTGCTGACCTTTGCCGACGAAGAAAACCCGGACCTGTACCTCAAGACGCCGTCGATTGTCAGCGTAATGAAGCAGGCCGGCTACAAGACCTTCTGGATCACCAACCAGCAGACCATGACCAAGCGCAACACCATGCTCACGACCTTTTCCGAACAGGCCGACGAGCAGGTGTACTTGAATAACAACCGCAACCAGAACGCCCGTCAGTACGACGGCGATGTGCTGGCGCCGTTCTCCAAGGCCCTGGCCGATACCGCTGAGCGCAAGTTCATCGTGGTACACCTGCTGGGCACTCACATGAGCTATCAGTACCGCTACCCGCCGAGCTTCGACAAGTTCACCGACCGCCAGGGCGTGCCCGCCGGTGTCAGCGATGCGCAGTTGCCGACGTACAACAGCTATGACAACGCCGTGCTGTACAACGACTTCGTGGTCTCCAGCCTGATCAAGGACTACGCCAAGACCGACCCCAACGGCTTCCTGCTGTACCTCTCGGACCACGGCGAAGACGTGTTCGACTCCGTCGGCCACGACACCCTGGGCCGCAACGAAGGCAAGCCGACCGCGCCGATGTACACCATCCCGTTCATGGCCTACGCCTCACCGAAGTGGCGCGAAAGCCACGACTGGAGCTTCGCCGGCGACCTGCAGCGGCCGTACAGCAGCTCGCAGCTGATTCACACCTGGGCCGACATGGCCGGCTTGAGTTTTGACGAGCTGGACCACAGCAAGAGCCTGGTCAGCGACAGCTTCAAGCCACGTCCCTTGCTGATCGGCAACCCTTACGAAACCAAGCAGAAGGCGCTGATCGACTTCAGCCTGATCAAGCCAAAGAAGGCCGATAGCAGTGAAGTGGTGCTGAAGTAAACCTGGGCTCGGCGACAGAACGATACAATCATTCTCGTCCAGGCCTGAAGTTCTTCATCCCCTTGCGTCTTTGAACCCCTGCCCTGCCCCGTGCCTGCGAAGTTAACAAACTGTTAACTTCGCAGGCACTTTGCGTTAACTCCCACTTAATACGATACGTCCATAGTCGCCCCATGCTTCTGATCAAGGAACGGCCAGACACCTATCACTCTTAATGGGAATACTGCGATGAAACTCTCGACCTTGATGTTTGCCAGCCTGATGACACTGACCTCCGCCGCCGCCTTTGCAGAGGGCGGTTCAGAGCGTTCTAAGGAGTTCTACCAGAACTTCAGCTTCATTCAGCAACAAACCCATGGCGCAGCTGAACAGCGAATGGCCTCCGCAGACGGTAAGACCTTGAAGGTCGACACCGTCAATGAGGAACAACCGAACAGTTGATTTAATGTTGATTTAATCTGCAACACCCTGCGCCATTCCGCTCCGTTGGCGAAGGTATATTGGGCGCCACTTAACGGCGCCCTTTTTTTCACTTGGTATTTATTAAAGCGACTTGCTCCAGAACAACATACGTCCATGACTCGGATCAAATACTGAATCATCGAAACCGAACTTTCGGTAGGCCGACTGGGCCAGTTCATTGCCTTCGAGCACTTCCAGGGTGATCTTGCAGCAGCCGCGCTGCCGAGCGATTTCCTCGACCTTCTGCAGCATTTTCTGACTCAACCCCAAGCCACGAAACCTATCCATCACCACCACGTCGTGGACGTTGACCAGCGGGCGGCAGGCAAAGGTTGAGAAACCTTCAAAACAGTTGACCAACCCCGCCGGTTCGCCACCGATAAACGCCAGGACGCTGAACGCGTGTGGGCGCTTGGCCAACTCGGCAGGCAGCTGCTGCAAGAGATCGGCCGGCAAGGTGTGGCCGCCGCCCATCGAATCTTCAGCATAATGATTGAGCAACAGGCCAATGGCATCGGCATGCACGGCGTTGGTGTAGCTGGCTTGCAGCACCAGGATGTCTGGGGTGTCCATTTCCTTCCTCGATAACGACAACCAGGGATTCGTTTCCCTTTGAGAGCTGCGATTGTAAGCGCGGAGTCGGCAACAGATGAAGGAGATTAACTACAAATGCCCGACAGAAATCGCGAAGCTTGAACGCGTCAAAACCTGCAAACATCCCTGAAACGGCGATTTTTCCTAGACGGCGAAGCGTTGCAACTGCATCGCCTGCAAACGGCTCAGGGTGCGACGGAAAGGAAACTCCAGGTAGCCTTCGGTGTAAAGGCCCTCCAATGGCACCGCGGCGTCGATAAAGAGCGGCACCTTGCGGTCGTAGCATTCGTCCACCAACGCGATAAAGCGTCGCACGCTGTCATCGTGTACCGACAGCTGCGGCAATTCGCGATCCCCCGCCACTACACGTTCGACGCCGTCCTCGGTGCCACGGGCAATCCGCCCGGCACGCCTCTGTGCGCTGAGGTTGGGGACGTCACCCAACAGGATGGCCTGGTAGCGATCACACAGCAGCATAAAGTCCATGGCGGCCAGGGGTTGCTCGCACAGCTCGGCATAACGACACCAGAGCACCCTGTCACTGGCCTGTACCGCCACGATAGAACGGTGACCTACACTCACTGCCCCGCTGATCACACGCTGCCCCAGGCTTAATTGCTTGAACACCGCAGCCAGTGCAGCCGGTTGGTTCACCCAGTATCGCTGCATGCCCGCACCGGGATGCAAGCGATGGTCCTCGCCTCCGTCCACTGCCACCACCTGCATGTGCTCCTGGACTGCAGCGATGCCCGGCAGGAAACGCTCGCGATTGAAGCCATCGGCGTATAGCTGATCGGGCGGCTGGTTAGAGGTGCACACCATCACCACGCCCTGCTCGAACATCACCTGGAACAGGCGACCGAGGATGATCGCGTCACCAATGTCATTCACAAACAGCTCATCGAAGCACAGCACCCGCACCTCCCGACTCAACTCCCGGGCCAACGCCCGCAACGGATCCTGGGTTCCCGTGAGCTGGAACAAACGTTGGTGCACCCACCCCATGAAGTGATGAAAATGCTGGCGTCGTGCGGGAATACGCAGGCTTTGGTAGAAATGGTCCATCAGCCAGGTCTTGCCGCGGCCTACCGGCCCCCATAGGTAAACCCCGGCAATCGGCGAACGGCCTTGGTGCAAGACCTCGTGACAGGCTTGCAGGGCGTGCACCGCCTGCTGCTGGGCATCGTCAGGGACGAAACCTTGCTGGGCGATGGCATGTTGGTAAGCGGCGAGCGGCGAGTCGAAAGTCATGCGTGCCAGTATGACTTACGCGCAGATATCCAGCCGTGAAATCTTGCCCTGTTCGTTCAGCCGAAAGGTGTAGCGCAGCTCCAGCGGACTGCCGGGGAAATTACCGGAGACGATATTGCTGACCAGCACTTTGCCGGTGCGTTGCTGCACGCTGAGCACCTCGACCCGTGGCTGGTAGCGGCGGCCGGTATCTTCCATCCAGCGTGCAATGGCGGCCGTACCCACCTGATGTTCGCCTTCATCGAATACATTGGCATCGTCAGCGAAACACTGGGGGATCGCGGTGATGTCGCCGGTATTGGTTGCTGCAATATAAGCCACGATGGCCGGGGCCAACTCGGGAAAAGACATGGCACAACTCCTTGCCTGGATGATTTGTGACGCCATGCTAAGCCACGGGTGTGTCAGTTTTTGTCAGGAGTAAACGGCGCGGACTCTTGCTGCTCCATCAGCTTGCGCCAGCCTCGCAACAGGTCGCTGCGCCTCCCGGGGTAACGCTCACCCTGGGCATCGGCGCTGGCCACGCGGTCGGTGCGAAAGGTGCGATAGGCACCGCGCAACTCGCACCACGCCACGATCACCCGCGCCTCATTGAGAAAGCCCAGAGCCAGCGGCCAGATAAGGCGTTGGCTCTGGATTTGGCTGGCGTCGGCGTAGCTGATATGCAGCTTGGCCTGATGGCGAATAGCATCGCGAAACACGTTAAGCGGGACGCGGTTTTCCGGATAGCCGAAGCCGGGAGGTCCAGGGAGCAGCGTCGGGTTACGCAACGCCTCTTGAGCCGCAGGGTCCAGTACATCGGCGATCTTCGCCAGGGCGTTGGCGGCGGCGCGGCTCAATACGTCATCGCCGCGCTGGTCTACATAACGCAAGCCCAGCACGACCGCCTCGGTCTCTTCGGCGTTGAGCATCAGGGGCGGCAGAAACAGGCCGCTGCGCAATACGTAGCCGACCCCGGCTTCGCCAAAAATCGGCGCGCCCAAGGCGGTCAATTCAGCGATATCGCGGTACAGCGTGCGTTCCGATACTTCCAGTTGCGCCGCGAGAACGGCGGCGGTGACCGGGCGTTTTCTGCCCCGCAGGGCCTGAAGCAACGTTAATAGGCGAGTGGTGCGCGACACGTTGATGCCACCAGAATCAGGGATAGAGGTGCGGCAGCTTAGCAGAGGTTCCTGTCAGCAAATGTCAGTACTACGGGCTCGATAGCGACCTTCGAGCCGGCCGCTTTCAAGACCTCTAACTCCGTCAGAAATGCCATGAATGTGGGAAAGGGCTTGCCCCCGATGAGCATAGATATCTAAACAACTTCGTAGCAGCCGACGGTAACCACGATGCGCAGCGAGCCGCTCTTGATCTTGATCTTGATCTGCTTTTGATCTCAGGCGCCCCGTTAAACCACGCAGGCCGGAATTCGACAGGGATTTGGGGGGTAAACCGGCAGGGATGCCGGTTTAGCCGCCCCGCGCCATGGATGGCGCGTGGCGGCGGCCCCCCAAATCCNATTCGACAGGGATTTGGGGGGTAAACCGGCAGGGATGCCGGTTTAGCCGCCCCGCGCCATGGATGGCGCGTGGCGGCGGCCCCCCAAATCCATGTCGGATTACGGGCACACCGAGCCTGAGCGAGGTGCCGATTGGTGGGGCGAAGCGTTTTTGGTTACTTTTGGCGCTCTTCCAAAAGTGACCCGCTGTAAGAGCGGAACCAATAGTGGCCGTTATCTAAACAATGGATATGTACTTGGTCTGATCCAACATTCTGGTCGGCTGTCAGGCCGCCATCGGGGCAAGCCCCCTCCCACATTGGATCAGGGCGCTGGTTAGATAACGGTCGGCTGTAAGGCCCCAGCGGAACCAAGCCCCCTTGGATTGAAGATCACCCGCTCAATAACCGCCGGCAGCCACCCTGCCCCCAAATTACGCCAGGCTCTTGCTGACCACCTCGAACACATCACTGGACAGCTCGCCGGAGGCAAGAATGCGCTCCAGTTCCGCTTTCATCAGCGCCTGCCGCGCGCTGTCGTATTTGCGCCAGCGCGTCAGCGGCGCCAGTTGGCGCGAGGCGATCTGAGGGTTCAGGGTATTGAGCTGTATCACCAGGTCCGCCAGGAAGCGATAACCCGAGCCGTCCGCCGCATGGAAGTTGATCAGGTTCTGCCCGGCAAATGCACCGATCAGCGCACGCACCTTGTTCGGGTTCTTGATGGTGAATGCCGGGTGCTCCATCAGTGCCTTGACCCGTGCCAGCCCGCCCGGCAAGGTGCTGCCGGCCTGGACGCTGAACCACTGGTCCATCACCAACGGGTTGTCCTTGAAGTTCTCGGCAAACACCGCAAGGGCCTGGGCTTTTTCCGCCTCGAACGGCGAGTTCACCAGTACCGCCAGGGCGGTCAGGCGCTCGGTCATGTTGTCGGCAGTATCGAACTGATCCAGGGTGGCCGCGAGTACTTGCGGCTTGCCGCTGAGCATCAGGTACGACAACGCGATGTTTTGCAGGGCGCGACGGGCAAAGTGCTCGGCCTCCGCCACGTACGGCGTCTGCTTGGACAGGTCGCGGTTGGCCTGGTAACGCAGCCACAATCCTTCGAACAGGTTGTCGGCCAATTGCTTGCGGGCATACTCACGGGCGGCGTGAATGGCATCCACATCCGCCACGTCGCTGATTTCTGCCAGGTAGGCTTCGCTCGGCAGCGAGAGCATTTCCGCGACCATGGCCTGGTCCAGGCTTTCATCGCTCAAGACAGTGCGCAGCGCGTCGATAAGGCGCTGATCCAGCTTCAGCGGCTGCCCCGCCTGATGCTGGCCGATCAGTTCCTGCAGCACCTGCACCGACAGTTGCTGACCGGCATCCCAGCGGTTGAAGCCGTCACTGTCGTGCTGCATCAGGAACATCAGCTGGTCACGGTCGTAAGGGAAGCTCAGTTTCACCGGCGCCGAGAAGCCACGCAGCAGCGAAGGCAAGGGTTTTTCGGCTATGTCGACGAAGGTGAAGGTCTGCTCGGCTTCAGTCACCGAGATCACCCGGGAAGTGCCGCCAGCCGTCGCCTCACCGGCCAGGCGCAAGGCAATACCCGCGCCCTGCCCGTCCAGCAAGCCGAGTGCCACCGGAATCACGAACGGCAGTTTCTCGACCTTATCCGGGGTGGCCGGGCAGCTCTGGCGGAAGGTCAGGCTGTAGGTCCTGGCCGCAGCGTCATACGACTCGCTGACCGCCAGACGTGGCGTACCGGCCTGGCTGTACCAGCGTTTGAACTGGCTGAGGTCGGCGCCATTGGCGTCTTCCATGGCCTTGATGAAATCATCGCAGGTCACGGCCTGGCCGTCATGGCGCTCGAAGTAAAGGTCGCTGCCTTTGCGGAAACCGTCGGCGCCGAGCAAGGTATGGAGCATGCCGACTACTTCCGAGCCTTTTTCGTACACGGTCAGGGTGTAGAAGTTGGAGATCTCGATAAAGCTGTCCGGGCGCACCGCGTGGGCCATGGGCCCGGCGTCTTCGGCGAACTGGTGGGTACGCAGGTAGGCCACATCCTGGATACGCTTGACCGTGGCCGAGTTCATGTCGGCAGAGAAGCCCGAGTCACGGAACACGGTGAAGCCTTCCTTGAGCGACAGCTGGAACCAGTCTCGGCAGGTCACGCGGTTGCCCGACCAGTTATGGAAGTACTCGTGGGCGACGATGGCCTCGACCCGTTGGTGGGCGGCGTCGGTGGCGGTTTCGGCGCGAGCCAGCACGGCGCTGGAGTTGAAGATATTGAGGCCCTTGTTCTCCATGGCGCCCATGTTGAAGTCGTTGACCGCCACGATCATGAAGATGTCGAGATCGTACTCGCGGCCGTAGGTTTCTTCGTCCCAGCGCATGGATTTTTTCAGGCTGGTCATGGCGTGCTGGCACTTGTCGATGTTTTCCGGTTCGACGTAGATGCGCAGTGCCACTTCACGGTTGGTCATGGTGGTGAAGCTGTCTTCCACGCACCACAAATCACCGGCCACCAGCGCGAACAGGTAGGCCGGCTTCTTGAACGGGTCTTCCCAGGTCGCCCAATGCCGGCCGTCTTCGCCGGGGCCGCTGGCAATTGGGTTGCCATTGGACAGCAACACCGGGTAGCTGTGCTGCTCGGCGATCACTGTGGTAGTGAAGACGCTCATCACGTCCGGACGGTCGAGGTAGTAAGTGATCTTGCGAAAGCCTTCGGCTTCGCACTGGGTGCAGAACATGCTGCCGGATTTGTACAGCCCTTCGAGGGCAGTGTTGGTTTCCGGGTGGATCTTGACGGTGGTGTCGAGGGTGAAGGTTGCACTCTTGGGCTGCACGGTCAGGTGGCCGTCGGTCAGCTGGTAGTCAGCGTCCGTCAGTTCCTGGTCAGCCAGGTTCACGCTCAATAGCTCCAGTTGCTGGCCATCGAGCACCAGCGGCGGCAGGCCGGCACCGCGCTCGGGGTTGCGGCGCATCACCAATTGCGCGTGGACCAGGCTGTGGTCCTCGAACAACTCGAAGGTCAGGTGCGTCTCGTCAATCAGGTAGTCCGGCGCCTGATAGTCCTTAAGGTAGATCATCTTCGGTTGTTCGGTGCGCATGCTTGGGATCCTTCTACTGATGCACGGCGAGCTGGTAGGCCGTGTATTTACGAATATTGATAACGCCGGTATCGAAGATCAGGTATTGGCCCTTGATCCCCAGCAGCGTGCCTTCGGCAATCGGGTTCTTGTCCAGGTTGAAGCTGACGATCTTGGTCGGATACTGCTCGACCGGGTAGCGGATTTCAATCGGCTCGATGTCGGCAATGGTTTGGATGGCTTGCAGGCCAAAGCGTTCCTGCAAACCCAGCAAGCCTTCGGCACAGGAAGCAAACAGCTCATCGCGCACCTGCTTGAGGTCCACTGCTACCGCGTCGCCCTTGAGCAAGGCGCGCCAGTTGGTCTTGTCGGCCACCTGGCTGCGGAACAGGTCTTCGACGAAGCCAGACTGCTGGCGCGTGGCGACACGCATGATCGGCAGCGCCTGGCTGGCGCCCTGATCGAGCCAGCGGGTGGGCAATTGGGTGGCGCGGGTGATGCCGACCTTGATCCCCGACGAATTGGCCAGGTACACCACGTGGTCGGTCATGCAGAACGTTTCGCCCCAGCCGGGATCACGGCAGGTGCCGGCGTCGTAATGGCAGCGCTCGGGGCTCATGATGCACAGGTCGCACTGGGCCAGCTTGGTCATGCACGGGTAGCAATAGCCCTGGCTGAAGCTGATCTTGGTCTTGCGCCCGCAATGGCTGCAATGAATGGCACCCAGGTATTCGAGGCGCACATGGGTGCCGATCAGAGGGTTGACCGGCACCTCGACATCGCCCAGGCGAAAAGCGTATTGAACAGTCGGCTCACCGAGTTGCGCCGACATTTTGCTGACTGCACCGCGACCAATTTCAATCAATGGATCGCATCCGACTTGAACAGGATGTTCGGCACCGGCGCCGACTTGGAGGCGCATTCCTGCGGGCCCATGTAGCCGGTGCGCTGCTCTTCGGGCAGGTTCTGGATTTCCCAGGCGATCACTGCCTGCAAAGACAACTCGCGCTGCTCGGCGGTGAGCTTGCGGCCGTCAGACCATTTGCCGATTTCCACGGCGAGCTTGAGGCTCTCGTAGATGTCCGGGGTGATGTTTTCGATCATTGCAGCAAAAGAGGACATAAGGCTCTTCCTTATCAAATAGACGCTTTGCGACGGTTGTACAAACCGCCGAGCAAACCCGTCAGGCAACCGATGACCAAGCCGCCCACATGGGCCGCGTTGGCGATTTCGCCGAAGCCGATCATCGAGACCAGCCCCGACAGGCAAAGCAGCAGCCACACCAGCATCATCACCAGCACCCCACGGGGCAGGCGATAGGCGGGGTTGGGTGACAATAATTGAAAGATCCAGCAATGCCCGAGCAGGCCATACAGCACGCCGGACAAACCGCCAAACAGGCCGGGCCCGCCATAGGCATATTGAGCGTAGTTGGAGACCAGGCTGAACAACAGGGTCAGGCCCAGCAGGTTGATACTGCCCTGGCGGGCTTCAATGCGCCGGCCCAGCTCCCAGTACCACATGCCGTTCATGGCCAGGTGCAGGATGCCGAAGTGAATCAGCATCGGCGTGACCAGGCGCCACCACTGCCCCGAAGCCAGCGTGTCGGCGAGCGGCGTGAACTGGATGTACTCGCCCAGCACCCGGAACGGCAGGAAGGTCAGCCAGGCCATGGCTTGCAGGTTTTCGCCGAGCAGGGTCACGGCACCAACGATAAGGCTGGCCAGCAGCACCAGCGCGGTGACCGGGCTATGGCGCACTTGCTGGACAAAGCTTGGCCGAGCAACCGGTGCCTGTTCGGGAATATCCAACTGCTGGTCCGGGTCGCCGGCAGGGAAACGCTGATACAACACGCGCACGTCATCACTGATGGTTTCGGGCACCCACAACACTTGCTCGCCCGCCTCTTCACTGACGCGATGGGGCACTTGCATGCGTTGCAGCAACTTGACGAAACCACCCAGGTCGACGCTCAGGGGCAAGCGCAATACAGCTACGGTACTCATGGAATAGCCTCTGGTCGCTCAACGTCGACCCATACGAATTTACGTGGATCCAGCTGGGTTTCCTGGTCCAGTCGATACGCCACCAGCTTGCCGTACAGCACCGCGCTGTAGTCCAGGCAGGCCAGGTTCGGGCGGATCGGCGCCGGTTTGCCGCTGCGCCAGTAGTGGCCGACGAACAACAGCGGTTCATCGACGCCGTAGCGCAGCAACGAATTCTTTTGCTTGGAAGACAACGGCGTGCGCGCCACCGGCTCTGGCAAGGCGTCGGGCTGGAACACGATGTCGCCGTAGGTCTTGGGGTCGTCTTCCCAGAACTTGGTGCGAAAAAACGAGCGCGTCAGGCCATCGCCACCGGTCAGGGTCAAGCCGTCGGGCAAGCGCATATCGGTGCCGCGCAGCAGCCGGTCGAAGGCGTTGCAGGCAAAACTGCCCGGCACGGCGGCGGCCTGCAGGAAGTGCTGGTCGATACAGCCATCCGGGAAGGTCGCGCGCAGCGGCTGGATAAAGCCCTCGTCCCAGCACGCGTGCACCACGCGGAAACGCCCGGCATCGACAAACAGCGGCATGTCGTAGAACCAGCCGAGGAAGTCGTGCCAGTCGGCCGGGTGGTGTTCGAATTGGGTCAGGGTCTCTTGGATCAAGCGCGCATGCCGTGGGTTGTGCTCTCGCACGAACTGCTTGCCGCTGCCAGGCGGCGCCGGCGTGGTCCAGCCCAGCGCGTTGAACTCATGATTGCCCATGATGCACAGCGCCTGGCCGGCCTCGGTCATATCGTGAACGATATGCAGCGCCTCGCGGATGCGCGGGCCACGGTCGATGATATCGCCGAGGAACACCGCCATGCGTGACGGGTGGCGCCAGGTGCCGCCCTGCTTGTGGTAACCCAATTGGTCGAGCAAGTGCTCAAGGGTATGAGCGCAACCGTGCACGTCACCAATCAGGTCATAACTACGCGCGGGATCGAGCATCAGTCGCCTCCACCCCCCAAGCGGCTGCCCCAGCCCAGCTTGGTACGGCACACTTCGTAGTAGTTGTGATCCAGCGGGTGGATCAAGCGCAACTTCTGTGCCTTTTTGCTCACGGTGATGGTGTCACCGGGGGCGCAGGTGAAATGGTTCTGCCCGTCGCAGGAGACTTGCGGGTAAATCTGCATGTCTTTGGACACCACGATTTTCAACTCACTGTTGCCATCGACCACAATCGGTCTGCTGGACAACATATGGGGGTACATCGGCACGATCACAATGGCATCGAGCTTGGGATGCATGATCGGACCGCCAGCCGACAGCGCGTAGGCGGTCGAGCCGGTGGGGGTGGCGACGATCAGGCCGTCGGCCTTCTGGCTGCACACGAACTGGCCGTCGATGTACAACTCGAACTCGATCATCCGCGTGGACTTGCCCGGGTGCAGCACTACATCGTTGAGGGCATCGCCCTGGCCAATGGCCTCGCCGTGGCGGCGCACTTCGGCTTGCAGCAGGAAGCGGTTCTCCACCAGGTAATGGCCGTCGAGCACCTTGGCCACTTCGACTTCCAACTCATCGGGGCGGATATCGGTCAGAAACCCCAGGCTGCCGCGGTTGATCCCCAGCACCGGCACGTTATGCCGCGCCAGCGCACGCGCGGCGCCGAGCAGGCTGCCATCGCCGCCGACCACAATGACCATGTCGCAGACTTCGCCGAGCATCTTGCGCGACGAGGTTTGCAGGCCATGGCCTGGGAGGATTTCAGCGATGGTGTCTTCGAGGATCACATGCAGGTGGCGCTCGAGCAGAAACTTCTTCAGTCGGCGGACGGTGTCCAACACCTGGGTACTGCCCAGGCGACCGATAATGCCGATATTGCGAAATTGCTCCATGGGGCTCCTGCGGGGTGTGGGGTGCGACCAAAAAGAACGATTATGGGCGAAAGGCCGTCTCAGGCAAAATCCTTTGTCGCCGCAGAGCCTTGATGACAATGGTTCTCAGGCACCTTACGCACGTCTGAAAAGGCTATGCTCGGACCATGACAGTGTTCCCTGACTTGCACGCCCTGCCCCGTCAATTGCGCCACCCCGAGGTGCGCGACCTGGCGTGGGTGATACTCGCCCCGCCGATGCTCGCGCAGACGCCATGGCCGCAGCGCCATCCGTTGGCCGGCAGTGACTGGGTACAGGCGCCCCACTTGCTCGAAGCCTGGCTGCGTGATCTGGACCGCGACAGCAGTGCCCTGCAGCAATGGCTGAACCTGTCACGCACGCGGCGCCTGGGCCTCTATTACGAACGCCTGTGGCAGTTCGCGGTGCAACATGCGCCGGGCGTGGAATTGCTGGCCGCCAACCTGCCGATCCGGCGCGCCGGGCATACCCTGGGCGAGCTGGACATGCTGCTGCGCGACCGCGATGGCGTGCACCACCTGGAACTGGCGATCAAGCTCTACCTGGGCCCTCAGGACGGCGATGGCCAAGACACCGCGCAATGGCTTGGCCCTGGCTGCCATGACCGGCTCGACCGCAAGTTGGCACACCTGGCCCAGCACCAGTTGCCGATCTCGGCACGTGCCGAGAGCCGCGAAGCCTTGGCGGCGCTGGATATCCAACAGTTCGATGCGCATTTGTGGCTGGGCGGTTATCTGCTCTATCCCTGGCCCGGCGCGGCGCAATCCCCCCTTGGCGCTCACCCGCAGCATTTGCGCGGGCGCTGGTTGCATCAACGCGACTGGCGGGACTTTGTCAGCACCACCCCGGCCGGCCGCTGGCAACCCCTGCCCCGCCATGCCTGGCTGGCACCGGCGCATTACCCGGCGGGTGAAGTATGGAGTGAAGAACAGATGCAAGGCTGGCTGGCGGACCTGGACCCAATGGCGCCGGCGCAGTTGCTGGTGCGGATGGTGCAGAGCGGTGAGGATTGGGAGGAAGCGGAACGGTTGTTCCTAGTGGCCGATCTTTGGCCGAATGTGCCGGGGGCGGGCTGATGAAGCTGTGGTGTATTTGAAGGCCTCATCGGGGGCAAGCCCCCTCCTACATTTTGAGCACACCGCATCCCCCCTGTGGGAGGGGGCTTGCTCCCGATGGCGATGGCCCAGGCACTACAAACCATCGATATGCCGATACTCCAACTGCATGCTGAAGGTGCTGATATTTCTCGCGCCCTATCCCAGCAGTCGCCACTCAATGCGCTCCTCGTTGACGGTGATAGTGTCTGGCAGCAAAAAGCGGCGTTCGCGCCTTTGCACGCTAAGCGTGGGCATTATCTGGTCCTGCTCGAAGCGGCGGATAGCACCGTCTTTGTACCCCGAGCGTACGTTCAGGCTGAAGCCCACCGCTTCCCAGTAGCCTGTCTGCGGACACGGCTGGCCACTGGTGCAGGTTGGCGCCGGGTAACTGGCCTTGATGAACGCCGCTGAGTCGGGCGTAGGTTTGCCGGTGGCGGGCTCGAGAAATTTGGTTTTAGCTAGTTGATCAATCAGCCCTTCGCTGGGTTTTGGCGGCGGGACATTGGCCAGACGGGCTTCCAACCATTGCAACTTGCCGTCCCAGGCAGGGAGTTTGGCCGGCGGCAACGGGAGGATTTCGTTGATCTCGGGGACTTTTGGGTCGGCGTAGGAGTAGTTTGCGAGAATTCGCCAGATTTTTTCATAGCGTTCGGCGCGTTCGAGGTCTTTCTGTTGGTCGAGGTAATACAGCGTATCGGTAGCCGGTGGGCCGCGAAATGAACTGGCCTAATGATCCCGGACACCTCTTAAGGGCGATATGATTCGCCCATTCAGGAGGTTCCATGCAAGAACGAAAAACCTATACCCGCGAGTTC
>NZ_LMGQ01000003.1:275984-277627 GCF_001427465.1 Pseudomonas sp. Root569 | reverse complement strand
GGGTTTCTCCCTCGCGGGTGACCAGTACAGGCTGGTCCACGGCGTAGGGTTCACTGAAGTTGAACACCACRTCGTTGACCACCGCCAGTAAGGCCGAATCCACATGTTCAATCCGTGTGGAGCGCGAGCCTTCATGCAGCGCTTCGAAAAACTCCTCCGGCAGCGACAGGTGCGCCTGCATCCAGCGCTCGCAGGCAGCGTGGGCCAGGTTCARGTGCAGCCACAGGAACTCTTCCGGGTTTTGCGGCTGCTGCAAGGCAGCGAGGGCGGCGGCTGAGTCAATCTGCTGACCTTTTTCGCCAGGGCGAAAACGGAAACCGTAAAGCAGGCCAAACAGGTCGGGATCCTGATGGGCGTGGYCGATGCTGTGGTTCATGGCGGCTCGCAGAGAAAGGGCCTGTAGGACGTTTCACAGGCACCCAGGCGCGAATCATTGCAAGGTGGGATGACGGTTATGTGACGGTTTCGTACTGCGCAAAAAAAAGCGCCACCCGAAGGTGGCGCNGTTTCACAGGCACCCAGGCGCGAATCATTGCAAGGTGGGATGACGGTTATGTGACGGTTTCGTACTGCGCAAAAAAAAGCGCCACCCGAAGGTGGCGCYTGTTTTGTAGAGCGTGGTCTCAAGTATCGAGCTTGTCTTCCAGYACAGCGCCGGTCTTGGCGTCGAGCTTCACTTCAAATTGCTTGCCGGCGGTATCGGTCAGTTCAACTTCGTACACCAGCACGCCGCTGTTGTTGTGGTCCAGCTCGGTGTCGTTGATGGTGGCACCGGCGTGTTTAGCCACGGCGGCAGCGTTGAGATGGCCTTAATGATCCTTGCAAAATATTACAGTGATGCTGCGGCAGGTCAGTGTTTGCTTGATTCAGGAGGACCGCTGGTCTGCAAGTGTGGGTGGTTTTTTTGCGCTCTTGTACGGCATGCATGATCGGCATACCTGTGAACTTTGACAGTAGACGCTCTGTTCATGCCTGCTGTTACATACGTATCGGTGTTGCTTAATCAACTATCGATTCACCAGAAGGACTTTTGGTATGACTAAGGCATTGGAACAAATCAAAATCCCAGGCGTAGAAGTTGTGGATGGGAAGGCGCATGTTCGGCTAAAGCGTGGGGAGGACCTGAGTGTAGAGGTCCCTGCTTCTTCGTTGTCAGAGCTGAACTCACTTGTTCGGCTTATCGTTGCGGGACAGCCCATAAAAATTCTGCAAGTCACTGTTGAAACGCAGAACAAACCTTGGCAGACACCCATCCCACAGTATTTATTGAAAGAGCGTTTTAAACTTACCTATGATGTATTTTTATATGAGGAGGCGCCTAGTCCCATAGTCGATGTGCATATCGAATTTACATAATTACCCAGAGTTTTACAGAGCGGCGGCAAGGCAGTGTTTGGGACGTGGAGCGCATCGTTTGTCCGCAGCTTGCCCCCGATGGCGGTGGGTCAGTCAGCTTATTTTTGGCTGGTACACCACCATCGGGCCCCTCCCACATTTTGAGTGCATTTTTCAGGTCAGTAGTCTTTGCGCTTTCGGAACGCCCAGCGCCCGGCAATCAAGGTAAAAGTCGCGACCAGCGCAACCAATATCCAGAAACCTTCCGGGTCTTGGGACAGCGGCACCCCACCCACATTCATGCCAAA
>NZ_LMGQ01000003.1:0-275968 GCF_001427465.1 Pseudomonas sp. Root569 | reverse complement strand
TCGCCCAGGGCCGTCAGGTCGTTGATGATCAGCGCAAATTCCTCGGTGGATTTGCGCAACTCCTTCACGTCTTCCTTTTGCAGCCATTGCGGCGGGCGGTTGAGCAGGCGCAGCAACGATCCCGGCTCCAGCGCCAGAAGGCGTTGCAGACGCACCAGCACCCGGCGCGCGGCGCCCAGTTCGGCGCGGTTGGTGGACAGACGCGAAGACAGCAACTGATCCTCGATATGGTCGACGCTGATACTGGTCTTGCGCACGATCTGGGTCAGCACTTCGCCTTGGTCTCGCAGCAGGTGCACCAGCAGTTCCAGGGGCGAGCGAAAGTGTTCACCGGCTTTCACCGACGAGCGCAATTTATCCACCGAATGCAGGGGTTGCAGGCGTGCACTGACCAGCAAGCGGCTGCGGGCACACACCCACAGCGTGGAAATATCCGACGAGACCATGCTGCTGAAGTTGAACACCACGTCGTTGACCACCGCCAGTAAGGCCGAATCCACATGTTCAATCCGTGTGGAGCGCGAGCCTTCATGCAGCGCTTCGAAAAACTCCTCCGGCAGCGACAGNGCCTCGATTTTTGTTTGGCAAGCCGCCTGATGACCTCCAAGAGGAGCGAGCAAGCTCGCTCCTACAGAAGGCGGAGCAAGCCCCCTCCCACATTTGGCCTTCACCGACCTTAAGTGCGCAGGTGGGTCAGGGGCAGTTCGGTGCTGTTGAGCACCTGGTTGAGCACAAAGCTGGAACGCACGCTGGTCACGCCTTCAATGCGGGTGAGGTGGCCCAGCAGCAGTTTCTGATAGTGGTCCATATCCGGCACCACGACCTTTAGCTGATAGTCCGCATCCATGCCGGTCACCAGGCTGCACTCCAGCACCTGGGGCAAGGTGCGGATGGCGGCTTCAAAATTCTCGAAGCGCTCAGGTGTGTGCCGGTCCATACCGATCAATACGTAGGCCGTGAGGCTCAGGCCGAGCATCTTGCGATCCAGCAGGGCAACCTGGCGCGCAATGTAGCCGTCGTCTTCCAGCTGCTTGACCCGGCGCGAGCAGGGCGAAGGCGACAGGCCGATACGCTCGGCCAGCTCCTGGTTGGAGATCCTCGCGTCGCGCTGCAATTCCGCCAAAATACTCAGGTCGTATCGGTCAAGCTTGCTCATTGGGTTGGCCTTTGTCGTAACTATTGCGTTGAATTATCCATGAAGGGTTAAAAATTGCGCAAGCACTGTTTATTGACGCAATCTTCGCAATCATCCGTCGGGCGTTGGCGGGTATCTTTATCAACAGAATCACCGCCTGGACAACAGTCCACAGCAGCGCGCCCAATCAGGCCCGCTGCGGCCGCCGCCCCAGCAGGGTTGAGCCGGCCTCCAGGCTGCACACTGTCCACAAGACGGCGTGAGGTGAGCCAACGTCAAAAGCGTTGAGCATGGACGAAGTTCTCAAGGGGTGGCCGACGGGTCACCCCTTTTCTTTTGCCTTGAGAAAATACTGCCCGCGACTGATAACCTGCCTGAGAACCGGGTGGGGCTTTTTCAGTCTCATCTGTAAGGCCCTAATCCGCAGTGAGGAATAGCATGAAGCGCATCTGGCGTATGGCAGGTGTTGGTTTGCTGGTGGTCAGCGTCGGCACGCAGGTAATGGCCGACGAGCGCGATAACTCACCGGACCCGGCGCAACGGCCTGAAAACAATCAACCACGCCCACAAAACCCGCATTTTGATCGCGGCGGCCAGCACGAGGGGCAATGGCAAGGTCGCCCTCAAGATAATGAGCCAGGGCGACCGGCACCGCAGCCGCAACCCTCCAATAACCTGCCGATCCAGGGTAGGCCCGATACCGTGCGTCAGACCCAGGAGCCGCGCCAGGGGTATTACCGCGATATTCCTCGACGCAACGATGACAACCGGCATTGGGAGGCTGGCGGCCCAGGTTCGCGGCCTGGTTATGATCGTCCTGGTGATAACCGCTGGCCAGGCCGCCCCGACGGGCACGGCAACGGCTGGGGCCCAGGCCCGCAGCACCGTCCCGGCTATGTGGTGGACCGCTTCCCCGACCGTAACTATCGCGTGCCTTACCGTGGCCAGGACTACTTCTACTCCGGCGGCTATTGGTATCGCCCCCAAGGTCCGCGCTACGTGGTAGTGACGCCGCCGTATGGCATTCGTGTGCAGTACCTGCCGGACTATGCGCGTGAAGTGTGGGTAGGTGACTCACTCTTGTTCCTTGCCGCTGGCGCCTACTACGCCTATGAGCAAAGCACCCAGCAATACGTGGTGGTGCAGCCGCCGGCGCAAGTGCCATCGCCTCAGCCTGCGCCGCAAGGCAATGGCTATGATGTGGTTGCCTATCCCGCCAACGGCCAGTCGCCGGCCCAGGTGCAGCAGGACGGCTACGACTGTTATCGCTGGGCCGTGCAACAAAGTGGCTTCGACCCGCGCACCGTTACCTACGCGCCTGACCCGGCGGTGGTGCAAACCTACCGCCAGGCCCAGGGCAACTGCCTGGGCAGTCGTGGGTATCAGGTGCAGTACTAGGCCTTGTTGCCGGTGACCACTTCCAGCGGGTCGGCGTGCACCAGCACTTCGGCACGCGGGTAGGCCTGGTGAATGGCGTCGGCGGCCTGGTCGCTGATGCCATGGGCCACCGACAAGGTCAGTTCCCCCGGCAGTTCCAGGTGCAACTGCACAAACCAGTGGCTGCCGGAGATGCGCGTGCGCAAGTCATGGGCACCCAGTACCCCGGGCACGCCACGGGCCAGTTCCAGCATGTGCTGGCTGACGTCCGGCGGTAGCTCTTCATCCATCAACACCGCGAAGCTTTCCCGGGCAATCTGGATCGCACTCCACAGGATGTAGGCGGCGATGCCCAGGCCAAACCACGCATCGACCTGATGAAAGCCAAAGCCCGCCAACACCAGTGCGATGAGGATGCTGCCATTGAGCAGCAAGTCTGAGCGGTAATGCAACGAGTCGGCACGCACGGCGTTGGAGCCGGTTTCGCGCACCACGCGGTGTTGCAGCATCAGCAGGGCCACGGTCAGCGCCAGCGACAGGATAATCACGCCGATGCTCAGCCACGGTGCGCCGACCGGCTCAGGATGCTTGAGCCGTTCAAAGGCCTGGAGCGCAATCAGCACCGCACTGCCGGCAATAAACAAGGCTTGCGCCATGCCCGCCAGCGACTCCGCCTTGCCATGCCCATAACGGTGATCGTCATCGGCCGGGCGCAGGGCGTAATGCACGGCCAGCAGATTCAACAGCGAGGTCACGCCGTCGAGCAGCGAGTCGGTCAGCCCGGCGAGCATACTCACCGAGCCGCTGAGCCACCAGGCGATGGCCTTGGTGATAATCAGCACACAGGCCACGCCCACCGAGGCGCGAGTGGCCAGGCGCAGAAGCCGGGCGTGTTCGGGGCTGCTGGTCATGGGCTGTCCTTACGCGGCGGGTTGCAGGCCCAGGGACGCAAGTTGCTGCACGCTGCCCTTGAACTGGATCAGCCGTGGGTCGTCCAGCGGCAAGGTACGGCCGGTTTCCTTCTGAATGATGCTCTGCAGCTTGGCGTTGTCGACCTGGCCGTCGGCGCCGATGGCTTCGCGCAGTTTCTCGGGGGCGACCTGGGCGGTCTTGCCGGGTTCGTAGTAGATCGCACCCGTGGCGAAGTCGACCCCAAACGCGATCAAGCCGGGGATGACGTAGAACAGCAGGCCGACGGCATCGAGGACGGCAATGGCCGGGTCGATCTTGCCGTCGATCTGGCCACGGCGGTCGGGATAGAAAATCGACCCGCAGGCGGTGAGTTGGCTCAGCAGGGTGACGGCTAATGCAGCGCCGATGACACGGGAAGCGATACGCATGAAAAGTCTCCTGAACATGTTTATGGGTGACTATAAGCCAGATCTGCCGGGCGCCGATGATCGAATGTGGGAGGGGCGGGTGTTGTTGAGACCACAGCCGGCTTTCAGCAGTTCGCCGTTATACTCGCCGCTCTGCTTTGGAGCCAGTATGAATTCGTTGCCGATCGATGATGTTTTACCCGCCCTGCGTGACGCCTTGGCGCATCGCCATGAAGTGGTGCTGGAAGCGCCACCCGGCGCCGGTAAAACCACCCGTGTGCCCTTGGCCGTATTGAACGAGCCCTGGCTCGCCGGGCAGACCATCCTGATGCTAGAGCCCCGGCGCCTGGCCGCGCGGGCCGCTGCTGAGCGGCTGGCCAGCGAGCTGGGCGAAAAGGTTGGTGAAACCGTCGGCTACCGCATCCGCCTCGAGAGTAGAGTAGGCCCTCGCACCCGGATCGAAGTGGTCACCGAAGGGATCCTGGCGCGCCGCCTTCAGGCCGATCCGGCGTTGGACGGTGTAGGGCTGGTCATCTTCGATGAGTATCACCTGCGCAACCTGGACTCCGATCTTGCCCTGGCCCTCTGCGTGAGTGCGCGTGAACTGCTGCGTGATGAGCCGCCACTCAAGCTGCTGCTGATGTCTGCAACATTGGAAGGCGCTCGGCTCTCGAAGGTTTTGAATGACGCGCCGGTGATCACCAGTGAAGGGCGGATGTATCCGGTCTCCACCCTCTGGGGAAGCCCTTATCAGCCAGGCCAGCCTCTCGACACACGGGTCACTGACACCTGCCTGGCCGCTCTCCATGAGCAGCCGGGAAGTATCCTGGTGTTCCTTCCGGGTCAGGCAGAGATTCGGCGCGTGGCCGAGTCCCTGAAGGAGCAACTGGGCAGTCGTCCAGACGTCATGCTCTGTCCGCTGTACGGTGACCTCGATCTGAACGCACAACGTGCTGCCATTGACCCGGCACCCGCAGGCTCGCGCAAGATCGTGCTGGCAACCAACATTGCCGAGACCAGCTTGACCATCCAAGGGGTCAGGGTGGTGGTGGACAGCGGCCTTGAACGGGTGCCGAAGTTTGATCCGCGTAGTGGCATGACCCGGCTTGATACCCAGCGTATCTCCAGGGCCAGTGCGACTCAGCGGATGGGGCGAGCCGGGCGCCTGGAACCGGGTGTCTGCTACCGACTATGGTCAGAGTCGCAACACGAGCAAATGGCGGGTTACAGCACCCCCGAAATTCTACAAGCCGATCTGGCTGGCCTCGCGCTGCAGTTGGCCCGGTGGGGGATGAAGCCAGATGAAATGACCTGGCTCGACCAACCCCCCTCGGCGCCTTTTGCCCAGGCCAGGGACCTGCTCAAGCGCCTGGGCGCGCTGGATGATAAGGGTCAGCTCACACCTCACGGGTCGGCCATGAGCGAGCTGCCGGCGCATCCGCGCATCGCTCATCTGCTCATCAAGGGCCACGCCATGGGCCTGGATGACCTGGCCTGCAACATCGCAGCCCTGCTGGGGGAGAAGGACATTCTGCGTGGCGCAGGTGCTGATCTTCATACCCGGCTCAGTGCATTGTCTGGCGAGCAGAACGCACGCCGTGGCAGCGGCGCCTTCCAACGCGTTAAGCAGTCTGCCCGGCAGTATCGATCCCTGCTGCGAGGATGTGCCTCCAGCCCGGTCAGCGCGCCTGATCATCCACGCTGGGTCGGTTGCCTGTTGGCATTTGCCTACCCTGATCGAATTGGCCTGCAACGGCGTGCAAGCGTAGCGGAGTATCGTCTTTCCAACGGGCGCGCGGCAGTCTTCGCCGAACCCGATGCGCTCACCAAGCATGAGTGGCTGGTAGTGGCAGATCTGGGCAGTCGGCAGGGCCAGCGTGAGGAACGGATTTACCTGGCGAGCGACCTGGACCCGGCACTGTTCGAGGATCAGCTAAGCGACCTGGTAAGGTCAGTCGATGAGATCGATTGGGATGATAGGGAAGGGGTGCTCAAGGCCGAGCGGCAATTGAGGGTGGGGCAACTGGTGCTTTCCACAACGCCGCTGCCCAACCTCGACGAGCACGCCCGTTCGCTCGCGCTGGTCAACCTCGTGAGGCGCAAGGGCATTGAACTGCTGCCCTGGAACCCTGAGTTGCGTCAGTGGCAGGCTCGAGTCGAGTTGTTGCGTCAGTTCGATATCCAGAATGGCCAGGGCACCAGTCAATGGCCCGACCTCAGCGATGCCAATCTGCTGGATACGCTCGAAGAGTGGCTCACGCCCTATCTGGGCAAGATCACCCGGCTCAGTCACTTCAGTCAGTTGGACCTGTCTTCGATCATCAGGAATCTGCTGCCCTGGCCGCTCAAGCACACATTGGACGCTCAAGCGCCCCAGTCCATCCAGGTGCCCTCGGGCTCGAGCATTCGCATTGACTATTCGCAACACCCTCCAGTGCTTGCAGTGCGGCTGCAGGAGCTTTTTGGGCTGTCAGAAACACCGACAATTGCCCAGGGAAAACAGCCACTGACCTTGCACTTGCTGTCACCGGCTCGCAGGCCGGTGCAGGTGACCCAGGATCTCGCCAATTTCTGGCGCAGTACCTATGCCGAAGTGAAGAAAGACCTTAAAGGCCGGTACCCAAAACATTATTGGCCCGAAGATCCATTGGTGGCCGAAGCGACGGCCAGGGCGAAGCCCAGGAAGCCATGAGCAGCCAACGTCACTGTATAAGGCCCACTTAAATTTATGTGGGCGCACCACGTCTTGACCTTATGGGGCTGGATAAGAGAGAGACTGTGGTGCTTATGAACGAACACACAAATCGAGTCACAAGGGTTGGCCAGATTACCGGGGCAGCAGCCCATGTCATCGTTGATCGCTCAGAAATCGCCGTGCATCTTGAGTCCGGGACTGTCTGTTTCGAATTACAGAGCGCGCACGGCGATTTTAAAATGATTGACCCCTCTTGCTCAGCCAGCAAACTGGCCATTGAGAAATCAACCTCTCCAAGTCACGTGCTCGCGGCGCTGGAGGCATGGTTTGCTGATAACCCTCTGCGCGACAGGGTCGAGGTGCTGTTGCCTGATCCATTGAGTGCCCAACTGTGCGAATTGGGCATCGCCCTCTTTCAGAACGAAAAGTGTTGGGTACTGGCCGAGATGTTTTGGCAGTTGTCATTGCCTTGGTGTTCCAAGGGCATGATCAACAGTTACCCACTTTGTTATGCAGGATCGGGTGAGCCCAGCATCCCGGTTCGCCCTCGGCAGCCTACCGGTGATGTTTATGCCCGGTATATTCCCTGGCTGGGGAAAACCCTGAGTTTCAAAGTGGCTGATATTGACAGGGACCTGGTCCAGTTCAATCGCTGGATGAATGATCCCCGGGTTTCATTTTTCTGGGAGGAGGAAGGGGACCTGGACTATCACCGGGCGTTCCTTGAAACGCAACTTGCCGACTCTCGGGTTATTCCTCTCATCGGCTTTTTTGATGCGCAGGCATTTGGCTATTTTGAGGTGTATTGGGCCAAGGAGGACAGGCTCGCGCCGTTTTGCCAGGCGACGGACTTTGACCGTGGCTTCCACCTGCTGGTGGGCGAAGAGGCCTTCAGGGGGCGCCAATGGTTGGAGGCCTGGTACCCGTCCTTGCTCCACTACATGTTTCTTGATGACGTTCGCACCCAGCGCGTTATGGCTGAGCCCCGCGCAGACAATGAACGTTTGTTGCGTTGCAGCGAAATGCTCGGCTTCGAGAAACTCAAGGAGTTTGACTTCCCACACAAGCGAGCGGCGTTGATCAGTCTGTCCAGGGCCACCTTCTTTGGCTGTGCACAACAACTCTCGGGAAGTCGACTTTCAGATTGAGTTCGGCGTTTAAAACGTAGCGGGCAGGAGAAAACGAGCGATCACTGGCATATGGTTGGAAATACGCAATGTATCTTCCTGCCGTACTTTCGCCTCCACCCGCTTGATCCTTGGGCTGAAGAACAGGTAATCCAAGGTGCGGTCCGGGCCGTCCAGGCTCGGATCATTGGGGTAATAGGTCAACCATTGCTCACGGTTTATTCCGCTGGATTCACTGTTACTCGGGATCATCGGGTATTTGTCCCACAGCAGGTGCAGCTCACTGTCCGGCGAATACTGCCCGCGTTTTTGCGCATCCAAACGCAGGAACTGCCCCAGTGGCAATAAGTTGAAATCTCCTCCGATCAGCCATGGCGTGCCGCGGCCTTCAAACTTGTCCAGCAGCTTCACCGTGGCCTCGACTTGCTCTTGCATGGCACCGCGTCCGGGTATGCCGGCCTCTAGCCGCGTATTGAGCACCGCCAGCTGGCCACCGTCGCTCAGCGGCAGGTAGGTCAACAGCAAGGCGGGCTTGGGCTGGAACTGGCGGCTGATGAAGTTGGCGTCGGCGGACGGCAATTGCAGGCGCTCAGCATGTTCGATCTGGTAGCGGCTCAGTGTCGCCAGCTTGCGACCGACGCTGCCGAAAATGTGCGGGTTGGGCACAAAGTCGGCTTTCCAGTCGAACGCCTGGGCGCTGCAGGGGTAGAGGTCGACCAGGCGCTCTTGCAACAGCGCCAGCTGGTCCTGGTAGTGAGAGGGTTTGGCGCCCTCGTCAATCTCTTGCAGCAACAGGATATCGGGCTGTTCGTCGCGGATCACCCGTGCTACTTCGTCGAGGCTGAACGCCATGTCTTCAACGGTGGGGCGGTCATCCGGGCCGCTGCCGTCGGGGGTGTCGTACCAGAACACGTAGTTCTTGCCGGCCAGGTATTGCACGTTCCAGGTCATCACCTTGAGCGCCTGCCCCGGCAGCAGGGTCGGGGCGCGGGGCGCCACGCAACTGACGGGCAAGGTCTCTTTATCGGCGGGGCGCCAGGTCAAGCTTTGGATCAGCGCCGCCAGCAGGCCGGCGACGATCAACAGGCTCAACAGGGTGATGCGCAATAAACGGGTCATCGGCTCGGCTTATTTGCGTGTCAGAAGAGGCACGGAGCATATCACCGCGCGTCGGCGTCGCCACCGATCAACATGAATAAACGGAACAGCACCACGCTGGTGAACAATTGCAGGAAGCTGTGCGCACTGTCCATCAGCAACCCCAGCAACGGCGCGGGCTCAGGATAGGCCGCCACGCTGGCGCCCTTGAGCAGCCACAACGGAGTCATCACGCACAGCAGGCACACCAGGATTCGCCAGAAATGCCCGCGGGTCAGGCGAAAACTCTCCTTCATCGCCTCCAGGGCCGGCATACCGCGCAGCACCAGCAGGTATTCGGCAAACGCCAACACCACCATCAGCCACAAGCCCGGCAGGAAATACAGCGACAGGCCGAGCAATATCAGCAACGTGCTCATGGCCGTAAGCAAGGCGAAGCGCGGCCACAGGCTCAGAGCCATGGCCCATACATCCTTGGTGCGTGGCGACTCGCCACGGGTGCGGGCGTCGAGAAACAGGATCAGGGCGCCGGTGTACAGCGGGTACACCAATAAACCCACGACCACGCTGTAGCCGGGAAACGCATCCGGGCCCAGCGTGTGGTCCAGTATTTGTTGCAGCAGGGCTTCGAGGATCACCAACGGCAGGCACAACTGCACGATGGCGCCCAGGTTGCGCTGGGTAAAACGCAAGGAGTCGCGCAAAACGTCTAACGGATTCATCAGGATCATCACAGGCCTGGAAGCAGAGGGCGACACTTTAACCGATCGGGGTCCAAGGGGCACAAACGTAAACCTTGAGTAAAGACCATTGAAACAACTCGTAACATCCCCATAACTGGAGGGCACCCGGCCTGACCACAGGCGGGACCAGAATTTTTTATCGGCAATCTAACGAGGTCGCCATGAACAGCGAAGAGCAAACCCTGATCGATGGACTGTTTTCACGGTTGCAGCAAGCCGAAACGGACTCAGCCCCCCGCGACGCCCAGGCCGAAGCGCGGATCAAGGAGCACATGACTCGCCAACCGGCCGCCGGGTACTACATGACCCAGTCGTTACTGGTGCAGGAACACGCGCTTCAGGCTCTGGATGCGCAAAACAAGCAGCAGGCGCAACAGATCCAGCAATTGCAGGATGAACTGCAACGGGCCAAGTCTGCGCAACCGGCGCCAGCGGGCGGCGGTGGTTTTTTGTCGAGCATCTTTGGCGGTAGCTCCCGCGAGCCACAGCCTGCGCCGAACAACTCCGGTGGCGGCTGGCGTGAGCCGGCGCGGCCATCGTTCAACCCGCCTGCACCGCAGCAGAACTATCAGCAACCGCAAGCACCGGCAGCCTCCGCGCCAGTGGGCAGCGGTTTTCTCGGCGGCGCCATGAAGACCGCTGCCGGTGTGGCTGGTGGTGTGTTGCTCGCCGAAGGCATCAGCAGCCTGTTCCACCATAATCAGCAGCCACAGGTGGTGGAAGAAATCATCGAACAACCGGCACCGGCCAGTGACCAGGGTGACTGGGGCAACGATGACCAGAAGTTTGCCGGCAATGATAGTTGGGGCAGCAACAATGCCGACAGCTTCGCTGACAGCGATTATTCCGACGATTCCTCTTCCTTTGGCGACGACGATTCTTTCGTCTGACACCTCTTGGCCCGGGGCGCCACGGCGCTCCGGTCTGATTTTTTCCCGGAAACGCTCCCTTGGCTGGCATACTGGCGCCCTTTCCGGGCGCTGGCGCCTGGCTGTCCATGAGGAAGTGCGGTGAAGAAAATTGCAGTGTTCGCCGATGTACAAAACCTCTACTACACCGTGCGCCAAGCTTATGGCTGCCACTTCAACTACGCCGCCCTGTGGGCTGACATCGGCGCCCGCGGGCAGATCGTCGAGGCCTATGCTTATGCCATCGACCGTGGCGACAGCAAGCAGCAGCAATTCCAGCAGATCCTGCGTAACCTGGGCTTTACGGTAAAACTCAAACCGTATATCCAGCGCAGCGACGGTTCGGCCAAGGGCGACTGGGACGTAGGCATCACCATCGACATCATGGACGCCGCCGACCATGTCGACGAAATCGTGCTGGCCTCCGGTGATGGCGATTTCGACATGCTGCTCGACCGTGTCATTCACAAGCATGGCGTCGAAGCCGTGGCCTATGGCGTGCCCGGGCTGACGGCCAATTCATTGATCCGCGCCGCCAGCCGCTACGTGCCGATCGAAGGCGCGTTGCTGCTCAAATAAATTGTTAGACGGAGTGGGAACAGGTTTGGAACGTATAGCGGTCATCGACTTTGAAACCACCGGCATCACCCCCAGCAGCCACTGCCGGGCTACGGAGATTGGCGTCGTCATCCTCGAGCGCGGACAAATCGTGGACCGCTACCAGAGCCTGATGAACGCCGGCGTGCGCGTACCGGCTTTTATCGAACAACTTACCGGCATCAGCAACGCCATGCTGCGCAGCGCGCCACCGGCTGAGCGGGTGATGAACGAAGTCAATGAATTCGTCGGCACCACGCCCTTGATGGCGCACAACGCCGCCTTCGACCAGAAGTTCTGGGACTTTGAACTGGGCCTGATCCGCCGCACCCGCCTGCAGAAATTCGCCTGCTCCCTGCTGCTGGCCCGCCGCCTGATGCCGGCTGCGCCCAACCACAAACTCGGCACCCTCAACGCCTACGCCAAACTGCCCCACACCGGCCAGGCTCACCGGGCGCTGGCGGATGCGGAAATGGCCGCCAACCTCACGGCGCACCTGGCCCAGCAACTGCGCCAGACCCACGGCCTGCGCGAACTGTCCCATGACCTGTTATGCACCTTGCAGAAAGTGCCTGCCGCCAAAATCAATGAGCACCTGAAAAAGCATCGCGGGTTCTAAACCAGCCACCCTCTCAAGCACACCAAAGATCCAAATGTGGGAGGGGGCTTGCTCCCGATAGCAGTGTGTCAGTCAGCTCATCTGTATCTGACCCACCGCCATCGGGAGCAAGCCCCCTCCCACATGGGTTATGTGTCGCCTATCGAGGCTGTGTGCACGCCAACGCCTGGTCCACCACTCCCTTCGCCATCTCCACCAAATGCATCACCGCCCGCTGCGGCGCCTTCATCACTTCGCCCGACCCATGGGCCGTCTCCACCGCGCAATGCAACAAATCCGCCGCATGGGCCAGGGCCTCTTCGAAGCTCAGGTTGTCATTCAGGATAAAAATGGGCGCATCCGGGGCGGATGCCTTGAGGTAGTAGTCGATGGCGCGACGGTGGAGCAGGGCGTCTTCGCTGAGGAAGTCGGTTTTGGACTGGGGTGGATCGGGGGTGACTTTTTTGACCATGGTGAAACTTCTCCGTCAGGTAAGAAGCTGCAACCGTTCGCTTGCACACGAATTAGGGTGGCAGCAGTACGCAGGTGTGCAAGACCGAGACGGAGTCCGGTAGATCCGAAGATCTCCCGCGTACAGCTGCCATGACACTTAGCGCCAGAGATAAACCCAAGCGTAGAGAGTTAAGGCTATGCATATTACCGTCGTCGGACTTGCACGTCCGGTCACCGAACATTCGATGACAGGGCGAGACTAGCTACCGAATCCGACGGAAACAAGGCCGTGGGATTCTCTCGGAAACGTCCCGCAAATGAAAGGGATCGATCTTGCTGGCCACTGAAACACCGCGCGGTTGATGGCGTTTTTATGTGTCGTCGGAACAGTCAGTAGGTTAAGTCCTGCGTTGCTGTCGGAGCGTTCCGGTTTTCCTTTTGCTCAAGAGGATTTCTCAACAGACCTTTAATCTCCGGCTCTCGTGACCATAAGGAAAATGAGTTTGATGCGAGTCGAAATCAGCGAAAAAGTCATCCAGCTGTTCGTCGATATCATCGGTTTTATCGACCGAAGCGAAGTGACGGAGCAAACCGATTTCATCCATGACTACGACATCATTGATGACGACCTGACCTGCTTTGTCATGCAGATCAAGTGGCAGTTCAAGCTGCAAGCGACGCAGGAGGATTGGGATCGCATTACGACCATCGAGCAGATCGTTGATTTGATCGTCCAGCGCAGATCAAGCCCTTTGTAGGAGCGAGCTTGCTCGCGAAGAACGTCAACGGTGACGCTGGCGTCCTGAATGCACGCGGCGCTCTCAGGTCCTTCGCGAGCAAGCTCGCTCCTACAGTGCGCGGTAGTTCAGCCAGCATTTTTCCCATTGGCTTCCAACTGCCCCAACGGCACCCTCCGCTCTATGGCGCTGGACAAAATAATCGAGGTCTTGCTGAACCCGAACTTCGCTACCCGATTAATCAGGTCTTCCAGCTGCGGCATGGTGCCTACCGCCGCTTGCATGATCACGCACGGGTCGCCCGTGACCCGGTGGCATTCGGTCAGCTCGGGAATTTGCGCCAGGGCGTCGTACACCTTCTGGCTGCCGTGATTGGTCAGCCGCAGTTCAATTACGCACTGAATCGGCAAGCCGACTTTGGACAAATCCACCTTGGCCTGGTAGCCGGTGATCACGCCACTGGCTTCCAGTTTGGCGACCCGCTCGGCCACGGCGGGGGCGGAGAGGTTCACGGTGCGCGCCAGTTGCGCGTAGGAGGCGCGGCCGTCTTCGAGCAGAGCGCTGAGGAGCATGCGGTCGTATTTGTCCATGGTAAGGCTCCAGTTGCGTGTGGCTTTCGAAAGCACGGGTTATAGCCTTCATAACCATGTTTTGAAAAGTGTATGGGCGGTTTAAACAGGTTTTGTAACTTATGTTTAGCCATCTGCCTTTCTAGAATAAGCCTCCCATCTCCTGCCATAGAGCCGCCCAATGCCTGGCCCACGTCGTTTTCCCTTACCGTTGATCGCCGCCTTTTTTGCCTTGTATGTGATCTGGGGTTCTACTTACCTGGTGATCCGTATCGGCGTGGAGTACTGGCCGCCGTTGTTGCTGGCGGGCATTCGGTTTTGCACGGCAGGCGTGTTGATGTATGGCTTCCTCCGGTGGCGCGGGGTGCCGGCGCCGACATGGCCGCAGTGGAAGGCGGCCGGGATGATCGGCATCTTGTTGCTTACCGTGGGCAATGGCGGCGTCAGTGTGGCCGAACACATGGGCGTGTCGTCCGGCGTGGCCGCGCTGGCGGTGGCGACGGTGCCGCTGTTCACCTTGCTGTGTGGGTTTTTCTGGGGCGCGCGTAATACGCGGCTGGAGTGGGCCGGGGTTATCCTGGGCATCATCGGCATCGCCATGCTCAATATGGGCAGTACCCTGCAATCAAGCCCATTGGGGGCGGTCTTGCTGTTGGTGGCGGCGGCCTCCTGGGCCTTCGGTTCGGTGTGGAGCCGACACTTGCCGCTGCCCCAGGGGGCCATGGCGAGTGCCGCGGAAATGCTCGTGGCCGGCGTGGCGCTGTTGATCGTCAGCGCGCTCTCCGGTGAGCACCTGCAGGCCATGCCACCGCTGGAAGGCTGGCTCGCCCTGGCCTACCTGACGGTGTTCGGCTCGATCATCGCCTTCAACGCCTATATGTATCTGCTCAAGCACGTGCGCCCAGCGGCGGCGACCAGCTATGCCTACGTGAACCCGGCGGTGGCGGTGTTGCTGGGGATTGTGTTCGTTGGCGAGACCATCGGCCTGGAAGAAGCCCTGGCGATGCTGGTGATCATCAGCGCCGTGCTGTTGATCAGCCTGCCCCAGTGGCGCAAGCCCAAGGCGGAAATAAGGTAAACTGCCGCGCATTACGCCTTTGCGCTGAATTTTTCCTACGGTAAACACATGACTTTCGCCACCCTTGGCCTGATCGAACCCTTGCTGCGCGCCCTTGAGACGCTTGGCTACCAGACCCCGACGCCGGTGCAGGCGCAAGCCATTCCGGCGGTGCTGGCCGGACGCGACCTGATGGCTGCGGCCCAGACCGGCACCGGCAAGACCGCAGGCTTCGCCTTGCCGCTGCTGCAATTGCTGACCATGGAAGGGCCGAAAGTCGCCGCCAACTCGGCGCGTGCGCTGATCCTGTGCCCGACCCGCGAACTGGCCGAGCAGGTTCACGCCAGCGTCGCCGAGTACGCCCAGCATCTGCCGCTGACCACTTACGCGGTGTACGGCGGCGTGAGCATCAACCCGCAGATGATGAAGCTGCGCAAGGGCGTCGACATCCTGGTTGCCACCCCTGGCCGCCTGATCGACCTGTTCCGCCAGAACGCGCTGAAACTCAACCAGCTGCAAACCCTGGTGCTCGACGAAGCCGACCGCATGCTCGACCTGGGCTTCTCCGAAGAGCTTGCCAACATTTATCGCATGCTGCCGAAAAAGCGCCAGACCTTGCTGTTTTCCGCGACCTTCTCCGATGACATCCGCCTGCTGGCCGGGCAGATGCTCAACGACCCGCTGAGCATCGAAGTGAGCCCGCGCAACGTCGCCGCCAACACCGTCAAGCAGTGGGTGGTGCCGGTGGACAAGAAGCGCAAGGCCGAGTTGTTTGTGCACCTGATGCGCAAAGGCCGCTGGAAGCAGGTGCTGGTATTCGCCAAGACCCGCAACGGCGTGGACGCACTGGTGGATAAGTTGCAGGGACTGGGCATCAACGCCGATGGTATCCATGGCGACAAACCTCAGGCGACCCGCCAGCGCGCACTGGACCGTTTCAAGGCCAGCGAGGTGCAGATCCTGGTCGCCACCGACGTGGCAGCCCGTGGCCTGGATATCGAAGATCTGCCGCTGGTGGTCAACTTTGATCTGCCAATCGTGGCCGAGGACTACATCCACCGTATCGGTCGTACCGGTCGTGCGGGCAACACCGGTGAGGCGATTTCCCTGGTGTGTGCCGACGAGGTCAACATGCTCTCGGCCATCGAGATGCTGACCCGCCAGACCTTGAGCCGCAAGATGGAACCGGACTTCGAACCCGAGCACCGCGTGCCCGACACCGATGCCAGTGGGCAAGTTGTCAAGAAACCGAAAAAACCGAAGAAGCCTAAAACGTCCGGTAGTGGCGGCAAGCGCAACCTGGGTAAGTGGGTGGACAGTGGTGATGTGGCGCCGGCTGAGCCGTCGATCAAGCCGGTGCGCAAGGTGCCAGTGTTCAATACCGGGCCGCGCAAGAAGAAGTAAAGGTTTTATAAGGGTTGGCGCACAGAGTGGGCGGGGCAATCCCGTCCACTGCGGATGGAATCTTCTTGTAATTTTTTTCCGCGTGGTAAAACTGAACTCAAAACGCTCGATCACCACTCAGGTAGGCGTCAGGAAACTGACCGTTAATCAGCAGCCTTTGAGTGGAGGTAATTGATATGGAATTTGCGGCTTCTTTTGCATCGCTATCCTTCAGGCCGGGAGAGGAAACCTTCGGGCAGTACATGAGGCGCGCAGCACAAACGCATAGAGACACTGCTGCCGCGTCAGAGAGGAGTCATGAGGCGCGTATCAGCGCGCTGGAGAAAGAGCTGACCGATATTAAGAAAACCCAACCAGAGGCTTATGCGCACCAAATCAGGTTGTATAAAGAATTGGCTTCTTTGCAGCAGCATCATGTCGGCGTAAATTCTCACGAAACCTTGCCGTTGAATCAGGTTATCAAAGAGGTTGAATATAAGAGCCAGGACAAGGGGCTAGCTCTCAGTCGCGGCTTCAAAGTTGAGCAGGAGAGTTTGAAAGATCAACCCGTGGCGCTTGAAGCTGCGCACCGCACTTACATAGACGCACTGTCGGTAGCCCTGCCAGAAGGTGACGAATTTTTACGAAGGGAACTGGAAGGGTTTGAGCAGAAGTACCCCGATTCCCAAGCTATTTAAGTGCAGCAAATTAAAACTATAGAGAAATGCTTCAACGTAAATTGCGCGGCTCTAAAATATGGTTGAGCTACTAATTAAAGATTTTTCATAGAAGGCTGTCAGAGTTTTCGGCGTTTTAGACATATCTGCCAAGGGGGGAAGTACGTGTTGGAGAATATCCGTAGAACTTATGGTGTACTGCAAGAGTTGCCCAGTGAGCTCGAAGTGCCTGAGCTCGACAGCAAAGCGAAGGACGACAATACCTCATACCGCGTTTCAAATAAGAAAGTTGTAGAGCGACTTTCAGCGCAGGAGCAACTCACCACCTCCTTGCTAGCCTTGCAACGCGCCGCGCAGTCGATAGAAAATGATCTGTCCAGGCGACAGACCAGTTATCAGCGCCATATTCATGGCAGGCTGAGAAGCCAGTTTTTATAAGCATTAAGGCAGGTGGCTGAAGGACGAGCCTTCAACTCAAGTTAATACAGGTTCAGCCACCTGACGCCTCCAGCCATGCCAGTATTCCCTGTCCGCTCATGTACCCACTGGCAAAGCACCCCGTTAACAAATACCCACCGGTCGGCGCTTCCCAATCGAGCATTTCCCCGCACAAAACACGCCAGGCACTTGCTTGAGCATCAGTCGTTCATCCAATGCTTCAAAGGGCACGCCGCGCCCTTTCGTTGAGGCTGAGGCATTTTTTTTATGATTTGTCCGGAAACTTTTCGTAACGCGTAATTTCTTCTTTCTTGGAACTGCCTTTCGCTGGTTCCCACATATAAAAGGCAAAAAGGCTGTATGAAAATAAACTTCTAATTAGGTGGTGAATATGGCATTTCCAGTACTTCCGGTTGTATTTGCAGCGCTAGTGGCAACGGGGCTTGTAGTTGATACTCTCAATGTAGAATCAGCAAAGTCCGACGCCGAAAAAGAAGCAAAAGCCAAAGCGAATCAAGAGAAAATTGATGAATTGACGTCAAAGGTAATGGAGCACGCTGAAGCAGGGCGGCTTTTTCCTGCTCATAGGGCCAATAGGGATTATGTGAACTATGTGAAGGATAATTACAATTTATCGCCAGAGCTCGAGCAGCAGCTTGATGCTGTTCTTGACGATAGCTTGAAAGCCGCTCAGGCTAAATATCAAGAATTGAAGGCTGAGTATCAGGAACGGTCAAAAGAGCTTGAGTTTGATGATGACGGTCATAATCTTTTTAAGCTTCAAGAGGAGATGCTTGGCAAGTTTGAGGGGTTATTAGGTGCAGGCGCGCCGCAACTTAAAGTTATTGAGGAGTCCTTTGGCGTGAACTACTCGTTTCACAAGTATGGGTGGGCAACTAATTAAGGTTTTTGGTGTGTGTGCAAGGGGAAGGATGACGTATTGAAGAAGGTCCCTAAAATGTACCATGTGCGACAAGAGCTTCCTGATGAGCTTGATGTTCCTGAGCCCGAGAGTATAGCGAAGGACTATGGTGCATCGTTTCGCGTTTCAAATAAGAGTGCCGAAGAGCGGCTTCCGGTTGATGAGCATCTCCTCAACTCCCTGCGCGTCTTGCAACGGTCTGTGCAGCCGATAGCAGTCGATTTATCCAAGCGCCAGAGCCGGTATCAGCGTTACGTTCATGGCGGGCTGAGAAGGCAGTTTTTATAAGTATCAAAGCAGGTGGCTCAAGGAGGAGCATCCTTCAACTCAAGTTAAAAACAGATTCGGTTACCTGAAGCATTCAGCCATGCCAATATTCCTTGCCCGCTCATATGCCCACTGGCAAAACACCCCGTTAATAAATACCCACCGGTCGGCGCTTCCCAATCGAGCATTTCCCCCGCACAAAACACGCCAGGCACTTGCTTGAGCATCAGTCGTTCATCCAATGCTTCAAAGGGCACGCCGCCAGCGGTGCTGATCGCTTCATCCATTGGTCGCGTCTTCACTAACGTCAGCGGCAGCGCCTTGATATCCACAGCCAATTGCGCCGGATCATTGAAATGTTCAGTCGGCGCCAACTCGCGCAACAGCGCCGCCTTGACCCCGTCCAAGCCCAACTGACTGTGCAAATGTTTGCTCATCGACCGCGAGCCCCGTGGCTTGGCCAATGCCGCCTGCACCTTGTCCAGCGGCTTGCTCGGCAGCAGGTCGATATGCACCGTGGCCGAACCGTTGCGATTGATCGCTTCACGAATGGGCGCCGACAACGCGTAAATCAAACTGCCTTCGATGCCGGTGGCGGTGATCACGCATTCACCCAGCCGAGGCGGGTCATCGGCCAGGCCAATGGCGACGTTTTTCAAGGGCGCACCAGCAAATTTGCTGACCAGCAACTCACTCCAGGTCGACACGTCGAAACCGCAGTTGCTCGGTTGCAAGCGCACATAGGGCACGCCTTTATCTTCCAGCAGCTTGAGCCAGGCACCATCAGAACCCAGACGCGACCAACTGCCTCCGCCCAAGGCCAGCAACACCGCATCGCTGTGGACAACTTTGTCGCCGTCCGGGCTGTGGATAAGTAAACCGCCTTCGGCATTCCAGCCTAGCCAACGATGGCGCGTGTGGATAACCACGCCTTGATCGCGCAGGCGTTTAAGCCAGGCTCGCAGAAGGGGAGCGGCTTTCATGTCGGTAGGAAACACACGCCCGGAAGTGCCGATAAAAGTTTCGATGCCCAGGCCATGAATCCATTCGCACAACGCTTGGGCCCCGAACGCCCGCAGCAACGGCGCCATATGCGGCGCGCGTTCGGCGTAGCGGGAGACAAACGCCGGATAGTCCTCGGAGTGGGTAATGTTCATCCCGCCCACGCCCGCCAGCAGGAATTTGCGCCCCACCGAGGGCATGCCGTCGTACAGATCCACACCCACGCCTGCCTGGCTCAAGACTTCGGCGGCCATCAGCCCGGCAGGGCCACCGCCGATAATGGTGACATGTTGAGAAGAGGTCTTGGGCATGGCAGGGCTACGGTCGCTTGAATAGGCCAAGCATTCTACCCGACGACGGCGCAGCTGCCTGATCAAAAAACGTACACTTTCCTACAGGCTATACGGCTACTACCTTGCAGGTGCTTACGCTCAAGTTATCCACAGGCCATTCCACAGCCATTGTGGGTAACGCTTACGGTTCAGTGACAACCTGATGACGTCCATACCCGCTGGGCGCTGTGATGCAGGATGCCGTGGCGGCGAGCCAGGGCTGGGCGGTCCTTGCTATAGCCGCCGCCGATTACGCCCATCACTGGAATGTCACGGCCCAGACAGTGGCGCATCACGCTTTCATCGCGGGCGGCGACACCTTCATCCGTCAGCTTGAGGTAACCGAGGGCGTCATCCTTGTGCACATCCACGCCAGCGTCGTATAGCACCAGGTCGGGCTGGTAGAGCGGCAGCAGGTAGTTGAGCGTATCGTCCACCACTTTGAGGTAGTCGGCATCGCCCATGCCCATAGGCAACGGGATGTCCCAGTCGCTCTGGGCCTTGCGCGCCGGGAAGTTCTTTTCGCAGTGCAGCGATACGGTGATGGCGTCCGGCGTGTCGTGGAGGATGCGTGCGGTGCCGTCGCCCTGGTGCACGTCGCAATCGAAGATCAGCACGCGATTGACCCGACCGCTGGCCAGCAGGTAATGGCTGATCACTGCCAAGTCATTGAAGATGCAGAAGCCCGCAGGGTAATCGTAGTGGGCGTGATGGGTGCCGCCGGCCAAATGGCAGGCCAGGCCATGTTCAAGGGCCTGCTCTGCAGCCAATATCGAGCCGCCAACCGCACGCACGGTGCGCCGCGCGAGGGCTTCGCTCCAGGGCAGGCCGAGGCGGCGTTGATCTTCGCGGGCCAATTGGCCGCTCATGTAGCGTTCGATATACCCAGGTTCATGGGCCAGCGCGAGGATGTCCGCTGGGCAAAGCTGCGGGCGCAGAAGATGGCTGTCCTCAGTAAGGCCAGTATCCACCAGGTGGTCGCGCAGCAGGCGAAACTTGTCCATGGGGAACCGGTGGTCTGCCGGGAACTCAGGGCTGTAGTCTTCGTGGTAGATCAATGGCAAAGGCATGGGATTTTCTGACGGGAACCTGCGAAGGATCTTAACAGCGCTGTACACTCACGCACATGGCAAGGGAGGGGGACCCATGGAGCCGATATTGCAATTGGAAAGTGCACGCCTGTTGATGCGCCAGTGGCGCGACAGCGACCTGCCGGACTTTGCGCGCATGTGCGCCGACCCGCAAGTGATGCGCTATTTTCCGGCCAGGTTGAGCCATTTGGAAAGCGCCGCATTGATCGGCCGCATTCGCGGGCATTTTGCGGAATACGGCTTCGGTTTTTGGGCGTTGCAGCGCAAGGATACGGGTGAATTTATCGGCCTGACAGGCCTGCAAAATGTCAGCTTCGAAGCCGGCTTTACCCCCGCGGTGGAAATCGGCTGGCGCCTGGCCCGCGAACACTGGGGCCTGGGCTACGCCAGTGAAGCTGCATGGACCGCGTTGCGTTGCGGCTTTGACCGCTTGCAACTGGATGAGATTGTGGCCTTCACCACGCAAGCCAATCTGCCCTCACAAAAAGTCATGCAGGCCATCGGTATGCATTACGATCCGCAGGCAGATTTTGAACACCCCAAGGTCGCAGCCGATGACCCGCTGCGCCCTCATGTTTTGTACCGCATCACCCGCGCCCAATGGTTGGACACGCTGCATGGATAAGCAGCCCGGAATGCCCTATTGATTGCAGGAGTTGCTCTATGAGCCAAGTATTGGAAGATCTGGTGGACTTGCTGACCCTGGAGCCGATCGAGGAAAACCTCTTTCGCGGTCGCAGCCAGGACCTGGGCTTTCGCCAGTTGTTCGGCGGCCAGGTGCTCGGCCAGTCGTTGTCGGCGGCCAGCCAGACGGTAGAAGAGGCGCGGCATGTGCATTCCCTGCACGGTTATTTCCTGCGCCCTGGCGATGCAGCCTTGCCAGTGGTGTATTCGGTGGACCGCGTACGCGACGGCGGCAGTTTCAGCACTCGGCGGGTAACGGCGATCCAGAAGGGCAACCCGATCTTTACGTGCACCACCTCGTTCCAGTACGACGAACAAGGCTTCGATCACCAGACCACCATGCCGGTGGTGGTCGGCCCGGAAAACCTGCCCTCGGAGCTGGAGCTGACCAAGCAACGTGCGCACCTGATCCCCGAGCATATGCGCGACAAGTTGCTGTGCCCCAAGCCCATCGAAGTGCGCCCGGTCACCGAAAAAGACCCGTTCAACCCGCAGCCGTCTGACCCGGTCAAGTACGTGTGGTTTCGTGCCGACGGCGCCCTGGCGGACTCGCCGGCGCTGCATAAGTACCTGCTGGCCTACGCCTCGGACTTCGGCCTGTTGACCACCTCGTTGCTGCCCCATGGCAAGACTGTGTGGCAGAAAGACATGCAGGTCGCCAGTCTCGACCACGCGCTGTGGTTTCACGCTGACCTGCGCGCCGATGACTGGTTGCTGTATGCCATGGATAGCCCGTGGGCCGGCAACTCCCGGGGCTTTTCCCGTGGCAGCGTGTACAACCGCGCTGGGCAACTGGTGGCCTCGGTAACCCAGGAAGGTTTGATCCGTCATCGCAAGGACTGGGCATGAGCCTGTCGGACGTTAAGCACTGGGTGTTCGACATGGACGGCACCCTCACGGTGGCCGTGCATGATTTTGCTGCCATTCGCGTGGCGTTGGATATTCCGCCTGAGGACGACATCCTCACGCACCTGGCGACCTTGCCGGCGCCGGTCGCTTCGGCCAAGCATGCCTGGTTACTGGAGCACGAGCGCGAGCTGGCACTCGGTTCGGTCGCGGCACAAGGCGCTGTGGAACTTGTGCGTGAGTTGGCCGGGCGCGGTTATCGCCTGGGTATCCTGACCCGCAATGCGCGCGAGTTGGCCCATATCACCTTGGAAGCCATCGGCCTGGCGGACTGCTTTGCCATCGAGGATGTGCTGGGGCGTGATGATGCGCCGCACAAACCTGATCCGGATGGTTTGTTGAAGTTGGCAGCGGCGTGGAAGGTAGCGCCGAGCGAGATGGTGATGGTCGGGGATTATCGTTTTGACTTGGACTGTGGCCGAGCAGCGGGGACGAAGACCGTGTTGGTGAACCTGCCGGAGAACCCATGGCCGGAGTTGGCGGATTGGCATGCCAAGGATTGCTCGGTATTACTCCAGATGTTGCAATCCAGAAAATAGAGATCAAATGTGGGTTTATTCAGTGATTATTGGGAAAACAACACCTTCTCTCCCTCTGGCGAGGTAAACATCTTATCCCCGTCATGCCCCACCCCCGGCACTTCCACCAGCTTGTGAGTCAGTTGCGGATGACGCTGCCTGAGGTAGTCAAAGTAGTTATGCCCACGAATCAGTCGGTACGCGCCCTGGGTCTCGGCCTCGCAGCCTTTATCCAACGCCGGGTGGTTGGGGTCGGTGTCTTGTTGGCCCAGCAGGTAGGTGATATCGCGTGAGACGTAGGCTTGTTCCAATTGCTGTGCGCCTTGCTGACCGACGTAGGCCGGCAGGTTTTGCATGCCGTATTTCCAGTCGTTGAAACCTGGGCAGCGGGTGACATCGAACGTCACCGGCCGCTGCGGGCTGAAGTAGGCGTAGGAGGAGGGGTTGGCCACCACATACCGCAGGCTGATGCCTTCGGTTTGCAGCAACGGGTGGTCATGGCCGGTGAGGGCGAAGCGCTGTACCACCTGGCCACCGCCGGAATGGCCGGCGACCACGATCTCTTTCAACGCCGGGAACAACTTGCGATTGCCCAGTTGCTTGATGATCTGGTCGAGGGCGCCATAGGCGCTGAGATGGCCAGGGCCAGTGGAAGGTTCTCCAGCCATCCAGTCGTTGCCCTGCCAGCGCAGTACCTGGTTATTCAGGTGGTTGCCCTTCACATCCGACTGGTTGAGAAATTGCGGCGCAATCACCAACGTGCTTGCACCAACCCCGGCATGTGCGGCGGCACTTTCGCCACTGTGCAGATAGGTCTGCGCATTGCGCAGGCGCCCATGCACGATGATCAGCGCGCGCGTTATCTTGGGCAACGGCTGGCGCCAGTCCTGGCTCACGCCGACACTGAGGTCGCCGGCCTCCAGGTGAAAACGATCAGGGCTGACCACCTTGACGCCATGGGCTTTTTCGACAGCCCAAGTGGCGGTGGACCAGCTGGCCAGCAACCCCAGCACTAACCCAAATCGCCTATTCATTCAGAGGCTCTTGGCGGTAAAGGTGTCGCATTGAGAGATCTGGCCCTGGGCGAAGCCGGTCTTGAACCAGCGCACGCGCTGGGCCGAGGTGCCGTGGGTAAACGAGTCCGGCACTACGCGCCCTTGGCCCTGTTGCTGCAAACGGTCATCGCCAATGGCGTTGGCGGCGTTCAGTGCCGCTTCGATATCACCCGGTTCCAGCCAGTTAAGCCGTTTCTGTGCGCGGTTGGCCCACACCCCGGCAAAGCAGTCGGCTTGCAGTTCCTGGCGGACCAGCAGGCCGCCATCGCCTTGCATCTGTCGACCTTGCTGGCGTGCGGCCTGGATCTTGGATGAGATACCCAGCAACGTTTGCACGTGATGCCCGACTTCGTGGGCGATCACATAAGCCTGGGCGAACTCGCCGGAGGCCTGAAAGCGCTGGGACATTTCCCGGAAGAAATCCAGGTCCAGGTACACCTGTTGGTCAGCCGGGCAATAGAACGGGCCGCTGGCGGAGGTGGCGCCACCGCAAGCGGAGTTCACCCGGCCACGGAACAGGATCAGCTTCGGGTTCTTGTAGGCCAGGCCGTTTTCCTGGAACACCTGGCTCCAGGTGTCTTCGGTGTCGCCCAGCACGGCCCGCACGAAATCGGCCTGCTGGTCATTGGCAGGCGGCGCCTGGCGCGGCTGGGTGCTGACCGACGGCGCCTGTTCCATCTGGCCGCTCAACTGGCCGAGGATCTGCATCGGGTCCTGGCCGGTCAACCAGCCAATGCCTACGATCAGCACGATGGCCGTCAGGCTCAGGCCCTTGCCGCCGCCAAAGCGCATGCCGCCACCGCCACCACCACTGTCATCGCGGGCATCCACCACGTTGTCGCTGCGTCGGCCTTTTTTCCATAGCATGGGAGCAATCCTCTGTGTGCTAACCGTGAGTGATTATGGTCGGTATTAACGGCAATAGCCTTCACCGGTGGCGACGATCAGGCAGTCTTTTTTATCCGCCAGCCATTTCAGGCCGGTGGCAGCACCGTCGCCAGCGCGCAACAGGTGTGGGCCGTCGGGGCGGGTGAAGGCGATACCGTCTTCGGCGGCTTCACCTTTGAAGGTGCCGGAGGCATCGGCATCGAGGCCGTATTGCATGGTGAGCAGGTAGTGACCGCGGCCAACGCTGTCGTCCTTGGCAATGGTCAGGTTCAAGCCTTCGACGCCGATCCACTTGCCGACCCATTGATCGGTCGGGGGCGTTTCCGGCACCAGGGTCGCCTGTACAGAGGGTGGCGCAGGTTTGGGCGCTTCCTTGGCTTTATCGCAGGCGGTAAGCAGGGCGACAGCAGACAGAACAAAGAAGATTTTTTTCATAGCGGCAAGGCCTTGATTAAAAAGTGTGCAACGCCGGGGCGCGCGTGCAGGGTTGGACTCGATTGCGGTGATTTAGTGCGCTGTTCGCCCACTGTTTGGTTATGCTCTTGGGGCAGACCCATGCCCGGCTGCTAGATTACTCGGTTGAGTGCTACCGCGTTGAACTCGCCACGCAAGAGAATTCCATGACTGTCAGTACCCCGCTTTCCGGCGTCAACCATCCCTTCAAAGGCATTCTGCTGATTGTGCTGGCGACGTTTCTGTTCTCCAGCCATGACGCCTTGTCCAAATACCTGGCCGGGTTCTACCCCATCGTGATGGTGGTGTGGGCGCGCTACCTGGTGCACACCTTGCTGATGGCCGGGATCTTCCTGCCGCAGTCGGGCTTGCGCGTACTGCGCAGCAAGCGGCCGGGCATGCAGGTGGTGCGTGCCTTGTGCCTGTTGGGCACCAGCTTGTTTTTCACCGCGGCGCTGCACTACATCCCGTTGGCGGAAGCCACGGCGGTCAACTTTCTCGCGCCGATCCTGGTGACGGCGCTGTCGGTGCCGCTGCTCGGCGAGCACGTGACGCGTGGCCAATGGCTGGCAGTGATCTGCGGGTTCGTCGGGGTGCTGGTGATCATCCACCCGGGCGGGGAACTGTTCACGCCAGCGGTGCTGTTGCCCTTGTGTTCGGCGATGTTCTTCTGCTTCTACCAACTGCTTACGCGCATCCTCAGTAAGTTCGACACGCCCACCACCAGCAACTTCTTCGCCGGGCTGTGCAACACCTTGGTGATGAGTGCCATGGTGCCGTTCTTCTGGCAGGTGCCGAGCCTGTGGCATGCTGTATTGATGCTGGCGCTGGGGACCTGCGGGATGACGGCGCACCTGATGCTGACCCAGGCCTTCCGCTTCGCGGCACCGGCCTTGCTGGCGCCGTTCGGCTATTGCCAGATCGTGTTCGCGGGGTTGTTGGGCTGGCTGGTGTTCAGTCATACCCCCGATACGACCACGGTGGTCGGCATCGGGGTGATCTGCATGAGCGGGTTGGCCGCTGCCTGGCAGCAGCGGCGGCGTTGATCAGACGTCTACCGTCGGAATCTTGCGCGGCGCCATGAAGTACATCCACACCAGCGCGATGAAGTACATCGCCGGGATCAGGGTGAACAGCACGGTGTAGTTGTTATTGGTCACCGTGAGGATGTGACCGACGATCTGGGTCATGAACATGCCGCCAATGGCCGCGCACATCCCACCGAAACCGAACACCGTGCTCATCATGTGCTTGGGCGTGTAGTCCATCACCAGGCTCCAGATGTTGGCGGTCCAGGCCTGGTGCGCGCCGATGGCCAGGGAGATGGCGAACACCGCGACCCACAGCTGGCTGGAACCGGCCGCCATGACCACGCCGACAATGCAGCAGGCAAACAGCAGCATCGACAGCAGGCGGGCCTTGATCGAGTTCATTCCTCGGCCGATCAGGAATGACGATAGGATCCCACCCCCCACGCTACCGAAGTCGGCAGTCAGATAGATGATGATCAGGGGTATGCCCATCTGCGTCACGTTGATGCCCAGGTTGTATTGCTGGTTCAAGAACGGCGGCAGCCAGTACAGGTAGAACCAGAACACTGGTGCGGTCAGCGAGTAGGCAAGAGCGAAGGCCCAGGTACCACGCATGCGCAGGATGCGGCTGAACGGCACGCGCGGCTGTTCTGGCTCGACTTCCTGTTGCACGTAGTCCAATTCGGATTGTTTTACGGTGGGGTGGTCTTCCGGGTTGTAGTATTTCAAACCCCAGAACAACAGCCAGATGCCTCCGAGCGCCGCCATGCACAAGAACGCCGCCTGCCAGCCCCACACGTGCAGGATCAGCGGCAGCAGCATTGGCGTCATCATTGCGCCGACATTGGTGCCAGCGTTGAAGATACCGGTGGCAACCGCACGCTCGCCAGCGGGGAACCACAGGCGGGTGGTCTTGACGCAGGCCGGATAGTTGGCGGCTTCGGTCAGCCCGAGGATAAAGCGGCAGACCATAAAGCCCACCGCCGAGGTGGCCAGGCCGTGGGCGCCCGTGGCCAGGCTCCACAACAGCACGGCGCAGAAGAACACGCGCTTGACGCCGACCCGGTCGATCAAGCGGCCTTGCAGCACAAAGCCGATGGCGTAGCCGACCTGGAACCAGAAGTTGATGTTGGCGTAGTCCATCGCCGTCCAGCTCATTTCCTTGGCGAGGATCGGCTGCATGACGCCGAGGGCGGCGCGGTCGATGTAGTTCAGAGTAGTGGCGAAGAACACCAGGGCCAACATGCCCCAGCGCGTTTTACCTACGGCCAGGGCGCCGCGGATCTTGTCGCCGATGCCGGCGTGCGGGTTACCCGGGCGTGCGGCCAGGGTTGGGTTTTGCAGAGGCATGAGGTCGTACCCGTTTTTTGAAATTTTTATGGTGTGTTCTGGGTCTTGTTACTTGAACGAGTTGCCCGGTCGATGGTGCGCAGTGGTTAAAAAGTCGTCAATTCGCCAAAGGGGCATAGTGTTCGATAATCGCACCAAAAACTAACCGGTTCGTACATTTTAATTGCTGGGTGTAGGCTGGGGGCGAATAATTTGCCACAAATAACAACTGCCGGGAGTCATCCATGCAACGTTCCATCGCCACTGTTTCCTTGAGCGGCACCTTGCCGGAAAAGCTCGAAGCCATTGCCGCCGCCGGGTTTGATGGGGTGGAGATCTTTGAGAACGATTTGTTGTATTACGACGGCAGCCCTCGCGAAGTTAGGCAGATGTGTGCAGACCTCGGCATCGCCATCACCCTGTTCCAGCCGTTCCGCGATTTTGAAGGCTGCCGCCGCGACCGCCTGGCGCGCAACCTGGAGCGCGCCGAGCGCAAGTTTGACCTGATGCAGGAACTGGGCACCGACCTGGTGCTGGTGTGCAGTAATGCTTCGGCCGATTGCGTGGGCGACGAAAATATTTTGCTCGATGACCTGGGCCTGCTGGCCGAACACGCCGGCAAGCGTGGCCTGCGCATCGGCTATGAAGCGTTGGCCTGGGGCAGGCATGTGAACACCTGGCAGCAGGTATGGAACCTGGTGCGCCAGGTCGACCACCCAAGCCTTGGTGTGTTGCTCGATAGTTTTCACACCCTGTCGCTCAAGGGTGACCCGAGCGGCATCGCCCAGATCCCGGGCGACAAGATCTTTTTTGTGCAAATGGCTGACGCGCCGATCCTGGCCATGGATGTGCTGGAGTGGAGCCGGCACTTCCGTTGCTTCCCGGGCCAGGGCGAATTTGACCTGGCCGGTTTTCTGGCACCGATTATCCAGAGCGGCTACACCGGGCCATTGTCCCTGGAGATTTTCAACGATGGCTTCCGCGCCGCGCCGACCCGGGCGAATGCGGCGGATGGCTTGCGTTCACTGTTATACCTGGAAGAAAAAACCCGCCAACGCCTGGCTGAACAAGGCCCCGCTGCGCCCGTGGACATCCTGTTTGAAACCCCGGCGGCCAGCGAATACGACGGTATCGAGTTTCTTGAATTTGCCGTGGATGAAAGCCTCGGCGCCAAACTGACTCACTGGCTGGAGCGCCTGGGTTTCGCCAAGGCCGGTCAGCATCGCTCGAAGAACGTGAGCCTGTTGCGCCAGGGTGACATCAACCTGATCCTCAACTGCGAACCCTATTCTTTCGCCCACAACTTTTTCGAGGCCCATGGCCCATCGCTGTGCGCCACCGCGATTCGGGTCAAGGACAGCGCCAAGGCCCTGGAGCGAGCGGTGGCCTACAAGGGCCAGCCGTATCGCGGCCTGGTCGGGCCCAATGAGTTGGAGCTGGCGGCGGTACGTGCGCCGGATGGCAGCCTGATTTACCTGGTCGACCCCAGTGAAGGCGGGCTGTACGACACTGATTTCAACCTGCAACCGGCCTCTGTCGCCAGCGGCGGCTTGCTGCGCATCGACCATATGGCCATGGCCTTGCCGGCCGACAGCCTCGACAGTTGGGTGCTGTTCTACAAGAGCCTGCTGGATTTCGAAGCCGATGACGAAGTGGTGTTGCCCGACCCGTACGGCCTGGTGAAAAGCCGTGCGTTGCGCAGCCGTTGCAGCTCAATCCGCCTGCCGTTGAATATTTCCGAAAACCGCAACACCGCGATTTCCCACGCACTCTCCAGCTATCGTGGTTCGGGGGTGCATCACATCGCCTTCGATTGCGCGGATATTTTCGCCGAGGTGCGTCGGGCGAAGGAGGCCGGGGTGCCGTTGCTGGACATTCCGCTCAACTATTATGACGACTTGGCAGCACGCTTCGATTTTGACGATGAGTTTCTTAGCGAGTTGGCGTACTACAACGTGCTGTACGACCGTGACGCACAGGGCGGTGAGTTGTTTCACGTGTACACCGAACCGTTCGAAGGGCGGTTTTTCTTCGAGATCATCCAGCGCAAGAACGGCTATGCCGGCTATGGCGCAGCCAACGTGGCAGTGCGTTTGGCCGCGATGGCCAAGTCACGCAGCGGTGCGGTGCGTCAGGCGCGTTTATAACTGCCGGCCGAGTGCTTCCTTCGGCGAGCGCCGCGGCCCATAATCAGCGCCTGCACAACAATGGCTGTGAGCGCCCCATGACCTCGAGTCCCGATCTTCCCGCGGTGTCAGACGCACCGCGTAAGAGTCGTAAGAACAACCCGGAAAAGACCCGCGAGAATATTCTCCAGGAAGCCATTGTCGAGTTTGTTCAGCAGGGTCTGGCCGGCGCCCGGGTGGACGCCATCGCCGAGCGTATCCATACCTCCAAGCGTATGATCTATTACTACTTCGGCAGCAAGGAGCAGTTGTACGTCGAGGTGCTGGAGAAGCTCTACGGCGATATCCGCAACACCGAGACCCGCATGAACCTCACCGCCTTGGAACCGCGTGAGGCGATTCGCCGGCTGGTGGAATTCACCTTCGATCACCACGACCAGAACGTAGATTTCGTGCGCATCGTCAGCATCGAAAATATCCACAACGCCGAGTACGTCAAACGCACCAACACCATCAAGGCGATGAACAGCAAGATCCTTGAGGGGCTGGGTGAGACCTTGCGCCGTGGCGCCCAATTGGGGTTGTTTCGTGAAGGGCTCGAGCCGTTGGACGTGCACCTGCTGATCAACTCGTTCAGCTTTTACCGGGTATCCAACCGGCATACCTTCAGTGAGATCTTCCAGATCGAACTTTCGGACGAGGCGATCAAGCAGCGGCATCGGGAGATGATTTGCGAGTCGGTGTTGCGCTACCTGCAGGCCTGAGTTCAGCGCAGGACCAATGTGGGAGGGGGCTTGCTCCCGATAGCGGTCTGTCAGCCAAGCATGTGCTGACTGATACACCGCAATCGGGAGCAAGCCCCCTCCCACATTTGAACTCTGTTTCGGCAGTCAGCCATTCATGCTCTGGAAGTGCGCCAGCATTCGATCGGCGTCTGGCACTTGATCACAGAACAACTCAAACGCCTTCACCGCCTGAAACACCGCCATATTGCCGCCATCCAGGGTACGGCAACCCAAGGCGCGGGCATCGCGTAGCAACTCGGTTTCCAGTGGGAAATATACGATTTCCGCGACCCACAGTTCTGTACGCAACAACGCAGCTGGCACCGGTGTCCCGGGCAGCTTGGTCATGCCCATCGGCGTGGTATTCACTAACCCATCAGCCTCGGCCATCGCATTTTCCAGATGAGTGCCGACCTGGGCGCGACCGGGGCCGAAACGCTGCGTAAGGTTATCCACAAGGTCGCGGGCGCGGGAGACGTCCACGTCGAAAATGCTCAGGTGCTCAACGCCTTCTGCCAGCAGCGCATGGCTCACCGCTGCCCCTGCGCCACCGGCACCCATCTGCACCACGTGCCGACGGGCGACGTCATGCAAGTTGCGGCGAAACCCTTCAGCGAACCCCAGGCAGTCGGTATTGTGGCCGATCCGTTTACCGTCCTTGAACACCACCGTGTTGACTGCTCCAATGCCTCTGGCTTCGTCGGATAAGTCATCGAGCAACGGTAGGATCGCCTGCTTGCACGGGTAGGTAATGTTCAGCCCGTTGAAGTGCATCAATTCGGCGGCCCGCAGCAGGTCGGGCAGGGCATTGAGGTCCAGTCGCAGCGGCTCAAGGTCGATCAGTCGATACAGGTAGCGCAAGCCCTGGGCGTCGCCTTCCTCTTCATGCAAGGCCGGGGTGCGGGAGGCCTGGATACCGGCACCGATCAGGCCGGCGAGAATGCGTGTTTTCATCAAGCGCGTCCCTTCAGCGTATGGCTGAAATGCTCCAGGGCCAGGTGGTAGCCGTGGCTGCCAAACCCGGCCATCACCGCTTGGGCGATAGGGGATACAAACGAGTGATGACGAAAAGCCTCGCGGGCATGCACGTTGGATAAATGCACTTCGATCACTGGCACTTCACTGGCCACCAGTGCATCGCGGATCGCGACCGAGGTGTGGGTCCAGGCTGCCGGGTTGATCACGATACCAGCGCAGCGGGCGCGGGCACCGTGGATCCAGTCGAGCAGTTCGCCCTCATGGTTGGTCTGACGAAACTCGATTTTCAGCCCGAGCTTGTCCGCGCTGCGACCACACAGGGCGGCGATGTCGGCCAGGGTTTCGTGGCCATAAGTAGCGGGCTCGCGGGTGCCAAGCAGATTGAGGTTGGGGCCGTTGAGCACCAGCACGATGGGCGGCATAGAGGGTTCTCCACAGTTTCTTATTGGTTGTGGAGACAAAATGTACTGGATGGTTAATTTGGTCAATTGTCGGCAGCGGTTCCGTTCGATTATCGAACCGTTAATCAATGCTACGGCACATGGCAATCAGATTAGATATCAATTGAAAATCATTCTCGACAACGCTTAAGATGCTCGCCTGTTTCCTTAACATTCCAGGGAGTCGGTTTGTCGGACGTGGATCTCAAGGGCTTGTTTCTCAAGCATGCCGATACGCTGCGCGGGTATCTGGCCCGCAAGGTACGGGACCCGCAATTAGCCGCTGACCTGGTGCAGGAGAGCTTCCTGCGCCTGGCGCAAAAGCCTGCCAGCGAGCGCATCGACAACTCCCAAGGCTATCTCTATCGAACGGCGAGCAATCTGCTGATCGACCATATTCGCCAGGAAGCACGGCGCAAGACTGACACCGTGCCCCACGAGGCGCTGGCCGAGATTGAAGATGACGTGGCCGGGTTGGAGGCTCAGGCAATGGCGCAGCAACAGCGACAGGCATTGAAGCAGGCACTGGCAGAGTTGCCGGAGCGCACCCAGCAGATTTTCCGCTTGAACCGTATCGAAGGCATGACCCACGCCCAGGTCGCCCAGCACCTGGACATCAGCGACAGTTCCGTGCAAAAGCACCTGGCCAAGGCCCTGGCGTATGTGATGCAGCGCCTGCAGGAAGGCGAGGTGAAGCCATCCGACGAATGAATTACCGAAAAATGCCAGGCCAGGCGTCACAGCGTCTATATAACGAAAATTCGAGATTCACACGTGAATAGCCAAGGTCCGCAACAGCACAGCATTACCGAGGAGGCGGCCGAGTGGGCGGTGCGCCTGCACGCCGGTGCCTTGAGCGAACAGGAACAGGCCGAGTTGCGCCAATGGATCGCCCGCGACAGTCGTCACGAAGCGGCCTTGCGCTTTGCCGAGCAGACTTGGGCGGCGCTGGGCGAGGTGCACAAGGACGAATCTGTATACCGTCAGCGGCCGCCGACAGCGGTTTCACCGGTACGCCGCTCCACGCGCCGAAGGCCGTGGCAGCGTGTGGCCGCCGCGGCGCTGGTCGCAGTGGTAGTGGGTGTCGGGTGGGTGCGCGGGCCGGATGTGTTGCTGCGCATGCAGGCTGACTATGTCACGGGCAAAGGTGAAGTGCGCACGGTGCACCTGGCTGACGGCAGTACGGTGGAGCTGGATTCCGCCAGTGCTATTCGCCTGGACTTCGATGGGGTACAGCGGGGCATCAGCCTGCTCCAGGGCTCAGCGGTATTTGACGTGGCGCCAATGGCGGGCGAAGAGACCCGGCCCTTCGTGGTGCACAGCGCCGCGGGCCAGACCCGGGCATTGGGCACGCGGTTTGTGGTCGAGCGCGAGGGCGACAGCCAAGCCTGGGTCGGCGTGTTGCAGCACAGCGTCGAGGTGTCTGTGCAGGCTTCGCCAGAAAATGGCACGGCCAAGCGTATCCTCGAGCAAGGCCAGGCTGCGCGTTACAGCCCCAAGGATGGTGTGCTCAGCCTTGATCAGCTTGATGTTGATCGCGCCACCAGTTGGCGGCGCGGTATGTTGATCTTCGATCGGCAGCCGTTGGCCAAGGTTATCGAGCAACTCAACCGTTACCGCCCCGGGCGTGTGGTATTGACCAACCCGGCGCTGGGCGAGCGTGAAGTCAGCGGGGTATTCCGCCTCGACATGCTCGACACCGCCCTTGGCACCTTGACCCGGGAGCTCCAAGTGCAACGCCTGGATCTGGCCGGCCTCAGCCTGATCTATTGACCCTCTCCCGTTAGAAACCTGCTGCCCTTGTAGGAGCGAGCTTGCTCGCGAAAAAGCCGAGGGCACCGCGTTTTCGTTGCCGTTCTTCGCGAGCGAGCTCGCTTCTGCAAAAAAATATTACTGACTTCCCGCGCCTCGCACGTCTTGCTAGGTGAGAAGCATTCGCATAAACAAAAAACGCTCAGCGCAGGGATCACACACATGTCAGCACTCACCAAGGGGCGTATCACCGGCAGTCGGTTGGCCCTGGCCATTCACCTGGGGGTGTTGGCCGTCGCCGCGCCGGTCCATGCCGTGGAACCTGCGGCCGGTACCGCCCAATCCGCGGTGCTGCGGTTCGATATCCCTGCGCAATCCCTCGGCAGTGCGGTGTTGGCTTTCGCCGACCAGGCCGGGCTGCAAGTGCTGTTCGACAGTCAACGCCTGCAAGGCCTGAGCAGCACCGCGCTCAAGGGTAGCTTTGGCGTGCAGGAAGGGCTTGGCCGCCTGCTGGGTGCCGCGCCGGTTGAATACCGCTTTACCGGGGAGCGCCAGGTCACCTTGAACCGGGTTGAGCAACAGGCCGGTGCCCTGGCCTTGGCGACCACTACAGTCACCGGCCTGCATAAGCAGGACTGGGTGTATTCAACCCCGCGCTCGGTCAGCGTGGTCGGGCGCGAACAGCTGGACCGCAACCCGCCCCGGCATGCCGCCGAGATGCTTGAGGAGGCGCCTGGGGTCTACTCCGCCGTCAGCCAGCAAGACCCAGGGCTGTCCGTGAATATCCGCGGTATCCAGGACTATGGCCGGGTCAATATGTCTGTCGATGGCATGCGCCAGAATTACCAGCAGAGCGGTCACCAGCAACGCAATGGCACGTTGTATGTCGACCCGGAATTGTTGTCCGAAGTCGTGATCGAAAAGGGCGCGACCTCCACCCAGGGCGGTGCGGGCGTGATTGGCGGGGTGGCCAACTTTCGTACGGTGGAGGCCGCTGACTTGCTCAAGGGCGGCAAGGAAATCGGCGGGCGCATTCGCCTCACCTCAGGGTTGGGCGGGCGCAGCAACGGTACCCATTTCATCGGCAGCTCGGCGTTTGCCGTGGGCACCGATGTGTGGGACATGCTGGTGGCCGCCAGTGAGCGTCACCTGGGCGATTACAACCCTGGCACCAAGGGCAGCATTGGCGAGTTGCGTACCGGCGCGGCGTTCATGCCGGCCAGTGAAGAGCGCATCAAGAACACCACCGTGGCCTATTCGGGTTCGGTGATGCGTTCGCGCCTGCTCAAGCTGGGGCTGAACCTGCCGTCTGAGCAGCGTTTGCAACTGAGTTACCTGGCCACCGACGTCGACTACGACGACGTCAACATGATGACCGCCGAAAAGGCGCAGTTATGGGAAAAGCTCGGCAGCAGCGACGTCAGGGCACAGAACGTTGCGCTGGATTACAGCTATGCGCCGGACAACCCGCTGATCGACTTCAAGGCCAAGCTCTACTACGTGGACACCCGCAATGAGCAATCCACCCTGGCCCGGGGTATCAACAAGGCTTACGACGTCACCTATCAAACCAATACCTACGGCTTGCAGGCGCAGAACATTTCGACCTTTGCCCTGACGGAACTGGCCGCACTCAAGGCCAACTATGGGCTGGAGTTTTTCTACGACAAGGTACGGCCGGATTCCAATCAGGCCGTGGAAGCTGGCTCTGCGGTGAAGGCCTCGGCAGCCGAAAGCATCACGCCCAAAGGTGATCGTGCGATGGGCAGTGTGTTCGGGCGCCTGGATTTCGACTACGACGGTTGGCTGAACCTCAACGCCGGCTTGCGTTATGACCGCTATCGGCTGCGCGGCGAAACCGGCTTGAACACCCGCACGTTCATCATCGGCACCACCCGCCAGATCGGCGTGCCGGTGAACTACGACGTGGATCGCGAGGAAGGTCGCTTCTCGCCGACCTTCGGCCTGTCGATCAAGCCAGGCGTGGATTGGCTGCAACTGTTCGCCACCTACGGCAAGGGCTGGCGCCCGCCAGCGGTGACCGAAACCATGGTCAGCGGCCGGCCCCATGGCGGTGGTTCGGAGTCGATTCTGCCCAACCCCTACCTCAAGCCGGAGCGATCCACCGCATGGGAAGTGGGCTTCAATGTGCTCAGGGAAGACCTGCTGTTCGCCGAGGATCGCGTGGGCATGAAGGTGTCCTACTTCAACACCCGGGTCGATGATTTTTCCTATATGGCCCTGGGCGTACAGCCGCCCGGTTATGGCAACGTCAATATCGGCAGTGCAGCGTATGTGAACAACCTGGAGACCACACGTTTTCGTGGTCTCGAATACCAGCTCGATTACGACGCCGGGTTTGCCTACGGCCAGTTCAACTACACGCGCATGCTCGGCAGCAACAAATTCTGTAGCAAGACCGCCTGGCTCGGCGGCGTGACCAAGACCCAGAAACGCCCGGGCAACCGTGCGCCGGTGGACGCGATGGTGCCGGACGACGCGGCCAATGCCGGCGTGGGCTGCAGCGCGATCCTGGGCTCCTCCGAACACATGCCCATGGACCGCGGCACCGCGACCCTGGGCGCACGGTTCTTCGAACGCAAGCTGGATGTGGGCGTCCGCGCCCGCTACAGCGCCGGTTATTACGTCAAAGGCGGCGCCGGGGTGACCACTTCGCAAACCGGCGTCTACCCCGCCGACTGGAAGCCGTACACCGTCTACGACCTGTACGGCAGCTATCGCGCCACCGATCAGTTGACCCTGCGCCTGGCCATGGAAAACGTCACCGACCGCGCCTACCTGGTGCCGCTGGGTGATGTGCTGGCCTTCACCCTGGGGCGTGGGCGCACCTTGCAGGGCACCGTTGAATATCAGTTCTGACCGCTTTTGCCCAGTGACGGGCAAAACCACAGCAGGCATTGGCTTGCTGCGGAGTGACCACCCCATGACTTGGAGTTTTGCATGAGCATTTCTATTTCATACAGCACGACCTACGCCGCTAACACCGTCGCCCAGTACCTGAGCGATTGGTCGGCCTACTTCGGTGATCTCAACCACCGTGAAGGTTCGGTCAAAGAGGGTGTGAACACCGGTGGTTTCAATCCTGGGCCGTTCGACGGCACTCAATACGGCGTTTCGAGCAGTGTCAGTGATGCCGCCGTGGTCGCCGAAGGCAGCCTGCATTACACCCTGTTCAATCCGCCGACTCACACGCTGTGGGGTTCGCTCGACGCTCTGACCCTGGGCGACACCCTGGCCGGTGGCGCAAGCAGTGGTGGCTACAGCATCGCCAACCAGGAAGTCAGCTTCACCAACCTGGGCCTGTCGAGCCTGCAGTCCGAAGGCCGTGACGGCCAGGTGCACAAAATCGTGTACGGCCTGATGAGCGGTGACAGTTCGGCATTGGCCTCGGCCATCGATACCTTGCTCAAGGGCATCGACCCAAGCCTGTCGGTCAATTCCACCTTCGATCAACTGGCCGCGGCCGGTGTGGCGCATCAGGACTCGGCTGCGCTCGGCGCAGCCGATGTGGGCCTGGTCGGCATTCAGGACGCGCCTCAAGACTTCGCCATGGCCGCCTGATGCAAAAGAGCCGATGGAGGGTCACGCCTTCATCGGCCTTGCGAATCCTGTGGGCACGCCGCAGGTGCCGTCAACGCACCGGGCGGGCCCTTGCTCGACTCTTCAATGGAACAACCACCATGACTCGGCCCGGTGCCAAGCGCACGAATGAGATGCTGGCTGCACTGACGGCCTATAAAAGTGCCTTCTTCAACATCGGCCTGTTCTCGGCGGTGATCAACCTGCTGATGCTCGCCCCGGCGCTGTATATGTTGCAGGTGTATGACAGGGTACTGGCCTCGGGCAACCAGATGACGCTGTTGATGCTGACGCTGATGATCCTCGGCCTGTTCGGCTTGATGGGGGCGCTGGAATGGGTGCGCAGCCAGGTGGTGATTCGCCTCGGCACGCAGATGGACATGCGCTTGAACCAGCGTGTATTCGACGCCGCCTATGAAGCGCAGCTCAAGGGCGGCACCCAGGCCGCGGGCCAGGCCCTGCACGACCTGACCACCTTGCGCCAGTTCGCCACCGGCCAGGCGTTGTTCGCTTTTTTCGATGCGCCATGGTTTCCGGTGTACCTGTTGGTGATCTTTCTGTTCCACCCCTGGCTGGGCCTGCTGGCGCTGGGTGGTGCGCTGCTGCTGACAGCGCTGGCGTGGGCCAACCACCATGTCAGCCAGGCGCCGATGGCCCTGGCCAGCCAATTGTCGATCAGTGCCAGTCAGCAGGCCACGGCCAACCTGCGCAATGCCGACACCATCGAGGCCATGGGTATGCTCGCCACACTGCGCGGGCGCTGGTTCAGCCAACACCAGGCATTTCTGGTACAGCAGAACCTGGCCAGTGAAAAGACTGCCGTGGTTACCGCCTGGTCCAAGGGCGTACGCCTGGCCCTGCAATCCCTGGTACTGGGTTTGGGCGCCTGGTTGGCGGTCAACGGCGACATCACCCCGGGGATGATGATTGCCGGGTCGATCCTGATGGGCCGGGTGCTCAGCCCCATCGACCAGTTGATCGGCGTGTGGAAGCAGTGGAGTTCGGCGCGTCTGGCCTATGAGCGCTTGTCACTGATGCTCCAGGATAACCCGGCGCGCCCGGTACGCATGGCCCTGCCCGTGCCCAAGGGCCAGGTGAGCGTGGAGCAGATCAGCGCCTGTGCCCCTGGCAGTCGCCGGCCGGCGCTGGCCAACCTGGGTTTCAGCCTGCCTGCGGGCGACGTACTCGGTGTTATCGGACCGTCGGGCTGCGGCAAGTCGACCCTGGCCCGGGTGCTGGTGGGCGCCTGGGCACCGCTGGCCGGCAAGGTGCGCCTTGATGGCGCCGACCTGGCTCTGTGGGACAAGCAGCAACTGGGTCCGCATATCGGTTACTTGCCCCAGGACATCCAGTTGTTCGCCGGCAGCATCGCGCAAAACATCGCGCGCTTTGAAACGGTGGAAGCCGACAAAGTCCTCGCTGCGGCGCAAATGGCTGGCGTGCATGAGCTGATCCTGCAGCTGCCACAAGGCTACGACACCCTGCTGGGCGAAGGCGGCGCGGGTTTGTCGGGTGGGCAAAAACAACGGGTGGCCCTGGCGCGTGCGCTGTACGGCCTGCCGGCGCTGATTGTGCTGGATGAGCCCAACGCCAATCTCGACGAAGTGGGCGAGCAGGCGCTACTGCAAGCCATCGCCCAGCTCAAGCAACAGCACCGCACCCTGGTCCTGATTACCCATAAGCCCAACGTGCTGAGCCTGACCGACCAGTTGTTGATCCTCAAGGACGGCCAGATGCAGGCCTTCGGCCCGACGGCGCGGGTATTGGAAGCGCGGCAGAAACCTTTGGCGAGTAAGCCGGTGTCGACCATGAGCATGAGCTACCGCCTCGGTGAAGGAAAACACGCATGAGCCAGAGTAAACCCACATTAGTCAGCGACCAACCGCACAACGTGCTGGCGCTGGATGACCAGAAATACTCGCGCCTGGGCTGGTGGCTGGTGCTCGGGGGCTTTGCCGGGTTCCTCGGCTGGGCAGCATTGGCACCGTTGGACAAGGGCGTGGCGGTGCCGGGCAAGGTCATGGTCTCGGGCCATCGCAAGACGGTGCAGCACCCGGCGGGCGGGATCGTCGAGCGTATCGAGGTGCGTGACGGTGACCGGGTCAGTGCCGGCCAGGTGTTGTTGCGCTTGAAGGAAACTCCGTTGCGCGGGCAGATGCAGTCGCTGCGCAGCCAATACCTCGCGTCCCTGGCCAGCGAAGCGCGCTTGAGTGCAGAAAGCGAAGGTTTGCCGGCCATCGAGTTTGCTCCTGAGCTGCTGGCCGATCCTGAAGCAGCCTCCACCCTTAGTCTGCAACGCCGGCTGTTCGAAAGCCGTGCCCAGGCTCTGGCCACCGAACAGGCGGGCCTGCGCGAAACCATCGCCGGCTTTGAGGCGCAAATGCGCGGTACGCGGGATTCCCAGGCAAGCAAAGTGCAACAGCGGGCGGCGTTGAATGAACAACTGCAGGGCCTGCGTGAGTTGGCGCGCGACGGCTACATCCCACGCAATCGCCTGCTTGACAGCGAGCGGCTGTACGCGCAAATCGATGGTGCCATCGCCGAGGATGCTGGACGCATCGGCCAGTTGCAGCGCCAGGTGCTGGAATTGCTTTTGCGCATCCGCCAGCTCGGTGAAGACTTCCAGAAAGACTTGCGCGGCCAGTTGGCCGAGACCCGCACTCGCAGCGACGACCTGCGCAATCGCCTGGCCTCGGCTGAGTTTGAACTGGCCAACAGCCTGGTACGCGCACCGGCATCCGGCGTGGTGGTGGGGCTGGAGGTGTACACCGAGGGCGGCGTGATCAAGCCCGGCCAGGCCCTGATGGACATCGTGCCCCAGGGCGAGCCGCTGCTGGTGGAAGCACGGGTGCCGGTGCAGATGATCGACAAGGTGCACCCAGGGTTGCCGGTGGAATTGATGTTTTCGGCGTTCAACCAGTCCACCACGCCACGGGTGACGGGTGAAGTCACGCTGGTGTCCGCCGACCGTCAGGTCGATGAGCGCACCGACGAGCCGTACTACACGTTGCGTGCCCAAGTCAGTGCGGCAGGCATGCAGCAACTGGACGGCGTGCAGATCCGCCCGGGCATGCCGGTGGAAGCCTTCGTCAAGACGGGCGAGCGCTCGATGCTCAACTATCTGTTCAAGCCCTTGCTGGACCGCACCCATATGGCCCTGGTGGAAGAATGAAGGCGTTGCTGTTCACCCTCTGTTTCAGCTGTACATCGGCCGCGCAGGCCTTGGGTTTGTTGGACGTTTATGACTTGGCCCTGCGCAATGATCCAACTTTTCAGGCCGCGATCCAGGAGCGTGAAGCCGGTGAAGAAAACCGCGTGATCGGGCGGGCGGCCCTGCTGCCGAACCTGTCTTGGAGTTACAACAATTCGCGCAATGAATCGGAAGTGACCCAGAGCACCGCGCTCGGCAATGTCACCAGCGACCGTAACTATCGCAGCTACGCCTCGACCCTGACCTTGCAACAACCACTGTTGGATTACGAAGCCTATGCGCGCTTTCGCCAAGGCACGGCCCAGGCGCTGATGGCTGATGAGCGCTTTCGCGGCAAGAGCCAGGAACTGGCGGTGCGGGTGCTGGGCGCCTACAGCCAGGCGTTGCTGGCCCAGGAGCGCATCGAGTTGAGCCGTGCGCAGAAGCGTGCCTATGCCGAACGTCTGCAACTCAATGATCGCCTGCTCAAAGGCGGTGAAGGCACGCGCACCGATGTGCTCGAAACCCAGGCGCGCCTGAGCCTGGCCCAGGCCGAGGAAATCGAGTCCCTGGATGCCCAGGACAGCGCTTTGCGCGAGCTGGAGGCCATTGTTGGCCAGCCGCTGCAGATCGAAGCGCTGGCGCCCCTGGCCCGCCAATTCGATATTGCACCGCTGGAACCGAATCGCTTCGAAACCTGGCGTGAACTGGCCATGGCCAACAACCCTGAACTCAAGTCCCAGCACCACGCACTGGATGTGGCCTCTTATGAAGTGGAACGCAAGCGCGCCGGGCACTTGCCTAAGGTCAGCCTGTACGCCAGCAGCCGCCAGACCAGCTCCGACTCAGAAAGCAGCTACAACCAGAAGTACGACACCAACAGCGTCGGCATCCAAGTCAGCCTACCGCTGTTTGCCGGTGGCTCGGTGTCGGCCTCCACGCGCCAGGCGGCCAACCAACTGTCCCAGGCCCAATACGAGTTGGACGCGCAAACCGCCGCCACGCTGGTGGAGTTGCGCAAGCAATTCAACCTCAACACCAGCGGCGCGGCGAAGGTGCGCGCCTATGAAATGGCGGTGAGTTCTGCGACAGCGCTGGTGACCGCCACGAAGAAAAGCGTCAGTGGCGGCGAACGGGTCAACCTCGACGTGCTCGACGCCGAGCAGCAACTCTTCACCGCCCGCCGCGACCTGGCGAATGCGCGGCATGCCTACCTGCTGGCGCGCATTCAACTGAAGTATTACGCGGGGTTGCTGAGCGAGCAGGACTTGCGGGCACTGGCCGGGTATTTCCAGCCGTCGGCATGAGTGGTTACAACCCGGCGTTCGCCGGGTTTTTTGTGGTTACTAATCTGTGAAACAGCTTCGGGAATAAGGAGCCGGTTGTCGGGTGACAGAGGGAAATTGTTACTTGGCGGAAAATAACCTAACGGATGGGTTACGATGAGAGTAGGTGCTTACAAAGGCTACGTGATTTCGGTGTTTGTCAGGGATGAGCATTGCCCGCCCCATGTGCATGTCAGGGGCAAGGGATGGGATGTACGTTTTCGTTTCAGTTTTTTGGATGGGGATGTCGAGTTGTGGGACGTGGAGCCTGAACGGAGGCGGCCACCCATGGCGGTTTTGAATGAGATACGCGGGGCGATCATGCAGCGGCACTACCTGGCGCGGGCACGCAGGATTTGGTGGGAAAAACTGCAGACGGTTTGCCTGGAGAATCATTCCTGGAATTGGGACGCAGGTGAATTGGTTCCAGGGTTGGTCATTCGACCGGGTGTCTACGTCATTGCAAGCGCACGGCACGACGTTGTCGAGCAACGGACTATTTTGAATCTGATAAGAGCGCCAGATTGTGTGGGGATTAATTTATGAAGATCGTAAAAGCTAAGGTCAAACCTTATGTACCTCTCACTGAAGCTGACGTTGACAAGGCAATCGTCCGAGGGCGCAGGTTGAAACGCCTGTACGCCAACGCCAGCAACGTACGTTATGAAAACGACTGTCTCTCCATTGGCTTCAGCGACGGCAGCCGCATCATGTTGCCGGTGGCTGGCCTGCCGGAGTTCGAAGGCTTTTCAGAGAAAGATTTCCAGCAGTTGGAGGTGACTTTCGGTGGCAAAGCGATTAGCTGTGAGGCTCAGGGCCTGGATGTTTCGATCACCGGCCTGATCGCCACAAGCCAACCGCTGATGGAACTGGCAACCAGCCTGGTGGCATCGCGCAATGGTCGCAAAAGCAGCGCGGCCAAATCCGCCGCCGCCCGCGCCAATGGCAAGAAGGGCGGGCGGCCGCGCAAGGACGTACCAGAAACACCAGACACATGAAGAGCCCGTGTGGGAGGGGGCTCGCCACAGCAAGCCCTCTCTCACATTATTGGGTCGATGCCCCGCGGATTTATCGGCGGGTCAGCAACACACCCGATTCCATATGGTGCGTCCACGGGAACTGGTCGAACATCGCACATTGGGTAATCCGGTGCGTGTCATGCAGTTGCGCGATGTTGGCGGCCAACGTCTCCGGGTTGCAGGAGATGTACAGGATGTTGTCGAAACGCCGGGTCAGTTCGCAAGTGTCCGGGTCCATGCCGGCGCGGGGTGGGTCGACGAACACGCTGCCAAACTCGTAGCTTTTCAGGTCGATGCCGTGCAGGCGGCGGAACGGACGTACTTCATTCAGGGCTTCGGTCAACTCTTCGGCGGAGAGGCGCACCAGGGTGACGTTATCCACCTTGTTTTCATCGAGGTTGCTCAAGGCCGCGTTCACCGAGGTCTTGCTGATCTCGGTAGCCAGCACGTTACGCACGCGCGTGGCCAGTGGCAGGGTGAAGTTGCCGTTGCCGCAATACAGCTCCAGCAGATCGTCCGGGCGATCGCCCAGGGCTTCATAGGCCCAGTTGAGCATCTTCTGGTTCACCGTGCCGTTGGGCTGGGTGAAGGCACCTTCGGGTTGGCGGTAGCTGAAGGTGCGGCCACCAACGTCAAGTTTCTCCACCACGTAGTCCTGGCCGATCACATCGCGCTTGCCCTTGGAGCGGCCGATGATGCTCACGTTCAACTCCGCCGCCAGCTTGTTTGCGGCGGTGTGCCAATGTTCGTCCAGGGGGCGGTGGTAACACAGGGTGATCATCGCGTCGCCGGCCAGGGTGGTGAGGAACTCCACCTGGAACAGCTTGTGGCTCAGGGCGGCGCTGGCTTGCCAGGCGGCCTTGAGTTGCGGCATCAGTTGGTTGATACGCTGGCTGGCGATAGGGAATGCTTCGATCAGGATCGGCGTGCGCTTGTCGTCCTGGGAAAACATCGCGTAGTGGCGCTCGCCACCCTCCCGCCACAGGCGGAACTCCGCGCGCAGGCGGAAGTTCTGCAAGGGCGAGTCGAAGACCTGCGGCTCGGGCGCGTCGAAGGGGGCCAGCAGGTCACGCAGGCGCGTGACCTTGTCTTGCAGTTGAACGGTGTAGGTTGCGGCGTCAAAAATCATGCGTTGAACCAGCCCAGCTTGATCACAAACAGAATCGACAGGATCACCAGTGCCGGGTTCAGCTCACGGTAGCGGCCCGAAAGCAGCTTGATGGCGGTCCAGGCGATGAAACCGAAGGCGATGCCGTTGGCGATGGAGTAAGTGAAGGGCATCGCCAGGGCGGTGATCACCACCGGCGCTGCAACAGTAATGTCATCCCAGTCGATTTCGGCCAGGCCAGAAGTCATCAACACCGCAACGAACAGCAGCGCTGGCGCGGTGGCGAAGGCCGGCACACTGGCCGCCAGGGGTGAGAAGAACAGCGCCAGCAGGAACAGGATCGCAACCACGATGGCGGTCAAGCCGGTGCGACCACCAGCACTCACGCCCGCAGCGGATTCGATGTAGCTGGTGGTGGTCGAGGTGCCCAGCAAGGAGCCGGCCATGGCGGCCGTGCTGTCGGCGATCAGCGCACGGCCCATTTTCGGCATATGGCCGTCCTTGCCCATCAGGCCGGCCCGCTTGGCGACGCCGATCAGGGTGCCGGAGTTATCGAACAGGTCGACGAACAGGAAGGCGAAGATCACGCTGACCAGGCCGATATCCAGGGCGCCCTTGATATCCAGCTGCAGGAAGGTCGGGGCCAGGGACGGTGGCATCGAAGTCACGCCGCCGAACGGAGTGACGCCCAACAGGATCGAGACAATCGTCACCGCCAGGATGCCAATCAGCACGGCGCCACGTACCGCAAGGGCTTCCAGCGCGACGATCAGCACGAAACCGAGGGTGGCGAGGATCGGCGCGGGTTGCTTCAGGTCGCCCAGGCCCACCAGGGTCGCCGGGTTGGCGACTACGATACCGGCGTTGTGCAGGGCGATCAGCGCCAGGAACAGGCCGATACCGGCGGCAATTGCCGAACGCAGGGGCAGGGGGATGCTGTTGATGATCCACTCGCGGATACGGAAGATCGACAGCAGGAAGAACAGCACCGCCGAAATGAACACCGCGCCCAACGCCACCTGCCAGGTATGGCCCATGTGCAGAACCACGGTGTAGGTAAAGAAGGCGTTGAGGCCCATGCCCGGTGCCAGCGCAATCGGGTAGTTGGCGATCAGGCCCATCACGGTGGAGCCGATGGCGGCGGCCAGGCAGGTGGCGACAAACACCGCGCCCTTGTCCATGCCGGTCTCGCCGAGGATGCTCGGGTTCACGAACAGGATGTAGGCCATGGCCAGGAAGGTAGTGATACCCGCGAGAATCTCGGTGCGCACATTGGTGTTGTGTGCTTTGAGTTGAAACAGCTTTTCCAGCATGCCGGCTCCCTGTGACGCTATCTTGCGTCGTTATTTGTTGACCTCTAAGTCAAAGCACAAACTGCGCCAAGCGCCTGTGGTTTCAGAGAGGATCGGAAAAAGCGGCGCATCATACCAGCAGCCGAGGCTGTGTGGCGCATGGCCTTGAGGCATACTGCGCCGACGTTCAATACCGGGTCATTGCCAGCATGAAAAAAGCCAACGCGTGGAGTCTAGCTCTGATCGCCAGTATCAGCCTGTGGCTGGGTGCAGCACCGGCGTGGGGCGCGGCTGCACCGGCCTTGAGCGAGGTGCGGGTGTTCAAGGTGGAATCGGCCAAGTGCAGCGAAGCGATCCCGGAACGGGTCAACACCACCCAGATGTGCGAGCACCGCGGGCCCACCAAGGTTTCGGTCATGGAAGTCGGCCTGGGCAACAGCCCGATGGGGCGCTTCAACGGCGCAGAGTTGAACGGGCAACGCACGGCGGTGTGCCAGGTCGGCAACATCAGTGAGGCCTGCAACGGCGTGGGCACATTGATGGGCTACATCTATGTGTTCGACCTGAATGTGCAGGCCCAGGGCTGGTTCGAATTCACCAACACCTCGATCAACCCGCCGCAAAACACCTTGAAAGCCCAGCTCAATATCCGCTGATCAATCATCTTGAACGCTCAAAACCCCGGGAAGTCGTACCCCTGAGACGGCGATTTTCCTGAACGCCGCGGATGTACACCAACCCGTGAGGTGTTTTATGAGCGCGACCCCTAATGGCGCGGCGGCCCAACCGTTCGTCGCCCACTCGATTCGATTGACCCTCAATGGCCAGGATCGCCAATTGGACGTGCTGCCCTGGACCACCTTGCTGGACCTGTTGCGCGAACAACTGGACCTGGTTGGCAGCAAAAAAGGCTGCGACCACGGCCAATGTGGCGCCTGCACGGTATTACGCGATGGCAAGCGCGTGAATGCCTGCCTGACCCTCGCCGTGATGTGCGATGGCGCCGAGCTGACCACCATCGAAGGCTTGGCCGAAGGCGACCAACTGCACCCCATGCAGCAAGCCTTTATCAAACACGATGCCTTCCAGTGCGGCTACTGCACCCCCGGGCAGATCTGTTCCGCCGTGGGCCTGGCCAATGAAGGCCGCGCCCATGACAGTGCCCAGATCCAGGAATTGATGAGCGGCAACCTCTGCCGTTGCGGCGCCTACACCAATATCCGTGATGCCATCGAAGAGGCGCTGCCAGCGTGCCGCACCACGGGAGGTGAGCAATGAACCCTTTCCAGTACAGCAAACCTGCCGATGTGCACGAAGCGGTGCAGTCGAGCAGTGCGGTATCGCGCTTCATTGCTGGCGGCACCAACCTGTTGGATTTGATGAAAGAAAACATCAGCCGCCCCGAGCACCTGATCGATATCACTGGCCTGCCACTGCATGGGATTGAAGAAACTGCCGAGGGCGGTGTGCGTATCGGCGCGCTGGTGAGCAATGCCGACCTGGCCTGGCACCCGCTGATTGAACAGCGCTACCCGTTGCTGTCCCAGGCGATCCTGGCCGGGGCTTCGCCGCAACTGCGCAACATGGCCAGTACCGGCGGCAACCTGTTGCAGCGCACCCGTTGCTACTATTTCTATGACGCGACGGTGCCGTGCAACAAGCGCGAGCCCGGCAGCGGTTGCCCGGCGCGCAGCGGTTTGAATCGCATCCATGCGATCCTGGGCGCCAGCGAGCACTGCGTGGCCACCCATCCTTCGGACATGTGCGTGGCCCTGGCGGCGCTGGAGGCGCGGGTACATGTCGAGGGGCGCGGCGGTGCGCGAGTCATCGAGTTTGCCGACTTCCACCGCCTGCCCGGTGATGCGCCGCAGCGCGATAACCAGTTGGCCGACGACGAGTTGATCACCGCCATCGAGTTGCCCGCCGACCATCTGGCCCGGCACAGCCATTACCTGAAAATCCGCGATCGGGCGTCCTACGCTTTTGCTTTGGTGTCGGTCGCCGCAGCCCTTGAGCTTGATGGCGAGACCATCATCGATGCGCGCCTGGCCCTGGGTGGTGTGGCGCACAAACCCTGGCGTGACCGTGCGGTAGAAACTTCATTGATCGGCCAGGTCGTCAGCCGCGAAACCTTCAGCAACGCCGCCGACGCCCTGCTGCAAGATGCCGAGCCGCTTGAACACAACGGCTTCAAGGTCAAGTTGGCGCGTCGCGCAATCATTCGTGCCCTGAGCGATGCAGCGGTCGCAGGAGAACAGCCATGAGTGCCATCGGTAAACCCCTGGACCGTGTCGACGGCCTGCTTAAAGTCACTGGACAAGCGCGTTATGCCGGTGAGTTTCCCGAACATGGCCTGCTGCATGGCAGCGTGGTCTCCAGCACGATCGCCAAGGGCCGGGTCGTCAGCATTGATACTGCCAAGGCCCTGGCGTTGCCGGGCGTGGTGGCGGTGATCCATCACCTCAATCGACCGAAGATCGCCAGTTACGACGATGCCTTTGCCGATGACGATGCCGCCGATGGCTCGCCGTTTCGCCCGCTCTACAACGATCGTGTGCTCTACAGCGGCCAGCCCCTGGCCCTGGTGATCGCCGATAACCTGGAACTGGCGCGGCATGCCGGCTCACTGGTGCAGATCGAGTACGAACGCGAAAGCTTCGAGACGGATTTGCTCACCCAACAGGAGCAGGCCCACCCCTCGCCACAGACGCCGCCCAAGCCACGCGGCAACTTCCAGGCCGAATGGGCGGGCGCCGCGGTCAGCCTCGACTTGCACTACAGCACCCCCATCGAGCACCACAACCCGATGGAACCCCATGCCAGCACCGTGCTGTATCAGCCGGACGGCACTTTGCATATCCACGACAAGACCCAGGGCCCGCAGAACTGCCAGGCCTATGTGCAAAAAGTCTTCGGCCTGGATAAAACCCAGGTGCGCATTTTCGCTGCGTTCGTAGGTGGCGCCTTTGGTTCGGGCCTGCGTCCGCAGTATCAATTGCCACTGGCCGTCATGGCATCCCTGGCACTCAAGCGTTCAGTGCGCGTCACCCTGACTCGCCAGCAGATGTTCACCTTCGGCTATCGCCCGCGCACTTTGCAGCGTTTGCAGATGGGCGCCGCCGCCAACGGGCGCTTGCTGGCCCTGGGGCATACCGCGATTGGCCAGACTTCGCGCTTCGACGATTTCAGCGAGCACGTGGTGGAATGGAGCGGCATGCTCTACCACTGCGACAACGTGCAACTGACCTACAAGTTGGCGCCGCTGGATGTGTTCACGCCTTTGGATATGCGTGCCCCCGGCGCCGCGTTAGGCGTGATCGGCCTGGAATGCGCCATGGATGAACTGGCCTGCGCCCTGGCTATCGATCCGGTGCAACTGCGCCTGATCAACTACGCCGAGCGCAACCAGAACGAAGACAAGCCCTGGTCGAGCAAGGCTCTGCGTGAGTGTTACAGCGAGGGCGCCGAACGCTTCGGATGGAGCCAGCGCAACCCGGAACCGCGTAGCATGCGCGACGGCCGCCAGTTGATCGGCTGGGGCATGGCCGGCGGCGTGTGGGAAGCCATGCAGATGAAGGCCAGCGCCAAGGCGCGCATCGACGCCGATGGCAAGCTCACGGTCAGCAGCGCTACCACGGATATCGGCACGGGCACCTACACGGTGATGACCCAGATCGCGGCACAGGCCAGTGGCGTGGCGCTGGCCGATATCAATTTCCTGTTGGGTGATTCCTCCCTACCCACGGCGCCGCTGCAGGGTGGTTCGTTTACCGTGTCCTCCGTCGGCACCGCCGTGCAGCAAGCGTGCGAAGCGCTGAACGCCAAATTGCTGAAAATCGCCCGGCAGACTTATCCGGTGTTCAAGGATGTCGAATCCGTAAGGTTCGAGGACGGCAAGCTGCATGCCGGTGACGTGAGTGTGGCGTTGGCCCAGCTCGTCAAGGACAGTGGTGAGGACGTCCTGGAGGTGCAGGTCGACAGTGAGCCCGACAAGAAGCGCGAGGGTTATGCCACCGCCACCCACTCTGCGGTATTTGTCGAGGTGCAGGTGGATGAGGACCTGGGCACTATCAAGGTCAGCCGTGTCGTCAGCGCGATTGCCGCCGGGCGCGTGGTCAACCCGAAGATGGCCCGCAGCCAGATACTCGGCGGCGTGGTATGGGGCATCGGCATGGCCCTGCATGAAGAGACCCAGGTCGATCACCAACTGGGGCGCTACATGAACCACAGCCTGGCCGAGTACCACATCCCGGTGAATGCCGATATCGGCGAGATTGACGTGGTGTTTGTCGAAGAGCACGACGAGATCGTCAATGCCCTGGGGTCCAAGGGGGTGGGAGAGATCGGGATCGTCGGGGTGGCGGCGGCGGTAGCGAATGCGATTTACCACGCCACCGGCAAGCGGGTGCGGGAGTTTCCGATCACCCTGGACAAGGTGCTTTAAAAAAACACCTCATCACCCATGTAGGAGGGGGCTTGCCCCCGATGGCGTCAGGTCAGTCACGGCATCGTCGCCTGACACTCCGCTATCGGGGGCAAGCCCCCTCCCACATTAGCTATGCGGTAGTTTTTTGAATGGGCTCTTCCACCGGCACATGCATACGGTCGCGATTAGCCAGGGTCGGGAACAGCTTGATCCACACTCCAGTCACCACCAGCGTGCCGATACCACCCATGACCACCGCCGGCACAGTGCCGAACCAATGAGCAGTAATCCCGGATTCGAACTCGCCCAACTGGTTCGATGCGCCGATAAACAGGCCATTGACCGCACTGACCCGCCCGCGCATTTCATCCGGCGTTTCCAGCTGCACGAACGACGCGCGGATCACCATGCTGATCATGTCCGCCGCGCCGAGTACCACCAACACTGCCAGGGAGAACCAGAACGAGGTCGACAGACCGAAGGCGATGGTTGCCACGCCAAATACGCCGACGGCGGTAAACATCACGCGGCCGACCTGGCGGTCGACCGAGAACCGCGCCAACCACAATGACATCAACAACGCCCCCACCGCCGGTGCCGAACGCAGCAGGCCCAGGCCCCAGGCGCCGGTCAACAGGATGTCCTTGGCGAACACCGGCAACAGCGCGGTGGCGCCGCCTAGCAGTACGGCGAACAAATCCAGGGAAATGGCGCCGAGGATGTCCGGACGGCTGCGGATAAAACGAATGCCGGCCAGCAACGAATCCAGGGTGGCCTTGCCTTTGTTCAGCGGGGTCTGGCGGGCGGGCAGGTTCAGGGTCAGCACACAAGCGATCAGGTACAGCGCCACGGTCGGGCCGTACACCCACACACTGCCAAACGCATAGAGCAAACCGCCAAGGGCAGGGGCGACGATGGTCGCCAATTGCTGCGCCGATTGCGAGGAGGCCACGGCCCGCGGGAACAGGGCGCTGGGTACGATGCTCGGCAACAGCGCCTGGGTAGTAGGCATTTCAAATGAACGCGCCGCGCCCAGCAGGAACGCGAGAATAAAGATCATCTCGCGGGTCACGTTGCCGGTCAGGCCGCCGATGGCCAGGGACAAGGCAATCAGCGCCTGCAGGGTCTGGCAGATGGCGGCGACTTTGCGTCGCTCATAGCGATCAGCCACATGCCCGGTGTGCAGCATGAACAGCACACGCGGTACGAACTCCACCAGACCCACCAAGCCCAGGTCCAGCACATTGCCGGTCAGTTGGTAGAGGTTCCAGCCGATAGCCACGGTGAGCATCTGGAAGCCGCTGGCAGTAAAGATGCGCGCCAGCCAGAACGCGATGAAAGGGCGGTGGTGACGTAACAATAACGCGGGTTCACTGGGCATCGGGAACTCAGGTCAGGTTGTGGGAATGGCGAGATTAGCACCAAGCTGTAACAAATAGTTGCGAGAACAGGACTGAGGCAAGCTGTCACGCGGCAAAAGACCACACAGTCCTAACGCGAAAATGAGACTACTCTTTTGAGCAATGCTTGATCCAGATCAAAACCTGCCCCGGGATTGTTCTGGCGGTCGCAAGACCAGATTCCCCGCGAGATGGGTAAAAAAAGAAACGAATTGAAATTCGCCACACTCCATATCCGTGGGGGCAGTGGTTGCAGGCTCCCAGCCAGCGGCCGGTATTACCTGACAGAGGAAGACTTATGTTCGGTTTGGAGGCGCTAGATCTCGCCCGAATTCAATTCGCGTTCACCATCTCGTTTCACATCCTGTTCCCGGCGATCACCATCGGCCTGGCCAGTTACCTTGCGGTGCTGGAAGGCTTGTGGCTCAAGACCCACAACGACACCTACCGTGATCTCTACCATTTCTGGTCGAAGATCTTTGCGGTCAACTTCGGCATGGGTGTGGTCTCGGGCCTGGTCATGGCTTATCAGTTCGGCACCAACTGGAGTCGCTTCTCCGACTTCGCCGGCGCCGTCACCGGGCCGTTACTGACGTATGAAGTGCTCACGGCCTTCTTCCTCGAGGCCGGCTTCCTCGGCGTGATGCTGTTCGGCTGGAACAAGGTGGGGCGCAAGCTGCACTTTTTCTCCACGGTAATGGTGGCCGTCGGTACATTGATTTCCACCTTCTGGATTCTCTCGTCCAACAGCTGGATGCAGACGCCCCAGGGCTTTGAAATCATTGACGGTCGCGTGATTCCTACCGATTGGTTCGCGGTCGTCTTCAACCCTTCGTTCCCCTATCGCCTGGCGCACATGGCCACGGCGGCCTTCGTGGCGACCGCATTCTTTGTCGGCTCCTCGGCGGCCTGGCATTTGCTGCGTGGCAAAGACAACCCAGCTATTCGAAAAATGCTGTCGATGGCGATGTGGATGGCCCTGATCGTCGCGCCCATCCAGGCGGTGATCGGTGACTTCCATGGCCTCAATACTCTCAAGCATCAACCGGCAAAAATCGCCGCGATTGAAGGCCACTGGGAAAACATCGGCAACGAGCCGACGCCACTGATCCTGTTCGGCTGGCCGGACATGAAGGCCGAGAAAACCAAATACGCTGTCGAGATCCCGTACCTGGGCAGCTTGATCCTGACTCATTCCCTGGACAAGCAGGTGCCGGCCCTCAAGGAGTTCCCGCCTGAGGACCGCCCCAACTCGACCATTGTGTTCTGGTCGTTCCGGGTCATGGTCGGCCTGGGCTTCCTGATGATCTTCACCGGTCTGTTCAGCCTGTGGCTGCGCCGTGGCGACAAGATGTACACGTCCAGGCCGTTCCTGTACCTGGCGTTGTGGATGGGCCCATCCGGCCTGATTGCGATTCTCGCCGGCTGGTTCACCACCGAAATCGGTCGCCAGCCTTGGGTGGTCTACGGGCTGATGCGTACGGCAGATGCTTCGTCCGGGCATAGCCTGGCGCAAATGACCATTACCCTGGTGTTGTTCGTGGTGGTGTACTTCGCGTTGTTCGGGGCCGGTTTGGGCTACATGATGCGCCTGGTGCGCAAAGGGCCTCAGACTCACGAAGGTTCCGAGCCTACCCACGGTGGACCTGGGCAGAAACGCACCCCGGCGCGGCCGTTGTCTGCCGCCGACGATGGCAGCGATAACGACCACGACCACATCCAGCACAAGGGGAATTGAGATGGGTATTGATCTTCCGCTGATCTGGGCCGTGATCATCATCTTCGGCATCATGATGTACGTGGTCATGGACGGCTTCGACCTGGGTATCGGCATCCTTTTCCCGTTTATCCCGGGCAAGGTCGATCGCGACGTCATGATGAACACCGTTGCCCCAGTTTGGGACGGTAACGAAACATGGTTGGTACTCGGCGGCGCGGCGTTGTTTGGCGCGTTCCCGCTGGCGTATTCGGTGGTGTTGTCGGCGTTGTACCTGCCGTTGATCCTGATGCTGATCGGGTTGATCTTCCGTGGCGTGGCCTTCGAGTTCCGCTTCAAGGCCAAGGACCACAAGCGCCATCTGTGGGATAAGGCGTTTATCGGCGGCTCGCTGGCGGCGACCTTCTTTCAGGGCGTGGCGCTGGGCGCCTTCATCGACGGCATTCCGGTGGTCAACCGTCAGTTTGCCGGTGGCTCACTGGACTGGCTCACACCCTTCACGATGTTCTGCGGTGTGGCGTTGATCGTGGCCTATGCCTTGCTCGGCTGCACCTGGCTGATCATGAAGACCGAAGGCAAGTTGCAGGAGCAGATGCATAACCTGGCGCGGCCGTTGGCTTTCGTGGTGTTGGCGGTGATCGGTATCGTCAGCCTCTGGACGCCGTTGACCCACCCGGAAATCGCCTCGCGCTGGTTTACCCTGCCGAACCTGTTCTGGTTCCTGCCAGTGCCGATCCTGGTGCTGGTGACCATGTACGGGTTGTTTCGCGCCGTGGCCCGCCATGCGCACTACACGCCGTTCCTGCTGACGCTGGTGTTGATTTTCCTCGGCTACAGCGGCCTGGGTATCAGCCTGTGGCCGAATATCATCCCGCCGTCCGTGTCGATCTGGGATGCCGCCGCGCCGCCGCAAAGCCAGGGCTTCATGCTGGTGGGAACGTTATTCATCATCCCGTTCATCCTGGGCTACACCTTCTGGAGCTACTACGTGTTCCGTGGCAAGGTCACCCACGAAGACGGCTATCACTAGGAGGGTCGAAACATGTCCGGCAAACCTACGTTGCACGAGATTGAACAGGCCGAGAAGCAGCCGTTGTGGCGGCGCCTGGGTTGGCTGGCGATGATCTGGACCGCCAGCGTGGTGGCCCTGTTCATTGTGGCCAGCCTGATGCGCATGTTCATGAATGCCGCCGGCCTGACCACCCACTGACATCCCCATCCGGGCTTTGCAGCCCGCTGCCTGCTGACTTGAGGGGCAAGCCCTGCTTTTCTTTTTGGAAGGGCAGGGCTTTTTTATTTGCGTGCCTTGAGAATCACGAACTTCGGCGTGGCCGCCACTTGCTCGACACCGCGGAACAAACGCGCCAGCTTGCTGTGGTAGCCCAGGTGACGGTTACCGACGATATACAAGGCGCCGCCGACGACCAGGGCTTCTCGTGCCTGCTGGAACATGCGCCAGGCGAGGAAGTCACCGACAACCTGTTGCTGGTGGAACGGTGGGTTGCACAGCACCACGTCCAGCGATTGTGGCTCCTGGCCGGCCAGTCCATCGTCGGCGCGCACCTGCACGTCACGCGCGCCTAGGGCGGCTTGCCAGTTTTCAGCGGCGGACTGCACGGCCATGTAGGACTCATCTACCAGGGTGTAGTGAGCGTCGGGGTTTTGCAGGGCGCTGGCAATCGCCAGCACGCCATTGCCGCAGCCCAGGTCCGCCACGCGGGCACTGCCGAGGTCTTTGGGCAGGTGTGGCAGGAAGGCGCGAGTGCCGATGTCCAGGCCTTCGCGGCAGAACACGTTGGCGTGGTTGAGCAACTCAATGGCCGGTGCTTCCAGGGTGTAGCGGGTCGGGTAGGGAGAGACCGCCACGGGGCGTTCGGCAGCAGTGGCGATCAGTAACCGTGCCTTTTTTACCGCCAATGAGGCGTGCATCGGCCCGATGTAACGCTCCAGCAACTCGCCTGCCGCCCGTGGCAGATGCTTGACCATCGCAGCGGCGATCACTTCGGCGCCAGGCGCCAGTTGCCCCTGCAGGCGGATAAGTTGTTCCTCCAGCAGCGCCAGGGTTTTCGGGACACGCAGCAAGACGCGATCAAACGGCCCGGTCGCGACCTGGCTGGCCGGCATATACCTCACTGCATCAAAGGCCTTGCCGTTGCGCACGAGGTTTTTCTCCAGCCCCTGTGCGGCGAGGAATGAGTCACCGCTGGAGGTCACCTGCACCTGGCCCTCAAGGCTGGCTGCCAGGGCGCCGAAGCTGTCATTGAGGATCAACACGCGGGTGGCAGCAGGGGGCTGTTGTTCGGCAAGGTAGCTCAGCAGGTACTCGTCGGCGGCATCGAAGGCTTGCAGCGGATCATTATGCTGCTCTGGCTGGCGAATCAGATCGAGCTGGGCGAAGGGGCTGTCGAGCAGGGGCATGGCAGGGGAGGCTCTGGGTAATCGGCGGGCCGTCTGAGTGAACCGCGAAGCAATACCTGCAAGGGCTGCGTCAACACTCAGAATTGACCACAAATGTTACTTTTTTTTGAACCCGATGACATGCAGTGTTTCTTGCGCCGGTTAAAACAGCCCCGCTTTGGAGGCACTGAGTACGGCCGCAATCTTATTGTTGACCCCCAGTTTCTTGAACGTACTGCTGATATGAAAACCTACCGTGCGCTCCGACAGGCAGAGGATGGTGGCGATATCCGAGGCAGTCTTGCCCATGGCTGACCATTTGAGGATTTCCGTTTCCCGTGGAGTCAGTTTGCTCGGAGAATGCACGTCGGAGTTATCGGCATATTTTTGCGCTACCACCGCGTGTAGCGCATGACATAGCCACAAGGCCTGCCCTGCCTTTTCATATAATTCCTGCGGGGTGATTTCGCCAGTACTGCGGCCCAAGGTCAGCATGCTATAGACGCCCTGGAAGTCATGCACCGGTTGTGTCCAAGCCAGATGCACGCCGTAGGATTGGGCCATCGCCCACAACTCGGGTGCGGTTTCAAACGCTTTTTCCTCCCAGACGATAGGCAGTACGCAGCGCTTGCAGTGGGCCACAATCGGGTCTACGTCGAAGTAGTGCGCTCGTTGATAAAGCTTGCTCCATTCATTTGGGTAGTTATTCATCTGAACGGGTTTTGCTTGAGGGCTATGCGATTGACAGCCCATCGTGAATGAACAGTACTGGAAGCCTAGTTCATAGGTATGGTTGAGCACCATCTCAAAGACACTAGTGATCTCGTTTTCCCCTTCCAGTTTGGGGAGGCGAGTAGTGCGCCAGTTTTCCATCAGTGAATCTCCATGGTTTGCAGTTTTACCTGAGTACGTCCTGATCCCGGTGCTTGACGGAAATGAGTGTAGGACACTGCCTACGGATGCGCGTGAAAAGATGCTATATCCAGTTGGATCTAACGGTTGTTTGATTTTGTACAGGGGGGGTTATTTTGTATAAAAACCCTGGCGCAGACAGGTTTTTTTATTTGATTTAAGGGGTTATAAGTGCTGCCAGAGTGATGGCACCTTTAATGCGATGTGCTCGGCGGTAGTAGCTTGGCATTCGATTGATAGCGAAATATTTAGTTTGCGTTCAGTGGCCCCGAGCTTGTGCCGCCAACAGGTCCTTTTGTTCGGCAGGTGATCCAGGGGTTGGCGCCCTTGGCAATGCCAGTACAAATCAACGGTGTTTGCGCGGCCTGCTTTGAGGGACACTAGGCGCCTGTGCAAAACGGAGCCCCCCATGACGGCCAGTGCTGAGAAATTTACCCGCCAGACCTTGCTCGACGTGCAATCGCTGACACCCAGCCTCTTCACCCTGCGCACCACTCGCGACCCCGGTTTTCGTTTTACCGCGGGCCAGTTCGTGCGCCTGGGCGTAACCAAGGCAGACGGCAGCACGGTATGGCGCGCCTATTCCGTGGTGTCGTCGCCGTTCGACGATTACCTCGATTTCTTTTCCATTGTCGTCCCAGGCGGCGAGTTCACCAGTGAACTGAGCCGCCTGCAGGTGGGCGATACCTTGCTGGTGGAACGCCAAGCCACGGGTTTCCTGACCCTGAGCCGCTTCGTGGATGGGCGTGATCTGTGGCTGCTGGGTACCGGTACTGGCGTGGCACCGTTCCTGTCGATCCTGCAGGACTTCGAGGCCTGGGAGAAATTCGAGCGCATCATCCTCGTATACAGCGCACGGGAGGCCAAGGAGCTGGCCTACCAATCGCTGATTAAGGAGCTGGGGACACGTGAGTATCTTACGGAGTACGCCCACAAGCTCACCTATATCCCCATCGTTACCCGTGAGCAGCATCCGGGTGCGTTGAACGGGCGCATTACGGCCTTGATAGAGAACGGTGAGTTGGAGCGTACAGCCGGCGTCGAGCTGACGGCGGAGCACTCGCGCGTATTGATTTGCGGCAACCCGCAGATGGTCGATGACACCCGTCAGTTGCTCAAGCAACGGGACATGCAATTGAGCCTGAGTCGACGTCCGGGCCAGGTTGCAGTAGAAAACTACTGGTAGAAAAAAGGCGCCCTAAGAGGCGCCTTCTTTCTGCAGCCGCTGGTTACAGCGGCTTGTCATTCTGTGCCTTGAGCAGATCGCGGATCTCACCCAACAGCACTTCTTCCTTGCTCGGCGTCGGCGGCAAGCTCGGAGCCACGGCCTCTTCTCGCTTCAGGCGGTTGATGGCCTTTACACCCATGAAGATCGCAAACGCGACGATCACAAAGTCGATGATGCTCTGGATGAACTTGCCATAGGCCAGGACCACTGCGGGTACATCGCCTTGAGCGGCCTTGAGCGTTACTGCCAGGTCGCCAAAGTCCACTCCCCCGATCAGAAGGCCGATAGGCGGCATGATCACGTCGCCTACAAACGAGGAAACAATTTTGCCGAAAGCGGCGCCGATGATGATACCGACGGCCATGTCGACCACATTACCTTTGACCGCGAAGGCCTTGAATTCACTGATCACGCCCATAGGTTATTCCTTGTTACAGTTGAAAAGGGTGGAGGTCAGTGTAATTCAGTCGGTCAAGGCTTGCTCGACACAACTGTTAACACTGTCGATTTTAATCGACACATTAAATCGCAAATAGTTTGCAAAGTGCCACCAGTCGCGCGCGAATTACCCGTCATTTCAGCGAGTTACCAGATTATTTTCTTAATCGGGCCTGTGGTGTTTTTCTATTTATCTTCTGACTCCCAGGTCACTAGCCTCTGACAAGCACAATCGAATGTGCACTAAAAAACCAGAGGAAACCTCAATGAACACTTCACTCAGCCGCAGGCCGGTGTCAGCGCGCCATGCGCTGGCACTGGTAACCGCCAGCCTGCTTTCCCTCTCGGTGCAAGCCGCCAACCTGACCCGCGATAACGGCGCCGCCGTGGGTGATAACCAGAACTCGCAAACCGCCGGTGCCAACGGCCCGGTGTTGCTGCAGGACGTGCAACTGATCCAGAAGCTGCAACGCTTCGACCGCGAACGCATCCCAGAGCGCGTAGTACACGCCCGCGGCACTGGCGCCCATGGCTCGTTTACCGTTACCGACAACCTCAGTGACTTGACCAAGGCCAAGGTGTTCGCTGCTGGTGAAACCACCCCCGTGTTCGTGCGTTTTTCGGCGGTGGTCCACGGTAACCATTCCCCGGAAACCCTACGCGACCCACGGGGCTTCGCCACCAAGTTCTATACCGCCGAAGGTAACTGGGACTTGGTCGGCAATAACTTCCCGACTTTCTTTATCCGTGACGCCATTAAGTTTCCGGACATGGTTCACGCTTTCAAGCCGGACCCCCGCACTAACCTGGATGATGATTCACGCCGTTTCGACTTCTTCTCCCATGTTCCAGAGTCCACTCGTACACTGACCGAGTTGTATTCGGACTCCGGCACGCCAGCCAGCTACCGCGAAATGGACGGCAATGGCGTGCATGCCTACAAGTTGATTAACGCCAAAGGCGAAGTGCACTACGTCAAGTTCCACTGGAAGAGCCTGCAAGGCATCAAGAACCTTGATCCCAAGCAAGCCACCGAGGTTCAGGGTCGTGACTACAGCCATATGACCAATGACTTGGTAACGCACATTAACAAAGGCGACTTCCCTAAGTGGGACTTGTATGTGCAAGTGCTTAAGCCCGAAGACTTGGCCAAGTTCGATTTCGACCCACTGGACGCTACCAAGATCTGGCCGGATGTGCCGCAGCGTAAAGTCGGGCAAATGGTGCTGAACCGCAACCCGGCCAACGTCTTCCAGGAAACCGAGCAAGTCGCCATGGCCCCGGCCAACCTGGTACCGGGCATCGAACCGTCGGAAGATCGCCTGCTGCAAGGCCGGGTATTTTCCTACGCCGATACGCAGATGTACCGCCTGGGCGCCAACGCCCTGCAATTGCCGATCAACGCCCCACGAGTGACCGTCAACAACGGCAACCAGGACGGCGCGATGAACTTCGGCAAGACCACCACCGGCGTGAACTACCAGCCAAGCCGCCTATTGCCACGGGAAGAGCCGCAGACCGCGCGCTACAGCCAGTCGGCGCTGTCGGGCAACACCCAGCAGGCGAAGATCCAGCGTGAGCAAAACTTCAAGCAGGCCGGTGACCTGTACCGCTCCTACTCCAAGAAAGAGCGTCAGGACTTGATCGATAACTTCGGCGGCTCGTTGGCCACCACCGATGACGAGAGCAAGCACATCATCCTGTCGTTTCTCTACAAGGCTGATCCGGAATACGGCACCGGCGTGACCAAGGTCGCCAAGGGTGACCTGGCTCGCGTGAAGGCGCTGGCTGAAAAACTGACCGACTGATCCGTTGGTTGTGGTCGGCGCCCTGATGGGGCGCTGACCTTTTGCAGGAGAAACCCCTATGCGTATTTCTATCGGTTTGCTGATGGCCATGCTGGCCTTCGTCGCCCATGCCGAATCCCCCGACCCGATGGCGCTCAAGGCGCAGTTACAGGATTACTATTTCGATGCTGCCCGCCGTGGTGACCTCGACATGCTCAACACCTTCATCGAGTCTGGCTACGGCCTCAACACCCAGGACGATAAAGGCTACACCGCGCTGATCCTCGCCGCTTATCACGGCCAAGGCCCGTATGTAGAGCGTTTGCTCGGCGCGGGTGCCGACGCCTGTGTGCAAGACAAGCGCGGCAACACGGCGTTGATGGGCGCCATCTTCAAAGGCGAGCTGAAAATTGCCCAGCGTCTGCTGGCAGCCGACTGCAACCCCGATCAACGCAACGGCGCGGGGCAGACTGCCGCTATGTACGCCGGGCTCTTCAAGCGTGTCGAGCTGCTGAGCGAACTGCAAGCCAAAGGCGCCGACTTGAACGCCGAAGACCCCATCGGCAACAGCGCTTCACGTTTGGCTAACGGTGAAATCCGGACCCCGGCGTCGCGCTGAGCTATCATCGCGGTTTTTCGGTTGGAGGTTCTCATATGGCAAAGGCCAAGCGCATGTACGGCTGCACAGAGTGCGGCGCGACCTTTCCCAAATGGGCAGGCCAGTGCTCCGAGTGTGGTGCGTGGAACACCCTGACTGAAACCATGATCGAGAGCGGCGGGGCGGCAGCGCCTACTGGCCGCGCCGGCTGGACCGGGCAACAGGCCCAGATCAAGACCCTGGCCGAGGTCAGTGTCGAAGAGATCCCGCGTTTCTCCACCGCCTCCGGTGAGCTGGATCGCGTACTCGGCGGTGGCCTGGTGGACGGTTCGGTGGTGCTGATCGGCGGTGACCCGGGCATCGGCAAGTCGACCATCCTCTTGCAGACCCTGTGCAGCATCGCCAGCCGCATGCCGGCGCTGTATGTCACGGGCGAAGAGTCCCAGCAACAAGTGGCCATGCGCGCCCGGCGCCTGGGCTTGCCCCAGGACCAGCTGCGGGTCATGACCGAAACCTGCATCGAAAGCATCATTGCCACGGCGCGGATCGAAAAGCCCAAGGTCATGGTGATCGACTCGATCCAGACGATTTTTACCGAGCAATTACAATCGGCACCGGGTGGCGTGTCCCAGGTACGGGAAAGTGCGGCGCTGTTGGTGCGTTATGCCAAGCAGAGTGGCACGGCGATCTTCCTGGTGGGGCATGTGACCAAGGAAGGCGCGTTGGCCGGGCCAAGGGTGTTAGAGCACATGGTCGACACCGTGCTGTATTTCGAAGGTGAATCCGATGGTCGCCTGCGCTTGCTGCGGGCGGTGAAGAACCGTTTTGGCGCGGTGAACGAGCTGGGTGTGTTCGCCATGACCGACCGAGGGCTGAAAGAAGTCTCCAATCCATCGGCGATTTTTCTGACCCGCGCCCAAGAGGAAGTCCCGGGCAGTGTGGTGATGGCCACGTGGGAAGGCACCCGGCCGATGCTGGTGGAAGTCCAGGCGCTGGTGGATGACAGCCATCTGGCCAACCCGCGAAGGGTCACGCTCGGCCTGGACCAGAACCGCCTGGCGATGTTGCTGGCGGTATTGCACCGCCACGGCGGTATCCCGACCCACGACCAGGATGTGTTCCTCAACGTGGTCGGCGGGGTCAAGGTGTTGGAGACCGCCTCCGACCTGGCGCTGATGGCGGCGGTGATGTCCAGCCTGCGCAATCGGCCGTTGCCTCATGACCTGCTGGTGTTCGGTGAAGTGGGTTTGTCGGGTGAAGTGCGCCCGGTGCCCAGCGGGCAGGAGCGATTGAAGGAGGCAGCCAAGCATGGCTTCAAGCGTGCGATCGTGCCCAAGGGTAATGCGCCGAAGGAAATGCCCCAGGGGTTGCAGGTCATTGGGGTGACACGCCTGGAGCAGGCGTTGGATGCACTGTTCGAGTAGCCAGCGACACCGCAAAACCAATGTGGGAGGGGGCTTGCCCCCTCCCACATTCAGAGCTCTGTTGGCTTCTAGATTTCCAGCAATGCCGCCAGCTCTCTGTGTAGCTCATCCTCATCCCCCAGATTCAACTCAACCAGCCGCCGTAAATGGCTGATCGAATCCAGATCGATGTATTGGCACACGAAGCCCAGTTGCCCGGGATCTTCATGGGTCAACCGTACCTGCATCTTGATATGTGCCTTCGGATCCAGACGTATGTCGACGTCGAACGGCAGCGCTTTATTTCCCTTCCAACCCTCGGGGCGCTCTATCAGCAGGCCCTTTAACGAGAGATCTACCAACTTAACCGGCAATTCCCATCCGTTTTGCCGAAGTTCGGTCTTGGCGTCAAAAGCTATCCGGCGAAAATTGCGGCGGTCAGGCGCTTGCTCGATCATGGTGAGGCCCTCTTTGGATAGGAGCAGTGTAGCCCTGCGCCACCCTCCAGCGTTTATTTCCACTTTTTTTGGCCATGGCAAGGCTCTAGACCAACGTAGGGGGCTGGTCTTTGATGCCAGTAGCGCTAAACTCCGGATGGCTGTCCTTTCTGTCCACCCTGGCTGGAATATAAAAATGAAAAATAATAATAGCCTGCTACGCCACTTACCCTGGCTGGTGCTGGCAATCGTAGGAGCGTGCGCCCTGGGCGTAGTGGCCTTGCGCCGCGGCGAGGCGATCAACGCCTTGTGGATCGTGGTCGCTGCCGTGGCCATCTATCTGGTTGCGTACCGTTACTACAGTCTGTTCATCGCCAATAACGTGATGCAACTCGATCCGCGGCGGGCCACCCCCGCAGTGGTCAATAACGATGGTCTGGACTATGTGCCGACCAACAAACATATCCTGTTCGGTCACCACTTTGCGGCGATTGCCGGCGCGGGGCCCTTGGTAGGCCCGGTACTGGCGGCGCAAATGGGCTACCTGCCCGGCACCCTGTGGCTGATTGCCGGGGTGGTACTGGCCGGTGCGGTGCAGGACTTCATGATCCTGTTCCTGTCCACCCGCCGCAACGGTCGCTCCCTGGGCGACATGGTCCGCGAAGAGATGGGCCGCATTCCCGGGACTATCGCGCTGTTCGGCTGCTTCCTGATCATGATCATCATCCTCGCGGTGCTGGCGCTGATCGTGGTCAAGGCCCTGGCCGAGAGCCCGTGGGGCATCTTCACGGTGATGGCGACCATCCCGATTGCGATGTTCATGGGCATCTACATGCGCTACATCCGCCCGGGCCGCATCGGTGAAATTTCGATCATCGGCGTGCTGTTGCTGCTCGGTTCGATCTGGCTGGGCGGGCAGATTGCCGCCGATCCGTACTGGGCCAAGGCCTTTACCTTCACCGGGATCCAGATCACCTGGATGCTGATTGGCTACGGTTTCGTGGCTGCCGTGCTACCGGTCTGGCTGATCCTGGCGCCCCGTGACTACCTGTCGACCTTCCTGAAAATCGGCACCATCATCGCCCTGGCGATTGGCATCCTGGTCACCATGCCTGACCTGAAAATGCCGGCACTGACCCAGTTCATCGACGGCACCGGTCCGGTGTGGAAGGGCGGCCTGTTCCCGTTCCTGTTCATCACCATTGCCTGTGGCGCGGTCTCGGGTTTCCATGCGCTGATCTCCTCGGGTACAACGCCCAAGTTGCTGGCCAGTGAAAGCCACGCCCGTTACATCGGCTACGGCGGCATGCTGATGGAATCGTTCGTAGCCATCATGGCGATGGTTGCCGCTTCGGTGATTGAGCCAGGCGTGTACTTCGCCATGAACAGCCCGGCTGCAATCGTCGGCACCGACGTGGTCACCGTGGCGCAAACCGTCAGCAGCTGGGGCTTTGCAATTACCCCTGAGGCGCTGTCAGCCGTCGCCCACGATATCGGTGAAACCACCATCCTGGCCCGTGCCGGTGGTGCGCCGACATTGGCGGTGGGGATCGCGCAGATCCTGCACAGTGTACTGCCGGGTGAAAACACCATGGCGTTCTGGTACCACTTTGCGATCCTGTTCGAAGCGCTCTTCATCCTCACGGCCGTCGATGCCGGTACCCGTGCCGGTCGCTTCATGCTGCAGGACCTGCTGGGCTCCTTCGTGCCGGCGCTGAAACGCACCGAGTCGTGGACTGCCAACCTGATTGCTACCGCAGGCTGCGTGGCGATGTGGGGATACCTGCTGTACCAAGGCGTGATCGACCCGCTGGGTGGCATCAACACCTTGTGGCCGCTGTTCGGTATCTCCAACCAGATGCTGGCGGGTATCGCGCTGATGCTGGCCACCGTTGTGCTGATCAAGATGAAGCGCCAGCGCTACATCTGGGTAACCATGCTGCCGGCGGTCTGGCTGCTGATCTGCACCACCACCGCAGGCTTCATCAAGCTGTTCGACGCCAACCCGGCCATTGGCTTCCTGTCGCTTGCCAAGAAATACAGCGATGCCTTGGCTAATGGCCAGATCCTGGCCCCGGCCAAGAACATCGACCAGATGCAGCACGTGATCTGGAACGCCTATACCAACGCAACGCTGACGGCGCTGTTCCTGTTCGTGGTGTTCAGCATCCTGTTCTATGCGCTCAAGGTTGGCGTCGCCGCCTGGGGCAACAAAGAGCGTACGGATAAAGAAGCCCCGTTCCAGGCTGTACCGGACGCGTAAACGAGGATTGCAAACATGTTCAATGACATCAGTCGCCTCGGTAAATACCTCGGTCAGGCCGCACGCCTGATGGTCGGCATGCCCGACTACGACACCTACGTCGAGCATATGCAAACCAAGCACCCGGACAAGCCGGTGATGGACTACAAGGCGTTCTTCCGGGAACGCCAGGAGGCCCGTTACGGCGGCAAGGGTGGGCCCAAGTGCTGCTGACCCGTTAATTCGGGCTGGCAGTGGATCTACTGTGGGAGGGGGCTTGCTCCCGATAGCTTTGTGTCAGTGACCTATAAGTGCCTGACACACCGATATCGGGGGCAAGCCCCCTCCCACATTTGTTTTGTGTTCCTTCAGTTATAAGGAGATTTTTTTGTCCTCTCCCATCCCTGTCACCATCCTCAGCGGCTTCCTCGGTGCCGGCAAGACCACCTTGCTGCGCCATCTGCTCAAGGCCGAGCACGGCTTGAAAATCGCCGTGATCGAAAACGAATTCAGCGACGCCGGCATCGACACCCAGCTCTTGGGCGCAGAGCCGGTACAAGTCATGACCCTGTCCAACGGCTGCGTGTGCTGCACCATCCACACCGACCTGACCAAGGCCCTGTACCTGCTGCTCGAGCGCCTGGACAGTGGCGAAATCGCTTTCGACCGGTTGGTGATCGAGTGTACGGGCCTGGCGGATCCAGCCCCTGTCGCCCAGACGTTTTTCATCGACGAAGAACTGCGAGAGCGCTACATCCTCGACGGCATCATCACCCTGGTGGACGCGGCCCACGCCGAGCATCACCTGACCCAGACCATCGCCCAGGCCCAGATCGGCTTTGCCGACCGCCTGCTGGTGAGCAAGCGCGACCTGGTGGACGACGCCACATTCGACGCCCTGAGCCAGCGCCTGACCCGTATCAATCGCCGTGCGCCAATTCGTGTGGTCGATCACGGCCAGATTGACCTAGCCGAGTTGCTGGATGTGCGCGGCTTCAACCTCAATGCCGGCATGAGCCTGCGCCCAGTCAGCGCTGCGCCGCCGGTCGACCGTATTTCCAGCCTGGTGCTGCGCACAGAGCAGCCGCTGGATATCGACCGTCTCAGCGAGTTCATGAACGAGTTGCTTGAAGACCACGGCAAGCAACTGCTGCGCTACAAGGGCGTGCTGAATATTGCCGGGGAAGATCGGCGCATGGTGTTCCAGGGCGTGCTGAAACTCTACGGGTTCGATTGGGACACCGAATGGGCCGAGGGTGAGACGCGGGAGAGTGTGATTGTGTTTATTGCCGATGAATTACCCGAAGACAAAATCCGCGAGGGTTTTGAGCGGGTCTATCAGGCATAAAAAAGCCCATCTGTAGGAGCGAGCTTGCTCGCGAAGAACTCACAGGCAACGCGTGCACCCAAGATGCACGCGTTATCGTTGACGTTTTTCGCGAGCAAGCTCGCTCCTACAGTGGGCTTCTTTGTATTACGCGCCGTATACCGGCAGCTTCTTGCAGATGGCCTTGACCTTCTCACGTACCGCGTCGATCACGGCTTCGTTGTTCAGGTCTGCCAGGATGTCGCAGATCCAGCCGGCCAGTTCCTTGCACTCGGCTTCCTTGAAACCGCGAGTGGTCACTGCCGGGGTGCCAAAGCGCAGGCCGGAGGTGACGAATGGCGAACGTGGGTCGTTCGGCACGGAGTTCTTGTTCACGGTGATGAAGGCTTTGCCCAGGGCGGCGTCAGCATCTTTACCGGAAATGTCCTGCTTGATCAGCGACAGCAGGAACAGGTGGTTTTCAGTACCGCCGGACACCACGTCAAAACCGCGCTCGATGAACACAGCGGCCATGGCCTGGGCGTTCTTCACCACTTGTTGCTGGTAGGTCTTGAACTCAGGCTGCAGTGCTTCCTTGAAGCAGATCGCCTTGGCGGCAATCACGTGCTCCAGCGGGCCACCCTGGGCGCCCGGGAATACCGCGGAGTTGAGCTTCTTCTCGATCTCGGCGTTGGCGCGAGCCAGGATCAGGCCGCCACGTGGACCGCGCAGGGTCTTGTGGGTAGTGGTGGTCACCACGTCAGCGTAAGGCACCGGGTTCGGGTACACGCCCGCTGCTACCAGACCGGCCACGTGGGCCATGTCGACGAACAGGTAGGCACCGACCTTGTCGGCGATTTCACGGAAGCGTGGGAAATCCAGGATCTGCGAGTAGGCAGAGAAACCGGCCACGATCATTTTCGGCTTGTGCTCGACCGCCAGGCGCTCGACTTCGTCGTAGTCGATCAGGCCGTCGGCATTGATCCCGTACTGGACGGCGTTGTACAGCTTGCCGGAGGACGAGACGCTGGCACCGTGGGTCAGGTGGCCGCCGTGGGCCAGGCTCATGCCCAGGATGGTGTCGCCGCCTTGCAGCAGGGCCAGGTACACCGCGCTGTTGGCTTGGGAGCCGGCATGCGGCTGGACGTTGGCGTAGTCGGCGCCGAACAGTTGCTTGGCACGGTCGATAGCCAGCTGCTCAACCACGTCGACGTACTCGCAACCACCGTAGTAGCGCTTGCCTGGGTAGCCTTCGGCGTACTTGTTGGTCAGAACCGAACCTTGAGCCTCCATCACCGCAGGGCTGGTGTAGTTTTCCGAAGCGATCAGCTCAATGTGCTCTTCCTGGCGCACGGCTTCTTGCTCCATGGCGGCGAAGAGATCGGCGTCGTACTTGGCAATAGTCAAATCACGGCTGAACATGGCGGTCCTCAAGGATCGGGGGCAGAAAAGGAGGGCATTCTAACCCAATGGGTTTTGGATGGCATATGAAAGGACATCATGTCGCGGACAAGTGGGGCTCATCTGGAGATGAGTGGTGACTGTGCTGGCCCCATCGGGAGCAAGCCCCCTCCCACATTTTGAACTGTGAATACCTTCAAATGTGGGAGGGGGCTTGCTCCCGATGGGGCCATTAGCCTCACAACAGCAGCTCAGTCGAACATGAACAGCGCATCATTGCTGAACTGCGCCTCGAACCGATTCGCCGGCATCGGTCGCCCGAACAGGTAACCCTGTACCTCATCACAACCATGTTCGCGCAGAAAATCCAGCTGCTCATGGGTTTCCACACCTTCGGCAATCACCGCCAGGTTCAGGCTGTGGGCCATGGCAATGATCGCCCGGGCAATCTGCGCGTCCTGCTCACCCGAGGGCAGGCCATCGACGAACGTACGGTCGATCTTCAACACGTCGATGGGGAACTGCTTGAGGTAGTTGAGTGATGAATAGCCGGTGCCGAAGTCATCCACCGCGATGCTCAGGCCCAGGTTCTTGAGGCTGGCAAGGATCTGCATGGCTTCGTTGACTTCGCGCATCAGGATGCTTTCGGTCAGTTCCAGCTCCAGGCACGCCGGCGGCAAGCCGGTGTCCTTGAGAATGGTGGCGATGCGCGTGCCCAATTGGCCATCGGAGAACTGCCGCGCCGAGATGTTCACCGAGACTTTCGGCACCCGCACCTTGTTCTGGTGCCAGGTCTTGAGCTGGCGACAGGCTTCGCTGATCACCCAGTCGCCCACGTCCACCACCAGGCCCAACTCCTCCAGCACAGGAATGAAATCACCCGGCGGCACCAAGCCGCGACGCGGATGGCGCCAGCGCAGCAGGGCTTCGGCGCCGGTCAGGCGTTTGCCGTCGCCGCTGAACTGCGGCTGGTAATAGAGCACGAATTCGTTCTGGTCCAGGGCGTGGCGCAGGTCGCTTTCCAGCTCCAGGCGCTCCAGGGCGCTGGCGTTCATGTCGGCCTGGTAGAACTGGAAGTTGTTCTTGCCGCGTTCCTTGGCGTGATACATCGCGGTATCGGCGTTTTTCATCAGTTGGCTCAGCTCGTTGCCGTCTTGCGGGCTGAGGGCGATGCCGATACTGGCGGTGACGAAGAACTCGCGGCCTTCCAGTACAAACGGCTTCACCAGGCTGGCGAGAATCTGCTCGGCCACATGAATCGCGCGGTTCAACGCCATGTCGCGGCTGACCCGCGGTTGCAGGAGCAAGGTGAACTCGTCGCCGCCCATGCGCGCCACGGTGTCGTCCTCGGCCACGCAGCCGAGCAGGCGCGTGGCCATTTCCTTGAGCATGCGGTCGCCGGCGGCATGGCCGAGGGAGTCGTTGATCGGCTTGAAACGGTCTAGGTCGAGGAACATCAGTACCACCCACGACTTCTGCCGCTCGGCCGACTGCAACGCAGTGTGCAGGCGGTCCTGGAACAGTGTGCGGTTGGGTAGGTGGGTCAGGGCGTCGTAGTAGGCCAGGCGGTGGATGCGTTGTTCGCTGGCCTTGCGCTCGCTGATGTCGCTGAAGAAGCAGACGTAGCTGGCCAGGTCGCCTTCATCGTCGAACACCGCTGTAATACCGACCCAGGCCGGGTAATGCTCGCCATTGCGGCGCTTGAGCCACACCTCGCCTTCCCAGGTGCTGTGCTGGTGCAGTTGCTTGAGCACATAGCGCAAGTGGGCTTCCTGCTGCTCGTCGACCGTGAGCATGTTCGGCAGTTGGTCGAGCACATCGCTTACGGCATAGCCGCTGACCCGGCTGAACGCCTCGTTGGCCTGCACAATGTAGCCCGCCGGATCGGTGATCAGAATGGCCGAGGTGGAATGCTCGAAAACCGTGGCCGCCATGCGCAGGTCTTTCTCGGCGCGGCGTTGCTGGCTGATATCGCGGCCCACGCCGAGGATGCCTTCAAACGCCCCGTGTTCATCCCATACCAGTACCAGGCGCAGTTCGATCGGCACTTTGCGCCCATCGGCGCGCAGGCAGTCAAACAGGAACAACAGGGTCTGAACATCATCGCGCAGCGTGTTCAAGGCCTCTGGGTTGCCCAGAGCGCGGCTGACCTGTTCCATCAGGCTATAGATGCCGGTCAGCTGTTGTGGGTTGGCGATGATCGACTGCCAGCCATTCTTGAACACCCAGTCCACGTCATAGCCGAGCACGGCGTTGACCGATGGGCTGACGTAGTTGAGGGCCAGTTGGCTGTCGGTGGAGCAGATTACGTCGCTGATGCTTTCGGCCAGCATGCGGTAGCGCTGTTCACTGTCGCGCAGGGATTCGCTGGCCTCGATCTGGTCGGTAATGTCCTTGGCCACGCCGATGATCCGCGTGACCACCGCGGACGTGTCCCGGGCCAGGGCTTGTTCGCGGATATCGAAGCGGCGCCATTGGTTATTGCGGTGGCGAAAACGCAGCTGGCAGTGCAGTTGCGTTGTATAGCCGACCCGGCGCTGCTGTTGGCGCAAGTCGTGGTAATGCTCGGCGTCTTCGGGATGCAGCAGGATTTCCCAGAAGTACTCGCCCATTTGCTGCAGTTCGGCCTTGTTGTAGCCGAGGGTGTGGCCCAGGTGATGGTTGCTGAAAATCATGCGCTGGCTGATCACGTCCTGCACATACAGGTGGTCAGGCACGGTGCGCACCACGTCCGACCAGAAGCTCTCGCGTTCCACCAGTGACAGCTCGATCAGCTTGCGGCTGGTGATGTCGCTGATGCTGAGGATCACCGCCTTGAAGTCGTCCTGTTGCTCCGGCAGGCGCATCACCAGCCACAGGTATTGCTCGTTGCCGGCTACATCGTTGAGCTGGATTTCCAGCTCCAGCTGTTTCTGCTGGGCCAGTACCGCTTCCAGCACCGGGTAGCCGATGGCGGTGGCGTTGCGTGGGCAATCATCGATCAGGCGTTCCCAGGCTTGCTCACATGAGTTTACGTTCAACAGGCGTACCGCCACCTGGTTGACCTCGGTGACCCGCAGTTCCTTGAGCAGTTGCTGGCGTTCGCTGGGGTTGGCCTGCAACCAGGCATGCAGTTGCTCGCGGCTGTGCACTTTGGTTTTGTCGAAGAATGTCTTGAGCCCCGACAGGTCAAGCACGCACAAGGCCACGCCCGTGCCTTCGAAAATGTCCTGGTAGCGCCGCCGGCCCTCGTTCACCTGGCGCTGGCGGCGACGCATATTCAGCAGCACGATCACCGGTATCAGCGAGAACGCCAGCCCCAGCAGGCATTTGCCGATAAACGCCGGCAGCAGTTGTTCAAGCACTGCGCTGCGGTCGAACAGCCCGCGCAGTTGCCAGTCGCTTTTGCTCAAGGGCGTGACCAGCACGCTTTTGTTCAACTCCTCCGGGGTCAGGGCGCCGGCCCACTGCGCCGGCATGCCGCTGTCCCGGCTGACCACGCGGTGGTTCAGGCGGTTCTCGATCGCCCACATCGGGCGCTGGCCCTGGACATCCTGGCGTGTGAGGCCGGCCAGGTAGCTGGGTGCCAGGCGTAATGCCCAGTACACCTTGGAGCCACCGCTGGGCTGGTGCAGCAACAGATAGATGACGGTGCCGTCGTTGTCGTTGCTCAGGTAAAAGGACTGGGAGTGGCTGCGCTTGACCAGCTCTTCAAGCCAGGCGCTGTCGCGGCTGTCGTGGTCGGTGTCGCTGATCAGCGCGCCGCTGGGCGCCAGCAGGGCGAAGCTGCGCAGTTCTGGTAACGAACGCTGCAGGGTGCGCATCAAGGCCTGCTGCTGTTCGGCATTGCGCGGCGGTTCGACGATGGGCAGCAGGTTCAGGGCGATCTGCGCGCTCAGGGCCATGCTCTGGCTGATTTGCTCGGCCAGGTCGGCACTGTAGTCGATGGTGTATTGCTGCTGGTTTTTCTGGTTTTGCTGCAACTGGTCGAGCAGTTGCCAGAACAATAACGCGAGCAGCAGCAGGACAAGCGTCGCCAATGCGCCCTTCAAGGTGCCGTGCAGGGGCGCTCCCGGCGCAATATGAGCGGCGCGCAAGGGAGTTGGCGGCGTGACTTTGGACAAGCTGTGATCCTGCGGTTGGCTGGACTGGCGCGCGACGTGCACTATAAGCCGGACGCCCGGAGGGCGGCTAGCATGCCTTGAGTTGTGGCAAAGTGCCAGTCCTGCCTGGCTGGACTGCCCCAGCGCATTCAGGTAGCTTTGCCGGTTACGCGGGGGCGTTCCAGCCCCAGACACTCAGGCTCTTCCCCACGCAGGCATTGATCACCGTCAACGGCCCGCGCGGCGCATGGCCTGGCACGGGCTTCGCCCGCTTAATTCATCAGTCACTGACGCTAGGTTCACCATGGCTCAATACGTCTTCACCATGCATCGGCTGGGAAAAGTTGTTCCGCCGAAGCGGGAAATCCTGAAAAACATTTCATTGTCCTTCTTCCCCGGCGCCAAGATCGGCGTGCTCGGCCTCAACGGTTCGGGTAAGTCCACGCTGCTGAAAATCATGGCTGGCGTCGACACCGAGTTCGAGGGCGAAGCCCGTCCGATGCCGGACCTCAACATCGGCTACCTGCCGCAAGAGCCGATCCTGGACCCGACCAAGACCGTGCGCGAAGTGGTCGAAGAGGCCGTCAGCGTGATCAAGGACGCCCAGGCACGCCTGGACGAGGTCTACGCCGCCTACGCCGAACCGGATGCCGACTTCGACAAGCTGGCCGCCGAACAGGCCAAGCTCGAAGCGATCCTGCAGGCCGGCGACGGTCACAACCTGGAGCGCCAGCTGGAAGTCGCCGCCGATGCGCTGCGCCTGCCGGCGTGGGACGCCAAGGTCGAGCACCTGTCCGGTGGTGAGAAGCGTCGCGTGGCCCTGTGCCGCCTGCTGCTGTCGGCGCCCGACATGCTGCTGCTTGACGAACCGACCAACCACCTGGATGCCGATTCCGTCGCCTGGCTGGAGCACTTCCTGCACGATTTCCCGGGCACCGTGGTTGCGATCACGCACGACCGCTACTTCCTGGACAACGTTGCCGGCTGGATCCTCGAGCTCGACCGCGGCGCCGGTATCCCTTACGAGGGCAACTACTCCGGTTGGCTGGAAGCCAAGTCCGACCGTCTGGCTGCCGAATCCAAGCAGCAATCGGCCCACGAAAAAGCCATGAAGGAAGAACTGGAGTGGGTGCGCAAAGGCGCCAAGGCCCGCCAGTCCAAATCCAAGGCACGCCTGCAACGCTTTGAAGAAATGCAGTCGCAGGAATTCCAGAAGCGCAGCGAAACCAACGAAATCTACATCCCGGCCGGCCCGCGCCTGGGTGACAAGGTCATCGAGTTCAAGAACGTCTGCAAAGGCTATGGCGACCGCGTGCTGATCGACAACCTGTCGTTCTCCATGCCAAAAGGCGCGATCGTCGGCGTCATTGGTGGTAACGGCGCGGGTAAATCCACGCTGTTCCGTATGCTGATGGGCAAGGAAACCCCGGACTCCGGCAGCATCGAGATCGGCGACACCGTGCAGCTGGCATGCGTGGACCAGAGCCGCGAAGACCTCGACGGCAGCAAGACGGTGTTCCAGCAGATTTCTGACGGTTCCGACCAGATCCGTATCGGCAACTATGAAATTCCGTCGCGCACCTATGTCGGCCGTTTCAACTTCAAGGGCGGCGACCAGCAGAAGTTCGTCAAGGACTTGTCCGGTGGTGAGCGTGGTCGCTTGCACCTGGCCCTGACCCTGAAAGAGGGCGGCAACGTGTTGCTGCTCGACGAACCGTCCAACGACCTCGACGTGGAAACCCTGCGTTCCCTGGAAGAAGCCCTGCTGGACTTCCCGGGCGCCGCCATTGTGATCTCTCACGATCGGTGGTTCCTTGACCGCGTCGCGACCCACATCCTGGCGTACGAAGACGACTCTCAAGCGGTGTTCTTCGAAGGTAACTACACCGAGTACGAAGCAGACCGTAAAAAGCGCCTGGGCGAAGCCGCTGCCCAGCCGCACCGTGTGCGTCACAAGAAACTGGCCTGATTCAGGTTGGTTTGAAAAAAACGGAGCCTTCGGGCTCCGTTTTTTGTGTTTTTAATGCGGTCGAATGTGGGAGGGGGCTTGCCTCCGATAGCGGTTTACCTGCTGGTGCACTCCCTTGATTTGAAATCCTCTTTTAAGTGCATAAAGCCCGGTAAAACTGGATACAGTTATATCCAATGCACCATTTAATTTCACAAAGGCGACATTTTGCCCTGTCACGGTGCGAAACGAATTGATAAAGTCCGGCTCAATCTCTGTTTAACAACAATCAATTTGCCGAGACTTTTCATGATCGAATCCGTCGAATCCTTCCTGGCCCGCCTCAAGAAACGCGACCCGGACCAACCGGAATTCCACCAGGCCGTAGAAGAAGTCCTGCGCAGCCTGTGGCCTTTTCTTGAAGCCAACCCCCATTACCTGACCTCGGGCATCCTGGAACGCATTTGCGAACCGGAACGCGCGATTACCTTCCGGGTGTCGTGGGTGGATGATCATGGCAAGGTCCAGGTCAATCGCGGCTTTCGTATCCAGATGAACAGCGCCATCGGGCCCTACAAAGGCGGTCTGCGCTTCCACCCGTCAGTGAACCTGGGTGTGCTGAAATTCCTCGCCTTCGAGCAGACCTTCAAGAACTCCCTGACCTCGTTGCCCATGGGCGGCGGCAAAGGCGGCTCGGACTTCGACCCCAAGGGCAAGAGCGACGCCGAAGTGATGCGCTTCTGCCAGGCGTTCATGAGCGAGTTGTACCGCCACATTGGTGCGGACGTCGACGTACCGGCCGGTGATATCGGCGTGGGCGCACGGGAAATCGGCTTCCTGTTTGGCCAGTACAAACGCCTCAGCAACCAATTCACCTCAGTGCTCACCGGCAAAGGCATGACCTATGGCGGCAGCCTGATCCGCCCGGAGGCTACCGGTTTCGGCTGCGTCTATTTCGCCGAGGAAATGCTCAAGCGCCAAGGCCAGCGCGTTGAAGGCAAGCGCGTGGCGGTGTCCGGTTCCGGCAACGTGGCGCAATACGCGGCGCGCAAGGTGATGGACCTGGGCGGCAAGGTGATTTCCCTGTCGGACTCCGAAGGCACCTTGTACGCCGAGAGTGGTTTGACCGAGGCGCAATGGTCAGCCCTGCTGGAGCTGAAAAACGTGCAGCGCGGGCGCATCAGTGAGTTGGCCGAACGCTTCGGCCTGGAGTTCCGTAAAGGCAAGACGCCTTGGGAGCTGGCCTGCGATATCGCCCTGCCATGCGCGACCCAGAACGAACTCGACGCCGACGCCGCCCGCACCCTGCTGCACAACGGCTGTATTTGCGTGGCCGAAGGCGCCAACATGCCGACCACCCTTGAGGCTGTGGATATCTTTATCGACGCGGGCATTCTGTTCGCGCCGGGCAAGGCATCCAATGCCGGCGGCGTGGCCGTTAGTGGCCTGGAAATGTCGCAGAACGCTATGCGCCTGCTGTGGACCGCAGGGGAAGTGGACAGCAAGCTGCACAACATCATGCAATCGATCCACCATGCCTGCGTGCACTACGGTGAGGAAAACGGCCGGGTCAACTACGTCAAGGGCGCCAACATTGCAGGTTTCGTAAAAGTGGCTGACGCGATGCTGGCTCAGGGCATCGTTTAAACCTCAGGTTCGATGCTTAACACTTCGATCAACTGATCGCCGACGGGGCGCTTCCACAGCACCTCGTCACCCACCTGGGCACTCAGCAGGGCGCGGCCAAGGGGCGAGCCCCAGTTGATCAGTCCGGCGTTGGCGTCGGCCTGGTCTTCACCGACCAACTGGATGCGCTGCTGCTCGTCCTGCTCGTTGGCGAACGTGACCCAGCTGCCGATCTGCACCTTGTCGGTGGACGTGGCAGGCGGCACAACCTGGGCGCTTTGCACTCGCTGGTTGAAGTAGCGCAGATCCCGCTCAAGATCGGCTTGCCGCTGTTTATCGGCCTTGTCGCCCTTGGCGGACTCGGCGCTGTACTCAAGCTGCAATTGCGCAACCTTGGCTTGCAACTGCGCCAACCCTTGCGCGGTCAGGCGGTTGGGCTGTTCGCTGACCTGACGCTCCACCGGCTGATCGGCCTGGGCGGCAGCATTGTCTTCATTTACAAAAGCTCGGCTCATGGCGTTCTCCCTCTATGGCGTTTGGGCCATATTCGCCGTGCTTTAGTTTCGATGGATGTCTGCAAACGACCTATTGCGAGCGATAGGCCTTGGCCGCATCGCGGTCTTTTTCTTGCTGCCACTCGTGCTCGCGGTCGTTGTTGCGGTTGTCCTGGTAGTCGCGCAGTTCTTCGCTCTCGCGCATAGCCTTGCACTGACGGAAACCATCCTCCCAGCCCTCGGCGTAGTGCTTTTCTTTCAGGTAACGCGGCACGTTCTTGCGAAACTCCCCGGTGATCACCCCAGCAGCCTGGCGACCACTGCTGCAACCGTCGTCAAAACCATCGGCAAAGGCAGGTGGATAACCCTTGGCCAATAAATCCTGATGGGTTGTTTGGCAACCCGCCAGCCACACCACTGCACACAGCATTAGCGCATACCGCCACATGGCGTACTCCCTGGCCGGTTCACGGTTGTTAAGGAGAGTCTAGAAGGGGTTTTGTCAGCTGTATGTGAAAGTGGTGTCAGAGGGATGTGCAGGACTTTTGGCCAAGTACAAAACCAAGTGTGGGAGGGGGCTTGCCCCCGATGGCAGAGTGTCAGTCAGTCTATTTGTTCCTGACCCACCGCTATCGGGGGCAGCCCCCTCCCACAGTTTTATCCACAACTCCCGTCTCCCGCTGCAGGCTTTATTCGTAGTAACCCACTGTCTTTTTTAGCTGATCGGCGTATTCGTAAATTTCGTCAATGGATGAAATGGCGTGCCGGGTCTCATTCTTTTCCTCGTCGAATATCCCGAGGTACTTTTGGCTACGATTGAAGTGGAGCCGGCAGATGGGCTTACGATTGTTGTCGTCCAGTAATATTCCAAAATAGCTTTGGGTATCTCGTTGAACGATTCGTTTGGCATCGACTACGGAGCGAACGACAGCGCGGACGATGTGATAACCCTCCATTTCCTCAAGGGTCGTCAGAATTTTATCTTCTGCCTCTTCTCGATCCTGCAAGTCTGCATTCGCGCTATTCGCGATAGTCAATGATGTCATCGTCGGCTGAATTGCACCGCTCATAGCAGACTTAAGTCGCTCATTAATTTGGTCATTCAAAAATTGAGCTAACGCTTTTCGGGTTAGTTCAAAAAATTGCTCACGGACTCTTTGCGTGATCACTCCTTCATAAACGCGGGATGCGAAGAATTTCACGAAGTCGTCTTCTGGTTTACTGACTTGAGCGCCAATGAGTTTCTTGAGTTGGCTAACGTATTTCAATTCTCCCGCTGCGCTGATGATTGAGTCCACATCGAAGGCCGACTTGGTAAGTTTTATCAGCTCTGGTACGGAGTATTCATCAATGTCCAGTAGATCCAGTTCTAAAAATGGCTTTTCATCCATTTTATTAGGGGCGTCCAGATCAGTAAAAAATCTGTAGACCTGGCCGTTGGTAAGAATTGAGATTCTTGCACTTGTAACGTGAAAGTACCGAAAGAGCTGCGACGCGTGATTAATGCTCAACGACTCGCCAATCTTTTTGCATTCAATGAGTATCTGAACTTCGCCATCTTTCATGATTGCGTAGTCGATTTTTTCACCCTTTTTCGTCCCTACATCGCAGACAAATTCGGGCGTCACCTCCTGCGGGTCAAACACGTCATAACCCAACACGGTGTTGATAAAAGGCATTACAAAAGCATTTTTTGTAGCTTCTTCTGTTTGGATGGCGGGGCCTTGCAGGCGAACTTTTGCTGCCAAACTGGTGAGTTTTTCAAGAAATTCCATATAAGCCTCTTACCCTATTCGGATCCGTGTATAGAAGTGGTGGCAAATTGATGCCCTTCGATACTAGACACAAAACCTCACAAAGAGAATGAAGTGAGAGACGGTTTATTTCGTCTGAAAAAAGCTAAAAAGTCGTCTGAAATTTCCTGTCTATTTTTCAATGGGTTGCAAGGGTGCTATGGATTTGTGCTTGCAGGCAAAAGGCTGACAAATTCTGAGTAGGTAAGATGGAGGGATCAGGCTCGTGGTTTGTCAGCTTTGTCCAGCGCAGCATATTCAGCCATTTCTTGTCTGATAAACGCCGTAATCATCGCGCGGTACACCTGCTCAGTGACCTCAGGATTGGCGCCGACCACCTGCGATAAGCCCCGCACCTTGGCAATCACCTGTTCAACCCGTTGTGGCGCCTTGACGCCATCGGTGTTTTTTTTGAAGCGTGCGGCTTGGGATACGTAGTGGCCGCGTTCGGCCATCAGAGCGACGATTTGCTGGTCAAGGACGTCGATTTTATTGCGGACTTCTTCGAGGGTAGTGCAGTGAACGGCCATATAAGTGGGCTCCTGTTTATGTGAACAATGCTAACAAAATGTGGGAGGGGGCTTGCTCCCGATTGCGGTGGGTCAGTCAAAAATACTGAGACTGACACTCTGCTATCGGGAGCAAGCCCCCTCCCACATTTTGAGTTTCACCAGGCTTTAGTTAGTAGTGATACCACTTCACTTCGAGCATCACTTCATTTACCGGCGTGGACAAGTGGCTGTATTCGCGCTGCGCACTCAGGCGCAGGCCCAGGTTGCGCGACAGTTCCCACTGCTGGTTGAGGCTGATGCTGCGCCGCACTTCGCCGTTGGTGAAGAAATCGCCCTTGGCTTCCAGGCTCAGGTTGCCCAGCGGGTTCTTCCATAGCACGCCGGTGTTGAAACCGGCGGCGGGGGAGATGGCTTCGCTGAAGTCGTTGTTGTGCTCAACGCGCACGGTGCCGAGGGCGAAGCCGAGCATGTCGTCGCTCAACTGCCAGGTACCGCCCGCGCCGCCGTTGACGTGGGCGACCAGGGTCTCGTCGTCGTGCTTGCCCGGCACGCGCTCCAGGCCGCCGGTGACTTGCCATGACCAGGGTTGCAGCAGTGCATTGCGCGGGGTCAGGGAGCGGATGGTGGCCAGGTCCAGTTGCTGCAGTTGCCAGTGGTTACCTTCGTACTGGCGCAGTTTCATTTGCAGGATTTCGATCTGGGCGCCCAGGGGGAAGCCTTCGGCGTTGTCGTTGAGGTCGTGATAGGCCATGCGCAGGCCGTATTCGCCGAAGGCTTTGTCGCCTCGGGTGCCGATGCCGGCTTGCCAGGTGCGTGATTGGTGGCCGTTCTCGGGCAAGCCTGGGGGCGTGATCTTGAGGTCGGGCGCAGGGTTCTGGTTGATCGCTCGCAGCAGCTCGAAGCTGCGCTGGGAGCGTGCACTGTCGCGCTCCAAACCGTTGGCGCGATAGCGGCCCAGACGGTAGGCGGCGTCGATGATCAGGGCCTGGCGCTCACGGGGCAGGACCTTGAAGTCTGGTTCCTGCAGTTGTTTCTGGTCATCGCTGATTTTCAATACCCACTGTTGCTCATCGCCATCCAACGGCTTGGCGCGTTCCAGCAGTTCGCGCTCACGGGAGGGCCGATAGTCGATCTTCTCCACCAGGCCCGCGTCCTTCACGGCCTTGACCGTGTCGGTAGGGATCGCCGTCAGCGGGAATTGCTCGGTCAGGCGCAGGCCGGGGCGGGCCACCTGCAGCAGCTCCAGCAGGCGATAGGAGCAGTTTTCATCGAAGAAGAAATAGTCGAACTGGATCTGCTTGAGTTCCCACACGTGCTCGACCATGCGCTTGGTCTCGACTTCGGTGAGGTTCAGGCGGTATTCCCACAGGTCGCGGTTTTCCAGGCTACGGTATTCGGAGAGTTTCTCCTGGTAGGGCACCAAGGCGAACAGACCAGGGTAGCCCCCCATCAGGCCCTTCCAGGCGTAGAGGATGCTGTTATCGGAGCCTTCGATGTAGGCGCCGAAGTTGATCGCATAGCTGAGCAACGCGGTGTTGTTGCTTTGCACATCGGCCTGGTCGATGCGCAGCAGGGTGTGGCCGAACATCGACGACGGGCTGTTGAGATAGGCCGCCGGGAAAATCATCACCGCGCTATGGGGGGCGACGTCCTTGAACCATTGGGTGAATTCTTTGCAGTCCAGAGCGGGCAGGTCGGTCAGGTGCAACTGATCCTTGAGCCAGCGGGTGCGTGCAGGGTAGACGCATTGGGCGTGTTTTTCACCCAGGCTGGCCGGTTCGTACAGCGCATCGACGGTGGCCTTTAGTTCGGCATCCGGATGGTGGGCGCCATCGGCGGCAAGGAAGAACTTCTTGTCGCTGACATAGCTGCGCCAGCCGCTGATCTTGCCGGCTTCGTAATGCCCAAGCGAAAGCCAGAACGGGTCATTGGCCAGTTGCTGCAAACGTTGATCGTCGAGGTGCGGGGCCGCATGCAGCGGGGCGCAGGCGAAGAGAGCCAGGCAAGCGAGGCGTTTGAGCATGGGGGCTACTTAAGTCGGACTGAAAAAAAGACCCAAGGGGGGCAGGTCGAAAAAATAAAACCCGCGCCTCGAAAGACGCGGGCGGGTCGAGCTTAAGCCTGGGTTGCGTATTTCGCCAGACGGGCATCACTTTTCAGTACTGCGATGGTGTTGTTGTGCACGTCGTCAGCGGTCACGTCAGCCTTGCTGAAGATCTGCTGGAAGTGCTCGTGGGTCACGGCCGCGAAGTGATCGCGATCTTCCGGGGCAACACCCAGTACCACCGCGTAGGTGGTCAGTGCTTCGCCGTTGCCTTTGGCCATGTCTTCGGACAGCTCGTTCATCATGCCATTCATGGCAATCCAGGACTTGCCGCCGTAGGTCAGGGCGCTGTTGGTGCTGCAACCGTTGGTGCCCGAGGTCATGCCGAATGTGGCGTTACCCGAGGTGCCGTTGGTGGTGGAGGCCAGGAAGTGGGCCGGAGTGCCGCGCTGGCCTTCGAACAACATGTTGCCCCAACCGCAGTTCGGGCCACCTGGTGCTTCTGCCATTGCATTGAGGGAGACGACGGTGAAGAGAGTACCAAGAAGGATCCGTTTCATAGCTTTGTTCTCTTTGTGTGCAAACCAATGGACAAGGGTTCAGGCGCTTCGCAACGCCCTAGGGGCCAGTTATTAGTCCAACCCGCGCAATTTGGAGTTTAGGCACGTTCCCGGGGTTCCGTGTTTTTTTATAAACATTCAATCTCTGGCGATTTTTTTGTAGGACGCGTGCGGTGGCTATGCTTTCCCGAAAGCGCGCCTTGCCAGAGCGCTCAACCGGGAGCCAGAATGCGCCCATCTGCCCCGCCTGATGTAAGGAAGCCCGATGCCTGATCCTGTTGCTGCCAGCTTGCGTCTAGCGCCCGAAGCGCTGACTCGCCCTTTCTCCGCTGAACAGTTCAGCTTCTCGACCACCAATGATTTGGAGCCCTTTCGCGGTGTGCTTGGCCAGGAACGTGCGGTTGAAGCCTTGCAGTTCGGCGTGGCCATGCCACGCCCCGGTTACAACGTGTTTGTCATGGGCGAGCCGGGCACCGGTCGCTTTTCGTTCGTCAAACGCTACCTGAAAGCCGAAGGCAAGCGCCTGCAGACCCCGGCAGATTGGGTCTATGTGAATAATTTCGATGAACCGCGCGAACCCCGCGCCCTGGAATTACCGGGGGGCGGCGCTGCGGCGTTTATCGCCGATATCAACGGCTTGGTCGACAACCTGGTCGCGACCTTCCCGGCAGTGTTTGAACACCCGACTTATCAACAGCGCAAAAGCGCCATCGACCGGGCGTTCAACCAGCGCTACGACAAGGCGCTTGATGTGATCGAGCGCCTGGCCCTGGAAAAGGACGTGGCGCTGTATCGCGACAGCTCCAACATCGCCTTCACGCCGATGCTCGATGGCAAGGCGCTGGACGAAGCCGAGTTCTCGCAACTGCCTGAGGCCGATCGGGAGCGTTTCCACACCGATATCTCCGAGTTGGAAGAACGTCTCAACGAAGAACTCGCCAGCCTGCCGCAGTGGAAGCGTGAGTCCAACAACCAGCTGCGCCAGTTCAACGAAGAAACCATCACACTGGCCCTGCAGCCTTTGCTGGCGCCGCTGTCGGAAAAATACGCAGAAAACGCCGGCGTCTGCGGCTACCTGCAAGCCATGCAGGTGTACCTGCTCAAAACCGTGGTCGAGCAATTGGTGGATGACGCCAAGACCGATGCCCAGGCGCGCAAGCTGCTCGAAGAGCAGTACTGCCCGAGCCTGGTGGTGGGCCATCCGCTCAACGGTGGCGCGCCAGTGGTGTTTGAACCGCACCCTACCTACGACAACCTGTTTGGCCGCATCGAATACAGCACCGACCAGGGCGCGCTCTACACCACTTATCGCCAACTGCGCCCGGGCGCCTTGCACCGCGCCAATGGCGGCTTCCTGATTCTTGAAGCCGAGAAAATGCTCAGTGAGCCGTTCGTTTGGGATGCGCTCAAGCGTTCCCTGCAATCGCGCAAGCTGAAGATGGAATCGCCCCTGGGCGAGCTGGGCCGCCTGGCTACCGTGACCCTCAACCCGCAAATGATCCCGTTGCAGGTCAAGGTGATCATCATCGGCTCGCGCCAGCTGTACTACGCATTGCAAGACGCCGATCCGGACTTCCAGGAAATGTTCCGTGTACTGGTGGATTTCGACGAAGACATCCCGATGGTCGACGAAAGCCTGGAGCAGTTCGCCCAGTTGCTGAAAACCCGCACCTCGGAAGAAGGCATGGCGCCACTGACCTCGGACGCGGTAGCGCGCCTGGCGACCTACAGTGCCCGCCTGGCGGAACACCAGGGCCGGTTGTCGGCGCGGATTGGCGATTTGTTCCAGTTGGTCAGCGAGGCGGATTTCATTCGTCACCTGGCCGGCGACGAGATGACCGATGCCGGGCATATCGAGCGCGCCCTCAAGGCCAAGGCCACGCGTACCGGCCGCGTGTCGGCGCGGATTCTTGACGACATGCTCGCCGGCGTCATTTTGATCGACACGGCTGGCGCCGCCGTGGGCAAGTGCAATGGGCTGACGGTGCTGGAGGTCGGCGACTCGGCATTCGGTGTCCCGGCGCGGATTTCCGCCACGGTATACCCGGGCGGCAGCGGGATTGTCGACATCGAGCGCGAAGTTAATCTCGGCCAGCCGATCCACTCCAAGGGCGTGATGATCCTCACCGGTTACCTGGGCAGTCGCTATGCTCAGGAATTCCCGTTGGCCATCTCCGCTAGCATCGCCCTGGAGCAATCCTACGGTTATGTGGACGGCGACAGTGCTTCCTTGGGCGAGGCCTGCACCTTGATCTCGGCCTTGTCGAAGACGCCGCTCAAGCAGTGCTTCGCCATCACCGGCTCGATCAACCAGTTTGGTGAAGTGCAGGCGGTGGGTGGGGTCAACGAGAAAATCGAAGGTTTCTTCCGTCTGTGTGAAGCACGCGGCTTGACCGGTGAGCAAGGCGCGATCATCCCCCAGGCCAACGTGGCCACGCTGATGCTCGACGAGAAGGTGTTGCAGGCCGTGCGCAACGGGCAGTTCCATATCTATGCAGTACGCCAGGCGGATGAAGCCTTGAGCCTGTTGGTGGGTGAGGATGCCGGTGAGCCGGATGCCGAGGGGCAATTCCCGGAAGGCACCGTGAATGCGCGGGTGGTTGAGCGTTTGCGGGCGATTGCCGAGATGATCAGCGAGGAAGATCTTAAGGAGGCGGAGAAAGAGCTGGCGCAGCAGGCGTTGGCAGAAGCCAAACCAACCTGATCCCTCAAGCTCGATGGAGATCAAAATGTGGGAGGGGGCTTGCTCCCGATAGCAGTGGGTCAGTCAAAATTGCTTAGACTGGCACGCTGCAATCGGGAGCAAGCCCCCTCCCACATTTGCTCCTGCGTATGTCATTAAATTGACAGTTGTCCCGGGAAAACGTCCGTTGGTCCCTACGACCTTGGTTTGGCGCGTTTTTCTTCTATTCTCAATTCAGGGATATCCACAGGAGTCGCAGGATAGAGACAGCCTCGCCTCGCGCTGGGGCTGAACACCGATCTACCGAGGGTCGCCGCCATGTCGCGCAACCTTTGCCTTACCCGCCAGTGCCTGGGCCTGGTCACCCGTATTGAATGCTCCATTCGCCCACTCGCCGGGGACAACGGACTGTGGACGTTATTGTTTGCCGCTGGAATGTCGGGCGAACAGCCTTCCACCGTCAAGTCCGAGGGCCCGTTTAACGGGCCCTGGGTGGCTGAAACAATGCTGGGCTCCATCGTCGATAACCTGACCTTGCATGGCTATGAGCAGATGGACGAACCGCAGATCTGGTGCCTGCACCTGCAAGCCCATCTGCGCCACCTCAATGGCAGTCAAGAGCGGCTGGCCCTGTAGCGCCGGCTATTTGCTCTCAGGCTTGTCCAGCTTTACCTCGAAGCCGTATTGCACGGTGCTGAGGTCGGTGCGCTGGTAACTTTCCAGCGTAGTCGGCTGGCCGTAGAAATAATGCACGTCAAACAACGCCGTGCCGTATTCCTCGGCACGGTGGCTGACGCTGAGGACCTCCTTGAGGTACTTGCCGCTGGCGTCCTTGGCATAGAAGCGCCAGCTATCGGATGGGAAATCCTTCTGGTCGACGATCAGTGCGTTGTCCTTGAGCGACAGGCCCTTGGGCAGCTTGGCCACGTCAATCGTGGTTTTTTCAATGCTCGCCAGGAAGAGCGGTACGGAGCCCACTACAAACGCCGGAGTCTCAGGGAACAGGTTGAGGTCGTAGGTGAGCGTGCCGCTGGCGGCGTTCAGCTCAAACGCCTCGGTCGGCAACTCGATAGGCTCGCCGCGTTCGCCCTTGTCGTCGGCGGTGAAGAAGGTGATAGGCGCATCGCTGTTGTTACGCTCGGCGCCGACCAGGTCATCATTGAACGTATAGGGGTGATCAAACACGATTTTCGCCGCACTGGCGTCTTCGGTCGATTGGCTGATGGTGACGCTGCGTTTGAGTTGGTCTTCGCTCATCGAGGCATCTTTTAGCCAACTGGCGGCGCTGTCGTCATACACCGTGACCGGCATCGGCAGAGCCTGAACGGTTTGCTGCAGGCTGTTTCTGTCGAAGCGCAGCACCGGCAGATTCAGGTCTTTGTGGGTGACCGTAGCTGTAGAAAAATCCAGCACATTGACCTGCAGATTGTCGATCAGCCCATTGAAATACACTTTGGCGTAATGGCTGCTCTGCTTGTGTTCGAAGGCTTTTTGCTCGTCGGTAAGCTGTTTCTCGAGGGCCTCGGACCAGGTCTTTTGTTTCTGCATTTCAGCCAATTGTTTCTCATAGAACGCCACCTGCGCGGCGCTCTCGTTGATCGAGCCTGAGCGCGTGAGAAATTGCCCGGTGCTGTCCCGTGCCTGCACCAGCAGCGGGTTCGGCGACTCGTCGCCCAGTTCGGCGGCGAGGGGGGCGCTGTTGGTCAGTTCGATCTCGGCGTAGTTCTTTTCCAGCACCAGCAGGTTGAGGGTGATATTGCCCTCGGTGCGTTTATGGCCGACGTCTTTTTTCGTCAGATCGAAAGTCAGCACCTTGCCCGGGGTGACCACTTCGACTGCGCCTTTGAGGCTGACTGGCTGTGGTTGGCTTTTGTTTTCCGTCTCGATGCCCTCGATAAACGGATACGTGACCGTCAGGTCGTCGGGATTGGTCAGGTTGGAGCTGCTCGGGCTCAGTTGGATGCCAGGGTCGGTTTCCGACCACTCCGGCTGGAAAGGAATGACTTTATTGTTGCTCAGGGTGACCGATTGCCATTCCAGGCCATGGGGGAAGGGGAACTGGTCGGGGGCGTTGAAGTTGAAAGGGAAGACCGGCTGCAAATCCGTCAGGTAGTCCGAATGGGAGGTCTTGCGCAGCACGAACAGGCCGTTGATATAGGTGTCCACCAGGGCCTGCGGGGTAGGGTAGTGCTTGAGCAGGGCCAGGCTGTCTTCGCCGTACTCGGCTTCGATGGGCTTGCTGGCAAGCTTGAGGCGCGCACGCTCCAGCAACAGCAGCGAGCCGCCGAGGTCGGCGATGGCGTCGCGCAGCTTGGGGTCTTGGATGTCGTCCAGAGACTGTTCGAATTGGGCGGTTTTCTCTTCGAGGGTGGCCTGCTTCTGCTCTTCTTTGGGGGAGCAGCCGCTGGCCATCAGCAACGCCGCGCACAGGCCGAGAGTGGCCAAAGGGGATCGCACATCCATCATCTGAGTTTTCCTGTCCGACATCATCGAGCCGAGTTAATGGTCTCGACACTAGCAGAAAAACTCTCTTACAGATGCCACTTGGGTCAGTTTTCTAGCGGTGACAGGGGCCGGGTGGCGGCTGGTATACTCGGCGCCATTTTTAGCCAAGCTGTGTGAGATTCAATGGAACGCTTTATCGAAAATACGATGTACGCCTCGCGTTGGCTGCTGGCGCCGATCTATCTGGGGCTGTCCCTGGGCTTGCTGATCCTGGCGCTGAAATTCTTCCAGGAAATCATTCACGTGATTCCCAACATCTTCACCATGTTGGAAGCGGAAGTGATCCTGTTGCTGCTGTCGCTGATCGACATGGCCCTGGTGGGCGGCCTGCTGGTGATGGTGATGATTTCCGGCTACGAGAACTTCGTCTCGCAGCTGGATATCGATGAAAACAAGGAAAAACTCAATTGGCTGGGCACCATGGACTCTTCGTCGCTGAAGATGAAAGTGGCGGCCTCCATCGTGGCGATTTCCTCCATCCACTTGCTGCGCATCTTCATGGACGCCAAGAACGTCGATCCGCAACACCTGATGTGGTATGTGATCATCCACATGACCTTCGTGGTCTCGGCGTTTGCCATGGGCTATCTGGACAAGCTCACCAAGCACTGATGCCCCGCGCCGGCCTTACTGCTCGACGAAGTAGTAAGGCTGGCGGTTGATCGCCATCTGCTTGATCACCGTGACCTTCTCGTTCAGCCGGTCGGTGTGATCCATCAGCGCAACATTGCCGGGCTTGGCAGTGAGGAATGCGCGCAGCTCGGCTTCGGTCTTAAGGATCGGCAGGTAGGCTTGCAGGTAGAACACGCTGGCGCCGGCGATCCGCTCGTTGGGCTGGAACATCGCCACCGCTTTCCCTTCGTCCTGCAGCGTCTGGATCTGACTCATCACCGGTACGAATGAGTGGCGCACGTCGGCTTTAGGTGCGAACCAGAATGCCGCGCTCAGGTAACAGGCGATGGCCAGGCTGAAAACCCCGGCGATGATGCGCCGGTGGTAACGGTACAGCGCCGGCTTGTGTGCCTTGGCCCACTCCAACAACACCCGTGCATATTCGGCGGCCAGCACGGCAGCCGCCGGGGTGAGTGCCATCAGGTAAACCGTGCGTTTGCTCGAAGCCAGGGTCAGCAAGGTGAACTGCGCCACCAGCCACACGCTGAAAAACAGACGGTAACGGTTGCGCACCAGGCTCTTACGGAAATGCCACAGGCCCAAGTACACCAGGATATTCCAAGGCAGGAAGGCCTCTGGCAGCTTGGCGATGTAATAGTAGAACGGCTCGTAGTGCCCGGCTTCGACAAACGAGCCGCTGAAGCGTCCGACGCTGTTGGTCCATAACACTTCCCCCACGGCCTGCATCCCGCCGCGTTGAAACAGAAACCCCAGCCAGATCAGCAAGGGCACCAAGGCCAACAGTGTGAACAATGCCGGCTTGAGCCAGTCGCCGATGCGCAGGCGTTTATCCATCAGGCTTGTGCTGAGCAGGTAGACGAAGATCACGATGCCCGGCATTGCCAGGCCCAACACGCCTTTACTCAGGGTGGCGATGACCATGCCGGCGGTAAACAACGCCCAGGCCCACGCACTGGAGCCTTCGCGCTCGGGCCGCACAGCCTGGTAAAACCCCAGCAATGCCATGGTCACGCCGAGGCTGAGCAACGAATCCTCACCCACCCCCCGCACATTGCCCCAGTAACTGGCCATGGTTGCCAGGATCAGCGCAGCACTGAATGCCAGCGTCTGCGGCCGCCCGAAGCGGCGCAGCATGCCGTACAGCAGCATCACGCTGAACAAACCGGCAAACGCCGACGCCAGGCGCACGGCCCCGGTGCTGGCGCCAAATAGGCGAATCGCGCCGGCATCCAGCCACAGGCTCAGGGGCGGTTTTTCCAGGAAAGGCTCGCGAAACAGGCGCGGCACCACCCAGTCATCGTCCAGGTGCATCGCCATGGCGATCCCGGACACCCGGGCCTCGGTGGAGCCTTGCAGCTCATGGTTGCCAAGGGCGAAGAAGAACAGCAGACCAGCAAGCAGGAGCAGCAGGGGAGCGGGACGCGTCATGGAATCTGGCTACCGGGGCATGAGACCGATCGGGCGACCGGTCATGGGTAGTCAGGGAGTATACGAGCGCGATTCTTAACCTTTGGTGAACGACAATAGGGTTTTATCAGCCTGGTTCAGGGTAGTTTCAAGCTGGGCAATGCCGCTTTGCCTTGTTCGGTCAGCACCGGTTCCAACTGCTCCCAGGTGAAGCTCAAGTCGTTGTCGCAACCGTCACCATTGGCCGGTGTCGAGAGTTGCAGGCCCTGGGTGTTGAAGCTGAGGTGAAAGTTGGAGTAATCGGTGATCGCGGGGCAGCCCTCGTCGGTAGTGGTTTGCTTGGCCAGCCAAGTGCTGAAGGCGGCGGGTAGCTTCAAATGGCCGGAATAGGCGTCATGCCATTGCTGATGGCCGCCGAGCCAGGTCCATGGGTCCACACTGTCACCGGTTTGCAGGTTCCAGGAGTGCAGGCCCCAACTGATGCCCATGGCGCCTTGGCCTGCGGCCCAGCGGTAGAACCGCACGGTGAGAAATTGCGATGACCAATAGGCAGGTTCAACCTCGATTTCACTGGTATAGGCCGAGCCGTTTCGACCCAGGTATTCACGCCGTTCATAAAAATAGTCGGTTAGATCTTCGTCATTGACGGCCAGGGCGGCGAGTTGCTGGTTGATCTTCTGCACTGCCGGGCTGTCACCTTCCAGCTTGAGCGTGACGCGGGGGCCTTGGGTCTTGAGCTGGTAGGTGTGGTTTTGGAAAGTTTTCTTCTCAGTCTTGATCGGCAGCGGCGCGGCTTCCATAGGCGCGTTGTAGGCATCGCTGCCGCAGCCGTCCGCGCCAATGCGGCGCAGGGCCAGTGGCAGCGGCGTGCCGCCATCTGTTTTGCTCCAAGCACCAGAAAGGGTATCGCCCTGGGGCTTTTGCAGGGCCCAGAAACCGGTATTACCTTCCTCTACCCAAGGGGCGTTGTCGTTGGCCTGGGTCAACTGGATAGGGGTACGGATGCGCTGGTAGTAATAACTGCCATGCTCCCCGTCGGCGCCATTGAAACAGACGGTAATAGCGGACTTGCCCAAAGTACCTTGCCAAACCCCGTCCAGCTCGGCAGCGGTTGCGAATGAAGGGATGAAGGCGAGGGCGATGACGGCAAAGGGCTTGAACACGGGTATCTGACTTCCGGTTGTCTGATAAAGGCCGTCAGGGTAATGGGAAGTGTGAGGGGATGCCAGCGGGCGAGGTGCGGTGAGGCGTCTCGCCCTTTTTCGTGTTTTAGGGCTGTGGTGTCTGGCTAGTGAATGGCTGGGTGTTCAGGACTCGTTCTACGAGTAACTCACCCAGAACGATCAATTGCTGAGCGGCCAGCAACTTGTGGCGGTGCGCGCCTTCAAGCTCGAAAGCCAAGTCGGTAGTCATGGCGTTGAGAGAGGCGAGGGTTTCGCTGGCTTGGATTAGCAGGGTTTCGGGGTGGATGTCTTCGGCGAGGATGAAGAGGGTGGTTGGGGGATTGGGGGTGATTTTTTTCATGATGAAGCTCCCACACTGTTTAAGGAGCTGCCTCTCCCTGCTGTCAAACAGGAATGGGTGGCAGCTGTACGCGGGTTGACAGACCGGAAGTGTAGGAACCCGGCGCACCCGAAGATGCCCCACGCACAGCCGCCATGAACGGGGCGGAATGCGTAAGCATGCCGCCTTATCACGGGGTGTGAAAGGTTACACTTTTCGGCCTGTCAAAGCCGGTCGCTGATCATCAGCGACGCAAAGAAGTTAGCGTTGTGAGGTGGCTTGCGCTAGTTCACCAACAGCGCGGCAACTTGCGGGAAAATTCCGAAGCTCGGCCCTGTTGGCGTCCCCCGTCGTCAGGCTCTGTTAAAAGCTCCAATCCTCAGCCTGAACCAACTGGCAGAACGGCCCATTGAGCGTGGCATTGTGATGAGCCACGATGGCCTCGGCTTTCATCAAGGGCGTATCAGAACAGGTATGACCGTCGGCGATAAGTACCGCATCGAAGCCAAGATCACGTGCGGCGCGGCAGGTGCTGTCGACGCAGTATTGCGTTTTCATCCCAGTGACTACCACGCCGGTGGCGCCGCTGGAGCGCAAATTATCAGCAAGGTCTGTCATCGCAAAAGCGTTGGGCCGCCGCTTTTCGAACACCACTTCTCCACCTAGCAACTTCAGTTCCTCTGCAACCAGCGTAAGCGGGCTACCCGATTCGATTGGCGAGCCAGCGGGGCCGATGTGACGGGCGAGAAAAATCGGCGCGCCTGCGCTGCGGGCCTTATCCATCAGGGTATTGAGCGTTTCCAACAGATCGTCGCAGCGCCAGGGTTTTTCCGGGCCGTGGATGAGTCCAACTTGGATATCGAGTATCAACAGGGCGTACATAGGTGCATCTCCTTGCGTGTGAACCAGCGACACAAGGGCATAAAAAAAGGCCCTGTCCATCGCTGGCGGGCCTTTGAAGTTCGTTGGCTAATGGCTCACGACACCTCGCACGCTCCGCTTTCGGCGGTCGTGGTGGTGGTTGTCGAGGTGAGGCCATAGGTAGTCATGACCTGACACTAGCAATATCGCCGACGACTGGCAACCCAGCATCCAATGTCGCCTCAGTGCGCAAAACAGTCGTCTAGGTTCAAGTCACCAGCGCCCACCTATTGCATGCTTGAGTTCAAACGCTGGCATAAAGGAGGCCACGCTGATGCAATCACAAGAAAAGGACCTGTCTCTTGTTAACAACCTCTCGTTCAGCAGCGATGAAATCGAAGCATTTCGTCGCCAGGGGTTTATCAAACTCAAAGACTTCTTATCTGAGCACGCCATTCAATCCTTGAAGCAGGCGGCGCGTTCAAAAGTGATCTCAGCTCGGGAGTCGCAGTCCGCCTATGGGGATTCTTTCAGCCGGTTGACCTACGATCTGGGGACAACCGACGCGGTGAAAAACATCTACTCCTCAATCGCTTTCAGGACGGCCTTGGTGACGTTAATCGGGCATCCGCTGATCATGACCGAGTCCCAGAGTTTCGAGCTTACCCCGCATAAAGAAGGTTTTGCCTGGCACTACGATTCCCTGAGTTTCAGGTACATCCGCCCTCAGGACGCCGCCTTCAGCGTGTGGATCCCGTTGGACCCTATCGACAATTCAGGCCAGCGCGGGGGCATGGCTTATTTAGCCGAAGACATCTATAGCGCAAAAGCGAATTTCCAGATGGCCAGCCTGATTTCCAAAAGGATGGATGCCGGCGTTGCCGTGGAGGATTTTTCCGCGCATTTGAGAGCGGTGTTCCAAACCCCCAGCCTGCTCACCGACCTGTTTGAAACGTATAAAACCCAGGACGATTTTGCATTGGGCGACGTACTGCTGTTCACCAAATCGATGTGGCACCGCTCTGAACCGCTCTTGCCAGGACCGCTCGCGACTCGCCTGGCGGTGACCATGCGTTTTCTCGATTGGCGTTCACGATTGGGCAAAACGATGTTCGAAGGCGAGTCTGAAAGCGGTGGCGGCGTAGGGATGGGGGTCAACTGGGGCAGGCCGACCCAGACCGCCTATGGTTCGCAATTTACCGACATCAATGACGGCGAGGAAATTCGCACTTCCACGTATTGCGGCCCTGTCATCTGATGTTCTCGGAAAAATCGCCTGCTGAGGAGCGCTAATGTCCAGATCCTACGTGCTGGGGGTGGCAGCTGCGGTATTTGCTACTTTCAGCTGGGCGCTTAATTTTCTGTCGCCCTACATGATGGGCGCGCTCGGTCCGATTGACTTCATCACTCTGCGGTTCATCGTATCCGGCGGCATCGGCCTGGTAATGCTGCGCATCTATTGGCCTGGCGACCCCGTTTTAACCAGGCGCTCAATCCTCAACGCCGGGCTGCTGGGCGTGCTTGGCTACGCGGTGTACATCGGTTGCATCATGGGCAGCGTGCTCAATGGCGGCGCTATCATCGCCCCGGCATTCCTGAGCGCTACACCGGTCATCATCGCGGTGGCGGGCAATATGATCGAGCGCACCACCACCTGGAGCAGCCTCGCTGTTCCCATCATGCTGGCGGTTTGCGGGTTGGTCGCGGCGAACTATGGCACCTTGGTCGGGGTTTTAGACAATGACCTGACCTCCTACCTGGCCGCAGTCAGCTACGCCGTGGGGGCGGTGCTGACTTGGCTGATGTTCAGCATACTCAACCAGAAGATGCTGGCGAAAATCCCCAGGGTACACGCAGGCCTATGGACCGGCCTGATGATGGTCGGCGCCGGTCTGAGCGTGGTTGTGTTCGTGCCGTTCGGGCTGGTACTGGACCTGTACACCTATCCGCACCTGGACCTGCACTTGGGCAACACCCTGCCGGTGCTGGCTGCCGCAGCGGCGCTGGCCTGTGTTGCCTCCGTTGGCGGCGCATGGGCCTGGAACTTTGCCAGCCAGCGGCTACCGATGGCCCTGTCCGGGCAGCTTATTTCAGTGGAAACCATATTCGCAGTCGCCTTTGGGCTGATCGCCGAGCAGCGCTTGCCTACCGGCCTTGAGGTTCTGGGCATCGTTGGGCTGCTGGCAGGTGCTTCGATTGCGGTAAGGGTGATGGCTCAAGGTAATCGCGAAGGGGTGAAGGTGCAGACTTGAGTGATCGAGCTGGCGGGTGCGGCGGGGTATGGCGATAGCTGAACAACAGCGTTGATCAGAATTTAATCAACCTGAAACGATAGGCCACGACCAGCACCGTTGGCCAGAACAGTGTATTGACAATGTCATGGAGGCTCGCGCCCCACCGCCAGTATCCCAAGCTCGCCTTATCATCCATAAGATCGAACAACTCGATGAGGCTCGCCCCCGCCAACACCACCAACCAACTGCTGAGTGAGCCCAAGGATTTTCGAGTGATGCAGCTGGTAGCGATCAGCAAACCCAGACCTACATAGATATGCAGGGCGTCCCTCGAGAGACCGGTGGCTGAGATGATGCCAAGCTTGAGTGATTGCAGTGTGGAAGGGTCCATTGAGTGTTTCCTCGTTTACCGGGGCTTAGGTCCATGATAGTTACCCGTGGTTTGATGGGTTGTCACGTTCAATAGCCGGACATGAAAGCCCATTCGTTTCAGGGCCACGTTGGCTGTCTGGCTTACGATGGGCTGGGGGGGGGTGGGCATTGCTTTCGTTTGGCTGGACGCCGTAGAGGGTGTTGCTGAAAAGCGGCTGAGTCTTGCGAGAGTCCGCGTCAACCGATACCCACTTGTCATGCTTCAGATGCAGAAAAACCCGCACTGGGCGGGCTTCTCTGGTGTGTCGATTGGTGGAGCCGGGGGGATTAAAGATTTATACATAAGATATTGTTTTAAATGGATTTATTTAAAAGTTCATTATTAAATGCCCCCATAAGTGCCCCCGTGCATATATTTCCGATGAGCGGCTATTTAAGGAGTTGAACTGGCGTCCTGAATCTCGTTAGCGACCGGGCGAGGCCAGTCAACCACCGGGAGCATTTAATAGAGTCGGTCGTGTACAGCACAACCTCGGTTAGCTGGCCAGAAGGGTTTGATGCCCAGCTCAGACCGGTTGCTGGGTAGATGTCAGGTCACGCAGATGGGTTTTTTCAGCGGCAGCGCACCATGGGCTCATCTAAGACGATTTGAGCTGAGGTGCGGTATGAGACACTCGATGGTTACCTGCCACAACTGTGGCAAAGCGATGGTTCCGAGAGCGTCATATAGCCGTGGTTTCTGGGGGTATTCGCCTTCGTTCAATCATTGCCCCTTTTGCCTGAGTGAGAACTGGCACGGCGGAAATCCAGCGTTAGGGGCTCGACTGTTCGCGTTGGTAGGCCTAGCTCTTGGTGTTCTGGCCTGCGTATTGGTGGGGGCTCTTCTGTTCAAGGTGCAGTGGTGGCTTGGTGTCGAAGGACAGTGGTCTCTATTGACGCTTGGCACATGTGCTGTGTCGGTTACCGCGGGATACCATTTTTACAACTGGTTTGTTGATTGCTGACCGGTGATCGTGCTGTGGAAGGCAGCAATCGGCCAAAAGAGGACGGTGGACACATTGATGGCAAATGGCTAGCCTGAGGCAAAAGAGGACAGATTTATTTTCTCTCCCCTACCTTTTTCTCCTTGGAAATTAAGAAACATCATGCCATCTACAGAAAATCATCCAAGTTTTCCCCTGACTATAGACAGAAATCAAAAAATTTGGCGATACATGGATTTCACGAAATTCATGCATCTTTTAACCACGCGGAGCTTGTGGTTCAATCGAAGTGATAAATTCGAAGATCCATTTGAAGGAAGATACCCATTAAAAAACCTACAACAAATGCGGGGGAGTTCGTGGGGAATTATGGAGAAATTAATTAATCATATGAGGCAGTTCACATATGTAAACTGCTGGTACATATCAAATCATGAATCCGCCGCCATGTGGAAGCTCTATGCGCAGACGAATGAGGCTATAGCAATTCAAACAACTTACGAAAAACTACACATGTTAATGCCGAACGAATGCTTTATCGGCGAGTTGAATTATATCGATTACAAAAACGATGTGATTGATTTGTATAACGCATTCAACCCTCACATGATAAAGAGAAATTCATTCTCACATGAGAGGGAACTTAGGGCTCTAATCCAAGATAACAAAGCCTCCAGTAAGGCCACCCCTGATGGCAAGGGTAGCATGCACGATTACTCAGCGATAAACGAAAAGTTTGGGATTCCCGTCGAGGTAAACCCTACGGACCTCATCCATAGCATATGTGTTGCGCCAATGTCGCCAAAATGGTTCAAGCAGCTAGTAAAGGAAATATGCATTAATCACGGCTTTGATGAGAAATCAATTATTGTCTCCGAGCTAGAAGATGAACCCTATTAATCTAACTATGCGCTAGGCAGATCGAAGCTAACCCTGGGGCTGCTCACTAGCTTAATTTCAAACTTCCTCTATGGGGCGTTTACAGCCGGTCACCTCAGGCAGAAAACGACCAAAAGCGGGCATAGCCTCATAGCGTTTTGCAAACCTGTCGAAACATTTGATCACAAAAATACCAAGCCTAACTAGAACTTAAACGCCAACCAAAATTTACTCATTTGGAGAAACCTCTTGGAGACACATGACTACGCCAACCAAATAAGGGAAAACATTGAATATCAAATAAAAAAACTTTCAATGTTCTGGAGCTTAAGAGAGAAGACAATCAGAAGGCTTCTGGAAGAGGTCGCAAATAAAAAATCACCAGATATTGAAAATATAAACATCAATCAGGCATTAACCGACTCGATCATGAACTCGATGGCGTCTTTGATTGACTATTACTACATTTACTGTTTTTTGAAAATGGGAATAACCGAACACCACATTACAAAAGTTCAGTACAGACCGCTGAACAATTACAATCTTCGGAAAACCTACCCTTCGAAAGGGAAAAACGAAAAAATAGCTTCGATGGAGCACATTAGAAACGACACAAGAGTCAGGATCATAGAAGTCAGCCAACAAGACCCAAGCAAATTAACTGGAAATGATTACTGGCCAATATTTTTCGGAAACGCAATCGCCAGCCATCTGAAAGATACAGGAATGATGGATAGAACACAAAATTTCAACTTTGATTATTGCGATGATTCCTTCTCAATTCCAAGCCTGGCGCTGAAATATCATGAATATATGTATCGATTTTATTGCAACGAACACTTCTCTCACGGTGTGAAGTACAATATTTTTCTGGATATAAACAACTGCCTAAAACACAACATAATTCCTTACGTGAAACCAAAAATAGAGAAGCTCGCGGGCGAGCTTAGAGGTTTTTTGTATTTCAAATTCACGAATGCAAGCAAAATTTTTTTAAAGCCTGGAATATTAAAAAGCGTTGTAGAAATGGACTTTGAAAGACTCAGAAAAAACCTAAAGGTGCTTCACACAGATAAAAAAAACTACACATTCGAAATCGAAAAAGAACTTGGGATCGATAAGGTTATCACTACCGACTCAGAAAACGGCTACATTAGTGATGGGGAACTTTGTTTTTACATTGACAATGTTTTAATGAGGAAAAGTCACGATGCCACTTATATTGAAGCTGGTATCAACCTGAAGCTGGTGTTAGGCAGGCTCATCACTGACATTGAACAGGGAATCCGTCTAAAATTCAGCGAACTTGAATTATCCTAGACACCATTTAAAGTACACCAGTGAAATAAAAGCTGGTACCTACCCTGAGTTGGCACCAGCAATCTATTACAGGTAGAAATTTCCTATGCAGAAAAACTCATTACCCGGCGTTGCGCATCATGATGCACTTACCATCGGCACATTCATGCCACCTATTTTCGGTAGCTTATAAGCGAAGTGCATTGATAAACTGCTAACCACATACCTATGTGCCATTCGGATTTTTGTGAACTCCGGTATATCCAAGGGATTGCCACATATTCACTCCATTGAGCTTTGGTATGTCTACACATATGGGGGCTAGAACCAAGCCACATCCAAAGAGAACGCCTGCACGGAGCGTACGAAGTCTTCACTACTGTGTCTAGGTTGACTTCGAGTTGTTTTCTCCAGTCGTGAAGGTCCGCTTTTGGCCGTAAGCGGTCACCAAACAGGTTTGCTTGCCGCTCATCAATGGAAGGCTGACAAGGAAGAAATTAGAAGCTGGCTTACCCCCGCATGACCTTGTTCCAATCGATCTCATGACCGGCGGCTTCAAGCTCACGGCCCAAGGCTTGTTTCCAGCTATTACCTTCCATGGGCTCCCACACCAGCAAAATCACTAGGAATCTCCAGAGTGCCGCGTTTCAACGCACAGACCTTGGCGCGGCCTAAACGGCCCAGAAAATAGCCCAACTCCAGCAGGACGTTCTGCCGGGCTCGCGGCTCCGGCTTGCCTCCTTTGGCACAACCCTCGTCGTCCGGCGTCAGCAGCACCACGGCAAAATCCACTTGTCCATGTGCTTCGACCTTCTCCATGACCGTACGGCCCTGATTGGCTTGCTCGTGCAAAATGATCGGCTCAAAGCCCAGCTGCATCAAAAATCGAGCCACGGTCTCACGTGCGCCTTCATCATGGCCAAGGGCCTGTTCGAGTTCTTCGATGAGTGAGTTCATGATTTCGGCGGCTAGCAGTAGTTGATGGATCAGCCCTGCACATTGCCCCGCTTCCACTTTGCCGTCGCTGACATCGCCGTCGAATGAGGCTTGCTTCAAACTGGCAGAAGCCAGCAGTGAAGCGTCGGCGTCGGGCGCAGCCTGTGGCATGCCGTCGCGCTCGGCCTGTTCAACTCGTTCGGTAAAAGCGTTGCGCACGCTGCGTACCGGTAACGCTCCACGTCCGACCAGGACGGTGTCGCCAGTGTCGGCGTCGAGTACTTTTTGCTTATAGGCAGGATGCAGGAACGCTTCCTCGGACAGCATGAAACGTGTGCCTAACCCTGCTTACGTCTCCGATTACCAGATCAGGTCCCCGATTATCCGTAGGGTGTCCTTCACCGGCTCGACGGCCATAGGCCGACAGCTTGGTGCTCTGGCTGCGTCTCACTTGAAATTGACAACGATGGAGTTAGGGGGGCATGCACCGTTTATCGTGTGTGAGGATGCCGATATTGAGGGCGCTGCCACTTTGGCTTTTTCGCAACGCCGGGCAGGTATGTGCCTCGCCCTCGCGTTTCTACGTGCATGAAACAGTATTCGCCGCTTTCGCTCAAAGATTTACCGAGTTAGCAGACCAGCTCAAGATAGGTGACGGATTCGCTCCAACCAGTCAGATGAGACCGTTGGCCAACGCTCGGTGTTTGATGATGGTTCAGGAGTTGCTGGCTGACGCAGCAGAGCTGGGGGGGGGAACGTTAACGGGAGGGAAGCGCATTGGTGACAAGGGCCATTTTTTCGAACCGACAGTATTGGTCGATGTACCGCAACAGGCACGACTCCTCAACGAGCAGCCTTTCGGTCCTGTGGCACCGTTACTGCGCTTCACTGATCTGGATAGCGTCATTGCCCAAGCTAACAGCCTGGAGTATGGGCTGGCAGCGTTCGGGTTCACCAAGTCGTTGAAAACGGCGACCGAGTTGGGTAATCGCTTACAGGCACGAATGGTCTCGATCAACCACTTTGGCCTAGCCTTGCCGGAAACTCCGTTTGGTGGAGTCAGGGCGAGTGGTCATGGTAGCGGAGGTGGAACAGAAGGCCTTGAGGCTTACTTGACGACGAAGTTGATCAGTCAGATAGGCATTTGAAGACAGCCCAAGACCGCTCAGTCCACGAAAGTTGGGTGGTTTTGAGTTTTCAAATTCTTCATGGGTGTTACTTGTTGAGACGACGGTGTAGCGCTGAGATGAATATGGGGAAAGGAATTACATTTTTCTCCGAAAGTCTTCAACCCACCTCAGTGAACAATAAGATATTTGGTGTCGGAGCTATCGGAACAGAAGTGTTTGTGACTTGTGGCTCAGCACTTGCAGTGATCTGTGGTTATTTTGCGGCTTCTGCGTTTTTTTGTTGCTTGACTGTGCTTGAGTTTATTATGCAGTTAGACTAAGTAGTCAATCTAATTAACACGGCGCAAATCTACACCTGCTTCTGGGGAGAGGAGATGAGAAAGGTTGATTCTGAGTAGCATCAGGCAAAGCTGCGCCATATCCTCGAAGCTGCCGTCATGTGCTTTTCCGAAAAAGGCTTTCGCGGCACGTCGACCAATGAGATCTGTGCCGCTGAAGGATGAGTCCTGGCAACCTGTTTCATTATTTTCCCAATAAACAGGCAATGATTGAGGCCATTGCGGAGCACGATCGGCGCGAAATGAGTGAGCGTTTCGCCCAGCTTGCCGATGAGCCCGATGCCATGGTAGTTGTTGAGCGATTAGCAAAGGACATCTTGAAGCAATGCACCATACTATCGTGCGATGAAGGCGAAGCACGGAGATCTTGTCTTTTATTCCCGTAAATCTTTGAGAGAGTAAAGCTATGACAAAAATACGTCTCTATCAGTTAAGTGACTTTGATGAGTGCCTGCGTCTGTTTGATGGCAACACACCAGATTTCTTCGACGCAACAGAGCGCACAGCATTCTGTGATTTTCTGCGCACTTCGAGTCAAACATTCTACGTCGTTGAGCGGTGCGAGAAGATCCTCGCTTGTGGGGGGTATGCTCTTGGGCACGGCGATGGTGTGGCTAGTCTTTGCTGGGGAATGGTCGACCAAAAACTACATGGCCAAGGTTTGGGGCGCGCATTGATTGAGGCCCGACTCTCGGCAATACGAGCTCTGCCGTCAATCAAAATGGTGTGTATAAGTACGAGTCAACACACACAACGCTTCTATGGCAGATTCGGTTTCGTTCCTGTAAAGGTCACGCCTGATGGTCATGGACCAGGCATGGATTGTTGGGATATGACCCTGCAGTTGCGTCAATAGATAGGTATGGGGCCGGCAAGGGCCCGTACTACAAATTTTCGCGGATGTTTCTTTGCGAGGCGAGAGTCGTACGAAAACAAGGACGCTAGTGAGCGTTTGAAGGAGTGGCTCAAAGCCTCGATTTTGTAAGCGCAGCATAAACACCGTTCAGGCTCTTCAATTCCGTATGCGTTCTTGTTCTTAACGACGCGACCACGCTGCAGAACAACGACTTAATCTGCATATCAAATGGTGGACGTCTCAGCATCTTAACCATTCGACGAACACATCTTGCGTTATCAAGCGGATGCGCACCTAAGCGTAATCCTCTAGTCAGCAAAATTTTTAACAATTATTTCTAGCACTTTTCAAACTAAACATCACCTTCTGGTAAGTGCTCCACGGGCTGTCAGCCGAGGGCTTTATAGAAGCCACTCGCTTGGCTAGTCTCTGCTTTATCCATTAGCCCGCCCCCCAACCCGCGCCCCTCGAATTCAGGTAGAACGTAAACGTCCAGTGAACACAATTTTGCTGCTCTGGCATCCGAGAGGGTGGTATCAGTCTGTGTTGAGTAGGCTTTTTTCCGTTCAATGTCAGGATGCCGATGCCATTAGCAAATGGCTATCTCTTCACCGCGACCACTCCGACTCATGCGTACAAATTTATAGGGCGCGTTAAATTTGTAGACGAGTTTTCGCATCAAATCCAGCCTTCCCGACTGATGATGGATCATGATCATCAAATCCAAGGAATCAAAACGATCACTGCTATTGGTAGTGCCAGTGCTGCAAGTAAGGTTTGACTGGCAATTATCCCCGCCATAAGAGGTGCGTCCCCGCCTAACTGTCGCGCCATGATGTAGGACGAAGAAGCTGTAGGCAGTGCCTGGAAAAGCAACGCCGCGATTGCTGCTCTGCCGTCCAATCCAAATAAATGACATGCACACAGCGTGGTCAGCGGCATAATCATGAACTTGACCACCGATGAATACGCCACGGGGCGAATCCAACTCTGCACTGAGCCCAGCTCAAGGGCTGCCCCTACGCAAAGCAGGCCCAGTGGTAAGGACGCTTGCCCTAATGCCTTGATAACCGGCTCGATGCCAGCAGGCAGGCCTAATCCTAGAGTCTGAAGCAGTATTCCCCCGAAGCAAGCGAGTACCAAAGGGTTAAGTGCCAACAGCTTGGCAACCTTGCCCGCAGACATCTTGCCTCCTGTGCCGTAGCGCGCGAACACCAGGACACACAAAATATTCACTGTCGGCACTATGGCCGCATTGGCTACGGCAGCCAGAGCGATCCCCTGGGCACCGAACAAGCCGGCCACCACCGAGACACCCACATAATTGTTATACCGCAGCCCTTCTTGGAAGACGGAAGTGAACGCCGCGTCGTTACCTTTAATAATCCTACGGGCGCCGACCATCAGCACTGCGACCATGACCGTCGAGAGTACAAGCGCCATGATCATCCCTTGGACTGGCACGTTGTCCAACTTGGCGGTCGCCAGACCATGCAAAAACAGCGCGGGCAGGAGAACGTAGTAGCCTAGGCGTTCTGCCTGTGCCCAGAAGGTGTCTTCAAAAAACTGACTGCGCTTGAGCCCGGCGCCCATGACAATCAGCAGGGCAATAGGCGTGAGTGCAATCAAAAGTTCGGCAGTCACGAGTACGCCTCTAGCGCACGAACCAACCGCGTACATCCTTCAACTAAGGTAGCTTCGTCGGTGGCGAAGGAAAGGCGCAGATGCCTAGGCAGACCAAAAGCACTTCCGGCAACCGTTGCAACACCGACTTCGAGCAGATCAAGTGCGAGCGATTGATCGTCAATACTCGTTTTGATCTGAGGAAGTAGATAGAACGCACCCTCCGGGCGCGATACTTCCATTTTATCGCTCGCCTGGAGAACATGAAGTGCGGCATCTCGGCGCTGACGATAGATCGCATTGCGCTCAGCAAGAAAATCTCGTGGCCCCTCAAGCGCAGCGACCGCAGCGAGCTGGCTCAAGGTACTGGTCTGCGTACAGTTTTGAGATTGCACTGTAGTCATTGCCGAAATCAGCGATCTCGACCCGCAACCCCATCCTACGCGCCAACCTGTCATGGCGTATGCTTTGGATACACCGTCGACGATAAGGATACGTTCTGCTAGGTCTGGTGCTACCGACGCTAATGTCTGATAAGGCTCTTGATTGAATCGGATTTCTGCGTAGATATCGTCAGACAGTATCATCACCTCTGGGTACTGGCGCAGAACTTCAGCCAATGCTTGCAAATCGGTTTCGGAGTACAGTGAACCGGACGGATTACCAGGTGCATTGAGAATCACCCACTTGGGCGATTTTGCCAGGCGGAAACCTGCTGCCAAGTGCTCCGCTGTCAATCGGAATCCTTCCGAAGCGGCGGTCGGAAGGATGATCGGTTGGGCACCGCACATCTTAATCATCCCTGGATAGCTGGCCCAGTAAAGGGCCGGGACAATACCCGAGGCAGGAGCCGTATGCGGTAGTTCCGCATGTACGGATCTGTGCGGGGGGGGCGGCAGGTAACTGCCGTCCCTACCGCGACCGTTGTAACAGCTTCAGTTCAGCTTGCTATTTGCGACAGTAGCTTTCGCGATGATGGCTACCGCAAGAATCATGAAGCGACTGATTACCTGCTGGGGAATCCTGAACACGCTGCGGATGGGAATGGGGTGTCTGCTGGCAGGAGCGCTCTTGCACTGCGTGGGCGAAGTTCTGGTGCCGACTTCGGTACTGGGCTTTATTCCCCCAATGTGGCTCGCGGGGGTTGGTATCGCAACTGCCGTCTCGGTGACACCTAATGGTGCGTTTCAAGGTTTCGATCATATCGCCGGGATCGCAACGGCAGTCTACTTTTTCCTGGGCGACCTTGAGTGCGGCTTCGCACTCGATGATGAGGTGGCGAGGCCAAGTAGGCAATGCAGCAGCGCGCTCACTTGCTCGCCAAACAGGGGCTGGCCGAGAGCCGAGGGCAGCGCATGATGCTGGCGCGCTACGCGATGCTGGATTACGGCATGGGGTTCAGTCTGGAGTCGTACGCGGCAGTTGATCACGCACACAGACTTCGGTGGGTTGGCTGATATTTCATACTTCAAGGCAATAACATATGCCCATCTCAAGTTTTCCAGATGGTGTTTCCTCAAGCTGTGGCTCGCTGACTTGAGAGAATCCAGCTTTGATAAGGCTTTTCTCTGATGCAGGGTTTTCTCTAACAGTGCGAGCGCGCAGTTTTTTTAAACCCAAAATGCGCGCAATCTCTGTGCTCAGAATGAGAGCTCGCCTGGATACACCATGACCTCTATGCGTAGGTGCAACCCAATAGCCAATCTCTGCTTCATCCTTCTTTATATCAAAGATTACTAAACTCCCAAGAAAGGAGTCTGATCGTGTGTCGGCGATCGCTAAAACTGCCAGTGTTCTATCGCGCAACCCGTCCGCGATTACGCCTCGGATCATGTCGCGAACAACCTGTGGTGTATATTTTCCCAGCGGAAGGTGAGCGAAACGCTTGACTAGAGCGTCGTCTGCTCCGGTTGCATAGGCATCTGCATCGAGATTGGACATAAGCCGGATAGTCACTACTCCATCAGAGATAGGGACGGCTGTTGTAAAGTCTTTCTCAAGGGTTTTAACAAATTTATTTTGCTCGATCATTTCTACTTCTCGCGACAATTGGGCTACACATGACTCTTAGCGCCATTCGAATCGGCCGATCAGGTGAGCGAGTCGGCCAAAGAGCTATCTCAAGTGAACTCCTGGTGGCAGTAGAGTGTATACGGGCGTTATGTATCACTGCTATGCGGGTGGGAGTGTGCTACCGAGCTATCTGGGCTACGGAACCATCTACTTCCAAATTGCATGGAAGTGATGAACTGGCCCATGGCCGGTCCCAATTTGCAACCGGTCGGCTGCCGCCAGTGCATGCGTTAGGTAATTCTTTGCCAGTTTCACTGCGCACAGCATATCCATTGATGGTAGAAACGCCGTGATCGCAGCAGATAGAGTGCAGCCGGTACCATGTGAATTGCATGTAAGCACTCGCGGTGCGGCCAAGGTGCAGGTTTCTCCATTACCGTGGAGTAGATCAATACTGTGTTGACCGTCTAAATGGCCGCCCTTGAGTAATACCCAGCTTGAACCCAACTGATGAAGCCCCTCCAACGTCGTATGCATCTCTTCTATAGATGTGGGGTGGGGTGAGTCGAGTAGGTCGCCTGCTTCGAGCAAGTTGGGGGTGATCAACGTGCAAAGTGGAATCAGCCGTTCACGAACGATAGAAACTGCATCTGGAGGAAGCAGGCGGTGTCCACTGGTGGCGACCATGACGGGATCCAAGACTATGGGGCAGTTAGCATGTCGCTCTAGTCGGGTAGCGATCGCGTCGGCAATGGCTGCGTTGGCAATCATGCCGATTTTGACCGCGTCCACCCGCACGTCGTCGAACACAGCCTCGATTTGGTCGGCTACGAATTCTGGCTCCAGTGCAACGAAGCTACGAACTCCTTGCGTGTTCTGCGACACAACTGCAGTTATTACGCTCATTCCGTAGGCGCCAAGCGCAGAAAACGTCTTCAAGTCAGCTTGAATGCCTGCGCCGCCGGTTGGGTCCGTACCCGCGATGCTCAGAACGTTGGGAATCATTGAGTTTCCTCCGCCGCTAATGCTTTTATCCTCGCAGCGTCGGGCGAATCTTCTGCAGAAAATCCGCTTTGAAGAGTCCCGTGTGTCGAGGGAGAATGAGTATGGCTTCGGAGTATCCGTGTGCACTTTGCATATTCCTCCGCCCCAAGCAGGTCCTAAGGAGCGACTATCACGGCTTTAATTTAATGCCATAGTCGGTCGAGTAGTGGTTACTTCCAGTGCAAGTCATTCTTCCTTGGTCATTCGACTGATATGCTCGGTTCTGTAATCTCCAAGAATTTATTTCCTCAGTGAGTTGATTGAGGAGCCCGAGTTTTTCTTGTGCTTTGAAGGACCTCTCGTTACTCGCGAACTATTCGCCCCAAAGAGCACGGATTCCGAGAATCTCATATGATCCTCCAGGCTGCAATGGAGTAAAGACCAGGGCGATGCGCAAGTTGCAAGCCGGGCGGCCCGATCGCCTAACAGCTGCGGCCTCGAGTTGCGCCGCAGCTGATGTTAAAATTTGAAGATATCGGGGCATTGTTCAGGACGACAATAGCCTGCAAACGATGCCAGAAGGCTCGCACTTCTGAATTCAGGGAGAGCTGAAGGTAATTAGAGCTATTGTGCAGCTCGGGTTGTATTTGGCGAAGTTCAAATTATGATCCTCGCCAGCATATCTTCGCCGTCTGCATCCATGCCAACCTCGACAAACCCGAAACTGGAATAAAACCCTTTAGCTACGACGTTGTTGGGATTATAGCAAATTTCAATTTCTTTCAAGTTTTTGATCTGTTTTATTTCACGTAGGGCGAGACCCAGCGCGACTCTACCGATGGATTTCTGCTGATGTTCTTTGTCCACCATAAAGCGCCAGATAGAGACTTTTTCTTCGGATTCCTGCACCCACATAAAAAAACCTACTGGCTCTTCATCTGCAATGATGGCGCGTGTGAAGTAACCCGGGTTGTATGCAGCCTCAACGAGCGACCAAGTATTACTGGACACGTAGTCCTCCTGCTCTTCAGTGACCTCCAGCTCGCAAATTGCCTCATAGTTTTGTTGCGTTATTTGGGTGAGTGAGATTTCCATAGAGTATCCTGCATTTTGGTGATGATCGGGCTCAATTTACTGTTATGGGTGTTTATTGGTGTGTAGAGTGCCTGAGTTGCGACTGACTGCTGGAAGTATTGAATGGTAACTGGCTGGAGCTATCAAGAAATGCTTTGTGAAAGTTTGTTCGAGGGGACAGACTATGAAATAACTTCCACCCTGAAGAACGTCGCTCTTATGTGTTTGTGAATTCTGTAGGGGTGCGGCGTTTCTGAAACAAATGGAGTGTGGCCTTTAACACTAAAGGCCAGCAGAGAAAACCAGCGTCAAGCCACCGGTGACAGTTTCCCGGCGCCGGAAGAGGCTCGGGTTGCGTTTACCGCGGTGGAGTCGACCATCCAGGTGTCCAGATCGATCAACTGCTCGAAATACACACGCTTCGCAGACTGGTCGGGCTCGCCAAGCCCCCGAAGAAAGTTGTTTGCTGCATTGTCCGAAATATCTTCGCGCAGGTTTCGATGAGCAAACGCGATGTCCAGCCAGCGATCCGCGATACCGCCCCGCCCCAGATCGATGAAATGCAACTGGTCATGGGCGTCAACGAAGACATTGGTGTCACATAGGTCTCCATGAGCCGTTGTAGTTCGCGGCAGTGCTACGGCGGAAGGGAAATCCGGCTAGTTCTCCGTACAGCCCCAAGTAAGGTTTGCACCCCTCTCCGGCGTTCGTGCGGTATACATTGTAACCAGACTGCGTCCGCCGGTCGCTGCCTCCTCATGCCGGTATGTTTACTTTGCGCCCTTACTCTTTCGTATGTTCCAGCCATTCTTGGTAGGTGATGCGGCTGATGTGTTCTGTCCGATAGTCTTCGAGGAACTGGTTATATTTGTTTTCTTCGGTGTGATGAAATCGAAAGCCACACTTCGATTGAGCAGCATGGGATTGGATGTTGTCGGCGAAGTAACCACACCAAAGTGCTTTGAGGTTCAGGTTTTCAAAAGCGTGTCGCATCACTTCACGCACTGCTTCCGGAATCAGGCCTTTGCCCCAGTAAGGCACGCCGATCCAGTAGGCTATTTCCCCTTCCTGCTCACTGATTTCAAAATTGCTGTTGCTACCTATGAGAATGCCCACACAACCAACAGCACGGCGATTTTCCTTCAATTCGACCGCGTACACCTCTGGGTGATTGAAGACTGTGCGGATGATGTCGGCACTGTTCTCCACACTGGTGTGCGGGGGCCAGCCAGCGATGGGACCAACTCGGGCGTCTTTGGCATATTCGTATAGATCGGCGGCGTCTGTGTCCAGCCAGGGGCGCAGCGAGAGTCGTTCTGTTACAAGTGTCATATCCTGTACTCGTAGTGGATTGGTGCGTTCGAGATAGAGTATTGGGAGACAGATCATCGGTACACGCCAGTACCTCGGCTTCTTCGGTACTTTTAGAAACAATCGCGCCAAGCGGTGATACGATGGTGGCCTTTGGTTGTTGTAGAGCTGGGGCACTATGCATCACATTCCGAAACTTCTTGTTCCTGACGATTCGATGCGGATGGGAGAAACCACGCTCGCGCAAGGGCTAGGTTTACCGCTCTCCTTCGGTCATGCTTACTTGACGCTGCTGGTATGCCTCTGCGGTAGTGCCCACTTCACTCTAAACTTCAAAGAGCATGCGGTCAGGCGCGGTGGTGTGATGCTGCTGGCTGAAGACACGATTGCCTTGCTCAAACGTCGCTCGCGCCGCTTCAAGGTGTTTTTCTGCCTTATGCCGAAAAACTTTGCAGCGGAGGTTGCCTACCCACTGCCAAATACCTTGTTCGTATTTCTGCATGACCATCCTCATTGCGTCCCATCCAAGGACGACATGCCGCTGATAGAGGGGTGGGTGACGCAGATGCGGAACATTGCGCAGACCTGCCCCACCTACCAACGCATCATGTTGCGTAATCAACTGCAGAACCTCTTTTTAAAAATAGCCGAGCAACTTCCAGCCTACCAAATAGAGAACAAGGGATTCAGCAGGAAGGAAATGCTCAGTTGGCGCTTCTGGGAATTGATAGGCAAACACTGCATCCGCCACCGAGATGTGAAGTTCTACGCCGACGCACTGAGTATCACGCCGTTCTACCTGTCGCAGTTGACCAAAGCGTTTTTCAATGACACTCCCAAGGGCCTGATAGATCGGCAGGTAACCTTGGAAATCAAGGCTCTCCTTTCATACAGTGACTTGGCTATTGGCCGTGTGGCCGACGAACTGAACTTCGCCGACGCATCTTACTTGTGTCGCTATTTCAAGCGCCAAACGGGGATTTCGCTTTCCCGTTATCGTAAGCACAAGAGGGAGAAGGCGGAAAATGACTGACCTGCGGTAGAAATAGAGGAGGAAAGGCGCACTAACCATGCACCGCAGCAGAACCTGCTTGCTATCGCCTACCTGTTCAACGGCTAGTGTCCAAATATTCAAGTTGCCGAGATTCTCAGCGTCTTGATCAGCATGCTGTACAGACTATCGACCGGCTTGGACGCCAACGAGGCACGGCTGCGATAGACGGAGACCTCCATCGGCTCAAGCGGGCCGAGCCCGTGTTCGGCGCCTAGAATTTCAAGATGATCTGGTGCACTGCATCGAGTCAAAACGGCGACGGCCAAGCCGCTTTCAACTGCAGCCAATTGGCCAGCCAGGCTTGAACTATTGTAAATCACCTTGTACTGACGCCCTTGCAAAGCCAAGGAGTTGATAGCGCTGCGCCTGGCTAGACTGGTCTCCTCGTATGTCGCGATAGGGAGTGGATCGCGCCTCCATATATCGAACTGCGGTGATCCCACCCAGACCATTGGTTCATGGAACAACAAGGTTCCTCGTCGAGAGTGGTCTCGTGATATCAGCGCTAGGTCGAGATCACCTTTTTCAACTCGGGGGATCAGTGAAGTGGATTGCTCGCAATCGAGTTCAATCTCAACTGCGCCATGGCGGGGCGCAAAACGCTTGAGCACAGGCGTCAGGTACTTGGCTGCATAGTCGTCCGGAACTCCCAGGCGAATTCGCCCGGCCAGTTCGTTCTTGCTAAAAGCTGTCTGGGCATCTGCGTGCAGGTCCAGTATCCGCCGTGCATACCCAAGAAAGACCTGGCCATCGGATGTCAGATGAAGGTGGTGGGCGTTTCGCACTAATAATTGCCGACCGACCGCAGCTTCAAGCTTTTTGAGTTGCATGCTCACTGCCGATTGGGAGCGATAAACCTCTGGTGCCGCGTTGGAAAGTGAGCCGGTATCGACAACCGCGATGAGACATTTGAGCCAATCAATCTGAAGATTCTGCGGATTCATAGAGAACTCTGTATTCGATTAGCGGATACGACTTATGAGGATTATGCGCTTTTCGGGCTTTTAGGTCCGGGCGATAGTACTCGCAGAGTGCTGATACCAGGAAGGCTATAGAAAAGGCTTCAGCACATCCTGTGTGCTTGCTCGGGTATTGCGCGCACGCCACGCACAACGGAGGTTATGTTTTGTCATCGGCAGAAAGGTTGTTATCTAGACTTGAGTCCACCGACGTCTGGGAGGGCTTCAAAACGTTGTTGCCCATCTCTTCCTTTGTCGTTGTTTTTGGGGTGGCCTTTGGTCTTGCTGCAGTGCAGACGGGGCTTGGCGAAATTTCAATTGTTGCCATGAGCACGTTGGTATTTGCCGGGGCCGCGCAGTTTGCGGTGCTTAAATTGTGGGGTGAGCACGTGCCCCTGATTCCTCTCATCATCACTGTATTTGCCATCAACGCTAGGCACCTTTTGATGGGCGCCACTCTGTATCCGTGGCTACGCGAACTGCCTCGCGCGAAACGCTATGGGGTGATGCTGGTTGTGTCCGATGCGAACTGGGCAATGTCGATGCAAGCATTTAGCCGCGGTGAGCCAGGACTAGGTCTTCTGTTCGGCGGAGGTATTGCGCTTTGGTCGTCATGGTCGCTGGGAAGTTGGATGGGCATCTATTTCGGTAGCGCGATTCATGATCCGGTCAGTTGGGGGCTGGACATGGTGATGGGGTGCTTCCTGCTCGCCATGGTTGTCGGCGGGCAGAAAAGCCTGCGTATGTTGATTATCTGGATTGTCGCTGCATGTTCCTCGCTTTGGGCGTATTGGTGTCTGCCTGAAAACAGTCATGTGGTAGTCGGAGCCCTGGCGGGCGGTGTGTTAGGTGCAGTGTGGATAGAGAAAAAAAATGAACATTGAAACCACAGATTACGGCACCCTGATCATTGTGTTGTTAATGGCAGTGGTCACTCTCGCAACGCGCTGGGGCGGCGTTTTCGTAATGTCTTTCGTACCCATCAACTACCGCGTGCAACTATTTATCAGCGCTATGTCGGGGTCTGTTTTGGTGGCACTGCTTGCACCCTTGGCAATTGCAGGTGATAACGGTGCACGGTGGGCTCTTCTTACAACAGCAGTCGTCATGCTAATTATCAAAAAGCCTTTGCCAGCTATTGCTGCTGGCATCGTCGCAGCCGCCTTGGTTCGGCAACTGTGAATTCGTTGATTGGTTTCCGGAGCATCCGCTATTGGTCGAGGCTAAATAAAAAGTTTTAGAACAGGTTTGGCGGCCGGAGGGATGGTGCCAGGACGCGTCGCTCGCGTGGGTGGGGCTATTGCCAGTCCGATGGATTCTTTAGATGTGGTTGTCAGCGACACTGAAAATGATCCAGACCGAGGGAGTTCCACCGCTCGACGATTAAAGCGATACTGATTTTGGTAGTGGAAGGTACCGGGTCGATATTAGTTTGAGACCCCTTGTCCCCTGGACGGCTGAGATCGACAAGCTCCCGGTAGCCGCATGCTGAATATGCTCGCTCCACCAAGTCATCATTGGGCGTCTTCTCTCAATGTAGTCCGCACGATTGTAGGCGCCACGTACTTCGTCTTTGTCCACATGTACAAGTGCTACCTCGATCAGTTCAGGATCCCATCCCTGTTCGTTAAGGATGGTGCTGGCCATGGAGCGCATACCATGACTCACTAATCGACCCTCAAAGCCCATCCGTTTCAAGGCCATATTTGCCGTCTGGCTGTTGCAGTGAGTTCGTGGGTTTCTATCTGCTGGGAATACAAACTCTCGATGACCACTGTAGGGGTTTATTGTCTCGCCACGGTAGAAGCTGACGTAGCTCCCTGACTTGGCGGTTGACTTCGACACGCGGTGCCATCGGCCGGCGTTGTCTTTGATTCGGTGCGTGGTCATGGGGTGACTCCTTTGGCCAGGACGGCGCGTGCCTCAACAACCGGCGCCATGTCTCGCTCATAAAGGCGGCGAGTTACTGGGTGCATGTCTTCGAGTTTCTGGCCGCCATGCTTGCAGATGACTTCTGCGGCCAACTCTTCAGCGCAACTATCAAGAGCCACGCGCAGTGATTTGTACTCGGCCAGCAGTTCCAAGTGAATCGCCCCTGATTTCCTAGACGCCTTTGACTGGCTCCTTTTGGCCGATTGTGTTGAAAAAGTCGGTCCTTCCAGGCTGCGTATGTACTGACTGCTGAAAATGCCTTTTTTGCGCGCATCTACGCGAAATCTGAACTCGAAACCCTCTGTTCAAAGCAAAGATTCAAGCTCAGACACGTACTTTTCTACCGTGGAAACGATGGCCGACTGTTTTCAACAGAATCGGCCGATTTCTGCCTGTCTTAACTGGCAAAAACCGGCCAGTTAAGACAGGCAGGGATACGCGCGCGCTCGCTATCATGTGCTTCTAACATGTTGATCTTGTTCCGCTCAGGGTCAAGGCTGCCGTCGTCATCTATTGTGCATCCTTTGCACGTTATGTTTTTCTGCGACTGACATGTCGTCATCCGTTGATCATCTGGCGCGAGGTAGGGTGACAGCCTGAGCCAGACTACCCACTTTCGGTAGATTTCCGACGGTAGAACGGTCTGAAATCGAATTCCGGGTGCTCAGAGATCGGTCACCATTTTGGCTCTTACAGCGAGGAGAGCCTTGGCCATGAGTAAAGAAGCACAAACGATAGTCACCCTGCTGGATCAGCAGTACGAGCAGCTGCTTGCGGACGCGAGATGCTTGGTAGCAAGCTATGTGGATGCGTCCATGAAACTGTACAAAAAGACCGGGGTCAAATCTGTTGTGGCCGGCGTATCAATCAAGCAGGTGAGCCCGAATGCGTATTCGATCTACTGGTGCAAACTGGTGCCGCTGCAGGGACAAAAAAACAAATTCGCGCCCCTGACTATTGCCAAGGGGAATGGCAAACATAAATACCCGGCTTCCTCGTTTGAGTTTGTTGAATACCCATACCGGCACCTCGTTCTGCAAGTTGAGGGGCGGCTTGCTGAGATTCGCAGAGTTGCGAGCGAGAATCGTCAGCTACGTCGGACGTTGGTCGCTTATGAGAAGAAGCTGTCTAGATACCAAGCGCTTAATCATGGCGACCTCTATTCGGCAGGGTAGCGGCTGAGTACCTATAAGCAGTGCCGAAAAGATTTGACCCGATTGTAAATCCCGAAAGCCCCGTGCAGCTTGGTCTGGCGGGGCTTTCTCGTATCAGCAGTGAACTATGGCGAGATATATTGCTGCGCTTGATCATGGAAGGCGACGGGTTCGGGCTATAAGCAGTGTAGGGCGCTAAATCTACTCGTTGTCAGCCAGCAGGCCCATGCAGGCGGGGGCGGAGGCCGTATTTGCTATTAGCAGTGACGCTTACGACCAAGTCAGCCGGCCAGCTTTCGTTTGTATTAGTAGTGAAAGGCTTCACTTTCATAAAATAAACATTGGTAGGTGCCGTTCCAGCTGGTACCTGTGTCGCGTAGCGGGTGGTGGCGGTAACGCGCTATCTCTCACTGCCACGCTGCTGCTCGAATGCAATGCGGTTAATTACGCATATGGGGATGGGGTAGCCCTGGATGTGTGTCGTGAGGGCCTCATTGCCTGCGATCACCATGATGCAGGATAGGCCTCTGCGGAAGCGCATTCCTCGTCCCGAGTAATTGCGCGGGATGATCTCCCATGATTCGTCGTCGTAGTAACAACCAACGATTTCTGACCAGCGTAATTGGATGCCCGCGCCCATGATGCCTACTGGGGCCAGGCAGAAAATTTCTACCTGGGTTTCCTGCCCAAGAGGTACAGCGTAAATCCGACCGTTTGGTGCAATAGGTGGGAAGTACTGCCCGTTACCAAGGTGACGAAATTCCATGGTGCTGCTCCGGTTAGATGAGGTCGCTAAACACTCTCCGGTAGCTTTCGGAAAACCCAAGATGAGATGCTGCCCATGAGTCCGCGCACGGGTTTTAGCGTACTCGGCAAGCTAGCTCGCCACACGGAGGGCGTGCATGTCGCTGATCTAAACGCCTCGGCGCTCCGGTCACTTTCGCTTTGGTGCGGAGATTAACAGCCCTTCCGAAGTCATCCCATGACTTCATAGGCTTGAGGAAATACTGCTTATCGCCGCGGTAGGGGTCTTGTCGATGGATTGGGTAAGCGCCCGCTGCCAAGGGGCAGCGGGCAGTTTGTTGCAGGTATCTGGTCGCTCCGCTGAAGGCTCAATCGTCGCTGTGCTTCTTGTCCAGGTACGCTGCGACCATATAGCCAATTACACCTGCGATCGTCAGTGCACTGATGACGGCAAGCACGGCATATACAAGCAATTCAAAACGATCCATACCCTGACTCCTTTGTTTCGAGGTCTGCCAAGGTTAAGGGCGTCTGATCTAAACCCAAATCTGCTGTGTGATGGCTTAGCGATTGGTACCGGCGGCTTCCTTCCTCAGGTTGGATCGGGCACCGACGTACGCATCAGTTTCCCAGACACGCATATTCCCGAGCTCGTAGGCGACGTGATTCCGGGCCTCCAGATCCTCATCGTGGGGAGCTTTTCCCTCTAGAATCGGGGCGTGGTGACCAGACAATCGCCGGTAGAGCTCGCAGGCATATGCCGCGCGACAATCATCAATATTTAGTCCGTGAGAAAGTAAAAGCTCTTGCGCGGCAGGTAGGTTCTTTAATTTCCATGTACGCCAAGCTGCTGGTGTCGCGTGACTGCTGCCCTGAAGTTTTTGAAATGCCGCGGCCTTCTCCAAAATTACAATTTGCTCAGGGGCAGAAATATTAATGATCCGATGCTCATGTTTATCTTTGCTGAACACATAAAAGATGCTTTCTTCTTCGGCGTCCTTGTGAGCATCTTCTGCGTCGAAGAAAAAAGCCTCAAGCAATGACATGCCAAGGTATCGAACTGACCTGATTAATGTTGCTAGCTGCTCTGAGTAGAGAGCCTGAATATCCACCATCGCGGCTTCAAACTTAGTTCGGTCAAGACTGCGCGGTACGGTAATCCGTGCATGGCTTGGAAAGCCAAGACGGCTACCGACGTTAGCCGCTGCGCCTTTCCAGCGCCCATTAGTTGCGAAGCCCATCACTGCATATACAGTCTCAAGCAGGCCTGACACGCTTTCCAGCGGGAGATTTCCTTGGTATGCCTGGATATATAGCTCTTCCCCGTACTCCCTCACCAATTTTTTATTGACGAATTCCAGGATATCTACCTCATGAGACTCGTTGGCATAAACACTAAACTGCGCCCATTGCTGGTCGTGGATCATGGCCTCGTGCTGACTGAGAAGCCCGCGTCGGACTGCCTCCCTGAGAATTGCCGAGCCGGCCTTGGTCAAGTCCCGATCAAAATGTCCGTGGAAACTCTGCTTCATGGTCATTCCTCCATTCAGCTCAGGTGCTGAGCTGCTGAAGGAAATGTTGAGCGAGGAAAAATATTCTGGGGTTCGTTTTCGGTCGCTTTCAGCGTCTGAAATTGACGAGCGCATCCGTCCCGTAAACGGTCGTTTATGGCACACCTATTCCAGACGAACTTCTGGGCTTGGGATTTCCCGCTTTCCTGTCACTTTTCTCGTACCGAAATCAGTGTGAGAAAAACGTATGGGAAAGCGGATTGGGTACGCCCGAGTGTCGACTGATGATCAGAATCTCGACCTGCAGCGAGATGCACTTGCCCTGGCTGGGTGCTCCGTGGTTTACGAAGAGACAATGAGCGGCAAGTCAGCGGACAGGCCGGAGCTGGGGCATTGCCTCAAGGCTTTGCGCAGCGGAGATACTTTGGTCGTGTGGCGACTGGATCGTCTCGGGCGTTCTCTGCCTGACCTGGTTGGGATTGTAAGTCGTTTGGAGCAGGAGGGCGCGGCCTTCGAGTCCATCAACGAACGAATCGAAACTACCAGCGCTGCCGGCAAGCTGATTTTTCATGTATTCGCTGCGCTGGCAGAGTTCGAGCGCAACCTCATTTTTTTCATGTATTCGCTGCGCTGGCAGAGTTCGAGCGCAACCTCATTCGCGAGCGGACCCGCGCAGGACTGGCTGCAGCCCGTGCCCGTGGAAGGAAAGGTGGGCGCAAGCCGGCTCTGGCTGAGTTGCAGGTCCGTGAAATTAAGGCCTTGCTAAAGGATCCAGAAATTCAAGTTGCTAATGTGGCAATACGGTACGGGGTTTCGAGGACAACGTTGTATCGTTACCTGCGGAAAAGCATTCACGATAGTTTTCCGTGACTGATTTTTCGGATACGCCCGGTCATTTCTTAGAACGTACACTGATCCATAGCCCCAAGCGGTCAGGCCACTGTAGGCTGAGATGCAGAGGCGACTTCAGCAAAAAGTGTTCGATGGACGCAGAAGTGGCCGTTTGTTAGCTTCGGTAGTCGACTCAGGTCCAGCAGCAGGCGAAGGCATCTTAACGGCCTACAGCTTTGAATAGCCTTGCTGCTCAATCTCGGGAAACAGTTTTAAAAGGACTTCCATGACTGCCCCTCTAGACGAATACATCCCGCTCGATCGGACTTTCCATGAGCTAGCACTCGAGTCGGGCGCGAACGACGATGTCGATCTGACTCGCCGTCTGGGGCAGCGCGAAAGCCTTCGTTGGCCCAATCTTTTAAGCGAGTATCGCGTAATTCTGCTGTCGGAGGCTGGCTCGGGTAAAACGGAGGAAATCCGCAATACCGCCCGCAAGCTTCGACAAGAAGGAAAGCCTGCTTTCTTTGTTCGGATTGAGCACGTTAGTCAGGATTTCGAGGATGCCTTCGAAGAAGGCAGTTTCGAAGAGTTCAGTGCTTGGGCGGCGTCAGGAGAAGAAGGGTGGTTGCTTCTCGACTCGGTGGACGAAGCCAGGTTGCGCGATCCCAAAGACTTTGAACGTGCAATCAGGAAGCTCGGCCGGTTGCTCGCACCAGTATCACAGCAGGCACATATCGTCATCACGGGACGAACGACAGCATGGCGAGCGAAGACCGATTTGCTGCTGTGCAGTAACTCGCTTCCCTATCGCTCAGGCGAGAATGCTGCTGATGAGAACGCGTCAGCGGAGGAGGAGCGGGATATCGCCACCCACACAGTGGCGGTCGATACAAACCTTACTGCCCCATTTAAAATCGTCGCGCTCGATGATCTTCACGGTGCACAGATCGACACTTTTTTGCATGGCAAGAATGTGGAGAACGTCAAGGCTTTCCGCGATGCTCTGGATCGAAAGGATGCTTGGTCGCTGACCACCCGCCCGCAGGATCTGGCCGAACTCGTTGAGTTTTGGAATGACCATCAGCGGATCGGTTCACGGTTTGAGCTTATGCAGAGCAGTATTGCTCGCCGCTTAGCGGAGCGTGACCAAGATCGTTCTGAGGCGCGTCCGATCTCGAGCGATAGGTTGCGTCTCGGAGCGCGCTTGGTGGCAGCGGCGACTACGCTAACCCAGGAGTCGGCGATTCGAGTCCCTGATGGGGTCAACAACGCGAAGGGTATCGCTATCCGGGAGGTTCTTACCGATTGGAACGACACCGATTGCGCGACTTTACTCAGCCGGCCAATATTTGACGAGGGCATCTACGGTACGGTTCGTTTTCATCACCGATCGGTGCGCGAATGTCTCACTGCCGAGTGGCTACATACGCTTATCGTCGACGAAGGCTCGCGTGAGCGGATTGAGAGTTTGTTCTTCCGGTCGCAGTATGGCATCGAGGTGATCGTCCCTACGATGCGGCCGGTACTGCCCTGGCTCGCCATCCTAGACGGACGTATCCTCGCCCGAGTCCGTCGTCTCGCACCTGAAATTCTCTTCGAGGGTGGTGATCCGAGCCAACTGCCGCGCGAAACGCGGAGCGATATCCTGCTTCAAGCCTGCGAGCAACTGGCACAGCCTGCGCATGGCCGATCACTTACTGATTACTCAGCAGTTCAGCGCTTTGCGAATATCGATCTCACTGACGATATCAAGGCGCTGCTCGTCCAATATGCTGAGGACGATGATATCTCCTCGTTCTTGCTCCGTATGGTCTGGCAAGGGGAGATCAGGGGGGCCGCCTACGAAGCCAAGAGTTTCGCTCTGGTTTCGCGTAACAAATACACGCGAATCGCGGCTTTTCGCGCGCTGGCGGCAGTCGGATCAGCCGCTGATCATGATGAGGTACGGTGCGCCTTACTTCACGAGAGCGAAGAGATTAGACGCGATTGGCTCGTCGAGCTGATTTCCGGGCTTCCCGAGAGCGATAACTCCGTCGAATGGCTGCTCGCGGCGCTGGAGCGCACGCCAGCCAAGGAACAGTTCTCAGTTGACAGCCTGATGCGCTCTTTGTCGCAACTGGCCACTGAGTGGCCGTTGCTGCTTCTCCCCAGACTGCTTGCCGGCTTCCATGCCCTCCTGAAAAGGCCGCCGGTCATCGAGCAGCGCTTTTGCGAGATATCGACGCGATACAGCTGGCTGGCGCAAGCCGCAGCTCAGACTGTTCGCCGCCTTATAGACGCTCGTGATCTGAGTGCACTCGAGCCCGCTGCGTTGTCGATCCTGCGCACGCTACCTATTGCCCAGGGATATGGCGAATACGAGTTTCGCGACTTAAGTAGTGATCTTTCGAAACGTGTCGTCGAATGGCCCGAACTCAATCATGCGCTGTTCTGGCACGATGTTGCCGAAACACGCGCTGCCCTTGAGGTTAAGAAAGACGAACGTCTCATCGATTATTGGCAGGTCGGCATATTTGGTCATCTCTGGATGGTAGGTGCCGACAGCTTCGATACCGTGTGTGATGACATCGCTACCCGGACACTGTTAGACGACAAACTTGTCGCACTCACTTTAGCCTTTTCTATCTACCGAGAGAGTGGTCGTCCCGCTGCGTGGCGAGCTCGCTTGAAAGACCTTGCCAAGTGCGAGGACGAGCTGAGGTCAACACTGGACGCGTTACTACGTCCACCGGCCCATGGCCGGCAAATCTGGAAGCAGCGCGAGGCGCGCTGGAAGAAGCAGGCGGCGAAGGACGTAGCGAACCGAGAAACGAATAAGCGCAAATGGAAGGAGCATCTCGACGCTAATATCGAGGCGCTGCGCGATCCAGGCGCTCAGGGGGTTATCACTAACGCCCAATATTATCTGCACCAGCGAATGCGCGAGAACACCGATAGTTCCAACCAATGGAGTGAGGGAGACTGGCGCTCGCTCATCCCAGAGTTCGGTCAGTCGATTGCGCGAGCGTTCCGCGACGGTGCGGTTAACTTTTGGCGCTGCCATCGTCCGACATTACTTTCCGAGGGGGCTAAGCCTAATGTCACCCCCTTCAGCGTCATCTTTGGGCTTACAGGTTTGTCGATCGAGACACGAGAGCACCCTGGCTGGCTCAAGGACATCTCTATCGCGGAAGCAAATATTGCAACCCGCTTCGCGCTCCACGAGCTCAACGGTTTTCCTAGCTGGTTGCCGGGCCTCTATGTGGCCTATCCCGAAGCAGTCATCGATGTTGTGATCACCGAGATTGACTATGAGCTCACAACAGAGAGTTCTGATAGCTCAAGCCACTATGTGCTCTATGACGCTAGCTGGAGCGGCAGTTGGATGTGGGATCGGCTCGCACCACTAATAATCGCTCGGTTACGCAAGCAGCCGAAGAATATCGGCAACCTGCGCTATATGCTCAGCGTCGTGCAAGGTTCATCGGTCGACGATGTGGCTATCGCGAAACTCGCAGCACAAAAGGCTAAAACGACCAAAAACCTTAGAGCTGCGCCGCTTTGGTTTGCGATGTGGGTGGGAGTTGATCCAGGGGTTGCTATTCCGGCGCTCGCTGCGCGGCTTGCCGAGATTAAGGGTACCGATAACCAAACACTTTTTGCGATGTGTTTTATCACGGCGCTAATTGGTGATCGCCGTCAAAACAGTAGTACCCGCCAAGCCTTCCGCACGGTCGAGCACATGAAAGCGCTTTACCTCCTGACGCACAACTATGTGCGTCAGGAGGATGACATCGAGCGCGCAGGAAATGGTGTGTACTCACCGGGCCTGCGCGATGATGCTCAGGATGCACGCGATGCGCTATTTTCGTTTATTAGGGAGACTCCAGGCAAAGAGGCTTTTCTTGCATTGATGGATATTTCACGCGCGCATCCCGCCGAAAAATCGCGCCCTTGGATGGCGTTTTATGCCAAGGCCAAAGCGACTCTTGATGCAGATGCTCATGCTTGGTCGCCACTGCAAGTACGCGACTTCCACGATCGGCTGGAACGTACACCGACCAATCATCGTGATCTCTGGAGTCTTGCCGTCGATCGTATGCTTGATCTCAAGCATGATCTTGAGGAAGGCGATGCGAGCATCGCATCAATCCTGCAGCCAGTAGATCGGGAAACGGAGATCCGAAAATATATCGGAAACTGGTGCCGAGAGCGCTCAGGTGGCCGATATGTGATTCCCCAAGAGGAGGAGCTCGCCGACGCCAAAAGGCCTGACCTGCGCTTTCATGGCGTTGGTTTCGATGGGCCGGTGCCGGTAGAGCTCAAGCTCGGCGACAAATGGACCGGGCCGCATCTCTTTGAGCGCCTTGAGGTACAACTTTGTGGCGACTATCTTCGAGATCGGCGATCTAGCCGCGGGATATTTGCGCTCGTTTTTCATGGAGTCAAGGCCAGTTGGGATCTGCCGAATGGTAAACGTGCTGAGAGTTTCGGTGCCCTGATAGAAGCGCTTCAAAACCATTGGACTATCCTCGCGCCACAGTTCCCAGGTGTCGAAGAAATTAAGGTGATTGGGGTCGATCTGACCAAGCGCGGCGTGGATACGAAAGCAGCGTCAAAAAAGGTCGCTAGGAAGCGAGGAAAAGGGACTGATATAGGCTAGGCCATCGCAGTATTAAAGTCAGAAGCGTCTGCTAGGCAGACGTGAGGTTCATAAGGCCATGAACCGTCCTCGGATGATCTGTGAGGTATCGGAAAGCGAAGGCGTTCAAAAATACGAAGGTGCTCAATATTCTTTGAGCACCTTCGAGTGAAGTGAGCATCTTCAGGTAGAGGCGGGCAGCTCCCATGCCCATCCGCCCTGCATACCTGTTTTGTGTGAACGTATACCTAGCTGTTTCTGCGCTCTACGAATTGATGCCCAAGAGATGCATGACTCCTCAGCTAAAGACTGTAGCGCAGTGATCGAGACAGGGCCTGCTTGCAGCGTGGCTTCAAGAAAGCTGCAAGCTTCCTGAGTCGCTGATGCTGGTCTCGCTCTACCCGTTCGCTCGATATCCGCCAAAATAGTTTCAGCACTTCCTTCGACGGCCTCTCCCCACCGGATGCAGGTTGTTTCCAGCTGCTCGTCTATCACCATGGGCTCAACGAAATACTCTATCCCGCCTATATCGATCGAAACGTTCGACTTGGCCCGGACAAGCACCCGAGCTTCAGAATTATTAGCTTTCCCGGCCACCAGTACCGTGCGAGCCAGTGCTGAGAATGCCTGGCTGCCGATGACTCGATCAGCTACAGAGGACTGAGAGGCGCTTTTGCTGAGGTGAGATATACCGAGCACAGAGCAGCAATGCTGTTCGGCAAAATCCACCACCATCTGTAGTCCCTGCCGAACTTCGTTGGCTCGGTGCATGTCCCCACGAATGAGATTGATCAGTGGGTCGAAAATCAGCAACGAAACGCCGTCAATCTGTGCGGCTGCCTCATTCAAAAGGGCAAAGTTGGCTGCAGGGTCAAACTGTCGCCTGTTCCCACGCTGATCACTGAGCCCCTCGATGATATGCACGCGGGTTAGGTCGGCATCTGCAGCCGTAAGGCGAGGAATGATCGTGTCAGCTATACCATCCTCGCCGCTCCAGATTACGATGTTGCCTGCAGCCTCACATTTGCTGCCGTCCGGCCAGTCGCCACCTCTGCTGAGCGTTGCGGCCAGCCAGATCGCCAGCGTGGTTTTACCACATCCACCAGCGCCGGCAAGAATTGACAGCTTTGCCCTTGGCAGCCAGCCTGGCCAAATCCATTGGATTTTTTCCACTGGAATATCGATCGCTGCTGTGAGTTCTACCATCCAGCCCGGCTGTTGAGGTGTTCGGCGCTGCATTACAGCGCCTCCCTTTGCCGAATCCAAGCCTGGACTTCGCTGTTACGCCAACCGACGCTGGAGCCGCACAAAAGGCGCTGTCGCGGGAAAATGCCTTCCGATATTTTCCGATAGATCGTTGAACGTTTAAGGCCGACGATTGCTTCGACATCGCGCAAACGAAGAATTTTGTCATCGTCGCCGACGTCATCAAAGTTGCTAACGTGCATTGCCATAGGTTTTGAGTCCTAGGTTCTGAAGCGTGGGGCAGCGTCCTCCGGCACTACTGCTAAAAGGGTAAAAGACGGATATCGGCTGGCTATATAGCGAGCCGGGGCATTTGCCACGCGCATAGGTATATGCGCGTTTCCGAGATTAATGTTCGGTAGCGTCGGAGGTCGTCGTTGTGGGCTACAGAAGTTCTAGGGCCCTAAGGCTCCTGGTGGCAGAACGAGCTGGGAGTGTTCTGGCCAGATACGCAAATCAACCAATGGCAGCTGATGCGGCCCGTTCAGCGGATGCGAACGAGGCGAAAGTTTTTGACGTCGTTACCAGGGCGACGTGGCGGACCGTTGCGGATCGATAGGGATCGCTTGGGACGAACGATTTTTAACATGCGAGCATGTTCGATAGCAACTCGCATGTTCCTCTCCTTGGTTGGGTAGGTATTGGCCCGACCGAGGGCACAGTTGACTGAGCATTTAGCTCTTTATCGAGTCCAAATAGTCGGCCCATGTCTGCATCATTTCACGGCGCTCCGGCAAAAAGGTGGTTCGATCGTACGCACGTCCCAGCGGATTTTTTACCGTGTGGGCAAGCTGATGCTCCAGGAGATCTGGGCGAAACCCCAGCACCTCAGCACCTATTGTTCTCGCGGTCGCACGAAAGCCGTGCCCAGTCATTTCGTCGCCGCTGATGTCCATGCGGCGTAACGCGCTGAGAACGGCATTGTTGGACATCGGTCGGTCGCCTCCTCGGGCCGAGGGGAAGGTATACCGATGCCTGCCGGTGAGCGGTTTCAGTTCGCGTAGAACAGCGACTGCTTGTTGGCTGAGGGGAACCAGGTGATCTGGGCGATCCTGTTTGGTAGCAGTTAGCCCTTTCATCTTGTGACCAGGAATCAACCACTCGCCAGCATCCAGATTGATCTCCGACCATTCCATATGTCGAAGGTCTCCGGGCCGGCAGAACAGCAACGGGGCCAGTTTTAAGGCACAACAGACAGGCATTGTTCCGCTGTAGCTATCCAGTGCTTTGAGCAGTGCGCCGAGTTTTTCAGGATCGGTCACGGCAGCAAAATGTTTCACCCGCTTGGCGGGGAGCGTACGTGAGAGATTGCCAATCTGGTTGGGTGAGGTGATACCGGCAGCTTCGGCGAACTCGAAAATCTGTTTGTAGATTTGGGCTACACGACGTGCTGTCTCGCGAGCACCGCGCTTGATGATGCGCTGGAGGTTTTCGACCAGCATGGGCGTGCTGATGCTGCTGACTGGTAGCTTTCCCAGCCAGGGGTAGGCATTGAGCTCTAGGCGCTGCCGTACAGTGCGGGTGTACTCCGGATCCCAGGATGACTCGCGAATAGTGAGCCATTGCTTAGCGACCGATTCAAAGGTGTGCTGGTGATCAAGCTGGCTGACCACCTTGGCCATGCGTCTTTGCAGCGAAGGGTCTTGGCCACCTGCAAGCTGGACACGAGCATCGTCACGTTTGCGCCGGGCCTCCTGCAAGCCGACCTCTGGATAAACACCAAGCGCCAGGCGTTTTTCCTTTCCCAGAAAACGGTACTTCAAGCGCCAGTAACGGCCTCCGTTGGGCTGCACTTCCAGGTACAAGCCCTGTTCGTCATACAGGCGGTACGGCTTGTCCTGTGGCTTGGCGTTGCGGCAGTTGGTGTCTTTCAAGGGCATTGGGGGCACATCCTCTCCGAGCGAGCTGATGAGCGTTTTATGCCCCCATATATGCCCCCGTCAACCGTGGGATGCCTTGGGATTAGGTGGGAAAACGCGGGCAATAAAAAAGCCATAAAGCTTTGATTTCTCTAGGCTTTACGGCTTTTCTGAGTCTTCCTGGGAAGACAAAATGGTGGAGCCGGGGTAATCTGAACTGTTTATGTAAGCTACTGATTTAATATAATAATATCAGTTGCATTTTTATTGTGGAATACCATTTGGAATACCGTTTTTCCTGGCATGGCCCGGTCGGTGGCCTACGACTAAACGGGTCTGATTATGGCCCTTGCCTTGATCGTGTAGGATTCGAACCTGCGACCCGTAGCGGATGCAGGCCTAAGGGGCACGGCTACTAAATTGATGCCGGGGCATCATGGCGTCGCCATGAGTTCAATTGGACATTGTATCGAAGCGCTTTGCGTGAGGGCATGTTCAGTTGCATGCTATCGCATCGAGCTGATTTGGCTGTGTACTTGTACTGACGCGTCAGTCCCAGGGCAAGCACTGGCGGATCAGTTCGTTGCTATTTCTCGTGACTGTAGCGCTGTCATGGGCTGTGCGGCTCACAAAAAGAGATCGCCACTTTGACCATATCGGCATGCTGGGTGCTCCTAACCAATGTGCCTGAGCGTGGCCTACGGGCCATTTTCCTTGGCGCAAGCAGATAACAGCTCCTTTATGAAGCGAGAGCGTAGATCGCAGTGCAGATCGTCTTGCGGCTGCCAATGAGCTTTTGCTTGATTAGCTTGGCTTTTCAAGCGTGGGAAAACTTTTGGCGTGGTTTGGTGTTGGTCTCGGAGCACTGCGCAGTAAGTTGAACTGATTAAATTTTTCTGACGAATATCAGGCCGCTGAAAGCGTTTTGTCGGCTGATATTATTTTGTCATTACTCACTCGGTTTAAGTTCTAAAGGAGAACGGGAGTATGAAGAATAGAGCATTGGCAAGAATGCGTTATTCTCGTTGTGACGGTGGCGCTGAGTTAAAATCCGTCTTTTAGTCGTTTCAGCATTTCTGGAATGTAGAGATTTTTCTCGGCTTCCATTTTTAACAGTATGTCTAAAATTCTGGCGCGGCTTAATTCATGATCGTCGGCAAATTTGTCTAGGCGTTGTATTGCTTTATCTGAAAGGATGAAGTTGTATTGCGCTTTGCCAGTTAAGCTTTGGCGATATTTCTGCTGGCTCCAGGCCTTTTTTATTTTGTCTATATACAGGGTTTTTTGATCTTTCGTGCAGCGGTCGAAAAAAATCAAGAGATCTTCGTAAGTTTCAAGAGAGCTATTTGTTGTTGCTGGCATGGCCAGTATAAAAAGCCCGTCAATATTGTTATTTAACCACTTTCCAGCTAGCGAGCATTTTTGTTCGTCTTCTTTTTGTTCGTTGTTTTTGAACCATTGGAACGGTTTGTCTCCTTTTTTGTGTGCGGTCCAGGAGTGCATTAGATGATTTAGAAGTAATTCTTTTTGTATGAGTTCGGCATTCCATAGGTCAATGCTTGCGATTAGCCAGTCTTTGCCGGATAGAGTTGATAACTGCATGAGAAAATTAGTGTCTATGCGCTCTTCTATTTTTGAGATTAGCCATTCAATTTGTCGTTTCCCTTCGTCTATCCAATCAAAGTGTTTTGCTGGAAGGAGCTGTTCGCTTTTGTTGTTATTGATGAATTTGGCAAGGTCGGGATCCCTGTGGGTGATGTTTCTCATTATGGCTCGCATTCCCGGGTTATTAAATTCGCCGAGTGATTGAGCGTGATTATTTGTTAGTTGATACCAAAGCCAAATGTCATCTCTGCGATTGTCGCTTGTGTCATCGAGTATGCGAGCTAAATAATCGTTGGAATTTACTGTCATGCCGCCTCCATTCTCTAGAGGTGTTCTATAGCATTTTTTGAGTGATTTTAGAAGTGTTCAATGATGTTTCTAGTTTGTATTTTAGTATCTCTCTAGTAGGTGGTTTTTATGATAGTTCTCGGTTGTTAAGGGTTTTGTATAGATTTCACGACCGGTATGGCGCGAAGGGGCGTTGATCTTGGGGGGGAAGCAGGCGAGCGGGTGCTCAGATCGAGGCCGCGCTTGTCCGCCAAAACGGCCGCTGATTAATCCTTGGAGTCTCATGTGCGTAGACGGGGCGAAGCGCGTCCGAATTAGGTCCAAAGGCTAGAGGGGAGTAGATGAGGCAGGTTAAATTTTACCGCGCTGACCATGCTTAGAATGAAGAATGAATAAGAAAAGCCTGATGCATTAGAGCTGTCCACCGCTAGGGCAGTCATTGACTTGATTGGGCTATCTCAATCAGCCAGTTACGAATCCATATCGAAGGATGTTATTCAATTCGATACCGTTCGCCGGCGGGCGTGCAGGATGACTGGGGTGTCGGAGTCAGAAATAGGTATGGGCGTTAATGGTTTTTTGCCAGAGCATTAATTCTCTTAACTCCGATGTGTTGTAGGTGATTCCCTTGGGTGTTTCAGAGGCGTAAAGGTGGCAGGCTTTTCGGTATTGGTAATATGCTTTATGTGTATACAGTTTGTGAAAGGCTCTAAAATCTATTGCTAATGTATCTATAGGTAATACATTCATTTGAGTGGCTGCTTCTTGTTGTATTGACTGAATTTCAGTATTGGCTGGTATCAGTGTATGGCGAGGTGGAAAGGAAGAAGGGCGAAGGGTTGGTGTCGTGTAGCTATAGGGCTATGTCTAAGCGGGGTAATAAAAGTGTACTGGGTGCTCCAATGGTATGAACCGAAATGCCTGGAGCACCAACATGAGCAGACATCCAAAGAATACTAATCTAACCCTTCATACAGAAAGTACTTATCAAGGCTTGGCTGTGCAGGTGGATAAAGGTCCTTTTATCAGTGAGTACCTATGTCGCCTTCATCAGACGATGGGGATAGCACTTGCCCAATACCCTCGTGTATTTGCATTCAGATTTGATCTGCGACTTCCCGCGGATACTCAGTTGCCCGATTACGTTGTTACGAACGCGGTGATTGATCGTTTTATCGAATCGTTCAAGGCTAAGATTAAGCATAACCGTAGTCAGGCCCGGCAGTTGAATAAACACGCTCATGATAGCAGGGTCCGCTACGTGTGGACACGGGAGCTGGGGCAGCATGGTAAGCCCCACTATCACCTAGCAATTATGCTTAATCGGGATGCCTTCACGGCTTTGGGTAAGTTCGAGGTTGGCAGGGACAATATGTTCAATCGCCTCGTAGAGGCTTGGGCCAGTGCCTTAGGGCTGCCTGTGGAGACGGTCAGCGGCTTGCTCGAGATTCCCGCCAACTCGTTCTATTACCTGAATAGCGGGGAGCAGGAGGGGCAGGCTGCGTTCTTTTACAGAGCGAGCTATCTCTGTAAATCTGCGACCAAGGTTTTTGGCGATGGTGCCCACGGTTTTGGTTGCAGCCGGAGCTGAGTACTACAGAGGGTCATTGCCAAACACGTGAAAGCTCACCATGCCGATAGGCTGCCCTGGTTCACGCCGGGGCGGTCTATTGAGCAGTGAAAGCCTGGGAGCTATACGGCCAATGGCACGCTGCTTTTATGGCCCTGGATCAAATGATCCTCATTAGTGTGCCGAACATGTTGAGGGGGCTTTTGAGTGGATGTATCCAACACGCGATTTGCTTGGCTGGGCTCTCTGATTCGTCAGATGGCTGGCGTAGCTGTTAAGTCATTGAGCAATCCACTGGGGAGGGAGATACCTCCACCGTACTTTTCCGCGAGGTAGGTCTCTCCTGAGGATCGATACCGCGTTGGCTTGCTGATCCGCCAAGCAGCGAGGTGACGGTCAGGTAGGTACTTCTTTACCAGCAAGCCAATCCTCTGAACGGATAAGAGGAGCCAGTTCATGAGGATCATTCGCTTGAAAGATGTCAAACACTCCACAGGCCTCGGTCGGTCCACGATCTACAAGTACATCAGCCAGGGGAGCTTTCCGAAGCCAGTGTCATTGGGCGACAGGGCCGTCGGTTGGGTTGAAAGCGAAGTTAAGGGCTGGGTCATGGCGAGGATCGAGGCGCGTGATGTTCACGAGTCTCTTACTGCGTGATCAGCCGATTGGCCGAGGTTATTCAAGTCATGCGGTCGGCAGCTGCTGCTGACCGTGTGGCCCCGATCTGCGATTTACTTCCCAGCATCAAATCTGGAAGCGTAAATGTCTCCGTCAAAAACTCCTACTGTTGGCGCCAACGCCGAATTGACCCAGTTGCCGAGATCTCGCTGACCCAGCCTGATTCCTCGTGAGTCATTGTCTTTGCTGGGCTTTTGCCGATTTGGAGGTGGGGCAGCCTTGCGTCAGCACTTGGGGCAATTCGGCATCAGCGTCACTCGAGCAGAACGACGTAGGCATGCCCCCCGGTGTCAGGATAGTTGTGCCCCGGGGAAAGTTTGACTAGCAAGGTGCTATCATCGATCGCCAGCGGGATTGGCGATTGACGCGTCAATGTGGGGGTTGCGGGTGCGGCCATGCCGAATGTCAAGAATGGGTTAATTGAAGGCGGAAAGTATGGATTTTTCGACGCTGTTGCATCTATGGGGTGCAGCAAGCTCCGAGCAGCTGATCGCACCAAAAATCGTAGTTGGCTTCGTTTTCGTTTTATGCGCCTGGTACTTTGTCCGATATTTTTTTAGGTCTTTTAGACTTAGCCGCCAGCTGAAACGCCTGACTAAAAGCTTGCAGAGCGTGAAAGTTCTCGCTCCACCTCTCCGGCGCTCTGAACTGGAACGTCTGTTCAATGGCAGCAAACTGGAACATTCCTGGCACGAGTACGCTGAAACGCTGCACGACCAGTTTGAGTTTCAAGAAGGCGAACAGGTTCTTGTCCGGTCGCGCGCCACCGCCGGAGCCGCGCATTTTTTCTCACCTCAAAGCGTGGTTGATACCCCGCTGGGAACCGAGTTTTATAAACACCTGCCTGGTATTTTGACCGGTATCGGTATTGTCGGAACCTTCTTCGGCTTGATGCTAGGCCTACAGCATTTTGATCCAAGCACCCCTGAGCAGGTAAATGCCAGCGTCGATAAGCTGCTCAAGGACGTGTTGTTTGCGTTCATCGGCTCCTTTGTTTCAATCATGGCCTCGATAGCCGTCACGATTACTGAAAAGTGGCGTCTGGGCCAATGCTACAGGCTTCTTGAAGCGTTCAACGAAACCATCGACGGGCTTTTCGACAGCGGTGTCGGTGAGGAATATCTAGCGGAGCTTGTGCGCTCGAGTGCTGAAAGCTCCGTGCAAACCCGCCAGCTCAAGGACAGCCTGGTAACCGATCTGCGGGAAATGCTGCAGAACCTCGTTGATACCCAAGTCCGCGAAAGCCTCAAATTAGCGGATACCTTGTCAACGACTTACCGTGACTCTGGGCAATTGTTGGCCGATCAGGTAAGCAGTGCGATTGAGAACAGTCTCAAATCCCCCCTTGAAGCTATCGCGGGTGCGGTTCAGGCCGCCAGTGGCGATCAGTCAGGGCAAGTACAGAACCTTCTTCAGGATGTTCTAGTTGCCTTCATGAACAAGCTGGAAGGTACGTTCGGCCAACAGTTTAACGGTCTACACGAACTGATGGGGCAGTCCGTTGCCGCCATGCAGTCGATGCAGCAAGGATTTTCGACGCTGATCCAAGATATGCGTTCGGCTAGCGAGTCCTCGACCCAAAACAGCTCGACTATGATCGCTCAGTTACTCTCCGATATGCAGGCCGGACAAAACGCCATGCAAGCGGGGATGAACGAGATGCTCGCCAATCTCCAGGCTTCGGTTGCCCGTATCGGCAACGAAGGGGAGGGGGCAGGTGCTCGAATGGCCGAGCAGTTGGAGAAGTTGTTTGCTCAAAGCGAGGCTCGCCAACAGGCAATGGCTGAGAATCTCCAGGCTTTTGTTGAGTCGATCAAGCAGAACATCGGCCAAGGTCAACAGGAAACCATGGCGAAAATTGCGGGCACCGTTGAGGTGCTGGGTGAGCAACTCTCGGCAGTCTTCAAGCAATTGGAGCACGGCCAGCAGCAGATGGATCAAACCACCCGCGCTGCGCAGGCTGACCTGCATCAAGGTACCCGTGACTTGGTGGGCGGTCTTGACGAACAGGTCAAGGCGTTGCTGCAAACAGTGTCAGAGCAACAGAAATCTGCACAGGACACCGTTAAGGCATTGAGTGCCCAAACAGAGCAGCATTTGCAGAGCATGCAGCTAGGCGCAGACAAGATGAGGGCGGCTGCTGAGCGGTTTGAAACGGCCGGACAAAGTGTTGCGCGAGCCAGTGAGTCTACTGCGGGTCTGATGGGAACAATCCAGGGCGCAGGTTCTGAGCTTGCACAGGCATCACGTGAGCTGAACACCGTGGTCGCGGACTATCGAAACAATCGTGAAGCGCTGGCGAAAACTCTCGCGGTCATCGAAGGGGTTGTCGCAAGTGCACAAGGGGAGGCCAGCGGTCGTAGCCAGTATCTCCAGGACCTGAAGGTTCAAAGCGAGCGGATGCAGGCGCTTAACCGAGAAGTGTATGAATACCTGGAAAACATCAGTGGTGTGCTTGGTAACGGCTTCAAAGAGTTCGGTGATGGCATGGATCGGGTTTTGAGACAAACCCTGGGTAGCCTGGATGCCGAGCTCGATAAGGCAGTCAAGAGCCTCGCTGGCGGTGTAGAAGGGGTCAAGGAAAGTCTCGAAGACTTCGGCGACATCATGGAACGAATCAGGCAGTAACGGAGGCTAGTCGATGTTTGGTAAGCAAATGCCTTCGGTTGCCCGTTCAAAAGACGAGGGAGAGAAGCCTTTTTGGATATCCTTCGCTGATTTAATGACCGCGATGATGATTCTCTTTCTCGTGGTCATGGTGGCGGCTTTGAGTTCTGTGACGCAGCGTATTAACCAAGCGGAGCAAGGAGAGAAGCAGCGTAATAGAGACATTAGTCAGATCTGCGAGCACCTGAGTCTTAAGGCAAAGACTGCCAGTAAAACCATCGTCGTAGACTGCAAGGACAACCGGATTAGCTTCGGCGATGCTGGCCGCTTTGGGCATAACCAGTACGCGCTGAGCAACGATGGCCAGTCGGCACTTCAAGAGGTTGTGCCGATGATTCTGGACGCGGCTAACAGTGAAGAAGGCCGTAAATGGTTCAAACAGGTTGTGATCGAGGGATCGACAGACACCGACGGCTCTTATCTTTATAACCTGCACCTTTCACTGCAACGTTCAGAGTGGGTGATGTGTAGTCTGCTCGATAGTCGCAGTCCGCTCCAAGTCGGATTGTCGCCGGAGCACCAACAGCAAATCAGATCGATGTTCCTGGCGGGCGGTGTGTCGTTCAACAATGCAAAGGACACTAAGGAAGAAAGCCGGCGAGTGGAGTTGCGCATGCAGTTCTTTGGCTTGAAGGAAAAGGAAGACAACCTCAAGCCAGAGGTCCCGGTTTTCAACAACACTGATATGGAAAAGTGTCAGTTGGCGATGAACCGATGACCAGCCCAATCGCGAGGCTTTCTGCCTCTATTAACCTGAGCCTTACCGCGCGTCGAACGGGGCCGGCACCTGAGCCGTTGGCGCGATTCCCCCGTCTGGGGGCTGCGGGAATTGATCTTTACGAAAGATTCGAACGCGCTGAAAAGGCGTTGCCGCCACCTCAGGAAAAGCGTCGCGCTGCGATAAGCAAATTCCGCAATGTACTCCCACTCAACGCCTCTGAATGGCGCTTGGTTTTCGCTGGTCTCTCGGACAAGAGTGAGCGAGTCGGACCGATACTGGACGATGACCAGCTTTTTGACCGAGTGCACAAAGAAATCCATCACCGTATCGAAAAGCGGAGGCTGAGCCGCCGAGACTGGTTGGCGCTGTGCTTTAGCTACTTCGGGTACGAGGCCGCCACGCCGGACCAGAACGCCAATTGGTGTCTGTTGCGTGAAGACGTTCAGCTTGGCTTCGACTGCGTCAGAGGCCAGCAAAAACGCGAGAAGGAATGGGTGCATATCGTCCAGCAGCATCAGGAGCTTTTCTCCGAGCAGGCAGGTGCCAGGCTGGGTGACCAGATGTTCAAGGGAGAGATCAGCGACCTTTCGGCATTGCAGACGATTGCGCAGATCCCTGACAGCAGTTGGCTGTGGCGAAGGATCTTTAACGTACTTATCTCTCGTATTTTTATGTTGGATGACGCCGAGTTTTCTCAGCGCTTAGCCGACCTTGTCGACATCGGCCGGCAGCATCCGCGGTACATGAACGACATTATGAGTGCATGCCTGTCGCGTTATCACTTGGCAGCATATCGAGAGAAACCGTCGTCGCTGCTCAAACAGGTCGCCCTCGACAACTGGGGCAGCCCTCAGATCCGTTCCAGACAAAACAGCTGGCTGCAGTACGTTGAAAAAGATGTCTGTGCAATGGTCGTTGCGTGGTTCGCGAAGGAAGATCTTGAGCACTTCTTCAACCTGTTGAAGGGAGACTCCGAGGTCGATCAATCGCGTCTGCATTATTGGCTGCGATTTGCCAACCAAATGAGCTACACCCGAATTGTTATGGGGGCGGATGCGTGGAATGACCGCGGGCGGGACTTCGTCCATTTCCGTGAGAAGAATAAAGGGCGCTTGAGCAAGCTGGTAGGCGGTCCTGGGCACAACAATGCTGTAGTGATGCAGATTGGGAACTACTTTTTCGTGGAGTTCTCCGGCACAGGCAATGCCTGCTATGTGTACAAAGCAGATGATTCGCCATTCAACCCAGACAAATCCCAGCTTGAGCTTACTGCCGAGCTGAAGCAGGCAAATCGTGCGCTGGATCGAATGCGGCACTCACCTGCACCTAGCCGCCCAAACCGTATTGAGGGGTGGCTCAGTAAGTTCGATGACGCTCTCGAGAAATTGGGTATTCGCGTGCAGAGTCAGACCGCAGCGCCTGGGTCACCCAAACCAATGGCTTTCGAAGATCAGGTCCGTGATGCCCTGAAGTCGGTCAAGTACAAAGTCTACGACCAACGCGCGCGCGGTGGCGCATTTCAGGTCCAGCTGGTTGACGAGGATCGGGCGGCCGTTGCAGCGCTCCAACGCCTGGGCTTCAAGCCCGTAAATCACCAGCCACTCAGGTTCTGGAGGCAGTAATGCTAAAGCGTTTCCTCAAAGGCATAGGCCTGCAGTCGAGCACCAAGGCGGAAAGCTACGCACCTGCTTTTTCCATTGAGGAGCAGGGCCTTTGCTACCCCCTGAGCTTGGCAGATAACGCGGAATCCTGGCCGCTGGCAAGCTATCTGGATCAGTTGGAAGAGGAGGAGTTCGTCTCCCAGCTCAGCGATCGCTGGTTGCTGACGTGGGATGAGCTCTATCGGCTTCTTGATGACCCGGATCACTTAACAAGTCTGCCGCTATTGGGATTGCCTCCCGAGACAGATCTCATCCCTCAATTGAGCAGCCAAGGTAGTCTCGCTTCTGACGACTTCAAGGTCGCTATCAGTGGTTGGCGTGACCCTCGGTCAAATGCCAGCGTGCAGGTACAACGTACGGGTGCCATCGTCCTATACGACGGAACAATGGAGACTCTGCCTGAGTCTTCCTGGAAGCTGACCGGTGCTGTACGGCAACTTTATCTGGCTCAACAAAATGAGCCAGGTGAAGTGACTAACCAGATCGGCTGGGCCAGCATCAGGAAGTTGGCGCGCACAGCGGGTGCAGGTATGGATGGCTTCTTGAATAAGACCGTCGTTATCAAACCTGAAAGCCTGCGCCTCAACCCGCGAAAATCGACAGTGGGGAATACGCCGGTTATCGAGTTGGAACCAAGCTTTGAAGGTCAGCCTGCAAACTGGCTTGAGAGTTTCGATGGTGCCAATCAGGTCCAGGATCGATATCGGGTGACTGGTGATGATGGATCGCTGACACACGTCCTGATTGATCCCGAAGTCAAATCTGTATTGGATTACGTGCGCTCGTTGCCCGGGCGTCGGGTCGCAGGCGACGATGCTCTTTCTTTCGTCCGCAATCCGTACAGCGCACTCGGTGAAAGTGCCGCGCAAGTGTTGGATGCCGAGACCTATGAAGACGACCTGGCCGAGGCTGGGATTTTCTTTCATCGGTTTCATCTGGAGCCCACGCTGGATGAAGTGGGACATCGCATTGAGCGGGTAAAGCTGACACTCGAACCGATCTCGCCAACACCGCAAGCGCCCATCGAAATTGAGTTCGATGCGGCCCATGAGCTCGCGCCGTTCGTGCATGAACTGCAGTTGAAATTGGCGGCGGGCATGTCTGCCGGCTTCTGGCAGGGCTACGAGCTGGAACTCAGCGATTTTGATTTACGCCAATTGGCGGGAATCAGCGACTTGCTTAAGCGTTGGCAAAACGAAGCCGCCGGTGCTGAGTTCGACTCGGTCCTGGACCTGTCACTCTACGGCGACCGAGTGACAGGTATCGGGGAAGCGGAGCGTATTACCTCACCTTTCCTCGTCAAAGAGGCGACAGAGAACTGGTTGCCGAAGGATGTTGCGGCGCTTGGCATTGACGCAGAAATCCTTGGCCGTTGGGATCCTTCCGACCGCGGTCAGTTCGAAGCTTTTGAGCAGAGGCTGGACGAAGCCCGCGCAGCCGGTGATGAAACGGTTTGCTTGCCGGAGTCCGAAACACCGCTCTCGATTGCCGCTGCCGAGCAACTTTTTGATGCATGGTCGAAGAAGATTGCCCCCGTAGAGACCGGCCTGGTCAAACCGATCGAAAAGGTTGGCCGCGCCGTACTGCAAATTGGGCACAACATCGACGAACCCACCTACGTCCAGATTCGTCAGGCCGCATTACGTGCCGCTTTGGACGCAACGCCAGAGTTGCCCAGCTTGCTCAAGCCAGAAGTCGTCTTGCGTGAGCACCAACTTCAAGGCGTCGCGTGGTTGCAGCACTTGTACCGCTTGTCCCCTTCAGACGTGTCAGGTTGTTTGCTCGCGGATGACATGGGGCTTGGGAAAACGATCCAGTTGCTCACCTTCCTTGTCTGGTACCTGGAAAAGTATCCACAAGACAAACCGACACTGATCGTCGCCCCAGTTTCATTGCTTGATAACTGGGAGCGAGAGCTTCATCGGTTCTTCTTCGCTGATGCGCTGCCAGTGCTGAAGTTGTATGGCTCAGCCTTGAGCGCAGTTAAGTTCAAGAAGGAAGAAATTCCTGCCGACTTGAAAGCAAAAGGCATCAAGAATCTTCTGCGCCCGGGTTGGATGGGCGGCGCCCGAATCGTCCTGACGACTTACGAGACACTTCGCGATCAGGAGTTCTCCCTGGCGCGCCAGCAGTGGTCGATCGTCGTGTGCGATGAAGCACAGAAGCTGAAGAACCCCGCAGCACTGGTTACTCAGGCGATTAAAGCCATTCCCGCACAGTTTCGAGTGGCATGTACCGGTACGCCTGTCGAGAACACCCTGATAGATCTCTGGTGCCTCTTCGACTTCATTCAGCCAGGTTTTCTGGGCGGTTTGAACCAGTTCGGTCGCGAGTATCAGCGCCCAATCGAAGCCGCGTTGGAGCGTGACACGGTTGCCCTGGAGCGCCTTCGAGGGCTTATCGATCCGCAGTCCTTGCGTCGAACCAAGCAGGACATTGCAAAAGACCTGCCTGCCAAAATCGAAGACATAACATGCCGTTCATTGAGCATGCATGCCTTGCAGCGCAATCTGTACCTGTCCGAAATATCCGCGTACAGCCAGAAGCAGCAGATCGAAGAACAGCTCGATCAAAAGACCTCCGGCATGCTCGGGTTGCTGCACAAGCTCAAGCTCATTTGTGCTCACCCGTACAGCGTTCAACCTGATACGCGACTGCGCGACAACTCGCCGAAGCTGCAGTGGTTGATGCGGACGCTTGAGTCGATCAAAAAAGCCGGGAACGGCGACAAGGTCATCGTCTTTACCGAGTTGCGAGATATCCAGCGGGAATTGCAGCACTCGATCCAGGAGCATTTCGGGTTTCGGGCGACTGTCATCAACGGGGATACCAGTACCAGCAGCCAGAGCGCCAATAGCAGACAAAAACTGATTGACCAATTTCAGGAGCAGCCCGGTTTCGCAGTAATCATCTTGTCCACTATCGCAGTCGGGTTTGGGGTGAACGTGCAGGCGGCTAACCACGTTATTCACTTTACTCGTTGCTGGAACCCGGCCAAGGAAGATCAAGCTACGGATCGGGCTTATCGGATTGGGCAGGAGAAGGATGTGTATGTGTACTACCCAACGGTTCGGGATGCGGCGATGCCGACGTTTGAGGCGACGCTGGATGAGTTGCTGAGTAAGAGACGGGCTTTGGCGCGGGATATGTTGAGTGGGGCATCGGACATCCAGGCTTCGGATTTTGAGGCGTTGCTGAAACCACGGTGAGGGCCGATTTGGTAGAAATTAATGCTCGGTGATATGTCAATTATGGGTGGAGGTGTGTTTATCCCCGAGTTTGAAAATACGCTAAAACCAGCGAGCTGGCGCTTGTCTAGCGCAGTAGCGTCAGTAACATCTGAGTGGATTATTTACCTGTGCGCACGTCCAGTATTGGCGCCGAAAGCTCAGCGATTTACTGTGCGCGGCATTCAGGGCGACCGTTCACCGTCTACGACATCATGGGTGATTCACTTGTGATGTTGGAGAGGGACAAAAAATGGGGACGATATGCTGGCCCGATGAAACCGAAGTAGATAAGGTTCGCTAGTTCACCGCAGGTAAAGCTCCTGCTTCGCTACAGATATTTGTCGACCCCCTGTCTGGCGCTGGCGCCATGGGCATTTCCCGAGCGCGCGACAGACGACGCCTGTGCACTTACTTTTTACCCCAGCTAGGATTGCCAATGGCTATCAAGAAATCCGATCTTTACTCCTCCCTCTGGGCCTCGTGTGACGAGCTGCGCGGTGGGATGGATGCCAGCCAGTACAAGGACTACGTCCTGTTCATGCTGTTTATTAAGTACGTCTCCGACAAATACGGCAACTCAGATAACTTCGCGCCACCGGTGACCATCCCGTTTGGTGCGAGCTTCAAGGACATGGTTGCCCTCAAGGGTAAAGCCGATATCGGCGACAAGATCAATAAGCAGATCATCCAGCCGTTGATCGATGCCAACGCCCGGCTTGCTCGCAGCGATTTCCCCGATTTCAACGACCCGAGTAAACTCGGCGAAGGGAACGATATGGTGGAAAGGCTCACTAACCTGGTGGCGATATTCGAGAAGCCCGAGCTGGATTTCTCAAACAACCGCGCCGACAACGACGACATTCTCGGTGACGCCTACGAATACTTGATGCGCCACTTCGCAAGCCTAAGCGGCAAGAGCAAGGGACAGTTCTACACCCCGTCCGAGGTCAGCCGAATTATCGCCAAGGTCATCGGAATCAACCCGACGAATGCCGTGGCAGCCACGACTGTGTATGACCCTACCTGCGGCTCAGGCTCGTTGTTGCTAAAAGTGGCCGACCAGGCCGGTAAGCACATTACCCTGGAAGGGCAGGAGATGGACGTGACCACCGCCGGTCTCGCTCGCATGAACATGATCCTGCATGACTTCCCGACCGCCAACATTCAGCAGGGCAACACGCTGTCCATGCCCAAGTTTAGGGACGGCGAGCAACTCCGTACTTATGACTACGTAGTGGCCAACCCACCGTTCTCGGTCAAGACCTGGAGCGTCGGCCTGACACCAGCTAAAGATCCCTATCAGCGCTTTTCCTGGGGCGTGCCGCCGGCCAAGCAGGGCGACTTCGCCTTTTTGCTGCACATCATCCGTTCGCTGAAAGGCACCGGCAAAGGTGCCTGCATTCTGCCGCATGGCGTGTTGTTCCGCGGCAATGCTGAGTCGCCAATCCGCGAGCAGCTGGTGCGCTCTGGCTACCTCAAGGCTATTGTCGGCCTGCCGGCCAACCTATTTTTCGGCACTGGTATTCCTGCCTGCATCCTGGTGCTGGATAAGGAAAATGCCTCTGCTCGTAAAGGCATTTTCATGATTGATGCCTCCAAGGGTTTTATAAAGGACGGCCCAAAGAATCGCTTGCGCGATCAGGACGTACATAAAATTGTCGATACCTTTACCCGAATGGCAAACGTGCCGCGTTATGCGCGCATGGTCTCTTTTGACGAAATCAGCGATCCGAAGAACGACTTCAACCTGAACCTGGCGCGCTACATTGACAGTAGCGAGCCAGAAGATATTCAGGACATCGATGGTCACTTACGCGGCGGCATTCCCAAGCGTGATATCGATGCCTTCGATAGTTACTGGCAGGTCATGCCTGCCCTGCGCGCGGACCTGTTCAAGCCGGCCAGCCACCCCGGTTACTTTGAGCTGGTCAGCCGCGAAGTGAAGCCGGTTATCTTTACTCACCCGCAGTTCACCGCCTTCAAGGCGGGTGTGGATACGCTGTTCAACCAGTGGCTGGCCAGTAGCACCCCGCAACTGAAAAGCTTTGCTGCCGATGAGGCCGGTAGCCACCCCAAGACGTTGATCGCCACACTGTCCGAAGACCTGCTCAACGCCTTTGCCAAAGCTCCCTTGCTCGACTATTACGATATCTACCAGCACCTCATGGACTACTGGACCGAGACCATGCAGGACGACTGCTACCTGATTAGCGCCGACGGCTGGAAGGCCGGCGCTAAAGTGCGTGAAATCCTCAAGGTAAAGGATAAGAACAACAAGCTGGTCTGGGCCGAGAAGCAAGACTACTGTCAAGGCAAGCGCCGCTTTAAGTCCGACCTGATTCCGGTCGAGATTCTGATTGACCGCTATTTCATGGCCGAGCGCAGCGCTATTGAAGGTCTTGAAGCCCAGCTTGCGAGCATCGAGCAAAGCATGAGCGAAATGCTCCAAGAGCACAGCGGTGAGGATGGCTCGCTTAGCGAAGTGATCGACGGAGAGGGTGACAAGCAGAAGGTCATGGCCAAAGCCATCAAGGCACGCCAACGTGAGATTTGCGAAGATCCGGATTATGAAGATGAACTAAAGGTATTGAACGAATACGCAGCTTTGATCGATCAGCAAAGCATCCTTAAGGCCAAACTCAAGAAGGCCGAGGAAGGCCTCGACGACAAGATCCACGCTAAATACCCGCAGCTTAGTGAAGCCGAGATTAAAACTCTGGTCGTGGACGATAAATGGCTGGCTACCCTAGCCGTCGCGGTACAGGGTGAGCTGGATCGTGTTTCACAAACCCTGACTGGACGCATCCGTGAGCTCAGTGAGCGCTACTCCACCCCGTTGCCGAAGCTCATTGATGAAGTCGCCACCCTTGCCAGTCGCGTGGAAGAGCATCTGAAAAAAATGGGGGCTGTATGGCAGTGAAGCCCGGCTACAAGCAGTCGGAGGTTGGGGTTATCCCGGTAGATTGGGACGTGAAACGTCTCGGTGATCTAGCGACGGTCAGAGATGGAACGCATCAAACCCCAAAGTATGTCGCCGCCGGTGTACCTTTTTTCAGTGTCGAACATGTTACGAGTGGAGACTTCGCGAACACCAAGTTCATTTCGGAGAAGGAACATCGCTTCCTTACTCGGTCATTTAAGATCGAGAATGGGGACGTACTCATGACTCGTATCGGCTCAATTGGAGACTGCAAGCTCATTGACTGGGACGTAAGAGCAAGCTTCTATGTCAGCCTTGCACTGCTGAAAATCCATGGAGCCTCTGCTGCATTCGTCGCGCAATATTCAAATTCAGCGGCTTTTAAAACGGAGATTGAGCTTCATTCCCTGCAATCGGCCATACCGAAGAAAATCAATCTCGGTCCGATCTCGGATGTCAGAATTTCAGTTCCACCACTCTCCGAACAACATGCCATCGCGACGGCGTTGGGGGATGTGGATGCGCTGTTGAGCGCGCTGGAGCGACTTATCGCCAAGCGGCGTGACCTCAAACAGGCCGCTCTCCAACAACTCCTCACCGGCCAAACTCGCCTCCCTGGCTTCCGTGGCGAGTGGGAGGTGAAGAGTTTGTCAGCATTCTGTTCCATGAAAAGCGGAGAAGGGATTACGAGTGCCAGCATCGACGAGTTTTCAAAATACCCGTGTTATGGTGGTAACGGGGTTCGTGGTTTTACGTCGCGGTTTACGCACGAGGGTAGTTATGGCCTGGTTGGGCGCCAAGGTGCGCTTTGTGGAAATGTCTTCAGCGTAGAAGGGCAGTTTTTCGCGTCTGAGCATGCAATCGTAGTCACCCCGTCTGCCACAACGGATATTCGATGGCTCACCTACGTTTTGGGAAGAATGAATCTCAACCAGTATTCGGAGTCTTCCGCTCAACCTGGATTGTCTGTCTCAAAGCTTCTAATACTCGACGTAATGGCTCCGCCGACGAAAGCCGAACAAACTGCCATAGCCGCCGTACTATCCGATATGGACGCAGAGCTTGCCGTTCTTGAGCAGCGCCTGGCCAAAACCCGCGCTCTTAAGCAAGGCATGATGCAGGAACTGCTAACCGGAAGGATTCGCTTGCTATGACAAGCGCGAGCATGGAAGCGACTCCAGTGCCGCACACTGCGGAACTGTCCAGCAAGATCATCAGCGTTTACGAACTGCTCATGGATTCTGCGCTGGATATCCCCCAGTACCAGCGCCCTTACAAGTGGACCGGCAAGAACATCAACCAACTGTTCTCCGATATTGCCATCCATAAGGACAAGTCGGCCTATCGCTTGGGCACCATCGTGTTTCACCAGGACGGTGATACAAAGAACATCGTCGATGGCCAGCAGCGGACCATTAGTCTGCTGCTGGCGGCCCGTGCGTTGATCCAGCGGAACAAGGAAATAAAGCTCGAACGCAAAGACTTGCGGGAACGCCTGCTCGAGCTTGAGAAAGCCATGGTGAATCCCGGTTTTACCAGCGAGATATCGCAGAAGAACATCCATAGCAATTATCTTGAGGTGGCCCGCATCGTTTCCCGTGCGGGCTTTACCGAGGCACATATCGACTTCTTCCTGAACAAGTGTCAGGTCGTGGCTGTTGCCTTGAACGATGTGTCGGAAGCCTTCCAGTTCTTCGACTCGCAGAATGCGCGGGGCCGGGACCTGGAGCCTCATGACTTGCTCAAGGCTTACCATCTGCGTGAGTTCAGCCCGCGTGACGAGCAGTTGAAGGCGGCCACGGTGGCGCATTGGGAAAACAGTGACACCGAGGCGTTGGCCACACTGTTCTCCCAGTACCTGTACCGCATCCGTAGTTGGTCGAAAGGGGTTTCTGCGCGTTACTTCAGCAAGGATGACAGCGACTTATTCAAGGGCGTGAATATCGATACGGTGGCCAGCTACCCCTATGTGGAGCAGCTGCGTATCGCCCACCATTTTGTCGATAATTACAATGGGCAATACGAGCGCAGGATCGACTCGCGTGAGCGTGGTTTTCCCTTCCACCTGGATCAGATCATCATCAATGGCCGGCGCTTTTTTGAGCTGATCAGCCACTATCAGGGCAAGGTGGCGCGGATCAGCGCCGAGTCCTGGAGCGGGCATGAACTGGTGGGCTCTGAAGGACTCGATGGCTATGCGAAAACCATCATGAAAACCCTCAATAGCTACCCGGCAAGAACCCGCACCGGCGATTGCTACGTACGGGCTATGTTCGATTGCCTGCTGATTTACTACATCGACAAGTTCGGTCACGCAGATATCTCCCGGGCCATCGAGAAGATTTTCATCTGGGCCTACAGCCTGCGCCTGAAGATGCAGGTGGTGCAGCTGGCCAGCATGGATAACCACGTGTTGGAGAACAATCTTTTCAGGTTGATCAAGGAAGCCACACGTCCTGCTGACTTTATTAATTGCAGCCTGCCGGTATTGAGCGGCCAGAAGTCAACCAGAACCGATGAGATCGAAGCTCTGTTCAAGGCGATGAAATACTATGAGTAGGGAAATCAGTCAGCTCTCCATCAAGGCGCTGCTCAGCGGTCGGGATGAGTACGTCATCCCGATGTATCAGCGCAATTACGCCTGGGAGGAGGGCGAAATCACGCAGCTGATTCAGGACGTGATCGATTACCTGCCGAAGAAGGGCGAAAACGCGCGCAATTATTACATTGGCACCTTGGTGGTGTATGAGCGCCCGGATAGCAAAACACCGGTGTTTGAAACCATTGACGGCCAACAGCGGCTGACGACCCTGTCGTTGCTGACGTCGTATCTGAAAAACACCAAGGCTGTCGAGCTTGCCTGGTATTCAAACCTGAGTATCCACTTCGATAGCCGCGAGCATTCGCGCGCAACCTTTGCGGCTATCTTCGAGAAGAAGTTCAATGACGACCCCGCAGAGGTTTTGACTAAGAAGCAGATCAATACCGGCATCCTCAATGGCTACCGCCTTATCCACAAAGTCTTGCCGCAGAAGCTGAATGAGAACGGAGTTTCACCTCAGCAATTCGCCGACTACTTGTTTGGCTACGTGCAAATCATGCGGGTGAAAGTGCCGGCGGATACGGACCTGAACCATTACTTCGAGATCATGAATAATCGCGGTGAGCAGTTGGAAAAGCACGAGGTGCTCAAGGCGCGGATGATGGAGCAGTTGCAGGGCTGCGAGCAGAGTCAGAATTGCCTGCATGCAGTATGGGAAGCCTGCGCGAACATGGAGCGCTATGTGCAAATGGGCTTCACGCCTGGCCAACGTGGCAACATTTTTGGCGAAGGGGACTGGGGACAGTTTCAACTCGCTGACTTCGATTCGCTTCGGGCTGCACTGCACAAAACTCAGGAGGTGACTGCCCGGCAGGACACTCGCATGACTCTTGATCAGATCATTGCCAAGGTCCCGGTCGCTGCGAAGCAGGGTGAGTCAGGTGAGGAGGCGCCAGATCGCTTCAACACGGTGATTAATTTTCCCAACTTTCTGTTGCATGTACTGCGTGTCGAAACGCGAGCGGACATCCCATTGGATGACAAACGCCTGCTCGATACCTTTGAGGCTCATGTGCTCAAGCAGCCAGACCCTGTTGCGGCAGTGAAGCGTTTTACCTTTAGCCTGCTGCGTTGCAAGTATCTGTTTGACCAATATGTGATCAAGCGCGAGTTCATCAAGGGCTCGGATGGTTGGAGTCTCAAACGCTTCAAGTGGAACAAAGGTGGCGATCACAGCAGCGCCGGACGGGGGAGTTATGTGAATACCTTCGGCGAAGAGGACGGCAATGAAGGCATCAACCGCCGCATCCTGATGTTGCTGTCAGCATTTCATGTTTCTACGCCAACGCTGGTTTACAAGCACTGGCTGAATGCGGCGCTGTTTCACCTGTTTTACGCTGAGCAGATTGAGGCTCAGGTTTATCTGCGGCACATGGAGTCGGTAGCAAAGGCGTTTGTCTTTGATCGCTTTCTGGCCCAAGAGGCAGGCCTGGATTACTTTGCGATGATCTATACCAATCGGGGCGCCTGTCAGACACGCCGCGAAAGCATTGCGGCAGAGACTGTGGAGTCTCGGTTGACGTTCGGCAATATCGAAAACAACCTGATTTTCAACTTCCTGGACTATCTGCTTTGGCTTGAGCTCGGGACGAATGACAAGGTTAAATCCTATGAATTCACCTTCCGTAGTTCGGTGGAGCATTACTACCCTCAGCATCCGCTAGACGGACAGGTGCAGCTCGATGCCGACACGCTCAATTCGTTCGGCAATCTATGCCTGATCAGCCACAGCAAGAATTCTCGGCTGAGCAATTTCATGCCCGCGGCCAAGAAAGAGTTTTATAAGAACAACACCATCGATAGCGTTAAACAGTATTTGATGATGGAAACAGAATCTTGGGATGCCGACGCCATACGCGCCCACTCCGAAAAAATGAATAACGTGTTGCTCAACAGCCTCGTCAGCAAACACGAATCCGAGTAAACCCTGCAGGATGCACCTGATGATTCAACAACCTCGCTCCGAACGTCGCACCCAGAATCGTGTTTTGGCTTTGTTTACGGACAAGTCGCGGCCTGATTGTCTTGACTACAACTACCTGGGTGAGTGGAGCAAGCGTGGGCAAAATCGCAACATTGAAGTCGAGCTGTTGCAGGCAAACCTGAAGCAGCGGGGCTACTCCGATGCGCAAATATCAGCAGCGTTGCAAAGGCTGATGACTGCGGCTGATTCCACTGGCATCACGCTGTATCAGGCGAATTTGCGTACCTACCAACTGCTGCGTTACGGCGTACCGGTACAGGTAGCCGTTGGGCAGGCCCACGAAACGGTGCATCTGATTGATTGGGAGCACCCTGAACACAATGACTTCGCCATTGCCGAGGAAGTGACCTTGCGCGGTGGCTATGAGCGCCGCCCTGATTTGGTGGTTTATCTGAACGGTATCGCCATCGGCGTGATTGAGCTCAAGCGCAGTTCGGTAGAGGTGGCCGATGGTATTAACCAACTGATCACCAACCAGGAGGAAATCTTCAACAAGGGTTTCTTCAGTACAGTGCAGTTGGTCTTCGCTGGCAGTGACTCTCAGGGCTTGCGCTACGGCACCGCGACTACTCGCGCCGAGTTTTTTGTCGAGTGGAAGGCGTCTTCCCTGAACGCTGGGCCTGAAGAGCTGAATACCCTGCAGGAGATGCCTGCTCGCTACCAAGTGCTACCGGGTGCAGAAGTGCCTCAGTCTGGTTACTTGCTGGACGATCCGCTGGCGCAGATGTGCGAGAAGTCTCGTTTACTCGATCTGATTCGCAACTTCATCATCTTCGATGCGGGTATCAAGAAGGTGCCGCGCCCTCATCAATACGCTGCAGTGAAGGCCGCGCAGGAGCGGGTTCAGCGTAAAGAGGGTGGGGTTATTTGGCATACCCAGGGCAGTGGCAAGAGCATTCTGATGGTGCTGATCGCCAAGTGGTTGCTGGAGCATGATCCTGAGGCGCGCATTCTGGTCATCACGGATCGCGATGAGCTGGACAAGCAAATATCCGGTGTAATGCGTAATGCCGGGGTAATCGGTAACGACTCGCCCTCGCCACGAATTACCTCTCGTGCCGATCTTGTGCAGAAGCTCTCGGCTGCCGCACCACGCCTGCTTTGTGCCTTGCTGCACAAGTTCGAGCCTGATTTGAGCGTACCGCCACCACCCATGCATGGGCGTTTCTATGTATTCGTGGATGAATGTCATCGCACCCAAGGCGGTGACATGAACAAGCAAATGAAGCAGTGGCTGGCCAATGCCCTGTTTATTGGCTTTACCGGTACACCGTTGCTGCGTAAGGACAAGCAGACTACGCGCGATGTGTTCGGCAGCAACATCCATACCTACAAATTCCACGAAGCTGTCGCGGACAAGGTGGTGCTGGACCTTAAGTACGAGGCGCGCGACGTACCGCAGCGTTTGGCTTCGCAAGAGGCTATCGATAACTGGTTCGAAGGGGCAACCAAAGGGTTGAACAACTACCAGAAATCGATCCTGCGTAAGCGTTGGGCAACTATGGAGGGGCTGATGAGTGCCGGTGAGCGCAAGCAGCGCATCATCGCCAGCATCATTGAGGACTTCAGTCTGAAACCACGGCTGAACAATGACCGGGGCACAGCCATCCTGGTGGCGGCCAGTATTTACGATGCCTGCCACTACTTTCGCCTGTTTCAGAACACCTCGTTCGGCACTTACTGCGGGATCGTCACCTCCTATGAGCCGAACCACAACACGATCTCCCGGGAACCGTCGAAAAGCGATGAGCGTTACAAATTCGATACCTATACGAAGCACGTCTTGAAGCATGGGCAGACTACGACTGCCTATGAAGAAGAGACCAAGCGTCTCTTCATTGAGGAGCCGGCCAACCTGAAGCTACTCATCGTGGTCAGCAAATTGCTCACCGGCTTCGATGCGCCCAGTTGCTCATATATCTATCTGGACAACGAGCTGCGGGACCATAACCTGTTCCAGGCAATTTGCCGCACCAACCGGCTCGACGGTGATGACAAGGACTATGGCTATATCGTCGATTTCAAAGAGCTGTTCGGCGACGTGCAAGACGTCATTTCGGTGTACACCTCTGATGAATTGGATGACGAGGCGGGCAGTAGTGGTAGCAACAACGTCGAACTGAAGAACTGGCTGGTTGAGGGCAAGAAACAGCTGGACGCCGCCCGAGAGGCATTGAGTTACTTGTGCGCCCCCGTGGCACCGCCGCGCGAGATTGAACAGTTTATCCATTACTTCTGTGGTGCTGCTGCTAACGCCAATGGGCTGGATGAGACTGAAGCATTGCGGGTGTCCTTCTATAAAACGGTGGCTTCATTTGTGCGGGCGTTTGCCGAGTTGGCGCAGCACCTCACTGAAGCCGGTTACTCGGATGCTGAAGGGGGGAGGCTGCAGACTGAAGTGCAGTTCTACGCTGACCTGCGTGAGGCGATAAAGAAACATTCCGGCGAAGAGCTGGATATTAAACCCTACGAATCGGACATGCGGCATCTGCTCAATACTTATATTCAGGCAGACCACGCCGACCCGATGAGCACGGTCGATAATTTTTCGCTGGTTGAACTGATCGTTCAGACTGGCGTTCACGATGCCATCGCCAAAAAGCTCAACGCCAAGGGCAACCTGTCCAAGGGGGCGATTGCCGAAGGCATTATCAACAACGTGCGCAAGACCATCATTCGTGAACAACTGACTGACCCGAAGTTCTACGAGGGCATGTCGAGGTTGCTTGAGGATCTGATCAAACAGAGTCGTGAGGATGCTGCCGCTTACGAGGAGTTTTTGCGCAAGGCCGAGGCGTTGGTCAGACAGCTGGGGCAGAAAGGACCAGGTAACTCTCCGGCTGCACTTAACGGTCACCGGGAAGCCACTGTTCTTTTTAACAACCTCGACAGCATTGCAACGACCACCTTCCAGTGCCCGAAAGACGAAGGGGCAAAGGTGAAACTAGCTTTGGATATTGATCTAGCCATGCGCGGATCGGCCCCTGCATCCTGGCGAGGAGACCCTGCACGGGAAGCGCAGGTTCTTAATGCGCTCTTCCCTCTGATGGGGCGTGACCGTGTAGCGACTTCGGCAATATTCGAGATCATCATGAACCAACAGGGCTATTGATGAACGAGCTTATTGTGCTGGGCGATATTTCAATTTCGGTGACCAGAAAAGACATCAAGAATGTCCACCTGAGTGTGCACCCGCCCGAGGGGCGGGTAACGTTAGTCGCCCCAACAAGCACGCGGCTTGAAGTCGCTCGGGCTTATGCTATTTCCAGGCTGGGTTGGATTCGCGAGCAACAGAGCAAACTGGAAGCGCAGGCGCGTGAGGCGCCGCGTCAGTTTGTGGAAAGAGAAAGCCACTATGTCTGGGGGCGACGCTACCTGATGGTGGTTAACCACCGGGACGCTAAGCCATCGGTGGTGCTCGACCACAAACGCATCGCCTTAACTGTTCGCCCCGGCAGCGATGCGCATAAGCGCGCCGCAGTGATGCACGAATGGCAGAAGCGGCAATTGCACGCCGTGGTGCCGGTGTTGATCAAGAAGTGGGAGCGCAAGCTGAAGGTGAGGGTGGCTGGCTATTACCTGCAGCGGATGAAAACCAAATGGGGCAGCTGTAACCATCAAGCAGGGAACATTCGACTGAACACTGAGTTGGTGAAGAAGCCGAAAGACCTGCTTGAGTACGTGATCGTTCACGAGATGGTTCACCTGCTCGAACCCACCCACAATGAGCGCTTTATCTCCATCCTCGGGGAGCATTTTCCAACCTGGCGCGAGGCCCGCGCCGAGTTGAATGAGTTGCCGCTGGCTGCTGAGGTTTGGAAAGAGTGAGGCTGCTCAAGCCATCACAGAACTATTTACCTGTGGACGTCAATTACTGAGGCCATTGGTGATGGTGTCGGTAGCAACTGACGCTGAGCAATAGCGCTTAATGCAAAAAAAAAGTGGCTGGGAGGGGGATGACTGCCCTGGCATTAGCCAAGGGCAGTCTATCGGACGGTGTGAGCCTTAGAGTTACAGGTAACCTCGTTCAGCCAGCGACACGCAGCCTTCATGACCTACAACCACATGATCCAATATTCGGGTACCAACCAAGTTCAGCGCGTTCTTGAGGGTCGTGGTTAGCGTGCGATCGGCTTGGCTGGGTTCTGGGTCACCGGAAGGATGGTTGTGGACCAAAATCACGGCTGCCGCATTGTGCTCTAGGGCTATCTTGACCACTTCCCTTGGATACACGTTGGCACCATCCAACGTGCCTCGGAACAGCTCCCTGAAGCCAATAACCCGGTGTTTGGTATCGAGCAGCAGTAGCGCAAAGACTTCGTGCTCGTGGTACTGCAGTAGTGTCTGCAGATGATTGAAAACGTGCTTAGGTTCAGTCAATGCCCGGCCTTTAGAAAGACGACTCATCGCCAGTTGTTGCGCCATCTGTAGGATGTCCGCCTCAGTGACCGGTGATTCCATGACAAAGGTACCGGTGGTTTCACCGGCTATGAGCTTGTGATATTTCATGCGGATATTCCTGTACGAATGCGTGAAAACGGAGGGGGATTGAGTAACCTGGTTACTGAGCGCTGGGCTTGCTGTTTTGCCGGGTGACTTGCGACTCAAGCTTTTGGGCGAGTGAGCATTTGGCTGGCGTTGCTAGTTGGGTTTGGGGCTCTACATGGATGGGCTGATTTACAATGGTGGGGAAGAACTCCTCGATGATGATGCCGGTATCTTCCTCACTGTCTTCAAACGCGCCGTTGTTAAAGCCCTGCCGAGCGGCGTGATCCAGGGAGGTTTGGTCAAAGCCCGAGGCTTGTCGGGTTGCATCCAGGCGCTTGGCTTCCTGTAAGGCGTCTTCCATGCTCATACCACTGCGTAGCGTGATATCGACGTAGAAAATTGGTGTGCCATGGCTCTGCCGAGTGGACTTACCGCGTAGGCGTAACTCCAGCGGCAGACAGGCCAGGCGATTGCCGGAGATGGCTTGGAAGTACTGCAAGCGTACCGCCAGGGTACGGATGCTGTTGAACCCGGTGGTACGGAAGACAAAACTGCCCAGTGGATCATCATCGCCAATCACCACGTTCAGCCGACCATAGGGCTTGCAGGCATGGCCTTGAGCCAGTGAACAGCCATCGGGCGAAGGACACGGCAGGGTCTTGATCCCGTCCTCACATTGGCGCTTACAGGTGTCTCCATTGCCGACGCACAGCGGCCGGCCGGTATTACGGTCGAACAAGCTGTAGTCCGCACGAAAATTCAGATCCGGCTCGTTGAACATTAAACGGATCGGAATGCTGCGCAGCTTGCCGTCCTGGCCGTTGCGTAATTCCTCATTTAGCGGGTGCGGCAACCAGCCATCGCGGCTTTGTACCTGGGAGGTGAGGGTGAACTGATCGTCTTTCTCCGGCAGGCGCTTGCCGTTTTTCTCGACGACCTTGCCGATGGAAATGCGCCCGAGCACGGGCGGGGTGATGGCTAAACCTTTGAGCATGATGGTTCTCCTGCATCGGAAAATCAAAAAGCCACCGGGACGTGAGCGGTCCGGGTGGCTTGAGTGAGGGGGGCTTCAGGCAATCAGAAAACGGCGACTTCCTTCGCGGGTCTTGCTGTAGCGGGCCTGCAGGTAGGGTTTGTCCTTGAGCATCTGTTCGACATCCAGACCAATGCTGTCCTTGGACTTCTTCCAGCTGATGCAGCCCTCGGCAAACTCCGCACGGGTGGCTGCACCCATGGCCTGTTGCAGGACTTGCTTGAGCTGCGCCTCACGCGTTTCCTGCTGGGCAATGCTCTGGCGAACAGCCTTGAGCTCCAGGTAGATGGTGGCCAGCTCTGGGTGCTGGCTAAAGTCTAGAGTCTGGCCGTTGTCCTCGGGGTAGAGGCAGCGCAACGCCGCTTCCGCTGAGGCCGTACCATCGGCCGGTGGTGGGGTATCACTGACCACGTAATCCCAGAACAGCCGCTCCAGATCAATCAGCCGAGCAATCATCGACTCGTCCCGTTCGATGCGGTGAATCTCCAGGTGCTGGCCACCTAGCAGTACTGCGACGTCCGCCGCCTGTTTGCCAGTTACGGCTAACTGATGCATGACCTGCAACTGCACATATTCGGGCACACCCTCCTTCCATAGGCGAGCGCCGTTGATGCCGGCGGTTTTGCATTCAAGAATCTGTACATCGTCGGAGCCGATCACCTCGCGGTCGATGTTGGCCAGCATCCAGGGCAGTTTTGGATCGGGATGCTGCAGCACGGCATTGATTCGCCGCACTCGATTGCTACTGCGCTTGCTGTAATGCCAGGCGACGATGGGTTCGAGGACGTTGCCCCAGTACGCCGGACTCTCCTCGTCCTGAGGATCGATCTTGGGCAAGGAGGCATCGCGTCCGGTTTTTTCCAGCCACAGCTCCAACTGGGACTTATAAGGGTTGAGGCCGACAGCGGCGGCTGCATCCGAGCTGCCGATGCCGCCTTTACGTACCGCCAGCCAATCTTCACGCGGCAGTTGTTTGGTGCCAACCAGGCGTAACGCTGGCCGGGTTTTTACGATGGTTTTTGGTAGTGTTTGAGAGGTCATGAGTATTTCCTAATGCATAAAAAACGCCTGACCAGCAGCAAGCTGATCAGGCGTTCTAATAGGTGAGAGGAACGGGACGTACGAGCCGAAAGTAACCGCGAGTAGCCCCCCTAGGCGGCGAGCTGAAGGGCTGCGCTCAGGGCACGTTGTTTGATCACTGCCCCTTGGCCGAACCAGGCCGAGTCCATGCGGTACTCATTACTCCGAGCCCGTCGTTCATGGTCGACGTACTCGGTGACGGCGTTGAGCAAGCCCCAAGCCGTTCCGCGAGATGATTCCAGCGTTGCGCCGCGACCTTGACCTTCATACAGTTCTTGGACTTTACGCAGCGCCCGTTCGTTGGGGAGGACTTCCGGTAACGTGCTGTGTGGGGAGACGTCACACAACACGTTCATGAAGAAACCCATTGCCTCATGCCACTGCACTTTGCGTTCAGCCAAATTCCGCATCCGGTACATAAACTCATCCCATTGCGAAACGGCGATGCCCAACTGCTTTTTCACCACTTGCGGATCAAAGCGGGTGTTATGAGGCACTTTGATCGCACGGGTCGTACCATCAAGAGCGATGGTCAGGGTGTTGTTGCAGACCACCCGAACCGTGGTTGGCGTCGCTGTGGTGGCTAGGGTTCCATCGCAGGAGGTGGCCAATAATAGGTAGCCGTTTACCTGGTCATGGCCTTTCAATTCGGCCGTTTGTCCGGTACGTGCCAACGCCCAAAACTTGCGACCACCTTTCAGCACGCCCGCCGTTTCCAGCTCGTAGCCGGATACTTCAGTTAGATCTCGGTAGAACTCCAGGACCTCACGCGGTTGTACGATTTGGTACCGGTTGGACACGACGGAGAGCGGTGCCTTGGTATCGGAGCGGTAAAGCACTTTTTGTTCCGGGAACGAGTGGATGGTTCCCAATGGGCCGATGCTGTCAGCCTTGAAGTGAACTGGGCTTTCTTGAATCTTCCAATCCATGCCGGCTTCGCGTTGCCAGATTTCCAGCGGTTGCTTCTCGGAAAGGCGACTGCCCAGACCATGCCAGGGAGTAGCGCCGACGTAAGCCATTTGTTCGATCAGGTGTGCCATGGGAATGTTTCCTTGCGAATAAAGGGGAGACGGCGCCTTTTCAGTGAGGCACGGCGCCTGTTCACAACGACTTAACGGTTGACGCTGAAGCTGTAACCGCACTCTAGGCACTGGAAGTTGTTCAGTACCTTGTCATCCATTTGTTCACCCAGCGTGGCGCCGGCAATCCCACCGGCGACCCCGCCGACCAGACCACCCAAAATCGCTCCAGCAAGACTGCCAATAGTGATCCCGACCGGCCCACCGACCACACCGATTACCGCACCGGCTTCCGCCGCCGACAAGGCTCCGGCGGCTCCACTGGCTGCACCGCCGGCGACCCCAATTAATCCACCCGCTTGTTTACCGATATTTTTCGTGACGACACGTCCAGAGTTGCAGCTAGGGCAGGGGGCATACATACGCAAATCCTCCAATGATGAGCGTGCTCAGCCAAAAGCAGGCACGCCAAATTCCCTGCCGCAATCAATACGGTAGGGTGTTCATCGAGGTGATATAGGTTTGAAATTTTTTTGAACTGAATTCAGATCGAATTAGGGAGCGTCTCGTCTCGAAAAAACTGTCTTGGAGCAAGTGATTTGGTTTTTTCTAAGTCGAATCGCCCATGCCGATGAAGAATTTGGTATCACGCGACAACCTGTCTGCAGGTTGCGATGAGGGTGCACAAGTCTCAAAGCTCGGAATTCAGCCATACCGCGTTGGAATTGCCTGATGTGCTGAATCCCGTGCTGACCAAGTAGCTTTTATACACCGTAATCACACGAGCCAAGGGCTGGTTCAGCCTGGTCGAGGCCAGGCCGAGGGAAGGTGCCGTGAGTCACAATGTGCAGCGTATCGGCGGGCTGGCGCCGCAATTGCAGGCTGAGCTGGAGAAGCGTCAGCGAACCTGAGTGGGGGCTTTGAAGCAATTGTAACCGGCATACTGCGCTTCGGTAGTGACCTTGGCCAGCCATGGTCGAGCTCACTGCTTGTACGGTAATGGTGAAGTTGGCTTGAGGGCCGGCGGTAGTAACTACACGTTGCATGAAGGTTAGGTAGGTTTTCATGGGGGCAGGCTCAAGTGAGTGGTGATGAACTCCGTGGACTGTCAACAAACAGCACAGATTTTTACGCCTTTTCATTTATTTCTAACTGTCGTCTCAGCAGAAACGGTTGGGGATGTGCGTGAGTAGTTGACCTGTGCAAACCCCCAGCATTTGTTCTCCTCCTTGGGCAACCTATGCTCGGCCCCTGTAGATGGTTGTGTTGACCTTCTTCGGGCTGGTGGCGTGTAACAATATCGTTTTAAAGTGATGGCCTTTTGCCGCTCTGTACCACAGAGCTGCGTATTCAGATCTGAGGGTGGCGTATGCAGGATGCGGACTCGTTGAAGCCCGGCTTCATGATTATTCACGGCAATCGCTTGGACGATTTGCGTGAGCTAGCGGTGAGCTGGATGCAGCGCTACCCGTTGGCCCCTCTGGAAAACGAAGTCGTGCTGGTGCACAGCAACGGCATTGCTCAATGGTTGAAGCTGGCGCTGGCTGAAGATCCGGATAACGGTGGCTGCGGTATCGCAGCAGCGTTGGATGTGCAACTTCCTGCGCGTTTCCTGTGGCAGGCTTACCGGTCTGTCTTGGGGGCCGAGACAACCCCCGAGTCTTCGCCGCTGGACAAGACTGCACTGAGTTGGCGTCTGATGCGCTTGCTGCCTCAATTGCTCAACAAAACCCATTTCAGCAGCTTGCAGCGTTTCCTTCAGGACGATGACGATCAGCGCAAGCGCCATCAACTATCCGAACGTCTGGCGGACCTGTTTGACCAATATCAGGTCTATCGCGCCGATTGGCTGGAGGACTGGGCGGCCGGGCGTGATCAGCTAAAGCACATCAAAGGCGGTGTGAAACCGCTGGATCCCGACAACCTGTGGCAGGCGGAGCTGTGGCGTGAAGTATTGGCGGATGTAGGCGAGGGCGCTCTTGAGCAGAGCCGTGCCGGTGTTCACAAGCGTTTTGTCGCACGCCTGCGTGAAGCAGGGCAGCCCCCGAATGGTTTACCTCGGCGTGTGGTGGTGTTTGGCATTTCATCTATGCCTGCACAGGTTTTGGAAGCCTTGGCCATACTCTCGCGCTACAGCCAGGTGTTGCTGTGCGTGCACAACCCTTGTCGCCATCACTGGGGCGATATCGTCGCTGACAAAGACTTGTTGGGCCATGCCTATCGCCGTCAGCCAAACAGAAGTGCCTCTATGGCGACGAGCCAACATGGCCAGCCTTTGCTCGCCGCGTGGGGTAGGCAAGGTCGCGACTACATCAATTTGCTCGACCACTATGACGAGCCGGCGAGTTATCGACACCTTTTCGAGGGCCTAAACGGCGGGCGTATCGATCTGTTCAATGACGAGCCACCTTCCAGCCTGCTGGGCCAATTGCAAAGCGACATTCTTGAATTGCGTCCGCTGGCTGAAACCCTCGAATTATGGGGCCCTGTCGATGTTGCACAGGATCGCTCGGTACGCTTTCACGTGGTCCATAGTGCGCAGCGTGAAGTGGAAGTGCTGCACGATCAGTTGCTCGCCCGCTTCAGCGCCAATCCCCAGCTAAGCCCGCGGGATGTGATTGTGATGGTTCCGGACATTAATGCGTATGCGCCGCATATCGAGGCCGTGTTCGGCCAGGTGCCACGTCATGACCCTCGTTATCTGCCGTTTACCTTGGCCGACCAGGGACAGCGTGGGCGCCAGCCATTGCTGATCGCCCTCGAACACTTGCTCAAACTGCCCCATAGCCGTTTCGCCGTCAGCGATATTCTCGACCTGCTGGATGTGCCGGCGGTGCGGGCGCGCTTCGGCATCAAGGAAGCGGATGTGCCGATCCTGCAGCGCTGGATCGATGGTGCCGGTGTGCGCTGGGGACTCAATGCGCAACAGCGCGAGAGCCTGGACATGCCCGCAGGCCTTGAGCAAAACACCTGGCGTTTCGGGATGCGCCGCATGCTGCTGGGTTACGCAGCCGGCCAAGGGCCCGAGCTGAATGGCATCGAGCCTTACGATGAAGTGTCCGGGCTGGAGGCGGCATTGGCAGGGCCTTTGTTGACCCTGCTCGATCACCTGGAAGTCGCCCGCGAAGATCTGCAGCAGCCAGCGACACCGGTGCTCTGGGTCGAGCGCCTGCAATCGCTGTTGAAGGTGTTCTTCCGTCCGGTGGGGGATGTCGAAGAATTACTGGTCAACCAGTTGCTCAGACTGCTCGATGACTGGCTGCGCACCTGTGAGTCCGCGCAATTCAACGAGCCTTTGCCGCTGAGCGTGATGCATGAAACCTGGCTATCCGGCATCGAGGATGGCGGCTTGTCGCAACGTTTTCTCGCCGGTGCGGTGAACTTCTGCACGTTGATGCCGATGCGTGCGATCCCTTTCAAAGTGGTGTGCCTGCTGGGCATGAACGATGGCGATTATCCGCGCCAACAGTCGCCAGTCGATTTCGACCTGATGCGTAACGATTACCGTCCCGGCGATCGCTCGCGCCGCGAGGATGACCGCTACCTGTTACTGGAGGCCTTGTTGTCGGCCCGGGAACAGCTGTATGTCAGTTGGGTTGGCCGCAACATCCGCGACAACAGTGAGCGCGTACCTTCGGTACTGGTCGGGCAACTGCGTGATCACCTGTCCAGCGGCTGGCGCTTGGCGCAGCCTGGCAAATTGCTGCATGCCTTGACCCAGGAACATCCGCTACAGCCTTTCAGCGCCGCCTACTTTGCCGACAAGCCGGGGCCGGACGGGCTGTTCACTTACTCGCACGAATGGCGTGAGGTGCATGATTCGCCAGATCAGCAGCCATCGGAAAACCTGTTGCCAGCGCTCGCCCAAGACACGCCTTTAACCCTGCGCCAACTGGCCGGGTTTGTGCGCGACCCCGTCGGGGCGTTCTTCCAGCAACGGCTCAAGGTCAACTTCGACAATGACGAATTGACCAGCCGCGACGACGAAACCTTTCAGCTCGACGGCCTTGAGAACTGGCAGCACCAGGACCGGCTCAGCCAGGCGCTCAAGCGTTGGGTTGAAGAGGATTATCAGCCTGAAGGCGCCGGGGCTGAGCTTGATCTGCACCTTCAGCGTTTGCAGCGCGAAGGCAAGTTGCCGTTGGGTGGCTTCGGCACGTTGAGCGCATCGGCCCTGGCCGAGCCGCTGCCGGATATGCTCGAGCGTTACCACGTGCAGTTGCAGGCGTGGCCGGAGGTCGAGGAGGGCCAAACCGCCGCAACGATCGCCGCTCATGAATCGGCCCCGGGATTGAGTGACTGGCTGGGCGGTATTCGCCGCAATGCCCAAGGTGAGCGTGCCTACTTGCAGCTGGACAGCAAGAAGCTGTGCAACGACGACAGTTGGCGCTGGCACAACCTGGTTCGACCCTGGGTGCGCCATCTGGCGTTGCAGCTGAGTGAGCCGGGCTGCACCTCGATTCTGGTCAGTTTGAATGGGGACGTGGTGTTCCGGCCAATGGCCCCGCAAGAGGCGCAGAAGCAGTTGAAATCGCTGCTCGAGGCCTGGGTAGCGGGCATGCGTGAACCGCTACCGATCGCCTGTAAAAGCGCATTCGCCTGGCTCGAAGAAGCGAAGGAGGGCGGGGAAGACAACGACTCGGCGTCCGAAAAGGCCCGCGAGACGTTCGAGGGCGGGTACATGCGCTCTGGCGAGGCAGACAGCTCCTTCGCCTTGCACCGTGCGTACGCGGATTTCGACCAACTGTGCGCCTCCGGTCATTTCACCTCATGGGCCAAGCGCCTGTATGGCGGCCTGTTCAATCATCTTTCTTCGAGCCGCGCAGGGAGCGACCAATGAATCCGCTGAATCTGAACCCCCTCGACTTTCCTTTGCATGGCAGCCGACTGATCGAAGCGAGTGCCGGAACCGGCAAAACCTTCACCATCGCCTTGTTGTACGTGCGCCTTGTGCTGGGTCATGGAGGCGAGGCCGCCTTCAAGGATCAGCTGACACCTCCGCAGATTCTGGTCGTAACCTTTACTGATGCCGCGACCCAGGAACTGCGCGACCGTATTCGTGCGCGCTTGACCGAAGCGGCGCTGTGCTTCCTGGAGCCTGATCACGAACACGACAATTTGCTGGAGCAACTGCGTGCCGATTACCCGCCGCAGGAATGGCCCAATTGCGCGCGCCGGTTGCAACTGGCAGGTGAGTGGATGGACGAGGCGGCGGTCTCGACCATTCATGGCTGGTGCTATCGGATGTTGCGTGAGCACGCCTTCGACAGTGGCAGCCTGTTTACTCAAACACTGGAAACCGACCAGAGCGAGCTGCTGGCGGAGGTGGTCAGGGATTATTGGCGTCGGCATTTCTATGCCTTGTCACCGGCGCTCTCCAAGGTGGTGGCCGATTGCTTCAAAACCCCGACTGATCTACAGAAGGCGCTCAGTCCTCTGCTATCGCGGGCAGACGCGGAGTTCCGGCAGGCAGGGGCATCGATCAGCGCTCCGGCACGATTGGATGCGCTTCTGCAGTCCCCTATCGATTGGGAGCAGCGATGTGTTGCGCTTGAGGACCGTGCCAGAGCTGAGTGGTCGCGAGATGTCGCCGGGATAAATACGCTGCTGCGTGATGTACGAACGAAGTTGAGCGGAAAATCCTATCCAACCAAGACTCCCGAAACTTTCGAGCAGATGCTTGGTGAAATCGCGAAATGGAGCCTGGGAGACGAAGCCTGTGCTCATGTTCGCAAGTGTGGGCAAACCCGGTTCAGTGTGAACAAAGGCGGCGTTGTCAGCGTGCACCCCGCTTTTCAGGCCATCGATACGTGGGTCGATCATCTGGAGTCAAAAACCGAGGTGCGCGCGCAACTGCTGCTGCATGCACTGCGTGAGGTGCAATGTTCGTTCAATGCCGAGAAAGTGCGCAGGGCGCAAATCGGTTTCGACGACCTGCTCAATCGCCTTGACCAGGCCTTGCAAGGCCCGTCGGGCCCGCGTCTGGCCGAGACCATTCGCAAGCAGTATCCGGTCGCCCTGATCGACGAATTCCAGGACACCGACCCGGTTCAGTACCGGATTTTCGAAACCATTTACCGCATTCCCGACAACCTGGATGACTGCGGCCTGTTCATGATCGGCGACCCGAAACAGGCGATCTATTCCTTTCGCGGTGCGGATATTTACACCTACCTCCAGGCGCGAAAAGCCACGGCTGGCCGTCACTACACACTGGGGACCAACTATCGTTCCACCAAGGCGATGGTCGAGGCGGCCAACCATTGCTTCCGCTACGCTGAAGCCCAGCCTCGGGGCGCGTTTCGGTTTGCCACGCAAGATCAGGACAACCCTGTACCGTTCATCAGCGTCCATGCCAATGGGCGCGACGATGTGCTGCAGGTCATCGGTACGAATCAACAGGCCCTCACGTTCTGGCAGCTGAAAACCGAGGGTGTGATCAATAGCGCCACCTACTTGCGTAAAGCCGCTGAAGCTTCGGCGTCGGCGATTCAGGCCTGGCTTGATCCCGCTGCAACCCAGCGTTCCGGTTTACTGAAGGGCAACGGTGAATTCGTTGCTCTGCGGCCCGCCGATATCGCCATTCTGGTGCGCAATCGCAAGGAGGCCGAAGCCATCCGTAAAGCCCTGGCCCATCGGCAACTGGCCAGCGTCTATCTCTCCGACAGAGACTCGGTCTTTGAAAGCGAAGAGGCCAAGGACCTTTTGTATATCTTGCGTGCGTGCGCTCAACCCACCAGCGATCGGCTGCTGCGAGCGGCAATGGCGACCCGCAGCGTCGGGCTGACATGGCAGACCCTGGAGCAATTGAATCAGGATGAGCTGTTCTGGGAACAACAGGTTCTGCTGTTCAGGGATTTTCGCGTGTTGTGGCAGCAACAGGGCGTGCTGCCGATGCTGCGAAAACTGCTTGCCACGTTCAAGGTCCCGGCCCGTTTGCTTCTGGAAGACCAGGGGGAGCGTCGCCTGACCAACCTGTTGCACCTGGCCGAGTGGTTGCAGCGCAGCGCCGCCGAACTCGATGGCGAGCATGCGCTGATCCGTCATCTGGCCGAGCAGATGGATGGCCAGAGCGAAGAAGAAATTCTGCGCCTGGAAAGCGATTCGGACCTGATCAAGGTCATCACCGTGCACAAATCCAAAGGCCTGGAATACCCCTTGGTGCTGCTGCCGTTCGCCTGTAGCGCAAGGGAGATCGATGGCAAAAGCACAACACCGCCGATGTTTCACGACAACATGGATCTGGTCATCGAGCTGGCCAAAGGTAAACAGGCCGAGACGGCACAAGGGTGTGCCAACGATGAGCGCATGGGCGAAGAAATGCGCCTGCTTTACGTTGCCCTGACCCGAGCCCGTTACGCCACCTGGATCTGCGTAGCGCCCAAGGGATTCAAGACCGGAGGAAAATCGACAGATCTGCATAAGGCAGGCCTGGGTTACATGCTGGCGGGGGAGAAGCCGATAGCCCCAGAGAGTCTGCCCGGCGTGGTCGAGGCACTGGCCAGTGGCTGCCCGGACATTGAGGTGTGCGCAGCGCCAGCACCATCGGAAAATGTTCACACGGCACCCACTCCACCACCGGTGGGGCCAGCCTTGCGGCCCTTGCACAAGCTCGCGGCAAATTGGTGGATTGCCAGTTACTCGGCCTTGGCCATTGCCGACGGATATGTCCTGATGGGGGCGGAGCCGGGTATCAGCCTGGAGCCGGCGACCGCGCTGGAAGCCAACTTGCAGGAAGAGGACGAAGCTGAAGCCTTGCCGGCAGGGGCCGGGATTCACGGTTTCCCTCGGGGCGCAGGACCTGGCACCTTTCTCCATGGACTGTTCGAATGGGCCGGTCGCGAAGGTTTTGCCAAGACCGCTGGAGATCCAATAACCCTCCATAACACCGTTGCCCGACGCTGCAACCTGCGCGACTGGGAAACCTGGATCGAGCCACTGTCCGCCTGGCTGGGCAGCTATCTGAATGCACCGCTGCGGTTCAACGGTACCCAATGCAAACTCTCGACCCTGAGCACCTATCAGGTGGAGATGGAGTTCTGGTTTTCCAGCCGGTCGGTGAACGTTCAGCGCCTTGATGCACTGGTGCGCCAATACACGTTGGGTGGTGCACCGCGTCCAGTACTGGCCGCCAATGAGTTGAACGGCATGTTCAAAGGCTTCATCGACCTGACCTTTGAGCATCAAGGTCGCTACTACGTGGCGGACTACAAGTCCAACTGGCTGGGCGGTAACGATCAGGCCTACGACGCCGAGGCGATGGCCGAGACCATGCTGAACAAACGTTACGACCTGCAGTTGTGCCTCTACCTGCTGGCGTTGCATCGTCAGCTCAAGCTGCGCCTTGCGGGATATGACTACGAAGAGCACATGGGCGGGGCGGTATACCTGTTCGTTCGTGGGCACCAGGCGCCCACCCATGGTGTGCATTTCGAACGACCGCCACGGCAGTTGATTGAACAACTGGACCAACTCTTCATGGGCCAACACGCGGAGGTCAGCGCATGAGCCAGACCCTTAAGCAACTGAGCAACAGTCAGCGCAACGTTGATCACCCGCCGTTGTTCGTTGGCGATGCCGACAGCAGTGAGCTGCTGCATCAACTCGACAATTGGGTGAGCCGAGGCTGGTTGCGCGCACTGGATCGCTCATTCGCCACCTTCATACTTGAACAGGATCCCCAGGCCCAGGCCAGTGTGTTGCTGGCTGCCGCGATGACCAGTCATCAACTGGGTCGCGGGCATTCCTGCCTGGATCTGGTCGCTACCCTGCAAGCGCCTGACTTTGTGTTGTCGTTACCTCCTGAAGGGGAGGAGGGCGGCCAATTACCATCGCAATGGTTGCTGGGCCTGGATGTCGCGCAATGGCGCCGGGCGTTGTGCTTGAGCACGATGGTGGAGGATCGGGACGAGCCGCAGCGATTCCCGGAGCGGCCGCTGGTGTTGACCGGACAGCGCCTGTACCTGCGTCGTTACTGGAACTATGAGCGCAGCATTGCCCAGGCGCTGAGCGCTCGTTTGAGCGTGAACGCGGTAACACCGGAAAAACTTTCCAATCGGCTCGATGCCCTGTTCCCTGATACCTTCGAAGTTAACGGTGAACGCCGCAGCGACTGGCAAAAAATTGCCTGTGCACTGGCGACGCGAGGCAATTTCAGTGTCATCACCGGTGGCCCCGGCACCGGCAAGACCACTTCGGTCGTGCGCTTGCTGGGGCTGCTGCAAACACCGGCCGTGGAGGAAGGAAAACCGCTGCGCATTCGCCTCGCCGCCCCCACCGGCAAGGCAGCAGCACGCTTGTCCGAATCCATCGGCAAGGCGGTCCGTGAATTGCCTGTGAGCGTCCCGGTGCGTGAGGCGATTCCGACCGATGTTTCTACTTTGCACCGATTGCTGGGCAGTCGACCGGATTCGCGCAACTTCATTCACCACCGGGATAAGCCACTGGAGCTGGATGTATTGGTGGTCGATGAAGCGTCAATGATTGACCTGGAAATGATGGCTTGCCTGCTCGATGCCTTGCCTCGGCAGGCGCGCTTGATCCTGTTGGGTGACAAGGATCAGCTGGCATCGGTGGATGCAGGCTCCGTGTTGGGCGACCTTTGTCGCAACGCTGAAGCCGGCGGCTATAGCGAGCAAACAGTGGCCTGGCTGGAAGCCCACAGTGGCGAGTCGGTCAGCGCTCCGGGGTTGCAAACGGCAGTCGGTGCTGGCGATCCGCTGGCCCAGCAAACCGTCATGCTGCGCTACTCCCGACGCTTCGACGCCCAGCAGGGCATTGGGCGTCTGGCCAAACTGGTCAATGAGAAAAATGCCGCCGAAGCACGAGGCCTGCTTGATCAGCAATTGCCTCAGCTGTTCAACCTCAAGTTGCGAGGCGAGCATGATGCCGCACTCACCGAGTTGATTATCAACGGCAAAGGCGATGCTCCTGGTTATCGCCATTACCTTGAGCAGCTACGAGACCAGCGTCCTGCGAAAGACACTCCCTGGGACAGTGCCCTCTGGGCCGGTTGGGCTGGCAAAGTATTGGGCGCGTTTGATGAGTTCCGTCTGCTCTGTGCGCTGCGTCGCGGGCCTTGGGGTGTCGAGGGACTGAATCAACGAGTGGCCGCCGAACTGCGCCGCTGTGAGTTGTTGTCGGGGGACCAGGGTTGGTACGAAGGGCGACCGGTACTGGTCACCCGCAATGATTACAGCCTGAGCTTGATGAATGGTGACATCGGCATTGCTCTCTGGGTACCGGGTCCCTCTGCAGTACGGGTTCTACGTGTAGCCTTCCCGCGAAACGATGGCAGCGGCGGCGTACGTTTCGTGATGCCGAGTCGGCTAGTGGAGGTTGAGACCGTTTTCGCCATGACGGTGCACAAGTCCCAGGGGTCGGAGTTCAACCATACGGCTCTGGTATTGCCCGATGCGCTGAACCCTGTGCTGACCAAGGAGCTGTTGTACACCGCCATCACCCGTGCCAAGCAATGGTTCAGCCTGGTCGAAGCCAGTCCGGGCGTATTTGAAGGGGCGGTCAGTCGCAATGTGCAGCGAACCAGTGGGCTGGCGCTGCAACTGCAAGATGAGCTGGCAAAACTTCAACGCACCTGAGTGGGTGCGTTCAGGCATTTGTAGCCTGGGTACTGGGCTTCAGCGGTGACCTTTGCCATGGCAGAGGTCACCGCTTGAACCGTGATGGTGAAGTTGGCTTGGGGGCCGGCGGTGGCAACTACACGTTGCATAAAGGCTTTGTAGGTTTTCATGGCGCTGTCCTCGATGGCGGTGGGATTACGCTGCTTCGCCGTTACCACGCTTGCTGGTGATCTTTACCGCTCGACCGAGCGCAAAGAGCAGCATGTCGATGTTTACTACGAATCCCGGTTCCGAATCCTGACGCACTTTAAAGTGCTTCGAGAGCCAGCCTTTGTAGCGTTCGATGCAGGCGACATCGTTGTCCCAGTTGATCTTCTTGCGAATGGTCTTGATCTTGGAAAAGTCTGGGTCGTTGATCTGCTCATAGAGTTCGAAGGCACGAAGCACGTGCTGATCGACAATGGATTCCGAGCGATCAGCCAGGTGCCGACCGAACTGTCTGAATACCTGGCCTGGGCCGTTAGTCAGCGATGTTGGTCTGACATCGGCTGCACCTTTGATGATGTGCGCCACCTTTTGCAGGTCGCCATTTTTCCAGACTAGGGCGAAGAGCAGCTTTTCCAGAGGTGTTTCCAGTTTGGCGCTGAGGTCCGCATGCAAGCGAAGATCGTTGCCAACCTTAGTCATGAGGGAACTGATGTCGTGGTCCGTCAACTTCAACTGCAATTCTGGGTATTTGTTGCGGTCCATCTGCCATTTTTCCAGCAGGGGATCGGACGTCAGTATCTTTTTCAGGTCGGACACTTTGTCGGCGTTCAGTATCTCGGTGAACGTGGTTTCCACCAGCTCCAGGGCTTCCAGATTATTCAATATCGTGTTCTCTCGTGGGGTCTGATACAGAGCTTGATTCACTCGTGCGACAGATCATGTCGCACTGCGTCAGGGCTCGGTATTTTTTGGAGTCGAGTGCCAGCGGCAAGGTTGTCGCGAACAGGGCAGTCGAAAGGGACCGGTATCAGTCATACAGCCAGGGTTTCAACTCCTTCAGGTTCTCCACCACGATCTGTTGCGCCTCTGGTTTCGGGTCCATGTTCTTTGGATCAATCTGATAGCGCTGCAATACATACTTGACCAACGCCTGGCGACAGGGAATCTGCAGTCGCCCATCGACCATCCCGAAATCCTCCTGGATTATCGCTTTTTGCATCACCGTCAGACGCTCATCGGGTTTGATGATGACGTTGACTTCGCTATTCCACTGGTCGTCGTCCGAGAGGCCATTCTCGGTTTCGCCGTCCATCAACTCAGGGACCCCGCGTAGTCGGCTCAGTACAAAGTCCCGGTACTCGCGGTTTTTTTCGCAGTAGGCGCGCACATGCCAGCGCATGCCTGTGTAAACCAGCGTATGCGGTGCGATGGTTCGCCCTTCAGGTTCGGGGCTGTTGAGCGAAACGTAGTCGATGTCCAGACGCAGATGCTCCCGGCAAGCCTTGAGCAGTGGGCGCAGTATCTCGGCCTTGATCGAGCGATCCGGCACCTCCAGCACTTTGGTATGGGCGTAGGCCAACGCCAGCCCCTCAACGTGTGGCGCTCGGGCATTGTTCTGGTAAAGCAGGTGCAGGTAGGCGCTGGCACTGTCGTCGATGAACAGGGGCTTGAACTGTTTGCCCGGCACGTACCCCTTGATCTGTCGATCATATGTAAGGTTTTTGGGCGCATGCTCGGTGATGTACGTATTGATGTCCTTTGACGCCTGCTGGCGGCTGATGCCGAAGCTCTGCATCAAGTGCACCGTGGTCAGCCGGCCTTCCCACCAGGCGACGGTTTCAATCAGACGATAGCGAAGGGCGAGGTCCCAACGGACCTGCTCGATGGTTTGCTTGCGTTTCATGTCGCCTCCATGTGAGTGAATACTTTACCTGTATAAGTCTACATTCTAGACGTGTCGTTTAACACTACATATCGTGACTCTGGCAGGTTTGGAGTTTACGACATGAGGGACATGTTTATGGATGGTTGGGATTGGACGGCGTCGGTAGCGATGCTGATGCTGTTGATGATCCTGCTGATGCTTTTGGTGCAGTATCTGCAGACTAACAAAGCCTGGAGATTGCTCGAGCATTGGCATGCGACCACGAAGGAGCGCCAGCAGCGGCTGAGCTGGCACGCCGAAGAGAATCGCGAGTTGAAATCGGCACTTCGGGCTGAGAAGGCTCATGTGGAGCAGTTGCAGCGCAAGGTGGAGATTCTGCAGGCTTTACTGCCCTAGGTGTGAGGCACGAGTGCCTTGATTCAAGGTCCTCGTGATTGGCGCCGATACGGTATTAACATCAGGAGGGCGCATGCTCGATTCGCTGGAAATTTGCAGGCTTCTGGAAGGCCATGGTTGCAGCTTGAAGTACAAAGAAAAGGCCTACGCTAGAGGCTATGAGCACCCTGCGCTTGAGTACCCGCTATTCGTCAAGCATAAAGCTATCGGCGCCGTCGGACTCCAACCATTGGTTTTGCACCCGGCATACCGCAAGTCAGTGCATTGGGAGCAAATCAAGGCATTGACGCAGGGCGCTCCCAATGAGAACTATAAAAGCACCAGCCTGGAAGTATTTCCGCGCGCGCTCGACTCAACCAGCAATACAGGTATTGCGGTCAATTGTGCGGATGATGAAGACTTGCGCAGCCTGTTCGCAGTGCTTACCGGCGAATCGACGGCCTTCGAGCAAGGTTTGGAAGATGAATTCAGCCTGATTGAGATATTCGAGCAATCATCATTTGGGCAGCAAATTGAGAGTACCGAGCGCGAAGCCATTATTCGAGCGCGGGTAGGACAAAGCGTTTATCGCCAAGCTCTGCTTAAGCATTGGCAAGGTTGCGCCGTTAGCGGTATAGCGCTTGCTTCCATGTTGCGTGCTTCTCACATCAAGCCTTGGCGTGACGCGACGCATCTGGAGCGCCTCGATCCCTTTAACGGACTGCTTCTGACGCCCAACCTGGATCAAGCCTTTGACCAGGGGCTGATCAGCTTCACCGACGAGGGCGATATTATTATTGCGCAAACCTTGAGCGCTGAACTGCAACGGGCACTTGGTATTACCCCGCAATGCCGATTGCGTAGCCTTCATGACCGTCATTTGAACTACTTGGCCTGGCATCGCGAGCACGTATTCAGTGGCTAGTGGCTCGTGTTAATCGTTTGCCTGAAAGGTGATGGGCCAGGAACCAGTGTCAGAGGCTGGATTCTCCTGGGAGGCGGTGTAACTCCGCATGTAAATAATTAGCAGAGACGCTATATGGGCGCGGTCGCCCAACAAGACAATAAGGGGCATGATTGGTGGCGGTAGATCTGAGGGACAACACAAATCTGAAGGCAGCCTGCGAGGCGGTATTGGCGCACAATCGCGAATTGCCCTGGTATCAGAACTGGCTGAAAAAACTGTCGGAGTTCCTTCGTAAGGTACAAGACGCTGATCAGGAGGAGTTTTGTAGTCCAGCGTTTCAAGAGCTGCTGTGGGAAAGTGAGGTTATTACTACAACGGGCATGGGCACGGTCAATGTGTCAGAGGTGATTGCCGATCCTAGAGTCGCCGAATGCCTTTGGAATCTTCGGGCATCGCTAAAAACTGTTGACGCTCACCTTCATGATCAGGTGCTCAACGAAGGCTGGCGCGAGTTGAATCAACTCGTCGCTCCACCCGCTGTGCGGCGTAACCCTCGGCTCAAAAAGTATCGTCTCTTCGCCGCGTTGTGCCCAACAGAACTGACCACACTCGCTCACTATCCCAAATTGCGTACTTTGGCGTCGTTGATAGGCGTCGGAGGTTCGGAGCGTGATCTTTCTCTGCACCAGGGCGTACTTGAACGCTTGAACGATGTTTTGGGTAATCGGGAAGAAGGGCTATCAACACCGTCGCTGGAGCGTATGACCCTACCTTGGCTGCTCTATATGAAATTCGTCCAGGAGCAGGAAGCCGAAGCCACGGAAATCGCTGACCCCAGCACGGGCCAGGAGCGTCTAAATCCTTTACCTGCTGAGCGCCGACGCCGCGGCATGCTAGCCATTGGTGGTGGTATCGCGACCATCCGGGCGATCATTGAGTTCGCCAAAGAGGGGTGCAAACGAGAGGACCTGGTGGAGCACATGCGCTCGATCAACCCAAGTCACGCGACCTCAAGCATCCGAACGCAACTCAACTCACTCATTGCCGAATGGGGCGTGCTGCGGGCTCAAGGCGAGGAGATCCATCTGACACCGCGAGGTGAGGGTCTGCTGGAGACAGGCGAGCCTGATGAAGTATCGGACTGGCTGCTGACTCGGGTGCTCGGTGTTGATCATATGCTCTTTGCATTGCGCAACGGCCCAATGTCCGTCAGTGCGATGAATGAGGTGTTGAGAAAGGTGAACCCCGGGTGGACCAGCGACCGAGCATTGACCAGCCTGACCTTTTGGCTGCGTGCCCTGCAACTGGTCGAAACCAGAGCAGACAAACTGCAGCACTTGACCGAGCTTGGCGAAACCTGGGCAGCGCAAATCTACTGGGAACCCCAATCGCTTGCTCCGGAGGCGGGGAGCGTTGCAGCCAGCTTAGTGCCATCCAGTGAAGAGGCAGCGCCATTCGAGCGCCCCTCGCTGGAAACCATCCTGCGTAGTTTCCCGGAAGATATCGCCTTTCCGATCAGCCTGGTTGCCCGCCTTGATGCCGGACTGTGGAGTCATCAGCGCCGTCACTTCGCGGTGCTCACCGGGCTCAGCGGTGCCGGTAAGACGGTACTGGCGCGGGGGTACGCGCTTGCGTTGCACGAGGGGCAAACCCACCCCGCAGAGGGACTGCTGACGGTTCCCGTGCAGCCTGGTTGGCATGATCCCTCTTGCCTGCTGGGTTACGTCAATCCATTGAATAGCGAAAGCTACGTACGCACGGCATTCGTCGATTTCCTGCTGAGAGCCAGTGCCGACTCCGAGCGTCCATACACGGTTGTGCTGGACGAAATGAACCTGTCGCACCCGGAGCAATATTTGGCGCCGCTGCTTTCTGCCATGGAGACAGGTGATCACATTGAGCTCCATGCTCAGGACAATGATATCAGCGGTGTGCCGGCGACCATCATGTACCCGAGCAATCTGGTGATCATCGGCACCGTCAATATGGATGAAACGACACATGGTCTGAGCGACAAGGTGCTCGATCGGGCGGCAGTGATCGAGTTCTGGGATATCGATGTTGAAGCGTTCCCTGGCTGGAAAACCAGCGCGTTGGCCGAGGAACAAGTTGTTAGAGTGCGCGACACGCTCAAAGGGTTGGTCAAGGCCTTGCGCCCGGCACGCCTGCATTTTGGCTGGCGGACGATCCATGATGTTATCGGCTATATCGAGCAGGCCGAACGCGGTGGTGTGATTGACTTCGATACAGCATTGGATCAAGCCATCTACGCCAAAGTCCTGCCCAAACTTCGCGGTGAAGACACGCCGCGGGTCCAGGCCGCCTTCGCGGACACCAGCACCTTGTTGCGGGATATGAGGCTGGCGGACTCGGCAGCCAAAGTCGCCGAGTTGCAGGATGATTTGCGCTCTATGGGTTCCGCCCGGTTCTGGCGCTGAAAAATGGCGATTATCCGATGCATCGATAAACAAGGCAACACGTTCACGGTCAACCCCGAAGCGTTGGCTTCGGGGTTCATGGAGCGCGGCACTTATTATTTCGAGATTGTCCCCGAGTCGCGCTTGTTTGTTGATGATGAGCCGTTGGAGGCCTCGCGCCATGAGGCATTTGACGCGTGGCGATGGGAGCCGGGTTTTTATGCGGGCAAAGTCATCGCTGAGTTGGTTGATACCGGCGGCAAAGTCTTGGCGACCTACCACTTTGATGTGGCTCCAGATCAAAACAAGCTCGGCGAGACGTCGTTTGCCGCGATGCTCGACGAACTCCTTGCCTTCGATACACGGTTGCTGTTGGGCAATGAGTACGCCCAATTGGAGGTGGGTCGTGAGGGACGAACCAGCAACCCGCACCTGCAATATGCACGGCTGAAACGTTATGGTCCGGCGTTGATATCGGCGTTTACCGAGGTCTTGCGCAAGCCGCTTACACGGTTGCACCGAGAGCGCACATTACGGCCAGCGCACCAAATGCGTCGTATTGATCGCCAGACTTTGTGTCGTGCCTTGCAAGACCCTGCGGCGACGGCGTTGCTCTATAACCTCGAACAGGCCAATGCCAGTGATGAGGTGTTGCACTTTGATGTGCCCACTGTGTTCGAAGACCTGGATAATCCAGCCAATCAGGCGTTGGCTGTTGTCCTTGGCGAAACCCTGCGACGTAGCCGTCACGTCATTGCCGCGTTGCAGAAGATCATTGAGGGGGAGGGCAACACGGGTGCTCGCTCCGCGTTGACCCCTCGGCTTGGACGGCGGATTGAGTTCCTCGAAGGCTTGCACAGTGACCTTCGTAGGATTCAACGCAAGGAACCGTTCTGTTCCCTCCTTCAGCCTCGAATTTCTGCAGCCGGGCTCAACGCGATTTCCGCTCATCCCGCTTACGCTCGGGCTTATCGCCATGGATGGTACGTGCTGCGTCCTGGTATTGACGGCAGTAGCGAGGGAGAGCGCTTGTGGATCAGCCCGACGTGGGAGATATATGAGCGTTGGTGCTACCTCCAGGTGGTGGCCATGATGAAGTCGATTTATCCAGACCTGCAGTGGCGTGATCTTTGGCCCGGTTCACGCATGGACGTCGTACGTTGTGAAGGACGGAGTACCGACACACAGGTCAATGTCTTACTACAGGTACGTTGCCCAGCGTTCGACCAGCCAGCCAGCAACGGTTTTTCCAGCATTTCCGGGGAGCGCTACCCCGACATTGTTGTCACCGTGGAAAGCCCGGCGGGGAGCTCGTTCATTGTGATGGACGCCAAGTATCGGGTTGAGCGCAAGTGGGTGCTGGAGGGCATGGTGTCTGCGCACTTGTACCGCGACTGCTTGCGCTGGAAGGGATGCAAACCGGATTTATCGATCTTGCTGGTGCCTCGCGCCGGAGGTGCTCCGTTGTTGGAGACGATGACATACCAGAAAGCCAATGGTGTTGGCGTCGCGGTGCTGAGCGTTGAACACAATGGATTGCAGGCGGTGTTAAAACCCTTTGTAAGGGGCTGCACAGATTCAGAGTCAGCGGAGCTTCCTATGGCCGCAATCCTGAGCAACTGAACTGAAATTTACGTAACACTGAAAAAGGAAGCGCGATGACGAAAATCATTTCAATGGCTGAAGCGGAGTTTGAGCTTGCACTCATGCAAGCCGAAAGTGATTCCATGGCCAGCAGCGATCTTTATATCTGGTTGCGTGAATGCGGTCTGTCGCCCGAAATCGCTGTAAGACTCAAAGAGCTGGTGAACGTGACTCAGCGTATAGGTAACAAGGTTGTCTCCATCGGCAAGCTGATCGTGATGAAGTTGCGCGAATTCATCACGGCGCATAAGGGCTTGGCCATTGGCACCGTATTGGGTGCGGCTATTGCTTCGCTGGTTGCCGCGATTCCGTTGCTCGGTTCGATATTGGCGCCCTTGGGTGCACTGCTTGGCCTGACTATCGCGGTCTCCGGTCATCAAAGCGATAAGCAACCGACCGGGAACGGTTCAGGTGTGAATCTACTGGAGCTTCCACTGAACCTGATCGAAATCGCTCGGACGTACTTTGATCTGTTCATTGAGACTCTCCAGCTTGTCATGGCTGAACTGGCATCGGCGAAAGCATCATGAGTCGGCAGCCGAAGGTCAGCAAAAAGCAGCTACTCAAGGTCATCGATGAGCTTGAACGGTCACCCCACGACCGTGTACGCATCCTGGGCGAGGTGGGCATTAGCACGCTCGGTATCGGCCTCGGTGCCGCTGCAGCAGGCACTGTGGCAAGTATCGCGGGAGCGACCAGTATTCCGGTCCTCACCACGGCCGCCGGTTGGGTAGGTGTCACTGCCGTGGCTGCGACACCACTTGGCTGGGCACTAGGCGCTGCGGCAGCCGGTGGCGTTCTGGCCTACGGCGTCTCGCGCTGGATTCGCGGAGGTGCGATGTCAGAGGGCCGCAAGCAGGAGTTGTTGCTGGTCTATCAGGAGCGGTTGGCTGAGATGGAAGCCAAGGAGCGCATGGGGGCTGTCACGCTGTTGGATAAGTCCGGGTTTATTTCGTCACTTCGCGAGGTGATCGAGAAAGATGTCATCAGTGCAGATAAGGCGCTGCGGCTGATCGAGGCGGTCGAAGGCGGGAAGATGGCGTTGCCTGAGGCTTATCGATTGGTAAAAGCGCTCTTGCAGGAGTAGGGCGGCAGGGGGCAGTAGTCAGCAAAACACAGACGGATCATCCGATCACGACACGTCTTGTCGCGCTGCTCCCTCATGCTCGCCTCATCAGCCAATCATAAGGGACCGCAGCATGAAAAATCTGTTCGCAATTATTGGCGTCATCGTCGTTGTAAAAAAGGGCTTTGAGTTCTTTCGTGAATACAGCGAGATGAAACAGGAACTGGACAAGCGCGCCGGTGATTCGGCCTGACACAGTACGGTGTCCACTACTCCATTAAATGCAAGACTAACAGGTTATCTCTATGCCCTGGCCGCCCCATCCCTTCACATTCACTTGCCCTCAATGCCACTGGCATAAAACAACGGTGCCACCCAGCGATGCGCTGCGTGAGGGCAAAGATTGGTTCTCGGCTTGCCCTTCATGCCAGCACGTCGACCTGGATGTCCGGCCTGCGACGGGGCTGGAGATTTTTAAAGCCAAGCTGGTGCAACCATTCAACTGAAGCCCCATCTAGTTGCGAGGTTCGCGATGCGTAACGATGAAACTGACAGTCACCCGGATGACCGATCACTCGCGGAGGTTGAAGCTGAGGCAGTGGTCGAGTACAGCGAAGAATTCGCCGCCATGATCCTTGATCAGGATACGAATGGCCGGTTCCAGGAAATTGATGTCGACGACATGCTCGCACTGCTTGACCACATGATTCTCGAGGCTCGGGGCTTGGGCAGTGTGCATTAGATGCCTGCTCGGCCGTACAGGTGCGCCTTTATCGATGAGGGGGCGCCGTGAACGCGTTGGCAACAAGACGGTGTCACCGCAGGCAGAGCTTTAACTCTTGGTCAGAATTGGGTAATTGCACAGACTTGCCCACCCATTTGCATTCGGCCTGACCAGTCATTTGCATCGGATTTGACCAGCATACTTCGCGGACACGACCGGGAGAGAGCGCCCCATAGCTGCCAGTCATTTGTGTCTACAGAATCAAGGGCAATTCAGCCCCCCTCTTGTGTGGCGTGGCGTTGAGAGGAATAGTGGAGCATACGCAGTAACCGGCGGGACTTCGGAGTAAAGCAATGTCAGCAAGCGCGGGAGTTGTGAAATGGTTTGGTGGTTACAATAAAGCCAAAGACGCTGAGAACAAATTTGGTTTTTTGGAGGGCGTATCCGGTAGAGATGTGTTCCTTCATCAAAGTCAATGGCTTGGTCATGGCAAGCCTGTCGAGAGTCAGCTTGTTTATTTTGAGCTGGAAGAGCACAAAGGCAAATGGTCCGCCAATAACGCCAATGCCTTGACTGACGTGCCCCGCGATAAGCAACTTGAACTGCTTGAAAAAATCACTAGTGGACCCAAAACGTCCGTCGCAGAAGCAATAAGTGAATTCATAACATCAAGGATCAGTGCTGATTTAAGCTCCGCCACAGGCCCTAACGCTCAAGAACTCATAGATAGGGTTGGCCTGAAGAAACTGCTGACCATACTTCGTTGGAAACGCGAGTGGCGGCAGAATATCGAGTTCCTTGAAGCTAAAGGCCTCATAAAACCGTTATGGGACATCGAGTGGTCGTCACTACCGACACCGTACATCGGCCAGCACGCTGAGCAAATGGCAAACCATCTGCAGGCCCTTGAGCAAGCGGAGGCTGTGCGCCTTGTACAAAACACCGCCGGAAATTTCCCACCAGACCTTAGAATGTTTTGTCTGCTGGCTGGCTACATTGAAGATGTGGACGAAGATGGTAGCTTTTCAGAGAGCATGCGAGCCTCAATGGATTCGTATGTAAACAAAATATACTCCCAATCCGTGAAGCTACCGGAATACCTGACGCAGTATATTAAAAATAAAACGCTTCCCAGTGGCGGTATTATGAAGCATCCGCTTATCGGATCGATCTTCAGCTACTACCAATTCAAGAAGTATCTGCACGAAAAGGATCTGAAATTTATAAGTCTGTACGACACCAATGAGCACCTGCAATCGAAACTTGGCAGTTTCGTACTGAAAGAAATATTCAGCCTGATCTTGGCCGGCAACCCGCTGGATAACGTTTACAGCCTGTTTATGGGACGTTTGTGGGAGGCAATTTCATCCGGAAAAATTGACCCTTCGCAGCAGGTCAGCGAAATCCTTGAGTTGTTCCCTGCATGTGGCACGATCAACCAATCGCTTTCCTGTGAAGCAGTTTATTGGGAAAAACAAGAGATGTTTCTTTGCCGGGGGCGTGAGTGCACACGCCCTAAAGTGGTTGGCCTTACAGAGCCAAAAAACTATTGTGACTTCACCATTTATGACTGGTTCTCTCATTACGGCATCAACTATCTGACCGAAAAAAAGCCGACAACCCGTGATTTCCCCATCAAACTTGCTGGCTACCTCAATCGACTGAGAGAGATTTTTAAGGCTCTTCATTGTCGTCAGTGCTCATCCTTAATGCTTCCAGACTTGCAATACGCTCGAGTTGAATATACCGCAATAGAAAATGGCAGACTGGTAAAAAAGAATATGGCACCGGCGTATCGTCTGACGGTCTTCAGATGCTCAAATGCGGCTTGTCTAGAACATCAGGTTGGTCACTATATAAATCACTGCATGGGCTACGACTGCTACCACATTATTGACTCGCGAGACTGTAAAACAAAGTGCAGTAGCGGCCGCTACATTTGCAAAGGCTGTGGTAGCTGCTGCTCGGATCACGCCAAAAGCAATCCAGTCGGGCTTTGTCCCGACTGCGGATCACCACTCAAGTTATTTGAATCACAAGAGTATGATTCCTACAAAAGAAAGAATAAGCGCTATGCCAAGTGCGAAAATCAGCAATGTAATTTCAGCATTATTCCCGATAAATTATCCAAGCGCTTCTATCTCGACAGTTGCGGACCTGTAAATAGGAAGTGAGTGGTCCGGGCTCTTGTAGATACTCGATGACCGTTTTTTGCCGTTCTCTGCCGGTCATGGTTAGAAAGCGTACTAGTCAAATCCGATGCAGTCGATGGTCAAAACGAATGCAAATGACTGGTGAGGCCGAATGCAAACGGGTGGTCAAGTGGAGTTCAATTCCGCAAGAATTAACGAGTGGTCAAACTTGAGGGGTGATACCTGGCCGTCCATGCTTCAATCATCGCAGGAGTGGATACCGCCGCGCACCGCTTTGCCTTAGTCGTCACATACGGCGATTGCAGCGCTCTACAGCAATGCCTTTGGTGCTTCGCTAAGTGGGTCCAGGCAACTGGGCTGATGGATTACACAGAGCTCACCTTGTCTTCTTCGTGCCCATACGCTGCTGCCGCCCGCCGCAATGTGTCTCTCATCTGCTGGCGCAACTCTGCCGGTTCCTGCACCACCAACGAATCACCCAGCGACAAAATCCACCAGTGCAGTTGCCACGTATTGTTTAGGGTCGCCCGCACCTGAAAACCGTCCGACAGCGCTTCCAGCACCATGTCCGTGCTTAATGGTGTCTCTCTAATCAATCGCGCCTGGTGTTCGCTCAGCCAAGCCTTGAAACGAATCTTCTCCGGTTTGCCAAATTGCAAAGCGTCAGTGGCAAGGTATGTTTTCAGCTCAAACAACTCCAGCCCTTGGCATGGCGTATCGAGCCCCGTTACTGCTCGAAAGCGATGCACTGCGAACTGACGTACATCAGTGTATGGCGCGGCGGTAGCAATGAGATAGGTTACGAGGCCACGCTGGACAATGGCCAGGGGGTTGAGGGTCAGTTCACTGAGTTTGTTGTTGTGCGCCGAGTAGTATTGGCAGCGCACCTGCTGCTCGCTGATTAGGGCGTGCTGCAGTGCCTCCAGTGTCTCTGCCCGAATTTCCGGGGCTCGAAGGTTGAAATCCGGCCGAACGCTGGCGACCTTGTCAGGCCAGCGGGCTGCGGGGTTGCCATCTTTGAGGCCTTTGAGTCTTTGCCGAGCGTGCTCGAAGCGCGGTTCCAGAACGCTCAGCATACTGCCCGGAAGCAGCGGGCGGACGGCATCTTCGACTAGCGAAAGACTTACGGCTTCGGTCAGGGTGATGCCCTGCAATTCGACGCTCACGCCTGGCTTCCAGTACCAACCGAATGGCGTACCGCTATCGTTGCACTGCAGTGGAAATACTGTGGATAGGTCGCGCAAGTCGCGTTCGATGCTGCGGCGGCTGATAGAGTAACCAGCAGCAACTAAACGGGTCAGCAATTCACTGACTGTAATACCCGGGGCGCGTTTGGGGAGCTGTTGCAACAGCTCCCACTGACGACTAAGGGCGCTGTGAGTCTTTGCTGAAGGCAAAAGGGTCATCCTCGTAGAGTTAAAGCTGGCCTTTGGCTGGCGAGTAAGCTTCTTAGCTGTCTATCGGCGTGAATCCACCTACCTTTGGTGTGGTCAATGCGTGAACCCTCATAGACCGCTGCTGCCCGGTGGATTTCAGTCGAAACTTGGCCAGCGATGCTCCTGCCAGCTCGTTGGCACTAGCGAACGGCTGAAACGCCCTAAACGCGCTTTATGGGGCGATGCGTGTAATCCGGTGGTTGAACTGCTCGCCTTGAAACCCCTGCAGGCAAGTAGTCAACCAAGAAACAGTTTGAGCAGCACGGAAGAGGTACCAACACCTGTTAGCAGTAACAGCCCTAACAGGGTTTTAAACCTAGAGCGTTGTTCCTGTAGCGTCCGCTGGAAGTCTTCACGCTCGGCGCAGAGAATTTCCTTCACCCCCGCCAGTTCCTGCGAGACGCTGGCGATGGCCTGGCTGTACTCCGCCTGTTGAGTATTCAGCAGTACCGTCATGGCTTTGAATGAGGTGGCGTTGTGGTGCAGTTGCGCCTGCATCAACCGGGTCAGGCGCTCTTCACTGGACGCGAGCCCGGCATCGAGGCTGTTCAGTAACTGCTCCATACCTTCCAGGCGCAGTTGGGTACTCTGTGCCGCCTGGAGGACGTCGTTACCGATTTTCGAAACGGCTGACCGCACCTTATCGACTGCGTCCCCAAGGTCATCATTCGTCGCGGTGAAGCCGGTATCGATTTGTCGCCGCAGGCCACCTCCCTGGGCTTGAATATCACTTTTCAACTGGTCGAGGTTGTCGCTTGCAAGACGCCGGGCCTCCTCAACCAAAGGTTGATTTATCAAGTCGTCGAGCAAACGACCAAGCTCTTCGCGTGCCTGCTGGATCTCGGGGTCGAGGGTTGTACGGTCCATCACTTTTCATCTCCTTTAAGCATTTTGTCGAGCTCGCACGGCAGCAGCAGCCCATAAAAGGCATCACACAGTTGCTCGACGCTGTTCCTGGGTCGGGCAATCGCACTGCGCACGGTGCTCAGCTCCGTCCTGAATGCCTCAAAGATGTACTGTTTGAATTTAACGGCGTGCACCAGGCTTAGTGCCATTCGCTCATTGAAGAGGGCATGTTGCTGTTCGGCGTTCAGCAGCAGCCCTTCAGTTTCCTTAAGGTTGAGCTCACGGCGCAGCACTTCCAGTTTCATTGCCTTGAGAATTGTTTCACTGTTGCGCATTTGCTCAACAGCGTGGTTCCGTGTGGTTTTGAGTCGCGCCCCCAGCGCCTGATTGGCCGCCTCGGCATAGGTGTAACCCACCATGCCTGCCTGGTTTCGAAGCACTGAAACATCGGTCTGAAAGTTACTGCTCAGCAAGTAACTGTCGGTCCAGTATCCGTCCAGCCTGGCCTCGAACGCGCGCAACGCTATGGTAGAGGGCGGGCTCATATCACCCACAGCCAGTTTGGCGGAAGAGTCCTTCAACCCGTCCCAGAGGTCGCTCCAATGGCGGCGAATACGCAGCTGAAACGCATTCAGTGCTTGCCGGAGCACGGGCACGGTTTCACCGGGGGCGAGTTCGACGTCGAAGGTAAAGTAGCGCTTCAATCGCGGCACATAGGCATCCCGATTGAAATGCCTCAGACGCCGTTCATGACGACGGTACCGCCGTTCCGCGCTCAGGTGTTCGTCTGCTGCATCGCTTAACTGTGTCTGCGCTTCAATCACACGATCCTGTGCCCGGGAGATAGCGCACTCCAGATGGGGCCGCCGGTTGTTGAATTCATCGTTTTCGCGCTGGACCTTGGCTTCGATGAATTCTCCCACCCGAAACGCAGACCACAGTCGGGCATACGGACTGGCCGCGTCCGTGACGCTGGCCAACAAATCACGGCGTAATGCCTCAATTACATGACTTGCACGCTCGAAGTACGCTTGCGAATGGTTGCGCATACTCTCGAGAGAATCACCAAACTCGAGCGGGTAAATATGCTTGAGCACCTCCGCAGGTGGGCGTTCATCGTGGGTGCACATTTCATCGTAATGGTGCTGCTGGATATCGCGCACTGTAAGGGGGCTCGCGTCCTCGGCCTTGCAGAACCAGGTCTGGAAACTTGCCGGCGAAAACGTGTAGGTCAACACAACGCGAAACCGGCTGGGTTGCAACATCCAGTCGTTGAGTGCCTCAAAATCGAGGGCATTGGGTTGGAAAAAACCCAGGTTGTCCGCGCGCGCTACCAACAGGATCAAATCAGCCGATGCGACATATCGCTCGGCGATTCGCCTGACTTCGATTTGTTCATGCTCATTGATCGCATTGATCCCCGGGATGTCGATCAGCCGCAGGTCCAGGCTTAGCGCCCCCTCTGCTTCATGCTGGAAGAACAGACCCGGGATACGGACATTCAAGAGGGGCGAGGAGCAGGTGGTCCCATTCATCACCTGCTCGCGAATTTCACCGAAGCGTTCCGCTGCGTCGTCATTGCTCAAGCCCGTCGCGTCCTCCCCCAAATACCAAAGATCGTCAGGGGAGCGGCCATAGCGAATTGGTGTGGCGGTAGACGATTTTCCCAGCCGTTGCCCGCCTCGCAATACCTCGGAAACGTCGGGCAACGCATCCTTGCGAATGCCGAGCAGATCCAGAATCAGCGTGGTTTTGCCAACCTGAGTCGTACCGTAGACCACCACAGTAATGTGCTCCGAGCGGGTGAAATCCCCGACCAGCTCGGGGTCCACCTCGGCGACGAAGCGATCATAGGCTTGCTGGGCCCAATCGTTGCGCTGGCGAAACTTTCTCAGCCACACATCAGCCACGATCCAGCGCCTTGATGACGTTGGTGCGAGCCACGTCCATGCGGTGCAGGTTGCGGGTCAACGAATCGTGCTTGGTCAACTCACTCCCCAGCCCATAAGCCAGGCGCAGGTTCCTGGTCATCCGGTCATCGAGGTTTTCCATCAGATCATCGTAGAGTTCGAGGCTTTTCTGGATGTGCGATTCGGCAAAGTGCATCAAGCTTTCCCGAATGAAGCCTTTTTTCGCGGCGTCGTACGCCTGGACCTGATTGGCCGTTTTGTAAGCGATAAAGCCAAACGCGATGGCTCCCGCTGCCGCCATCGAAAGCGTGCCGCCGAGGCCAGCCGCCGCGCCCCCACCGGTCATCGTGTTCAAAACATCGAATTGCCCATCAATGGCAACATCTACCGCCATGATGGCGGCAATCGACTTGATCAGCGGTCCGAAGGTTTTTTGAGCCTGTGGCAGCTCGGTTTCGATTTCCGTTCGCAGCGCGTTGAAATCAAAATTCGCCAGCTCTTTGTTGAGTAGCTCTGGATTGCGCAGCGCAATGGCCTGATTGATCCGAACGTATTCCATCGTCATCGCAGGCAGCTGTCGCAATACCTCTTCGAGCTGCTCACCCTTGAACAGTTTCAGCTCGCTGCTGTCCTCGTCTTTCAGGTTTTGCCCCATCAACAGGCGCAAGTCTTGGCGAAGCGTGAGGAGTTTTTCGTCTGGGATTTGCTCCATGGTTGTCCCGTGGCCGATCAGGTTTTGCAGCGGCTGGGCTGACAGTGCCAGCGTCCCTTCTTCGGGCGGCTCAATATCAAGTTCCTTGCGGGACATGTCGGTGATGGCGCGATAGTCACTGATCAACGGTGACCGGGTGTCATCGTCCGCACCGTTCCAGCAGTCGACAATGCGCTCCTGAAAACGCTGTTCATGCTCACCCGACTGGAACGTCAGAAAATTACCGGCCTGACGCAGCTTGGCCTTCAGCCCTTCCTCTTCCTCGATGTACTTGGAAGTCGCAACCTTGATCGTGTGACTGGCGTAGTCGACCATGTTGTTTCGCAGTTCTTTCGCGTATCCGCGCCGATAGCGATCGGATGCTTTGCGGAACGCGGCACGAACTTTCTCGACCTGGCGCTCCTTCAAGTGCTCGTTGATACCTTCGCCTGCGGCTTCGTCGCGAAGCGCCGCAGAAACATTGTCCAGCTCATCATTGATGATGCGTTCCAGCTCTTCGATCCGAACGGTTTCCGAGCCCGCAGAAGACAAGGCGTACTTGCCTACCACGTCTATGATGTTGCGGGTCCATTTCCTTCGGTAATCGTCATCTCCCACGCCGGTGCAGACTATTCGATCAAGTTCGTGCCCCGGTACTTCGAACACATCGGCAACCGTCGCCGTCAGGTCCTCGATCTGCTGGCCTTCCAGCGCTTCTGTTTTGGTAACGGCGATAACCGGTTTGCGGTCGGGGAAGTATCTGGATTTCAGGTCAGCCAGAATTTTGATCTGGGCGTTATCGGCAATTCGAGTGCGGTCGGTTACCAGTACGCTACCCAGCGAGTGGATCAGCGTATGGCGCATCAACCCCTGCCATTCGGCATTCTCGCGGTTGAGCATCTCGTAACCGGGTAACAGGACCAGACCGAAACTCTGCGCCGAAAAATACCGTTTCGGCACATACAGCTTGGTGAACAGGTAATCGTCGTTGACGTCGTAGGCGCTGATAATGCGGCGGAAATCTTCCTTGTTGAGAGTCTCTTCCTCACGGCCATCAGCGCCGGGCTTGTAACGAACTCCGACGGCATAAGGTGCCGTGACGTCTTTCTCGAGGATAAAAACCGGCACTCGTTCACCACGGCCCTGATTATCAACCAGCCACTCGTCTTCACCGTTGAGGTTGTAAAGCTCCCTGACCAGGCGCGTCTTGCCCGCACTCTGGCTGCCGGCAACGCAGATGTAATACAGCGAGGAGAGTTCGCGGGTAATGCGCAATTTGCGCAAAACCGACTTCAGCGTGGCGCGGTGGGCCGAACGGCTATCGAGGCCGGCTACTACATCCAGGACGCCAGCAACGGCGTGTTCAAGATTTTTGATCAGATCTGGGGTCACTTAATCATCCTTTTTGGTTGACCGGCGATGCTTTTCAGGCGAGTCCGAAGGTTATCGGCGGGCCACTAATGAGCTTTAAGTTCTGCGCATGCATCGCGGTAATCACCCAGGTACGAAAACCTGTGCCCCTACATGGATCAGCACACCCACCAACCCACCCACCAGCGTTCCGTTGATCCGGATAAACTGCAAGTCCCTGCCCATGTGCGCCTCCAGTTGCTCCACCAACTCCTCCTCATTCCACTGTTCGATTCGTTCGCGGATGTAGTCACCGATCTGCGCTCGATAACGTTCGACCATAGGCCCGGCGAGGGCGAGGACTTGTTCGTTGATCCAGCTTTGCATGGCAGCGTCTTCGCTCAGGGCTTCGCCCAGCTTGAGCACGCCGGCGTTCAGCTGTTGCCGCAGGGTGGACTGGTCGCTGTGGATGTCGGCTTCGAACCAGTCGACCACGCTGTCGACCAGGCCGGTGAGGTAGCTGTGCAGTGCCGGATGCAGGATGAGCTGTGCGCGTAGTTGGCTGGCGCGCAGGCGAAAAGCCGGGTCATCCTTGAGCTTGGCGACAAGCGCGAGCAGTTGCTCGTCGAAGTGTTTGCGCAGTTCGTGCTCGGGGTCTTCATTGACTTCACTGATCACGGTGGAAATACGCTTGACCAGTTTGTCGGAAGTCCAGGTGCCGGCCACGCCGCTGAAGGATATTTCCTTGCCAAAAATGTTGAAGCGCAGGATGTCTAGTTCTGCGGCGATCAGGTCGGCGATGCGCTTTTGCGTGGCTTCGCTTTGCATCATGAGATCGATCTGATCAAGCACGCCTTCAAGCACCTCTTGCGCTCTGCCGTCGTCGGTCAGTACTTCAAGTAGCTGGCCGCTGATACACGCCAGGTCGACTTGTTCCAGGCGTGCGAGGGCAGTGCTACGCACAAACTGGCTGACGCGCTCGTCGCGCAGAGCACCGACGCTGTGACCCGCCAGGCGCAGGGAGAGGTTGGAAAAGGCGGTGGCGTGGGCGGGATTCGAGAGCCACTCGGCAAGACGCTTGGCGGTGTCGAATTCGCCGACTTTGGCGAGTACCTGCTCGCGAGAGAGGAAGTGCGTGCAGATGAATTCGCCCAGGTTGGCACCGATGCGCGCCTTGTTGCGCGGAATGATTGCGGTGTGCGGGATAGGCAACCCGACTGGACGTCGGAACAGGGCTGTGACCGCGAACCAGTCGGCAATGGCGCCAACCATCGCTGCTTCCGAAAACGCCTTGAGGTAGCCGGCGAATACCGGTTGCGCATGGGCAAGTTCAAGCGCCGTCACGTAGAGAGCAGCCGCCATCAACAACAATCCGGAGGCAACTGCTTTCATCCGGGCTAGCGGCGTGTGGAGTTTGAACATTAACGAGTCCTTGGTGGGGTTGGCGTAACTGCAAAAAATCTCCAGGGCTAGCCGCCTATGGATCCAAATCCTGAATGAGTGGTAGCTTAAAGCCATCCGCGGCAAGATGTGTCGCATTCGGTGTGCGAAATCCACAAAATTCGCCTTATCACTGCTTTCTCTCACCAGCCTCAAGGAACATCCTGGAATGGATTACCAGACGCTCAAAACCCGCCATCGTATCGAACGCGATGCTCATCACCCGAATTTAGCTTTACGTGTGCACCGGGCTCTGAGCTGGTTGAACCGTGCCGAGCAGGCTGAGGATGTGGACGGGCGTTTTATTTTTTTATGGATTGCCTTTAATGCGGCCTATGCCACGGATATTGATGAGCAGTATCGGTTGTCCGAGCAGGAGTCATTCAAGGGCTTTTTGCAAAAACTCTGCACGCTGGATACCGGGAACCTGATCGAAAAGCTTGTTTGGTCGGAGTTCGCCGGGAGTATCCGTGCGCTGTTGGATAACCCATATGTGTTCCAGAGCTTCTGGGACTTCCAGAACGGCAAGATCACTGAGGTGGAGTGGGAGGAGCGTCTGCGGAGCGGCAAGCGCAGTGCACAGTCGGCGCTGGCCAACCGTGATACGGCGAAGGTGTTGGGGGTGATGTTTAACCGCATTTACACCCTACGCAATCAGTTGATTCATGGTGGTGCGACTTGGGAGGGCAGCGTTAACCGGGCGCAATTGCGCGATTGTGCGAACTTGCTCGGCAAACTGGTGCCGCTGGTGATCCTGTTGATGCTCGATAACCCACACACGCTCTGGGGCGATGCCTGTTACCCGGTGGTCAAGACCTAGTACTTCTTTTTTTGAACATTTTTCTCACTGGAACATGTTCCGCGCCTAGATATCTACCCATGTCTTGCGCCGTATCACGGTTTAAATTGGGCCCCGCTTGCGTGAGCGGCCACTGGGTTGTCTCCCGCCATTCGTACCGTCAGCATGAGCGGCCTGTGCTTCCAGATGCCCAAATAAGTCAGCCCGTTGCTCCATCATCTTGGCGGGATCTGCCAGATACTAAGCGTGGTTATAAAAGCGCCTGACGGCATAGAGCTCTGCGTGGGGTAACCGTCGCACTTTCTACGTTAACTGTATACAATTCAATAGGTTATGATTGTTATTGGGCTTTATTACCGCTCTGGCAGCGCGCTTGCGGCATTTTTCCGTCATTGAGTTGCGCTGCCTTTGTTCGAGGTTCTAACGCATCGATACTACTTTCATGCCTCTTGTTCCCTGAACGGCTGCGACTGACAAGCTGCCAGTGGCGGCTTGCTGGATGTGTTCACTCCACCAGATCATCATGGGGCGTCTGCGTTCAATGTAGTCCGCCCGGTTGTAGGCGCTGCGAACCTCGTCCTTATCCACATGAGCAAGCGCGACCTCGATCAGCTCGGGGTCCCATCCCTGCTCGTTCAGGATGGTGCTGGCGATGGAGCGCATGCCGTGACTCACCAATCGCCCTTCAAAGCCCATACGTTTTAGGGCCATGTTTGTTGCTGCTGACCGAAAACTGACCCAGTGGGGATGCGGACAAAAACTTGGACTGGTTATGCCGCTAAGCCCAGGCTTTCACGATACTCAATGGGACTGAGCGCGCCGAGGGAAATCTTTATACGTTTTTCGTTGTACCAGCGAATGTATGAATCCAAGGCCTGAATGAACTGCTCGATGCTCGTTGACTGCCAGTTGCGAGGATAGAACAGTTCCGTTTTCAGTCGGCCGAAGAAACCTTCACAAGCCGCGTTGTCTGGTGAGCAGCCTTTGCGCGACATCGAACGAATCAGCTTCGCATCAGCGATGCGCGATAACCAGCCGGGCCAGCGGTAGTGAGCGCCACGATCGGAGTGAACAACAGGCCGTTTATCGTTACTGGCCACCGTTTCGATAGCTGCATCCAGCATCGTGTTCACAAGCTCGGCGTCGGGACGCGTGCCGATCGACCAACTGATTACCTTCCCATCGAAGCAGTCGATCATGGGGGACAGGTACACCTTGCCTGCCGGGATCTGGAACTCCGAGATGTCGGTCAGCCATTTCTCATTCGGAGCTAGGGCCGTGAAGTCGCGGTTGAGGAGGTTTTCCGGCGCCGGACTGATCTCCCCGAGGTAGGAACCGTATCGACGCCGTTTCGGCTTGGCGACGACTAGGCACTCCTGCTTCATCAAGCGCTGCACCACCTTCTCTGAAAGGCGCACACGCTGCCTGCTCAACGAAGCTCGCATCCGACGGTAGCCATAGCAACGATGATTGCGCTCGAATATGTCCGCCATGGCACGACGCACTTCGGTGTACTTTTCCGCGACCTGCATTCGGGCTCGATGATAGAAATAGGAGCTTCGGGCCAAGCCCAACGCGTCAAGCAGCTCTAGCAAGGAGTACCTATGCCTAAGGGCATCAGCCAGCAATGTCTTCTCCCGATTGGTCAGGACTTGCCGGTTGATGCCCGTCTCTTTTTTTATGAGTTCATTCGCCCTCATCAACAGGTCATGTTCAAGCTGCAAACGGCGAACATCGAGCTGGAGAGATTCGAGTTGCCGCTGCAACTCCTCTCGTTCCGGTGACGATGAGGGTTCAAGTCGACACTTCATGGATGGGGATACCTCTGGGCCGAGTAGCTGGTTTTTCCAGTTGTACAAGGTCGGCCTGCACACGCCCAGCTTTTGAGCCAGGGCTTTCGCACTTTCTTTTCGCGTGCACAGCGCGATGACCGCTGCCTGCTTCACCGCTGGCGGCCGGGCTAACCCGTCTGATCGACTGACAACACGCGTATGCAACTCGGGGTGCATTTCGTAAATCCAGGCACGCAAAGAATCCCGCGCGGGGTAGCCCAACGCCTTGATGGTAGCGGCGATGTTGCGACCGTATTCGAGATAGTGCTCGACAGCCTTTTCCCTTTGGGCCGGTGAGTACTTCGACTTCGAGTTCTCGTAGCAACGCGGCAGGTCGAGGCATCGCTCATACTCTGCGTGCCAGCTCTTCAAAGAGTTCTTCGTCGGGTAGCCCAACTGACGAATAGTTGCCCCGGTTCGCTTGCCCAGTTTGATGTAGAGCTTGACCGCTCGGATACGGTCTTCGTATGAATAAATGAACTACCTCCAGGTAGTCCAAGATTTCCGCCGCATCCCCGGTGGGTCAATTTTCCATCAGCGCCAACAGTCTGACATCTGCTGCACCCTTGATGATGTGCGCCACTTTCTGCAGGTCGCCGTTTTTCCAGGCGAGGGCGTAGAGCAGTTTTTCCAAGGGGGTTTCAAGTCGGACGCTGAGGTCAGCATGCAGGCGCAGATCCTCGTCAAGCTTGTCAGCCATCAGAGAAGCGATGTCCTTGACCGTCAACTCAAGCTGCAGTTCAGGATACTTGCTGCGGTCCATTTGCCATTTTTTCAGCGTTGGATTGGTGGTCAGCATGTCCTTTAGTGCCGACACGTCGTGGGCCTTCAGGATCTCGATGAACGTGGTTTCCACTAGATTCAGGGCTTCCGATTTGTTCAATATCGCGTTCTCTATTGGGGACTGGTACACAGCCTAATTGCATAGCGCGACATATTTTGTCGCCCGACGCTATGGTTCGCCCTTAGTCGATGTCCAGGTATAGATGTCCCCGGCAAGGCATCATGATTGGCGCGGATAGGCGCTCTAACGTTACTCACCGGCGGCCGCAAGAAAGCGTGGCGCCAGAGGCTAACCTGCGTCGGAGAGTTTCCAAAACATTGCATAATCCGGTAGCTCAGAAGCGACACTCTCGATTTAGCTGTCGAAACCATACGCCCGAGCCATTTCCCTGACACATCCCCCAATCCGCTCCCGCAAGCGAATCGGCTCTAATACTTCGATTGCTGCCCCATGGCCCAGAATCCACCACACCAGACCCTGGGTGTACTCGTAATCGCATTCCAGTATCCAGTCCCCGTTCTCAAGCGGAGTAAACACCTGATGTTCCGCCAACGGCGTCTCCGACTCATCCAGGCGCTCTCGTAAGGCCTCATTTACTCTCATCTTCAATCGGATAGTGTCGCTTTCCAAGCGAATCTTCTGCACATGTTCAGCCGCCACGAAGTGCTCAGGTACCGAGACTTGACGAGACTCGAGCACCTGAACAGCATCGAAACGTTGAAGTGGGAGTTTGCGAATAATGGAGTCGCCATCGTATTGGCAGATCAAGTAGATACTCGAATCCTGGTAAGCCAAGGCGAACGGATGAACGGTCTTGGCTTTGGATTCTTTGCTGCGACGAGATCGGTACTGAACAACAATCTGGGTGCCTTCCAGAACGGCACTCTGGACTGTGTGCAATACTGTGCTTGAGACTTTGGCCTGGCACAGTTGGACCTGCTGAGTGCCATTCACGACCTTGCCGACCCAGCCGTGTTCCAGCGAGTAGTTCTTGCTCAATATGTTCTTGGAGCGCTGGTAGATTGGCGTAAGGTCAGCAAGCGCCGCGGGGTGTAGGAGGTGCTGAGCGTGCTCGTAAAGCGTAACGATACCCAGTGCTACGCGGCTGGATTTCAGCTGCGAGGGTGAAAGCTCACGGGTATCGGCGGGTGTAGGGGCTTCAGCAAATACTAGGTCAATGGGGCTATCGTCATGCAGAAACCACTGCGGCGTTTCCTGCTTGCCGCGTGATCTCACCTTGAGCACCCCTGCCGCGGCCATGACTTCTAGGTCACGTTGGATCGTACGGATGTCCACGCCACTGGTATCGCTGGCATACAACGCTGTAGAGGTAATGCCCTTTCCCTGGGAAGTTGCCACATTGCGTAGCAGTTCAAATCGCCGCTTCAAGGTCTTGATCGATTTTGGCAAGTCTTGTTTGGTCACATTTCATTCCTATGTTGGCCAATATGTTGCGTGATAGCCAAAACGCCACTACTGGCGCCCCTGTTTAGATAGACTATCCACAGAGGTGCGACAGATTATGTCGCACCTCTGTGGAAACTAGCGCAAATCAAGACGGGCTTACCAAGGAAGCGGGACATGCATCGCGATCAGTACCTCGGCAACATCTCGCCCACTACGACCAGTCACACCGTTCGCGACTTTGTCGTCTGGCTGGCTGAAAACCTGGGCAACCCATCTCTTTTCACCCATGAGTACACCGACCGTCGCAGCGGAACTGCGTGGCAGTGTCAGGGGCTAAAGGACGCTTGTGCGAAGTATCAATGGAGCCACAAAGGTGTCCGCGGTGTGTTGCCAGGTACAAACCTTGAAAGCAACAATGCGGCACTCAGTGCATTGGGTAACGCGCTGCACGACAGCCTCAGTCCGGCAAACGATCCAGCGGCATTTACTGCAGCGGCGGATGTTATGAAATGGGGCGGAGTTCAAGCCGGAAATGTTCGCTGGCTGAGCATTAATACTGATCAGCTTGCCTCGCTGCTGAAGTCGACAGCTACTGCGTTTACCAACGGAAATCTGTCGGACCCACTCCTCTTAAACAAAGACCTGCGTTTCAACGCCGGCATGACCAAGGTCTACTCGCTGCTGGTCGAGGACTTCATTATCTACGACAGTCGCGTCGGGGCGGCCTTGGGCTGGATCGTGGCCAAGTACTGCGAGGAGAAAAAACTGCCGGGTGTTCCAGCTGAAATTGCCTTCCCCTGGGCTCCGTCGAAAGAGGCGCCCAACGCAAAATCACCCAAAAATCGCAATCCTGGCCGGGGTGCTTTTTGCTTTCCGCGGCTGGTCGCCGGCCCGCAGCATGCCCACTGGAACCTCAAGGCCAGCTGGATTCTGGCCGAGGTGCTGGCGCTGGCGGGCGCCGACGGTTTCGCTGGCCCCAAAACGGTCGCGCCTCTGCGCCGGCTGGAAGCTGCATTGTTCATGATCGGATATGACCTACCCAAATACGGGAGCGGTATGACCGAAACGATGACAGCCCCTTCGAATGCCCCAAATTCACTTGAAGGCGGGATCGAATGCTACACAGCTGTGCATCGCAATCAGTTTTATTACCACATTGATGAAAGCGGCATTCGGCTTGAAGATGGCCGCTACTACCCGATTGCGGTCATCAACAAGATGTTGACTGCATTGTGGGAGGTATTTGGTACAGCACCGTTTCCACTGGCCAACAGCGCAACCAAGGTTCGTGCTGACGAAGGTCCTTTCGGCCTCGGTAAAGCCTATTACGAAGCCTGCGAGCGCAAAGGCAACCCGCCTGACAGCAGCGCACTGGCGGCCACGCTACAAGATATCGGCGTACTCACGTTTACTCCTGGCAAGAAAGCCAACTGGTCGATCAATGCCAGCGAGTTCTCGTTGGTGAGAGTGGGTAGTCCAATCGACATTACCCCGTTGATCAAACGGGAATTAGAACTGCGCGAGATCCTGTAAAAGCTCAGCAATCAACCTGGAGCGGACTTAGTCCACTCCAGATTTTTACCCATGCATCAATTCAAAAAGGAGATTGCCATGTCAGCCAGGAAATGATCCGGAGATATAAATATGGCACGCACCTATCGCCGGCAAGGCTGCCGGTATGACTATGTCTTTGCACTTTGGGACATCGACCTAGACCTGTTTTCGTCGCAAACCCCCGCAGTGCGCAAGCGCTTGGCACGCTTTCACAGCGACGGCTTTCCAAGCCAGCGCGAGCCACCACCGAAACGTTTCCGCAACGTCATTGATCGTTCGTTGCGCTCGAAAAACTTGATGGCTCTTGCGCGCTGGGCCAAGTACCGGGACTTCGATCTGCTCTTTTACGATTTCCGCCGCTGCCGTGCGTGGTTACCGATGTGAACTCTTCCGGGAGGCTTGAGAAATATAAGTAGTCGTGGAATATCCCACTGGACGTGGTAAAAAATTTCATTGGGATGGCGACTAAGAACAACCCCCACCGCGCAGCGGTACCGTTTACAGTATCTTCTGTCATTGAGTTTAGGTGCTTTTGTCGAGGCTCTAGGGTATTGAGATTACGATCATGTCTCTGGTTTCCTGAATGGCTGAAACTGACGGGCTGCCAGTGGCGGCCTGCTGAATATGTTCGCTCCACCAAGTCATCACAGGCCTGTTTCTCTCGATGTAATCCGCACGATTGTAGGCGCAGCGCACCTCGTCTTTGTCAACATGCGCAAGTGCAACTTCGATAAGTTCCGGTTCTCAGCCCTGCTCATTCAAGATGGTGCTGGCCATGGAGCGCATGCCGTAACCAGCCCATAATCGTATCGCTGTACCAGTGTGAGTCGAACCTATTTGAGAGGCTGTAGAACGGTGCAGATAGCAGGCTGGTCAAGCTAATCAAACGGCGCAATATAAATGTTGCTGCCGTGGCCTAGGCCAACAACACGGCCAGGATTGTCTGGGCTTTATTGGCCCACAAAAGCGAGTTCCAGGGGACTCAGAATTAGTCGTGCATGAGCCAGGGTCTCAGCTCCTTGAGGTTGGTTGCCACGATTTGCTGTGCCTCGGGGTTAGTGGCCTGGTTTCTCGGATCGATCTGATAGCGTTGCAATACATACTTCACCAACGCTCTGCGACTGGGCACCACAAGCTGGCCATCAATCATGCCGAAGTCGGTTTCGATGATTGACTTCTGCGCCGCGTTCAATCGCCCATCGGCTGCAAAGATGACGGGGATCTCGGTATTCCAGTCTTCATCCCGCTCACGAGTATTCTGCGATTCGTCGAGCAAATCCGGCTGACCGCGCAGGCGGCTGAGCACAAAGTCGCGGTACTCGCCATTCTTCTCGCAGTAAGCCCGTACATGCCATCGCATACCGGTGTAGACCAAGGTGTGAGGGGCTATGAGGCGAATCTCCACGTTCGGAGTATTGAGCGACACGTACTCGGTTTCGAGGCGCAGGCCATCGCGACAAGCCTTGAGCAATGGGCGCAGGACTTCCGGCCGAATCGGACGATCCGGAACTTCCAGCACCTTGGTATGGGCGTAGGCCAGGGCGAGTCCATCGATGTGCGGGGCGCGTTCGTTGTTCTGATAAAGCAGGTGCAAATAGGCGCTTGCGCTGTCGTCGATGAACAGCGGCGTGAACGTCTTGCTGGGCACGTAGCCTTTTATTTTTTTGTCATATGTAAGATTTTTAGGCGCATGTTCTGTGATGTAGGTGTTGATGTCCTTGGACGCCTGCTGACGGCTGATGCCGAAGCTCTGCATCAAGTGTCCCGTGGTCAACCGGCCCTCCCACCAGGCAACTGTCTCAATCAAACGATAGCGAAGTGCCAGATCCCAGCGGACCTGTTCGATGGACTGCTTGCGTTTCATACCCTCTCCTTGTGCGCGAATACTTTACCTGTATAAGTCTACATTCTAGACCTGTCGTTCAACACTACATATCGTGTGTCTGTCTTCGAAATGAATTGAAGTCACGAAAGGAAGTGGACATGAGTATGTCGGAAGCGGTTTCGACAGGTGCATTGCTGATGATGGGAGCAATCCTGTTGGTGTTACTGCATCAGTGTCTGAGATTGGGTGATCTCTGGCAGATGGCCAGGGGCTGCCAAAAAAATGTGCGCTGGGCGCGGATCTGGGAAATGGAAAACCGCGAACTGCGTTCGGCGTTGCGAGCCGAGAAAGAGCACGTCCAGCAGTTGCAAAGAAAGCTGGTGATTCTGCAGGAATTGATCCCCGCAGAGGGATGAGGAAAGGACATGAACAGACTTGAACGGATCAAGGGTTGCCTGCTCGGCGGCGCCGTCGGTGATGCGCTAGGCGCCCCAGTGGAGTTTCTCGAATGGTCAGCTATTGAAGCTAAGTTCGGTCCACAAGGTATCGTTGATTTTGCCCCCGCATTCGGTACCACCGGCGCCATCACCGACGACACGCAGATGATGCTTTTCACCGCGGAAGGCTTGCTGCGGGCTTATGTGTGCGGCAGCTCACGAGGGACTTGCCACGTCCCCAGCATTATTCATCATGCGTTGCTGCGCTGGCTGATAACCCAGGACTACCCTACGGCGATGCCGATCGGAGTGGACGGCTGGCTGATCAAGCAATCGGAGCTCTGGTCTCGGCGCGGCCCTGGCACTACTTGCCTGGGTGCACTCAAGGCCAGTCCGCGGCTGGGTGCAGTTGCTGAGAACAACAGCAAAGGCTGTGGCGCCTTGATGCGCGTTGCGCCCTGCGCCTTCTTTGCAAACGCCTTTGACTACGCTGTCCAGTCAGGGCGCCTGACTCACGGACACCCTACGGGCTACCTGGCGGCCGGGTTGTTTGCCGATATTCTCCAGCGCATTGTCGATCGGCAAGACAGCCTGGAACACGCAGTCACTCAGAGCCTGGCCCAATATGGACAAGTGCCCGGTATGGAAGAAATACGGAGCCTCATTGAGCGCGTACTTTTCTTCTTTTACGAGGGCTACCAGCCCACTCCGCAACGAATAGGCGAGCTCGGTGGCGGATGGGTCGCCGAAGAAACGCTGGCTATCGGATTGTGGTGTGCCCTGGCAGCGCCTTCGTTCGAAGAAGGCGTAATCACGGCGGTGAATCACAGTGGCGATAGCGACAGTACCGGGCTCATCGCCGGGCACTTGTTAGGTGTTCAGTATGGTGCTGCAGCGATTCCTGCTCGGTGGTTCGAGCAATTGGAGCTGCGCGAAGTGATTGTGCAAGTCGCCGAGGACATGGAGCGCATTCCGCGTGAGTACTGTGGATTTGGTGGAGTGTTCGATCAGCAGATCGAGCTGGCGTATCCCGCTGGCTGAGAGCGCTGATGGAGACGACTATGGATAATTTTCAGGAGAGCTGCGATGCCTATAAAGCCCATTCAATTACCGAATCCTTGGTTTCGTTATCGCCTACGTTTGTGAAGGGACGCTTACAGTGCGCCCGTTGTTCCTACATGCGCAGCTCCCCCACGTGCGAGCGAGGTTGTGTCCGCTAAAAGCGGGCATCCCGACGAGCGGGAAAAATGGGGCGTGCATGCCCCCCCATCAAATGACCTTACGACATAAAAGTCAGCAACTCACCCGCTCCCCCATCTGCTCATGACGATTTTCTTTCCACCATTTGCCATTTAGAGATGCGTCATTGCGCCGATAAAGATAGCTATACGGTGTGCCAGCCTCCGAATGGAAGGCTCTGGAAAGGGCCTTCCACGCCTGTGTGGTCATTCATCGACGGCGTTTCAGCTTGCGTCCAGCACGCAGCATGCCGCGTGCGGAATGGACGCTTCGCGGTAGCACCCTTGGCATATCAATTTCGATGATCGAACGAGGAAAACCCTGTGGCCCTGCAGTCTCCCGAAGTCTTGCTTGAAAACCTTAATAGCGCCTTGCGCCACCTGCGCGGTGCCTGTACTGACCTGGGTAACGAGGAAATCGACGAGAAGCTCCTGGAAGTCATGCGCCGGCTGTTGCTCGCCGAGGTGCTTGGGAATACCTGGATCGTGGCCGTCGGTGGCTCCCAGGGGGCAGGCAAGACTACGTTGATGGCGTGCTTGTACGGCTTGCGTGGTGACGGGCCTCAGTGGCTTGAGGGCAATGAAGGGCGAGGCGAGAAAATGCCCGTGCTGGTGCTGGAAGACGATGGAGTTCCGCACTCCCAAGGCTATGTGCGCAGGTTAGTGCAAGATGCGGTTACCAGAGGCTACACGCTGCAGGATGTCCAGGTTGAAGTAAGTGAATTTCAACGGGCCGTATCTGACCCTGCCACTGGTGATCTGCTACCCGTGCTGCGGGTTCCGCGGCGTTATTTCAAGCGCGATAGCCAGGCTTGGCTGCTGCTGCCGGGCTATGAAAAGCAGGATCGCGACAATCGTGGGTGGCAGGAGTTAATGCGCCAAGCCATGGTTGCTGCGGGTGGCTGTATTGTGGTGACGGATGGTACGCGTACGGCCAGCCAACAGCATGAGATGGTTAAAGACATGTTAGAAGGCGAGCTGCAGGGCGTCCGGCCTTACATTGTGGTCTCGAAGACTGAAGATACCCGCAATGATCCGCAAGCACAGGCGCAGCTGCGCGCCAGTGCGCAGGCCATGTTCAAGGTGGATGCGGATGCTGTCGAGAAGCAGATTATTCTGACAGGTACCGATGACCCGGAATACGTGGCGCAATGGATGCCGCATGTGCAGCGCGCTATCAACGATCTGAATTTTACGGGTCAATCAAACCGGCACCTCCAAATGAGCCACCTTTCCGAGCTTATCGGGAAGGACCTGACGCGCGTGCTAAACCTTATTCGAAGCAAGGCTCGACTTTTTTTCAACAGCGGTGAAGAAGGTGTGGGTGACGGTGCTCAAGCACTGGCTTCCATGCTTGAAACATTCGATATCGCGGTTGAAGAACTACGCGCTGATCATAGCGAGTTGGTGAATGGGCTTGCGAACCAAGCTTTCGTGGCAGCGGCGAAGGAGTTGACCGATAAGCTGGCCAGCGACCACGAAGGGTTTATGAACTGGATGTCCAGTGCCTTCGATACCACCAGTGAAACTAAAAATAAGATGCAGGGTGTGGTGCAGAGCGCTTGGCGGGGGGAGGCGTCGCAGCTTTTTGCGAATTATTCAGGAGGTCTAGCCCAACTGACAGGTCGCAAGCTGGGCCGCTCTGATGAGACAGTCGTGGCTGCGAACGCCACGCCAAACATCATTCATGAAAAGTCGCGCGCTCTGATCCGGGCGGGGTATATGAACGCGTCCGGGCAACTGGTCAAGTTTCAAAAGTTGACGCCTGAAAATGTCGGTGACATCCGTCTTCTGCTTGGCCACAACACCACAGAAGAGGCTGTTGCGCACAAGGAATCCAGTAAGCAGTTAGGAATTAGTGTCGGGCTAGTGCCGGCTGTCGCACTTGAATATACCCGCCTCTTCTATGCGATGCCGGAAGTTGTGGGGCTCAAGGAGGGATTCATCCCCGCAAGCGACGCATCGGTCAGCAACGTGATGCAGGATGGCGTTCAAAGCCTCCAGGCCGGTGTTCAACTTGGAAAAACCGCTATTCGCTCACTCGCTGCGGTAATGGCTGTGGATGTTGTCAGCGATGGAGATTCAGACATCCTGGGCACCATTTTTGGAAAAACAGAGCCCTCCGATGGCACTTCATTGCCCCCGGTACCTACAACCCTGCACCCGGCAGCGGTCGCGGCAACGGCCGTCGTAGCAGCCGCGTATCTCACGACAGTTGCAGTAACGCGCCTGCGTACATTTGAAAAGGCTGCGAGTACTCAAGCGCATGCGATGCTCGGTAGCGTCCATGATCATCACGTTGAACACCTTAAAAAACAGTTTGATAAAACGATGGCTGCGGCACGTGCCAGGATTGTCGAGGGGATGCGTGCGCGTTACAAAATGGATGAAGCGCTGATGCGTAAAGATCGCTTGGCAAGAACGATGGCCGAAGTGATCTCCCTGACAGGTGACCTTCGCCATGAACTCAGTGTGTCGGCTGCAGGCCTCAATGTGTTCGCCGCGGGGCGTGGTGTTTGACATGTTGGTGAATCCAGTAGCGGAATACTGGCACAACCTGCAAGCGCAGCGACCGGAGTGGGCATTGCGCGCCTATGCGCGTTTGTTGAAAACGCTGAGCAAGGATGTACAGGAACGCTTGCAGTCCAAGGAGGAGGGGGCCGAGCCTTATGTCGCGGTATTTGGGAAGACGCAAGTTGGCAAGACCACGCTTTTGCTCGACTTGATGGGTATCGCACCTGCGCATATGGCAGGAATTTCCCTAGTACTGCGTGGTGGGCGAGAGGCCGGGAGGTCCGCCACGGCCACCACCATGGAATACCGCCGTTCGGAGAACAGTAATTGGGGGCTGTGCGTGCAAGGCAAAACCCAATACCTGAAGGGAGATGACGAAATGACCCGGGCGCTGGGCGCGATCCGGGAGAAGATGGAGAGTGGCCGTCTGGTTGCAGATTCCCCCTGCGTGGTGCATATCCCGCAAGGCTACTTCAGCGGAGGCAAAGCTGCGCTTGGAGTGCGAATGTTAGACCTTCCGGGAGATAACCCCACTAACGAGCAAGAGCAACGCCATGTACATCTGATGGCGAAAACCTACTTACCCTTTGCAGACCTGATTTTGCTGGTCGGCAAAGGCGATGACCTAGGCTTCTTGAAGCCTGGAGTAATTACGCTTCCGGGCATTGAAGACTGGCAGTCCATGCCGTATCGCTTTCGCATTGTTACCACTTATTCTTACTCGTCGCAGTCCGTCAAGGACATTCTGCGCAAGGAGCAAGGTGTCGACGCCACCCGGGTGCGCCAGCGGCTGATTGAGCAGATCGAGCGCTTTGGCGATCTAAGCGAGACAGCTCGCCAAGAAAGCCTGTTCTTCCCTCTGGAGTTCGGCAATAGCTGGGGCCATGCGAAAAAGTCTGAGCCGGAGCTCTATTCACGCATGGAGCCTATTATCGCAGAGCTGCGCGCGGAACTGCTGTCGCAAATTTCCAGCAGTACTACGCCTATGGGCCGCTTACGCAGCACGCTCAATACGCATGTCAGCGTCCTGTACATACAGAAGAAAAAAAACGAGGCTATTACAACTGAGATCACCGCGCTCGGACGTAAAAAAGAAGGTGTGGCTAATGACTTAAAAACGTGGGAGCGCCTTGTAAAGGACGCCCAGCGCATTGTAAACGCGCTGTCCGAACTTTTGGCTGCTAACCCTAAAGCACTGGGTAAAGAGGCTATCGACAACGCAGGGAAGACCCTGCTGGCCGCCCCACCCAGACGTTACATACCTGAAGAGGGAAGCGTCAAAGACGACTGCGAGACCCTGAAAGCATTGATGCGAAACTATTGCCGAGCTCTCGGCGGTATGCACCTTGAGGTCAGTGCCGGAAAATGCCCGCCCGCGTATTGGCGGCACGTTCACAACTCGCTTGAGGAGCTCAAGTCAAGTGTGATCGAGGATGTCCTGGACGACGCATTCTGGTCAATCCGTAGCAAGCTCAACGACTATTTCATCGATACTTATCTTTCGTCCTCCAACTACCAGGCGGATCGAGATAGCGTGCGTTGTGCTGGCCGAACGGCGCTGGTCGCTTTGACCGAACTTTGGCAAGGCAAGTGGCTATCGGCCCTTAGCCGTGCCGATACCGCTGTTCGGCGTGAGCTCGAACAAGCGCGTGCCACACTCAATGTGCATCAGGACGAAGAGCGCAAGACACGAGGCGAGCACCATTTGATCAAGCAGCAAATCGCCACTCTGGAGGTGGAGCGCAAACGCGTTGCACTCAGTTCGAAAGAAGATCTAGAGCGCTGTGAGCACTTCATTGACTTGCTTAAGCAAGAATACGCTGCAGAGCTTGATGAGCGGTACACCGCCGCTATGCATGTGCCAGACGATAGTGATGCACTGTTGCATCTGCTCTCGTGTGTAGCGTTGGGGTATCAGTACCAGGAGTTTATAGCGCTCATTGAGCAGTCTGCTAGCTAGAGAACTTCATTCACCCTCGACATCCTATATTCAATGCTTCAGGGAAAGATCATGAGTTTTCAACCGACGGAAAAAGAGAAAAGCCTGGCCGAGTTAATGGCGAGAGTCCTGAAGGAGCCCCTTAAGCCGCTGGACAAATCAATGGCCGACTTGAACGGGGAACTGTCGGAAATCAAACAGCTGGCTGACGACAGCGCGGGCACGCTTTCACTGTGCTTGGAGAATGCCGAAGGCGCTTTCAAGCAAAGCAAAGAAGCAGCCAAACTATCGAGAAGCCTGCAAGATGAACATTTGCCGGCACTCAAGAGCAGCATCGCTCAGCATGTCCAGGACGGGGCCGAGGCAGTTCAAGCACAATTGAGCNTTCAAGCAAAGCAAAGAAGCAGCCAAACTATCGAGAAGCCTGCAAGATGAACATTTGCCGGCACTCAAGAGCAGCATCGCTCAGCATGTCCAGGACGGGGCCGAGGCAGTTCAAGCACAATTGAGCGCCTACGCCGATCGTAGCGCTTCAGCGCTGGAGGCTGTGGCTAAGGATGTGTTGTCCGCCCTGGACGGTGTCAATCAGGAGCAACGCAGTACCGCTCAAACGATTGAAGCGTTGCCGGCCCATCTAAGCCATGTGAGCGGGGAGCTGTCGGATATCAAACAGCTGGCTGACGACAGCGCGGGCACGCTTTCACTGTGCTTGGAGAATGCCGAAGGCGCTTTCAAGCAAAGCAAAGAAGCAGCCAAACTATCGAGAAGCCTGCAAGATGAACATTTGCCGGCACTCAAGAGCAGCATCGCTCAGCATGTCCAGGACGGGGCCGAGGCAGTTCAAGCACAATTGAGCTCCTACGCCGATCGTAGCGCTTCAGCGCTGGAGCTTGTGGCTAAGGATGTGTTGTCCGCCCTGGACGGTGTCAATCAGGAGCAACGCAGTACCGCTCAAACGATTGAAGCGTTGCCGGCCCACATAAGCCAGGAGTTGGGTATCACCAATGCCAGCTTAGAAGATCTCGGCCAAACGTTGCAGGACCAGATTCGCCAAAGCCAAGCGCTCGTAGATGCAGCCATCGCGCGGGCGCAGGCGCAATTGGAGTCGACCAGTTCGGCAATTGCCTTGGGTCTGAAGAGCACTACCGGCCGAATATCCCAACTTGTAATGCATCAGCAACGTACGGCCCAAGCCGCGCATCAGGCTATGTTCAGCGAGATGAGGGATGCTGCTACTCAGGCACAGGCCGCGACTGAAGAGAACGTGCAAACAGGCCAGGCCCTAAATGAGTCACTCAGCGCCCGTCACGACGAGCTAGTTGCGGCGTTTGCCAACCATACTGAAGCACTGAACGCTCGCCTTGATCAGAGCCAGGCCAAGGTCAGGAACTTGACAATCACCACCGGCGTTCTTCTCGTGTTGATGGCGGTCTACGTGGCGTATGGCTTGCTGGGGCACTTGAGCTGACGCTGCGATTGCCGCCTGCCGTTTTAGTGGACTAGCGACAGCGGCACACGCGCACGACCCAATGATAGTCCTATCCCTTGAGCCACAAGAGTTCGATTACGAACGCTCTCTAATATCCTCCTAAAAGTGGCGTATTCACTCCTGCGGGGAATGCGGTTACATTGTTATCTCGTTATGCCATCTAGGCAGGCGGTAATTTATGGAATGGAGTCCGTTTGTCGATTATCACTCACGCAGATCTTGAGTCAGCTCTCACTGGAAATCCGGAAGCACTTGATGTCCACCTTACGCTTGTGGAGCGAGACGTTCTTGTTGATGGACATTTGGTAAAAATTCACTGCCACTGTCTTTCAGTGGATGGAAATGGCCGAGTGCAGCCGAATCGGCTGGCCGAATTTATGCGGAACGCGGTTGTGGACTACGCTATTCCGCGCTCGAAACTCACTGACGCCAAGGCGCGCGATAACAGATTCAACAGCACTGAAGCCGTAGCCGAGCTAGTCGAACGAGCTAAGCGTTCGTTCACCGACTTGGCAAACACCGGTGAGGGCGGGGAGATGTTGCTTTTTCTGCTGGCGGAGCGATTCCTAAAGTTGCCACAGATTCTTTGCAAGATGGATCTCAAAACGGACTCCCGAATGCACTATCACGGTGCTGATGGAGTGTATGCTGGGGTAACTGCAGAAGGAACTTTAAAACTATATTGGGGTGAATCAAAAGTTTATGGGGATGCGAGTGCTGCGATTCGCGATTGCCTCAGCTCTCTCTCCCCTTTTTTGATCGAGGCTGATCACGAGGAGTCTGGAAGGGAGCGCGACCTAATGCTTCTTAGCGATAAGGCCGATCTTAGCGATCCAGTGCTTACCGACGCGCTCAAAAAATATTTTGATAAGTCCTCAGTCATGTCTAAACGAGTTCAGTACTGTGGTGTAGCTCTTGTAGCCTTCGACGCCCCGTTTTACCCGAAAGACAATGCGAAATCTGTTGCCGAAGAGATCGTTGAAGCTTCACGTACCGCACTAATAGGTTGGAGCAACCGTGTTGGCGAACGACTCAAATTGGAGAAGCTCGACCAGATTGAAATCGAGCTGTTCTGTATTCCTCTGCCGTCCGCAGAAGGTTTCCGTGCTGCATTCCTTAAAGCAATGGGGATTAAGCAAGAATGAGCCTCGCCGACCTACAATCGTGGCTCCGCCTGGAAGGCATACGAGAAGACCTCGATGCGATTACTCTGCTTACTGTGCGTAACGAACTCGACAATCTGGCAGCTGATACGTCGAGATCCTCAGCCGAGCCTTTTGATTGGCCCAGATTATTGCTTGCTGGCAGTATCCTCGCACGATCAGATCAAAGGAGCGATCAAGAAGCTGCTCTTCGAATTGCAACAGCTGCTATCTCTCTAACGAAGGATCAAACGCTTCAAGACGCGGGCGCCGTGTTAATGAGCAAGCTCTCCAATTTCCGAGCTATTGTGCTAGCCACGGATAGAAACCTATTGAAAGCTGATCTGGGCGGTCGACTGGGTGTTGCATTGCACCTCGAGGCGCAGCGTCGCGAGATGGACAGTTCCATTCTCGTTCAATCGAGCGGTATCTGGTTGCAGGTGAACGATTTTCAGAAACGTTTCTGGACGAGTGCAACCGGTGATGGGTGGCTTTCGGCATCCGCGCCTACTGCCTCTGGCAAGACATTCCTCGTACTTCAATGGTTGATCGACCAGTTAATTGCGGGCGAGACACGTGTGGCGGTTTACCTCGCCCCAACCCGCGCGCTAGTTTCCGAGATAGAAACCAATCTCAAGGCACTCATCGGTGATACCGGTTTAGTTGAGGTGTCTTCACTTCCTCTTCCTGATAAGTACAAAGTTGCTCGTGCTGGCGGCACGCGGCTGATTCTCGTATTCACTCAAGAACGTCTACATCTTCTCGCCAACGTTCTCCACGATGAATTCTCGGTTGATCTGCTCATCGTGGACGAAGCACACAAGATCGGTGACAACCAGCGCGGTGTGATTTTGCAGGATGCGATAGAGCGAGCCACACGCACGAATCCAAAGATGAAAGCTGTGTTTATCAGTCCGGCAACCCAAAACCCGGGCGAATTACTCACAGATGCTCCTCTCGGTGTAGAGACCATCACTGTCGATAGCGACTCCTCCACAGTACTTCAGAACCTCATAGTAGCAACTCAAGTACCTCGGAAGTCGAAGCTGTGGGCCCTTACTCTTCGACAGCCTGGTTCAGCACTCCCACTAGGTACTCTTCAACTCGCGAGTACTCCGGCAGGGCTTAAGAAGCGCCTCGCGTTTATCGCTGCAGCTGTCGGTCAAAGAGGTGGCACCCTCGTTTACGCGAACGGTGCAGGGGAGGCAGAGGAGGTGGCTGATTTGATCAGCCAGCTCTTACCTAAGCTTGACACTGTCGACCCTGAGCTTTCACAGCTCGCTGAACTTGCTAGAAAAGGAGTGCATCAAGACTTTCGGTTGGGACCACTCGTTGAGCTGGGAGTGGCATTCCATTATGGGAACATGCCGTCATTAATCCGACTGGAGATAGAACGACTATTCCGGTTGGGCAAGATTCGTTTCCTGATCTGCACTTCTACTTTGATCGAGGGTGTAAATCTGTCTTGTCGTACGATTGTGGTGCGTGGGCCGCGTAAAGGAAAAGGTCATCCAATGGAGCCTCACGATTTCTGGAACCTGGCTGGTCGCGCAGGTCGATGGGGTGACGAGTTTCAAGGAAACATTATCTGTATTGATCCAGAAGACTCGACGGCTTGGCCTACTGGCGTGCCTAATCGTTCACGGTATCCTATTAAGCGCGAAAGTGATGCTGTCCTGGAGCTCGGTGACGGCATGGCAGATTATCTTGCCAGACGAGGACTAATAAACGCCTCTAATCTTGAGGATGCAGATAAGTTCGAGCAGGTGGGTGCTTACTTGCTGACTACTTTTATGCGGCTCGGCTCCATATCAGCGGCTAGCCTTGCGAAACGCCATGATGCGGCGTCGATTGCAAAGCTCGATCAAGCGTTGGCGATACTAGCAAAGCAGATTGAAATCGATGTCGAGTTGGCCGCTCGGCACCCAGGGGTAAATGCAATTGGCCTTCAACACCTTCTTGACGCTTTTCGTGCTTACCCTGGTAATGTTGAAAACCTGCTCCCTGCTGAAGTCGCGAGTAACGATAGCTATGACCGGTTCGTCACGATCATGCAGCGAGTCAACGAACACTTGTTTCTTGCGTTCACCCCCGAGTCCCGCGTTAAGTTACATGCACTAATCATCGTCAAATGGCTACAGGGGTACTCGCTAGCCAGGATTATCAGCGATAGTATCGAATGGCACCAAAACGTGGGTAGAGCTTTCAAACTGCCTGAGCTGATCCGAGGAACTATGGAGTTGGTGGAGCAAATCGCTCGATTCAAGGCGCCAAAATACCTTTCAGCCTACATGGACGTATTGCACTTAGATCTCAACGAAATTGGCCGAAAGGATCTTATTGACGATAGTTTGGATATCGGAACACAGCTTGAATTTGGTGTTTCTTCTATGACACTCCTCTCGCTGATGGAGCTCGGCCTCTCTCGTATGAGCGCTGTTGCTTTGTACGAGAAAATTGCTCGAGACGACCTAAGTAGAGAGGGGTGCATGGAATGGATCGCCGAGCGTATAGATAAATTCCAGGCAATAGGTATTCCAGGCATCATCATTCGCGAAGTACGCGAATGCCTCAGGCTGTCTGATAAAGAAAATAAATAACCAAGGAATTGGAGGTTACATATGCCCGCAAAACCCATCACTCTCGGTCCCATGCATTTTGAAAAGAAGGGAGATGCTGTCGCATATTTGAAGGACATTCTCCGTAGGTATGATCTGGGTGACCGAGTTAGTGCTGAAGACTCAGTGATTCTGCATGCCGCGTTGGAGCATCATCCAAATGCTGCGGTAAAAATTGGGTCAGGTGTTACCAGTTTCAGTGTTCGCTCTGCTGACTTCGGCACCAAGTGCTTCTGGGTGAATCGTACAGACGGAACTACCGAAAAGTTCTCTATTACAGGTTCCATTCACGGTAGCTAATCAACATCTCATTTTGTCCGTTGGACTGCGCACTTCAAGCTAATGCGAACCAAAAGGTTATCAGCGTATCGAAACGATTTGTTTATCTCGGTTCTCTCTGACAGCTGACACAGACAGGTTGCCGGTAGCGGCTTCCTGAATGTGATCGCTCCACCAGGCCATCATCGGGCGTCTGCGCTCGATGTAGTCCGCTCGGTTATAGGCGCTGCGAACCTCGTCTTTATCGACGTGGGCAAGCGCTACCTCGATCAGCTCTGGGTCCCATCCCTGTTCGTTCAGGATGGTACTGGCCATGGAGCGCATGCCATGGCTCACCAATCGACCTTCAAAACCCATACGTTTCAGGGCCATGTTTGCTGTCTGGCTGTTGCAATGATCCCGTGGGTCTCTGTCTGCCGGGAACACGTACTCTCTGTGGCCGCTGTAGGGCTTGATCGTCTCTAGTAGAGCAAGCGCGTGTTCGGTCAGTGGTATGACATGAGCACGTCGCTTCTTCATGCGTTCCGCTGGGATCGTCCAGGTTTTCCTGTCTAGATCGATGTCAGCCCAGGATGTCGTAGCGGCTTCCGCTGGGCGGGTCATGGTGTGAAGTTGCCATTCGATCAGGCAGCGCGTTGTTCTTTTTATGCTTGCATTGGCGATGGCGACCATAAGTTCTGGCAGTTCTTCAGGACGGAGGGCTGCCATGTTCTGCTTTTTCGGCTTCTTGAAAACGGCCCGGATGCCGCTGAGGGGATTGGCAAAGATCATTCCTGAGTTCACGCCGTAGGTCATGATCTCGTTGAGTCGTTGGGTCAGTCGCTTCACTGTTTCCAGGCTGCCTTTGGTTTCCAAAGGGCGCAGCAGCTCGATGACCATCGGGGCATTGATCTGCGAGATAGGTGTTGTTTCCAACGATGGAAAGACATGCAGCGTGAGCGAGCGCCAGATGTCCTCGGCATAAGCCTGAGTTACAGAATCCTTTTTCAGTTCAAACCAGGCAGACGCCACGTTCTCGAATGTGTGCTCGGTTGCCTGCCTTTTTGTTTGCGCCAGCTCGCTACGTTGTTCTTTCGGGTCGATGCCATGAGCGAGAAGTTCTCTGGCTTCGACCGTTTTCTTCCTAGCTTGAGCGAGCGAGAGTTCTGGGTAGGTGCCGAGGCCCATATTGATGCGGTTTTTGGTAATCGGCTGCCGGTAGTTGAAGTTCCATAGCGTAGAGCCATTGACCCTCACACGCAGCTGTAGACCGTCTCCATCACTGAGGACGTAGTCCTTGTCTTTCGGCTTTACCGCTTTGAGTTGGCGGTCAGAGAGGCGGGTGGCTTGGGCGCACATGAGGTGTTCCATGACATCAATTGGTATTCCAAAAATTACCACTGAAGGGCTTGGAATACCATCTGGAATACCAGATGTCGTGGATTGTGCCGGACGTCCATGGACGCCGGTAGACCCTAAAGCCTTGATTTTGTTAGGTTTCAGGCACAAAAAAAGACGTCCGTGGACGTCTTTAGATGTAAAGTTGGTGGAGCCGGGGGGATTTGAACCCCCGTCCGCCAGTACTCCGCTGTCGGTACTACATGCGTAGCCGTTTCTATTAAGTTAACCCTCAGCGACCCGAAGGGCAGGGTGCTTTGGGCGAGTTGTGTAAGTTTTAGCCGCTTCGTCCACAACGTACTGCACGGCGATTCTGTTCTATATGACAATCACTTTGGGTTTACAGACATCCCCTGGTGATTGCTGGACCCGAAGGTACCAGAAGCTCAGGATCTAAGGCTGCTTACGCAGCGAAAGAGAGTTCCTGGCCGTAGTTTTCGTCATTGGCAACTATAAGAAGTTGCAACAGTGGATTTACGAGTTCTGTTACCAACTCGGCATGCACCTAAAGTTTCGCAACCGGCGTCGAATCCTAAACGGCCCCGTGCTTGTAACTCGTTGTTTCTTAGTGAGTGACAAGCCTGTGCAGTGTACGCCAAAAGGTCAGCGAAGGCCAACCCGAAGGTTGGCCCTATCGCTTACTGGCCGCCTTTGTCGCTGTTTTGCAGGTCCTGCAGGGCCTTGGAGGTGATTTCGATGCACTTCTTCTCATCACCGGCCGCGAGGGCGGCCTTGGCCTGGGAAACGGCGGTGTCGATTTCGCCGCTTTTGCCGCTGGTGTCGGTGGCCAGCAGGGCCTTGCCGTTGTTGATTTTGTCCAGGTTGATCTGGCACAGGTCTTTGTCACCGGCAGCGAAAGCAGGGGAGGCGAGCATCGCAGCGGTAATAAACAAGCCAGCAAGAGCGGAACGCTTCATAGGGTATCTCCTTGCGCAAAAGGGCTCGACGCTGCTGGCGTTTAACCGCTGCCAGCGACATCACTGATGAGCCTCGTTCGTCGAGGCCTATGCAGATGACTGCGCTGGCGCGCCAGGGTTCTGTTTTTTTGCAGGGTTAGTGAGCGCGTGCGCGGGTGACCCGGTCCACCAGGTAGACCAAACCGTGGTAATCAATGCCGCCATGCTGGCTCAGGCCGATCTCGCAGGTGCGGCTGGTGGAGATGCCTTCGCTGCAATGTTGCACGGCGTCCTTGAGCGAACGCAGGGAGTGGGCGTTGAGTTCCGGCGTGGTAAAGCCTTTGTCGCCGGCAAAGCCGCAGCAATGAATGCCTTTGGGGATTACCACGGTTTTTGCGCAGCGCCGGGCCAGTTCGATCAGCGCCTGGCTTTCGCCCAGGTGTTGGGTACTGCAGGTGACGTGTACGGCGATGGGCGCTTCCTGGGGGGTGAAGTCGAGGCGGTCCATGAGGTGGGTGCGGATGAAGCGCACCGGGTCGTAGAGGTCCAGGCGAGTTTCGCCCAGGTCTTGCACCAGTCGCAGTGTGCATGGGCTGGTGTCACAGTAGATCGGGTCAAGGCCGCCACGGCTGGCGTGGAGCAGGGCGCCGATCAGTTCCTGGCGCTTGTGTTCAGCCTGCTCGGCGTAACCTTTGGAGGCGAAGGGTTGGCCGCAGCACAGGCTGTCTTGGTTGTCGGGGAAGACGACTTGGTAACCGGCTTTTTCCAATAAATTGCGGGTTTTATCGTACAGCGACATCTGCTCTTTATCCCCGGCTGCCGGACCCATGGCGCGTGAGACGCAGGCGGCCAGATACACCACTCGCGGGCGCTCGTCCGACACCGCTGGGCTGAAGCGAATGGCTTTTTCCGGTTGAGGCATGGCGTTGGTCCACTGCGGAACCTGGCCTTTGGACAATTTGGTCACCGTGGCCGACCACTTCGCCAGGCGCGGTGCTCCCAGCAGCATGCGTGCGCCATTGGCGACGTGCAGGGTAAAGCGTGCGCCTTGCAGCGCCATGGAGAAATGGCTGGCAAGCCATTCGGCGGTTTTCGTACGGTCGGCCTCGCGGCTGCGCAGCTTTTTCACCAGGTCACCGGTGTTGATACCGACAGGGCAGCGTTGGGCGCAGAGCCCGGTCGCGGCACAGGTCTCGATGCCTTGGTAGTGGTAGGCCGCTTCCAGCTCGGTGGTGTCGACCCCCGCGCGTTGCTTGGCCTGAATATCGCGCCAGATCACGATGCGTTGGCGTGGGCTCAACGTAAGGCCCTTTGACGGGCACACCGGCTCGCAGAACCCACACTCGATGCACTTATCCACAAGCTCATCGGCGGCAGGCAAGGGCTTGAGGTGTTTGAGGTGAATCTGCGGATCGTCGCTGAGTACTACATCCGGGTTGAGAATACCGTTGGGGTCGAGCAGGCGCTTGAGTTGCCACATCAGCTGGTAGGCGTCGCTGCCCCATTCCAGCTCGACGAACGGTGCCATGTTGCGGCCGGTGCCGTGTTCGGCTTTCAGCGAGCCACCAAATTCAACCGCCACCAACTGCGCGACATCATCCATGAACGCTTGATAGCGTGTGACTTCTTCGCGGCTGTTGAAGCCCTGGGTGAACACAAAGTGCAGATTGCCTTCCAGGGCGTGTCCGAAAAGGATGGCTTCGTCGTAGTGATGTTTGTCGAACAGTTCGATCAAGCGGTTCACGCCAATCGCCAGTTGCTCTACGGGGAAGGTGACGTCTTCGATGATCACGGTGGTGCCGGTCTTGCGCACGGCGCCTACGGCGGGGAAGGTGTCTTTGCGGATCGCCCACAAGCGAGCGTTTTCCACGGGGTCTTCGGTGAAATCGACCTGTTTCTCTACGGGAAACGCCGCCAGGGAAGCCATGATCAGTGTCAGTTGTTCGTGCAGTAATGCGGGCGAGGCGGCCCGGGATTCGATCAGCAGTGCGCAGGCGTTTTCCGATAAGTGTTGTACGAATGCGGGCATGCCCGGCTTGTTCTGCACCGAGCGCATGCTGCGTCGATCCATCAGTTCAACCGCTGAGACCGGCTGGGTTTTCAGTACCGTTACCGCGTTGCAGCAGGTCTCGACATCCGGGAATACAATCAGCGCCGAGGCTTTGTTCGGGTGATCGACCACCGTGTCGTAGGTGACGGCACTGATAAACCCCAGGGTGCCCTCGGAGCCCACCAGCAGGTGGCTGAGAATATCCAGCGGGTCATCGAAATCCACCAGGGCATTGAGTGAAAGGCCGGTGGTATTTTTCAGACGGTATTTGTGGCGGATCTTTGCCGCAAGCTCAGTATTTTCCCGCGTCTCACGGCCTAATGTGGCCAGGCGCTCAAGCAACGCGCTGTGGGTTTGGCGGAAGGCTTGCACGCTGGCGGCGTCTTCCGTGTCCAGGCGGCTGCCATCGGCCAGTACCAGGCGGATGCCCGCCAGGGTGTGGTAGGTATTCTGCGCCGTGCCGCAGCACATGCCACTGGCATTGTTGGCGACGATACCGCCAATCTTGCAGGCATTGATCGACGCTGGGTCCGGCCCGATCTTGCGCCCGAATGGCGCGAGCCAGGCGTTGGCCTGGGCACCGATGACGCCCGGCTGCAGGCGTATCTGAGTGCCTTGCCCGCGGATTTCGCGATGGTTCCAGTTGTCTCCCAGCACGATCAGCACCGAGTCGCTGATGGCCTGCCCGGACAGGCTGGTGCCGGCGGCGCGAAAGGTGACCGGCGCGTGATCACGCTGGGCCAGTTGCAGCAGTGCGACCACTTCGTCTTCTGACTCCACGCGGATCACCAGCTGTGGGATCAGGCGGTAAAAGCTGGCGTCGGTGCCGAAGGCCAGGGTGGAAAGTGCGTCGTCGAAACGACGATCTTTCGGGATCAGTTGTGCGACGTCGCTGATAAAAGCAGCAGGCAGGCTCATCGGTCCTCCAGAAATAGCAGACGCCGGAATCGTTATCCGGCGTCGATTCTTACCCTATTACGTGCAGGTCTCAGTGCACCAGCATACCGGTGAACCAGTAGGCCTGCGCCAAGGTGATCAGCCCGACGATGGTGGCAAAAAACAGGCTGTGCTTGAGGGTAAAGCGGAACAGGTCGGATTCCTTGCCTACCAGGCCGGTGGCGGCGCAGGCCACGGCGATCGATTGCGGCGAGATCATTTTGCCGGTCACGCCGCCGCTGGTGTTCGCCGCTACCAGCAGGGTGTCATTGACACCGATCTGGTGGGCGGTGGTGGCTTGCAATGAGCTGAACAGGGCGTTGGATGAGGTATCGGAGCCTGTCAGGAAAACCCCCAGCCAGCCAAGGAATGGCGAAAAGAACGGGAAGGCTGCGCCGGTGCCGGCCAGCACCAGGGCCATGGTCGAGGACATGCCCGAATAGTTGGTCACGAAAGCAAACGCCAGCACCATGCCAATGGACAGGATCGGCCAACGCAGCTCAAAGAAAGTTTCTTTTAAAGTGGTAAGACCAGTTTTAACGTCAATTTTCAACACCAGCATGGAGACTAGTGCGGAGAAGAAAATCGCGGTGCCGGTGGCCGAAATCGGGTCGAGCTTGAATACGGCCGGGATGGCGGTCGGGTTGGTCACGATGGGGGCGACTTTGATCACCAGTTGATCCAGGTGAGGGATCGCAAAGTTGAAGACCCAGCTGTACATCGAACCGCCCGCGGCGAACATGGCCTTGAAGGGCTTGAGGGTCCAGATGGTTACCAGCACGGTCAGGATCAGGAACGGTGACCAGGCCTTGAAAATCTGCCCCAGGCTGTAGGGCGAAATCACTGTACTGCGTGGCAAACCGAAGCCGCCGATGCTGGAAGTGACCGCTACGCTGGAGGTGGCGCCGGCAATCTGTGCGCCTGCGGTGCGCTTAGGCTGCCAGACCTTCAGGAACAGCGTCAGGGCAATCAGGCTGGCGAGCGCCGAGGTGATGTCTGGCAGTTCCGGGCCAATGAAGTTGGAGGTGAAGTACTGGGTGATGGCAAAGCTCAAGCCAGCCACCAATGCCGCTGGCCAGGTTTCGCGAACACCGCGCAGGCCGTCCATCATGAACACCAGCCAGAAGGGTACGAACAGCGACAGCAAGGGCAATTGTCGGCCGGTCATGGCGCCGATCTTGAACGCATCAATGCCGGTGACCTGGCCTGCGACGATGATCGGAATGCCCAATGCACCGAAGGCCACTGGCGCGGTGTTGGCAATCAGGCACAGGCCGGCGGCGTACAGCGGGTTGAAACCCAGGCCGACCAGCAGCGCGGCGGTGATCGCCACGGGCGCACCGAAACCGGCGGCGCCTTCCAGGAAAGCACCAAAGCAAAAGCCGATCAGCAGTACCTGCAGGCGCTGGTCGTCGGTGATCGACAAGACCGAGCTGCGGATGATCTCGAACTGACCGCTCTTGACCGTCAATTTGTAGAGGAATACCGCCGCCACGATGATCCAGGCGATGGGCCACAAGCCGTAGGCAAAGCCATAACCGGCTGCAGCCAGGGCCATGTCTACTGGCATCTGGAAGGCGAAGATGGCGACCAGGATCGACAGCGCCAGGGTGATGCTGCCAGCCACATGACCTTTAAGGCGAAACACAGCCAGGGCCAGGAAGAAGAACACGATGGGAATGACGGCGGCCATTGCGGACAAGCCGAGGCTGCCGAGAGGGCTGTAGAGCTGTTGCCAGGTTTGCATATGGGGTGGCCCCTGATTTTGTTGTTGTTTGTGTGCTTGGATAATTGGTAATACCAATTTACACTCGCTGTGGGCTAGATTAAGAGGCATTGCAGGGGTGTGTCAATTTGCCGCTCGCGAAACTTTGGTCTTAGGGCGTGATGGGAGGTGCTCTGATCGGATGAATCAAAGGCGTTCTGATAGGTGCTGCAAGCGCAGCGATAGGCCAGAATAGAAGGCCCGGCGAGTGGTCGGGATCGTGGAGAGTGAGTTATGGGGTTTGATCAGGTGCGTCAGCGCCGTTTGTCTGATGACATTGTCGAGCAGCTTGAGGGCATGATCCTTGAGGGCACGTTGAAGTCAGGCGAGCGCTTGCCGGCCGAGCGCGCTTTGGCTGAACAGTTTGGTGTGTCGCGCCCGTCATTGCGTGAGGCGATCCAGAAACTGGCGGCCAAGGGGTTGCTGGTCAGTCGCCAGGGCGGTGGCAACTATGTGGTGGATTCCTTGGGGTCGACCTTCAGCGATCCGCTGCTGCATTTGTTGGAAAACAATCCCGAGGCACAGCGGGACCTTTTGGAGTTTCGCCAGACCCTGGAGGCTTCCTGTGCCTATTACGCGGCGTTGCGTGCCACGGAGGTCGACCGTGAACGACTGACGGCGGCTTTTGAGGCGCTGCAGGATTGTTATGCGCGAGCCGATGAGGTGAGCCGAGTGGAGGAGGGCGCCGCGGATGCAAGGTTTCACTTGGCGATTGCCGAGGCCAGCCATAACGCCGTATTGCTGCACACCATTCGCGGCTTGTTCGACCTGCTCAAGCGGAACGTGGTGACCAACATCGGCGGCATGTACCAACAGCGTACAGAGACCCGCGACATGCTGATCAGTCAGCATCGGGATTTGTACCTGGCAATCATTGAGGGGCGAGCCGAGCAGGCGCGCGAAGTTTCGACACGTCACCTGTTGTATGTGCAGGAAGTGCTGGAGGAAGTACGTCAGGAGGTTCAGCGTGTAGCGCGGGCGGAACGACGCAAGGGCATGTAGCCCCGGGCAAGGTGCCCGAGGCTACATCGTCGCAAGGGTTATTCTTCCTTACCCTTGTTGCGCACGGCGCGATGCAGTTCACGATTGGAATCGCGCTCGCGTTCGGTATCGCGCTTGTCGTATTCCTTCTTGCCCTTGCCCAGTGCGATTTCGCACTTGACCAGGTGCTTGCTCCAGTACCACGACAAGCAAACGCAGGCGTAACCTTTTTGCTGCACAGCCGCGGCGAGCTTTTCCAGTTCGCGGGCGTTAAGCAATAGCTTGCGCGTGCGCACCGGGTCGGCAATCACGTGGGTGCTCGCGGTGGTCAGCGGGGTGATATGACTGCCGAGCAGCCATGCCTCGCCATCCTTGAGCAGCACATAACTGTCGACCAGCTGCAGTTTGCTGGCACGCAGACTCTTTACTTCCCAGCCGGCCAGGACCAGACCAGCCTCGAACCGATGTTCGATGAAGTAATCGTGTCGCGCCTTTTTATTTTGCGCGATGGTCCCTGTGGGGTGTTTCTTTTGTTTAGCCATAGGGGCGGCATTATAGGGAGTTGCGAGCGTGTCGGCTACGGTCAACCTGCGTGCTTGAGCGTGTTGGACGAATCCCGGACAATACGGGCAGTTCTTAGGTTTTTTTCTCTCGCGGATCGGGCTGTACTTTCGCGATGTTTGCCGCTCAGCAGTGGAAGTAACGCTCACATGACGACGCATATTCAACGTTCGGCCCTGTTGCCCTATCCAGCGCAGGCGCTCTATGACCTGGTCAACGACGTGGCGCGTTACCCGGAATTCCTGCCTTGGTGCTCGACTGCCGAGGTCTTGGAGAGCAGTGACGAGCACATGGTTGCCAGTGTCGGGGTCGCCAAGGGCGGTCTTAGCCAGCATTTTGTGACGCGCAATGTGCTGGTGCCTGGCAAATCCATCGAAATGAATCTGCAGGAGGGGCCTTTCACTCAGTTGCATGGGGTGTGGGTATTCAAGGCGCTGACGGATAAAGCCTGCAAGATCAGCCTGGATTTGTCTTTTGATTATGCCGGGCCCATTGTGCGTGCCACGCTGGGGCCTTTGTTCAATCAGGCCGCTAATACGCTGGTGGACGCGTTCTGCCAGCGGGCCAAGCAACTGCATGGTTGAGATTGAAGTGGTGTATGCGGCGGTGGATCGCCAGGTTCTGTTGGCGGTGACAATGCCCGTGGGCACCAGCTTGAGGGCGGCGGTCCTGGCGTCGGGAATAGCCGAGCACTTTCCTCAATTGATGTTGGCTGACTGCCCGCTGGGAATCTTCGGTAAGGTGGTGGCGGACGCTGATGTGCGTGCTGTGCAGCCCGGTGATCGAATTGAAATCTACCGACCATTGCTGGCGGACCCCAAGGAAGTACGCAGGCTGCGTGCGGCTAAAGCTGCGATGAGCAGACAGCAAAATTTATAAGCCGGCCAAATGGCAGACAACAAAAAGCCCGGCATGCCGGGCTTTTTATCGAGCGCCGCAAAATTACTGCGGGTCGGTGTCCAGAGGTTGTGGCGTCGGGACGGGAACAGTTTCCACGCCGTCGACGTCTTTCTGGATCTGGTCCAGCAGCGAGCCTGGCTTGGCCGGCACCTCGGATTTCGGCTTTTCAGCTTCCTGCACAGGTGCGGTCACGTTGGTGCCGCTGTCTTTGCCCAGCAGCGCTTCATCGCGGCTCACGCCAGGCATGAAGTCACCGGACAGGCTGACAAGCTGGTCATTGCCGTTGAAGACGACACTGACGCGCTCCTGTTGGCGTTCACCGCCACCTGGCTGGAGGCTATAGAGATAATCCCAGCGATCGGCATGGAAAGTGTCGGTCAGCAGGGGGTTGCCCATGATAAACCGTACTTGCCGTCGGGTCATTCCCGGGCGTAACTGGTCTATCATGTCCTGCGTGACGACATTGCCCTGCTGGATGTCGATTTTGTAAACCCCGGGGAATGAACAACCGGCGAGTGCGAGCAGTCCCACAAAGGTGAAACTGGTTAGCAAGAGCTTGGTGTTTTGCATCGGTGGGCGACTTCCACTATCTTGGCTGGGACAACGTAAACGCCGATCATACCCGTATTAAGAGAAGCTGCGAAGCAGCATCCGCGAGAAAGCTAACCATGGTTGAAAATAGCGAACTACGCAAAGCCGGTCTCAAAGTGACTCTGCCACGAGTCAAGATTCTACAAATGCTCGATTCTGCTGAGCAGCGCCACATGAGTGCCGAGGATGTCTACAAGGCGCTGATGGAGTCTAACGAGGACGTCGGCTTGGCCACGGTTTACCGTGTGCTGACCCAGTTTGAAGCCGCAGGGCTGGTGGTTCGTCATAATTTCGACGGCGGTCATGCGGTGTTCGAATTGGCCGACGGTGGTCACCATGACCACATGGTTGACCTGGATACCAATGAGGTTATCGAGTTCACCAGTCCTGAAATCGAGGCGCTGCAGCATAAGATTGCTGAGGAGCATGGGTTCGATTTGGTCGATCATAATCTGGTGTTGTACATCCGTAAGAAAAAGTAAAAATCGACGCAGATTTGCTCTGTGAAACGATTGAAGGCGACCCCAGGGTCGCCTTCGTGCTTTCTATAAGAAGGGAAATATCAGTTCAGGCCTTCGCCGCCACGACCATTTTTTTCGCGTGAGCCAAGGACTCCTTGGTCAAGTCGATACCGCCGAGCATCCGCGCGACCTCTTCTACCCGCTCCGATTTGTTCAGCTTGGAGACGGCCGTATGCGTCGCGTCATTGCCTCGCACCTTGTGCACAAATAAATGCTGATGACCCTGGGCGGCCACTTGCGGCAAGTGAGTCACCGTAAGCACCTGTCCACGATCCCCCAGGCGGCGCAACAACTGGCCGACAATCTCAGCGGTCGGCCCGCCAATGCCAACGTCTACCTCGTCGAATACCAGCGTCGGCACTCGTGAGGTTTGGGCGGTAATCACTTGGATCGCCAGGCTGATTCGCGACAGCTCGCCGCCGGACGCGACTTTGGCCAGGGCTTTGAGTGGTTGCCCGGGGTTGGCGCTGACCAGCAGTTCTACTTGCTCCAGCCCATGGGGTTGCAGTTCGTGACTGGCGTTTGCGCGTAGTTCGATGGTGAAGCGCCCGCCTGGCATGCCCAGGCGCTGGATTTCTTGCTCAACGGCGCTGGCCAGGCTGGTGGCTGCTTGATGGCGCAGGTCGCTCAATTCCCGGGCCTTTTCTTGATAATGGCGGGCAAACGAAGCGAGTTCCTCGCCCAGTCGCTCGATGGATTCGTCGTTCGCGTTCAGCGTCTCGATTTCATCCAGCAGTTTCTGCTGCATGGCGGCGACTTCAGTGGGCTGGATTCGATGCTTGCGTGCCAGGGTATAGATAGTATCCAGGCGCTCTTCTATTTCCTGCAGGCGCGCTGGATCGGCATCGAAATGGTCCAGGAAACGATTCAGTTCGCCGACCGCCTCCTCAACCTGGATCTGTGCGCTGGTCAGCAGGGTGGTGGCTTCACTCAGCGAACCGGAAGCGTTGTTCACACTGGACAGGCGATTGAGGCTGGCGGTCAGTGCGTTGAGTACATTGCCGGAATCGCTCTCACTGCATTGCTCGACCACCTGGCGGCATATACCTAGCAGGGTCTCGGCATTGGTCAGGTTCTTGTGTTCCTGCTCAAGCTGCTCCAGCTCGTTCTCACCCAGGCCCAGGCTTTCGAGCTCTTCCAGCTGATAGCTGAGCAACTGGTGGCGGGCACGTTGTTCATCGCCGGAGTTGGAGAGGCGTTCCAGCTCCTGGCGCGTCTGGCGCCAGCGTTGGGCCGCGAGTTGAACTTGACGGGCAAGATCGGTGGCGCCGGCGTATTCATCGAGCAGGCGGCGGTGGGTATCGGTTTTCAGCAGGGATTGGTGCTCATGCTGGCTGTGGATATCAATAAGCAGCTCCCCCAGCGCTTTCAAGTCGCCCAGGGGGCAAGGGGTGCCGTTGATATAGCCGCGGGAGCGCCCTTCGGCAGTGATCACCCGACGCAGAATGCAGGGCCCTTCATTATTGAGGTCACGCTCGGCCAGCCATGCCTCGGCTTCAGGAATATCCGCAAGGTCGAAGGTGGCCAGGATATCGGCTTTGTCAGAGCCAGGGCGTACCACGCCACTGTCGGCGCGGTCGCCGAGGGTCAGGCCCAGAGCGTCGAGCATGATCGACTTGCCGGCGCCGGTCTCGCCTGTGATTACGCTCATCCCGCGATCCAGTTCAAGGTCCAGGTGTTCAACAATGGCGTAGTTGTGTACAGACAGGTGCACCAGCATGACGGCCGCTCCCAGGCTTTAGGTCTGGTTATTTATACAGTGTTTTATTCTGGGCTGACAATCCCGATGCTTAGCTCGATTTGCTTGATCAATGCGTTTTTTTAGCGCAATGCGGAATGAACGCGCAGGAAATGATCCAGAACATGCGAAAGACTTTTGGTAACGCCTGCGCCCTTGAACCTGGAAATTGTGGCCCCATATACCGGAACAGAAGCGCGAGTTGAGTTCGCGCATGATTTTGAAAGGAGAGATCTATGGCTGACGAACAGACGCAGGATACGCAAACTCCAGACGCCAACGCGGCTGCCGGTGATGAGCTGGCGACACGCGTGCAAGTGCTCGAAGAGCAATTGTCCGCTGCGCAGGATCAATCTTTGCGTGTTGCCGCCGATCTGCAGAACGTCCGCCGCCGTGCCGAGCAGGACGTAGAGAAGGCTCATAAATTCGCGCTGGAAAAATTCGCCGGTGATCTGTTGCCGATCATCGACAGCCTGGAGCGTGGTCTTGAGCTGTCCAACCCGGACGACGAAAACATCCGCCCAATGCGCGAAGGCATCGAGCTGACCCTGAAAATGTTCCAGGACACCCTGAAGCGTTATCAGCTGGAAGCTATCGATCCGCAAGGCGGTGAGCCTTTCAACGCTGAGCACCACCAGGCCATGGCCATGCAGGAAAGTCACGACCTGGAGCCTAATAGCGTGATGAAGGTGTTCCAGAAGGGCTACCAACTCAACGGTCGCTTGATGCGCCCGGCAATGGTGGTGGTGAGCAAGGCTCCTGCCGCCGATGCACCTCCTGCACCTTCTATTGATGAGCAGGCTTGAAATCCGCCGCAAGGCCCCCATCTATAAGTCAAGCGTTTAAGTACTACCGCGGTTAGCCACCACTGCTGCGGCAAAAAAATTAAAGTTTCGGGAGAGTAAATCATGGGCAAAATTATCGGTATTGACCTGGGGACCACCAACTCCTGCGTCTCCGTGCTGGAAAACGGCGTTGCAAAGGTTATCGAAAACGCCGAAGGCGCACGTACCACTCCGTCGATCATTGCTTACGCGAACGACGGTGAAATCCTCGTCGGCCAGTCGGCCAAGCGTCAGGCTGTAACTAACCCGCATAACACCCTGTACGCGGTAAAGCGTCTGATCGGTCGTAAGTTCGACGAAGAAGTTGTACAGAAAGACATCAAGATGGTGCCTTACAAAATCGCCAAGGCCGACAACGGTGACGCCTGGGTTGAAGTAAACGGCCAGAAAATGTCGCCGCCGCAAATCTCGGCTGAAATCTTGAAGAAGATGAAGAAGACTGCCGAAGACTACCTCGGTGAAGCCGTGACTGAAGCGGTGATCACCGTTCCGGCCTACTTCAACGACAGCCAGCGCCAGGCAACCAAAGACGCCGGCCGCATCGCGGGCCTCGACGTAAAACGCATCATCAACGAACCTACCGCAGCCGCACTGGCTTACGGCATGGACAAGGCCAAGGGCGATCACACTGTGATCGTTTATGACCTGGGTGGCGGTACCTTCGACGTTTCCGTGATCGAGATCGCTGAAGTTGACGGCGAGCACCAGTTCGAAGTGTTGGCCACCAACGGCGATACCTTCCTGGGTGGTGAAGACTTTGACATTCGTCTGATCGACTACCTCGTTGATGAATTCAAGAAAGAAAGCGGCATGAACCTCAAGGGTGACCCGCTGGCCATGCAGCGCCTGAAAGAAGCCGCTGAGAAAGCCAAGATCGAGCTGTCTTCCGCTCAGTCGACCGACGTCAACCTGCCGTACATCACTGCAGACGCAACCGGTCCTAAGCACTTGAACGTGAAGATCTCGCGCTCCAAGCTCGAAGCGCTGGTTGAAGACCTGGTTCAGCGCACTATCGAACCTTGCCGTATTGCGCTGAAAGACTCCGGCATCGATGTTGGCTCGATCAACGACGTGATCCTGGTTGGCGGCCAGACCCGTATGCCTTTGGTGCAAAAGCTGGTAACCGAGTTCTTCGGCAAAGAAGCACGTAAAGACGTCAACCCTGACGAAGCCGTTGCCATGGGTGCTGCGATCCAGGGTGCGGTACTGGCTGGTGACGTGAAAGACGTACTGCTGCTGGACGTAAGCCCGCTGACCCTGGGTATCGAAACCATGGGTGGCGTGATGACTGCGCTGATCGAGAAAAACACCACGATTCCTACCAAGAAATCCCAAGTGTTCTCGACTGCTGATGACAACCAGGGCGCCGTGACTATTCACGTGCTGCAAGGTGAGCGTAAGCAAGCCGCCCAGAACAAGTCCCTGGGCAAGTTCGACCTGGCTGAGATTCCACCAGCACCACGTGGCGTGCCACAGATCGAAGTGACCTTCGACATCGACGCCAACGGCATCCTGCACGTTGGCGCGAAGGACAAGGCTACCGGCAAAGAGCAGAAAATCACCATCAAGGCCAACTCCGGCCTGTCTGATGAAGAAATTCAACAGATGATCCGTGATGCCGAAACCAATGCTGAAGCGGACAAGAAGTTCGAAGAGTTGGCCGGTGCTCGCAACCAGGGTGATGCGCTGGTTCACTCGACTCGCAAGATGATCGCTGATGCTGGCGACAAAGTGACTGCCGAAGAGAAAACTGCAATCGAAGCAGCAGTGGTTGCCCTGGAAGCTGCCATCAAGGGCGACGACAAGGCCGCCATCGAGGCGAAGGTTGAGGAACTGTCGAAAGTCTCCGCGCCGGTCGCTCAGAAAATGTACGCCGAACAAGCTCAGCCGGCTGACGGTGCTGCGCAACAAGCAGAGCCTGAAGCCAAGCACGATGATGTTGTCGATGCCGAGTTCGAAGAAGTTAAAGACAACAAGTAAGTTGGTTGTCCGGTTGACCGCTGACAAGCGGTGACTGGTAGGATGTCGCCGCGCGGGAGCTAGCTCCCGCGTTGGCGTGTCTGGGGTATGCGAATTTTTACAGCATGCGACAACGCTCGGATGCTGGCGGTGTGACCGGGAATGCTCCTGCTTTCCGAATGACAATCACCGCGTTTTTGGCCGGGTCCCTGGCTGAAAGCAGTAATGACCAGGATCGTTGAATTGACGTGAGTTGGGTCCGGGCCTGTATTGGGGCTCAACGAGTTTGGCAGGGTTCAGGAGGGCCAGGCCGGACGTCCTTAAGAGTGCAAAGACTTATGGCAAAGCGTGACTATTACGAAGTATTGGGTGTGGAGCGCGGGGCCAGCGAGGCGGACCTGAAAAAGGCCTACCGCCGCCTGGCGATGAAGCACCACCCGGACCGTAATCCGGATAACAAAGAATCCGAAGAGATGTTCAAGGAGGCCAACGAGGCCTACGAATGCCTGTGTGATCCCAATAAGCGTGCGGCTTACGACCAGTATGGGCATGCCGGCGTCGACCCGAGCATGGGCGGCGGCGGTGCCGGTTTTGGTGGCCAGAACTTCTCCGATATTTTTGGCGACGTGTTCAGCGACTTCTTTGGTGGTGGTCGCGGTGGTCAGCGTGGCGGTGCCCAGCGTGGCAGTGACCTGCGCTACACCCTGGAACTGAACCTGGAAGAGGCCGTACGCGGTACCAGCGTCAATATCCGTGTACCGACGCTGGTCAATTGCAAGCCGTGCGACGGTTCGGGTGCGAAGAAAGGCTCCTCGCCGATTACTTGCCCGACCTGTGGTGGTATCGGTCAGGTGCGCATGCAGCAGGGCTTCTTCTCGGTGCAGCAAACCTGCCCGCGTTGCCATGGTCAGGGCAAGATCATTTCTGATCCGTGCGACTCCTGCCACGGCGAAGGCCGCGTCGAAGAGTACAAGACCCTCTCGGTGAAAGTGCCGGCAGGTGTGGATACCGGTGATCGTATTCGCCTGTCGGGCGAAGGCGAGGCGGGTACCCAAGGCGGTCCGACGGGCGATCTGTACGTGGTGATCAATGTGCGCGAGCATTCGATCTTCCAGCGCGATGGCAAGCATTTGTTCTGCGAAGTGCCGATCAGCTTTGTCGATGCAGCCTTGGGTGGCGAGCTGGAAATTCCGACCCTTGATGGTAGGGTCAAGCTCAAGATTCCTGAAGGTACTCAAACCGGAAAGCAGTTCCGCATTCGTGGTAAAGGCGTTGCGCCGGTACGCGGTGGTGCTGCTGGCGACCTGATGTGCCGCGTAGCGGTGGAAACCCCCGTTAACCTGGGGCGTCGTCAGCGCGAATTGCTCGAAGAATTCCGTAGTTCGCTGGAGGGTGACGATTCCCACTCGCCGAAAACCACTGGCTTTTTCGATGGCGTGAAGCGCTTCTTCGGCGACCTGTAAGGAAGTGATATGCGACGTATAGCCGTAATGGGCGCTGCCGGGCGCATGGGCAAGACACTGGTCGAAGCGGTGCAACAGCGTTCGCCGGCCTCTGGGCTGACCGCGGCGATTGTTCGCCCAGGCAGCACGTTGATCGGTGCTGATGCCGGTGAATTGGCTTCTTTGGGGCGCATCGGTGTTTCGTTGTCGGGCAGTCTTGGGCAGGTGGCTGACGAGTTCGATGTATTGATCGACTTCACCTTGCCGGATGTGATGCTGAAAAACCTGGCGTTCTGCCGCAAGGCGGGCAAAGCCATGGTGATTGGCACGACAGGCTTGAGTGCTGAGCAGAAGCAGTTGCTGGTGGAGGCGGGCAAGGACATCCCTATCGTCTTTGCCGCCAACTTCAGCGTGGGTGTGAACCTGTCGCTGAAACTGCTGGATCTGGCGGCGCGTGTGCTGGGTGATGAGGCGGATATCGAAATAATCGAGACCCATCACCGTTACAAGATCGACGCGCCCTCCGGTACTGCACTGCGCATGGGTGAAGCCATAGCCGATGCGTTGGGTCGCGATCTGTCGAAAGTGGCTGTGTACGGGCGCGAAGGTCATACAGGTGAGCGTGCGCGCGACACCATTGGCTTTGCGACCGTGCGCGGTGGTGATGTAGTGGGCGATCACACAGTGCTGTTCGCCACCGAAGGCGAACGCCTGGAGATCACGCATAAGGCCTCCAGTCGCATGACGTTTGCCAAGGGGGCGGTACGTGCTGCGCTCTGGTTGGAGGGGCGCGAGCCTGGCTTGTACGACATGCGCGATGTGCTGGATCTGCACTAATCAGTAGCTAAAACTGGGGCCCACGATTATCCTGAGGCCCCGTTTTTACCCGCTAAGCGACGTCCTGTCGCATTCCCCTGCCTTTAAGGCTCATTAGCGGTGGACCAAAAAAGCCTTTTTCTGTAAGCTACAGCTTTAGTGTGTCCACTAAAAGCGCGCAGAATAATTCAGTGAAGAAGCGGGGTGACGTGTCCATACGTCACTCCGCTTTTTTACAACCTGCGATCGCCCTTTCAGGCTTTATTTACGGGAGGTCTTCTTGACTAAGCCAGCCATACTCGCCCTTGCTGATGGCAGCATTTTTCGCGGCGAAGCCATTGGAGCCGACGGTCAAACCGTTGGAGAGGTAGTGTTTAACACTGCCATGACCGGCTATCAGGAAATCCTTACCGATCCTTCCTACGCCCAACAGATCGTTACCCTGACCTATCCGCACATCGGCAACACCGGTACTACACCGGAAGACGTCGAGTCTGATCGTGTCTGGTCGGCGGGTCTGGTAATTCGTGACCTGCCACTGGTTGCGAGCAACTGGCGTAACACGATGTCGCTGTCCGATTACCTGAAAGCCAACAATGTTGTGGCGATCGCCGGTATCGACACGCGCCGCCTGACGCGCATCCTGCGTGAGAAAGGCTCGCAGAACGGCTGCATCATGGTCGGTGACAATATTTCCGAAGAGGCGGCGATTGCCGCAGCACAAGGTTTCCCTGGCCTGAAGGGCATGGACCTGGCGAAAGTCGTCAGTGTCAAAGAAAAGTACGAGTGGCGCTCCACTGTCTGGGATTTGAAGACTGACAGCCATGCGACCATCGATGCTGCCGAGTTGCCTTACCACGTGGTCGCCTACGACTACGGCGTCAAGTACAACATCCTGCGCATGCTGGTCGAGCGCGGTTGCCGCGTGACCGTGGTGCCGGCACAGACCCCGGCCAGCGACGTGCTCGCCCTGCAACCCGATGGTGTGTTCCTGTCCAACGGCCCGGGTGACCCCGAGCCATGCGACTACGCCATCCAGGCCATCAAGGACGTGCTGGAAACCGAGATCCCGGTATTCGGCATCTGCCTGGGCCACCAGTTGCTGGCCCTGGCCTCCGGCGCCAAGACCCTGAAAATGGGGCACGGCCACCATGGTGCAAACCACCCGGTACAAGACCTGGATACCGGCATTGTGATGATCACCAGCCAGAACCACGGTTTTGCGGTAGATGAAGCCACCTTGCCAAGCAACGTGCGCGCCATTCACAAGTCGCTGTTCGACGGTTCCCTGCAGGGCATCGAGCGCACCGACAAGAGCGCGTTCAGCTTCCAGGGCCACCCTGAAGCCAGCCCGGGCCCGAACGACGTAGCGCCGCTGTTCGACCGTTTCATTAATGAGATGGCCAAGCGACGCTGACTGACTGGCCTGCGGGCGGCCCCGAGCTTCGGTGGCCCCCGCAGGCTTTTCAAAGATTGTTCATGACGGCTTGCCGACTGACCTGCGGATTTGAGTGACAAACCCATGCCAAAACGTACAGACATAAAAAGCATCCTGATTCTCGGCGCTGGCCCGATCGTGATCGGCCAGGCCTGCGAATTCGACTACTCCGGAGCCCAGGCCTGTAAAGCCCTGCGCGAGGAGGGCTACCGCGTCATCCTGGTGAACTCCAACCCGGCCACGATCATGACCGACCCGGCCATGGCCGACGCCACCTACATCGAACCGATCAAGTGGCAGACCGTGGCCAAGATCATCGAGAAAGAGCGTCCGGACGCGCTGCTGCCGACCATGGGTGGCCAGACGGCGTTGAACTGCGCCCTGGACCTGGAGCGCGAAGGTGTCCTGGAGAAGTTCGGCGTGGAGATGATCGGTGCCAATGCCGACACCATCGACAAGGCTGAAGACCGTTCGCGCTTCGACAAGGCCATGAAGTCCATCGGCCTTGACTGCCCGCGCTCCGGTATTGCCCACAGCATGGAAGAGGCCAACGCGGTTCTCGAAAAGCTGGGCTTCCCATGCATCATCCGCCCGTCCTTCACCATGGGTGGCACCGGTGGTGGCATTGCTTACAACCGTGAAGAGTTCGAAGAAATCTGTGCCCGTGGCCTGGACCTGTCTCCGACCAAGGAGCTGTTGATCGACGAATCCCTGATCGGCTGGAAAGAGTATGAGATGGAGGTTGTCCGCGATAAGAAGGACAACTGCATCATCGTTTGCTCCATCGAAAACTTCGACCCGATGGGTGTGCACACCGGTGACTCGATCACTGTTGCTCCGGCGCAGACCCTGACGGATAAGGAATACCAGATCATGCGCAACGCCTCGTTGGCGGTATTGCGTGAGATCGGCGTTGAAACCGGTGGTTCCAACGTTCAGTTCGGTATCTGCCCGGACACAGGCCGCATGGTCGTGATCGAGATGAACCCGCGTGTATCGCGTTCTTCGGCACTGGCTTCGAAAGCTACCGGTTTCCCGATTGCGCGTATCGCTGCCAAGCTGGCGATCGGTTACACCCTGGACGAGCTGCAAAACGAAATCACGGGCGGCGCTATGCCGGCGTCTTTCGAGCCGTCTATCGACTACGTCGTGACCAAGCTGCCGCGCTTTGCCTTCGAGAAGTTCGCCAAGGCTGATGCGCGCCTGACCACCCAGATGAAGTCTGTCGGTGAAGTCATGGCGATCGGTCGCACTTTCCAGGAGTCCCTGCAGAAAGCCCTGCGTGGCCTGGAAGTCGGTGTTTGCGGCCTGGACGAGAAGCTCGACCTGAGCAATCCGGAAAGCATGAGCATCCTCAAGCGCGAGCTGACCGTGCCGGGCGCCGAGCGTATCTGGTATGTGGCTGACGCCTTCCGTGCCGGCCTGAGCGTCGAAGATATCTTCGGCATGAACATGATCGACCCGTGGTTCCTTGTGCAGATCGAAGATCTGATCAAGGAAGAAGAGAAGGTCAAGACCCTCGGTCTGTCGTCTATCGACCGCGACTTGATGTTCCGTCTCAAGCGCAAAGGCTTCTCCGACCAGCGCCTGGCCAAGCTGCTGGGTGTGACCGAGAAGAACCTGCGCACCCATCGCCACAAGCTGGAGATCTTCCCGGTCTACAAGCGCGTTGATACCTGCGCAGCCGAATTCGCCACCGACACCGCCTACATGTACTCCACCTACGAGGAAGAGTGCGAAGCCGCGCCGTCGGACCGCGACAAGATCATCATTCTGGGTGGCGGTCCGAATCGTATCGGCCAGGGCATCGAGTTCGACTATTGCTGTGTACACGCCGCCCTTGCGCTGCGCGAAGACGGGTACGAGACCATCATGGTCAACTGCAACCCGGAAACTGTTTCCACTGACTACGACACTTCCGACCGTCTGTATTTCGAACCGGTAACGCTGGAAGACGTCCTGGAAATCTGTCGCGTCGAAAAGCCCAAAGGTGTAATCGTCCAGTACGGCGGGCAAACTCCGCTGAAGTTGGCGCGTGCCCTCGAAGCCGCCGGTGTGCCGATCATCGGCACCAGCCCGGACGCTATCGACCGTGCCGAAGATCGTGAGCGTTTCCAGCAGATGGTTGAGCGCCTTAACCTGCGTCAACCGCCAAACGCTACCGTGCGCAGCGAAGACGAAGCCATCCGTGCTGCCAGCAAGATCGGCTACCCGTTGGTGGTGCGTCCATCCTACGTACTGGGCGGGCGGGCGATGGAAATCGTCTACGAAGAAGACGAACTCAAGCGTTACCTGCGTGATGCGGTGAAAGTGTCCAACGACAGCCCGGTGCTGCTGGACCACTTCCTCAACTGCGCTATCGAAATGGACGTGGATGCGGTTTGCGATGGTACCGACGTGGTGATCGGCGCAATCATGCAGCATATCGAACAGGCGGGCGTTCACTCCGGTGACTCCGCATGCTCGCTGCCGCCGTACTCGCTGCCGGCGCACATCCAGGACGAGATGCGCGAGCAGGTCAAGAAAATGGCTCTGGAGCTGGGTGTGGTCGGCCTGATGAACGTACAGTTGGCGCTGCAAGGTGAAGACATCTACGTCATCGAAGTCAACCCGCGGGCTTCGCGTACCGTGCCGTTTGTTTCCAAGTGCATCGGTGTGTCCCTGGCCATGATCGCGGCCCGTGTGATGGCCGGTAAGACCTTGAAGGAAATCGGTTTCACCAAGGAAATCATTCCAAACTTCTACAGCGTGAAAGAGGCGGTATTCCCATTCGCCAAATTCCCTGGTGTGGACCCGATCCTGGGCCCGGAGATGAAGTCCACCGGTGAAGTGATGGGCGTGGGCGATACCTTCGGTGAAGCGTTCGCCAAGGCTCAGATGGGGGCCAGTGAAGTGCTTCCGACCGGCGGTACTGCGTTTATCAGCGTGCGTGATGACGACAAGCCACTGGTTGCAGGGGTTGCCCGTGATCTGATCAACTTGGGCTTTGAAGTCGTGGCTACCGCCGGGACCGCCAAGCTGATCGAAGCTGCCGGCCTGAAAGTACGTCGCGTGAACAAGGTGACGGAAGGCCGTCCGCACGTGGTCGACATGATCAAGAATGACGAAGTCACGCTGATCATCAACACCACCGAAGGTCGCCAGTCGATCGCGGACTCCTATTCCATTCGTCGTAATGCCTTGCAGCACAAGATCTACTGCACCACCACCATTGCTGCTGGCGAAGCCATCTGCGAAGCGCTCAAGTTCGGTCCGGAAAAGACCGTGCGTCGCTTGCAGGATTTACATGCGGGATTGAAGGCATGAGCATAACCAAATACCCAATGACCGTTCAGGGTGCCAAGGCCCTGGAAGAGGAGCACGCCCATCTCACCAAGGTCGTACGTCCAAAGCTGAGCCAGGACATCGGTACGGCCCGCGAGCTGGGTGACTTGAAGGAAAACGCCGAATACCACGCTGCCCGCGAGCAGCAGGGTATGGTCGAGGCGCGGATTCGTGACATCGAGGGGCGCATGCAGAATGCGGTGATTATCGATGTCACGACCATCCCGCATACTGGCAAGGTGATCTTTGGCACCACGGTGGAAATCGCCAACGTCGAGACCGATGAGAGCGTGACCTACCAGATCGTGGGAGAAGATGAGGCTGACTTCAAAAAAGGCAAGATCTCCGTCGGTTCGCCGATTGCTCGTGCCTTGATTGCCAAGGAAGAGGGCGACGTGGTTGCTGTGAAGACGCCGAGTGGCGTGATCGAGTACGAGATTGTCGAAGTTCGTCACATCTGAAAAAAAGCGCCCGCTTCGTGCGGGCGCCATGCTTTGGCAGCTCTCCCAGATGCTTTGGGTCGGCGGTCTGTGGCTGTTACATATTGGCGTGTTACCGGCGCTGGGCCTGATTGGCCTGGCACCGCTGCTGATCGACGAGGTCGACGGATTATTGAGTGCGCTGCTGGTAGGTTTTGCGGCGGCGTGCGTAATGCTTCAGGCGTTAGTGCTGATCAAGGCTGAAGGCTTGGGGAGTCTGTGGCGAGATATTCGTGGGCAACTGCTGTTGATGGCGCTGTATGCGTGCGCGATGTTTTGCGTGGTGCATGTATGGCTGCCGGAAGCGTTGCGCTGGCGGCTGTTCAGCTATCTTGTGCTAGGGTTCTCCGGCCTGGTGCTGGTGATGCAGCCAGTCCCGGGATGGAGTGGCAGGGCGCGCGAAGCACGCCCGTGACCCTTTTTGTTACTTGAAGCGGTGTACGTTCGACAGTTGCTTGTTGACGCTGAAGTTCTTGCGATACAGCAGCGCCATCTTGCCGATGACCTGGACCAGGTCCGCCTTGCCCGCCTTGCACAGTTCTGCAACGGCAGCCAGGCGCGCTTCGCGATCAAGGATATTGACCTTGATCTTGATCAGTTCGTGATCGTTCAGTGCGCGTTCAAATTCGGCTAACACACCTTCAGTCAACCCGTTGTCTGCCACAATCAGAACTGGTTTCAGATGGTGGCCAATGGATTTGTACTGTTTCTTCTGCTCTTGAGTGAGCGGCATAATCTGACCCCTGCGTCTGATCTTGTAAAAAGCGGCGGCCAGTTTACCCGAGCGAGTCCGGGACCGCCCAGTTAATCACGACCCGTTTTATTTTTCGAGGTGGCCCGTGGCCCGTTCCAAAACTAGCCTTAAGTGGCTGCAAGAACATTTCAACGATCCTTACGTCAAAAAGGCGCAGAAGGATGGGTATCGCTCCCGGGCCAGCTACAAGCTGCTGGAGATCCAGGACAAGGACAAGTTGATTCGTCCGGGCATGAGCGTTATCGACCTTGGTGCGGCCCCCGGTGGCTGGTCCCAAGTGACCAGTCGTCTGATTGGTGGGCAAGGTCGACTGATCGCTTCCGACATCCTTGAGATGGACAGCATCCCGGATGTCACCTTCGTCCACGGTGATTTTACCCAGGACGCGGTGCTGGCCGAGATTCTGGAGGCTGTAGGAAATTCGCAGGTAGACCTTGTGATTTCCGACATGGCCCCCAATATGAGTGGATTACCGGCTGTTGATATGCCGCGAGCCATGTTCCTGTGTGAATTGGCATTGGATCTGGCGGGGCGCGTATTGCGTCCAGGTGGTGATTTCCTGGTGAAAGTGTTTCAGGGTGAAGGTTTCGACGAGTACCACAAGAACATCCGCAAGTTGTTCGACAAGGTTCAGACGCGTAAGCCGGACTCCTCCCGGGACAGGTCCAGGGAGCAATACCTGTTGTGCCGCGGCTTCCGCGGCGTCGAAGGCGCGGCGAGCGAAGAGCGTTTTTGAGAATTTCGAGGAGGGCGATAGGTTTTTTTATATCGCTTTCGTCATGAGGCTTTACGAATATTGTGTGGTCAAAGTTTCACAAAGGGTTACAGACGGCGCCTGCCAGAGATGTAGGTAATGTAGTAAGTTAGGCCGGTGAATATCATGCGAAGCGCGCGCCAGTAGCGGAGCTTGCTTCAGAGGGTAGTTAATTGAACGATATGGCAAAGAATCTGATCCTGTGGTTGATCATCGCGGCTGTCCTGGTGACGGTGATGAACAACTTCTCCAGCCCTAACGAGCCGCAGACCCTCAACTATTCCGACTTCATCCAGCAAGTTAAGGATGGCAAGGTCGAGCGCGTAGCGGTTGATGGCTACGTGATTACCGGTAAGCGCATCGATGGCGACAGCTTCAAGACCATTCGTCCGGCAATTCAGGACAATGGGCTGATCGGCGACCTGGTGGATAACAAGGTCGTCGTGGAAGGCAAGCAGCCGGAGCAGCAGAGTATCTGGACCCAGCTCCTGGTAGCCAGCTTCCCGATCCTGGTGATTATCGCCGTGTTTATGTTCTTCATGCGCCAGATGCAGGGCGGGGCAGGAGGCAAGGGCGGGCCGATGAGCTTCGGCAAGAGCAAGGCGCGCCTGCTCTCCGAGGATCAGGTGAAGACCACCCTGGCTGACGTTGCCGGTTGCGACGAGGCCAAGGAAGAAGTCGGCGAGCTGGTTGAGTTCCTGCGCGATCCGGGCAAGTTCCAACGCCTGGGTGGTCGTATTCCTCGCGGTGTGTTGATGGTGGGTCCTCCGGGTACCGGTAAAACCTTGCTGGCCAAGGCGATTGCCGGTGAAGCCAAGGTGCCTTTCTTTACCATTTCCGGTTCTGACTTCGTCGAAATGTTCGTCGGCGTGGGTGCAAGCCGTGTTCGCGATATGTTCGAACAGGCCAAGAAGCACGCGCCGTGCATCATCTTTATCGACGAAATCGACGCCGTTGGTCGCCATCGTGGCGCCGGCATGGGTGGTGGTCACGATGAGCGTGAGCAGACCCTCAACCAGTTGCTGGTCGAGATGGATGGTTTCGAGATGAATGACGGCATTATCGTCATCGCCGCAACCAACCGTCCGGACGTGCTGGACCCTGCACTGCTGCGTCCGGGCCGTTTCGACCGTCAGGTCGTGGTTGGCCTGCCGGATATCCGTGGCCGTGAACAGATCCTGAAAGTACACATGCGCAAAGTGCCAATGGGTGACGACGTGGCACCGGCTGTGATTGCCCGTGGTACGCCTGGTTTCTCCGGTGCTGACCTGGCCAACCTGGTCAACGAGGCTTCTTTGTTCGCTGCCCGTACCGGCAAGCGCATTGTTGAAATGAAAGAGTTCGAGCTGGCCAAAGACAAGATCATGATGGGCGCCGAGCGCAAATCCATGGTCATGTCCGAGAAAGAGAAGCAGAACACCGCTTATCACGAGGCGGGTCACGCTATTGTCGGTCGCGTTGTGCCTGAGCATGACCCGGTCTACAAAGTGTCGATCATCCCGCGCGGTCGGGCCCTGGGTGTGACCATGTTCCTGCCGGAGGAGGACCGCTACAGTCTCTCCAAGCGGGCACTGATCAGCCAGATCTGTTCGCTGTACGGCGGCCGGATTGCGGAAGAAATGACCCTTGGTTTCGACGGTGTGACCACCGGCGCGTCCAACGACATCATGCGTGCCAGCCAGATTGCCCGGAACATGGTGACCAAGTGGGGCTTGTCGGAAAAACTGGGTCCCTTGATGTATGCCGAGGAAGAGGGTGAAGTGTTCCTGGGTCGTGGTGGTGGCGGTCAGAGCGCCAGCTTCTCGGGTGAGACAGCCAAGCTGATCGACTCCGAGGTTCGCAGCATCATTGACCAGTGCTACGGCACGGCCAAGCAGATCCTGACTGATAACCGCGACAAGCTTGACGCCATGGCTGATGCGCTGATGAAGTATGAGACCATCGATGCCGACCAGATCGACGACATCATGGCTGGCCGTACGCCGCGTGAGCCTCGTGATTGGGAAGGTGGTTCGGGTACCTCGGGCACCCCGCCCGTAGTTCAGAATGAACTCCCTGAAGCCCCGATCGGTGGCCCGGCGGCTGACCATTAAGGTTTGAAATGACTTCTGCGTTGTCCTCTACCCGGTTGCCTTGCGGCAACCGGGTTCTTGATTTGGCCCATACACATGTCATGGGCATTCTCAATGTAACCCCTGATTCCTTTTCCGATGGCGGCCGTTTCAGCCAGGTAGACGCTGCGTTGCGCCACGCCGAGGCGATGGTGGCCGCTGGCGCGACTTTGATTGATGTCGGTGGTGAATCGACCCGGCCTGGTGCTCGTGTTGTTTCGCCATTGGAAGAGTTGGAGCGAGTGGCGCCGGTTGTCGAGCGCATCGCCCGCGAGCTGGATGTGATTATCTCGGTGGACACTTCCACTCCGGCGGTGATGCGCGAAACTGCTCGTCTGGGGGCGGGACTTATCAACGACGTACGTTCGTTGCGACGTGATGGTGCCCTTGATGCCGCCGCAGCGACCGGCCTGCCTGTCTGTCTGATGCATATGCTGGGTGAGCCCGGCAATATGCAGGATAATCCGCACTACAACGACCTGATTGGCGAAGTAAGTGGGTTTCTTGCTGACAGGATGGCCCAGTGCGTGGCTGTGGGAATTGCACCTGAGAAGATCATCCTTGATCCGGGATTTGGCTTTGCCAAGACCCTGGAGCACAATTTGAGCCTGTTCAAGCACATGGATGCTCTGCATGCCCTTGGTCGCCCGCTGTTGGTGGGTGTCTCGCGCAAGAGCATGATCGGGCTCGCCTTGAATCGCCCGGTGGGCGAGCGCTTGTATGGCGGCCTGGCGCTTGCGGCGCTTGCCGTGACCAAGGGCGCACGTATTTTGCGTGTGCATGATGTCGCCGAAACGGTCGATGTGGTGCGCATGCTTGCTGCTGTAGAATCAGCCGAATAAGAATGATGGAGCACTTATGACTAAAAAATATTTTGGCACCGACGGTATTCGTGGTCGGGTCGGCGAATTTCCGATTACTCCTGATTTCATGCTCAAGCTGGGCTGGGCGGCAGGCATGGCGTTCCGCAGCATGGGCGCTTGTCGCATCCTGGTAGGCAAAGATACCCGTATCTCGGGTTACATGTTTGAGTCAGCGCTGGAGGCCGGCTTGTCGGCCGCCGGAGCCGATGTGATGCTGCTGGGGCCTATGCCCACACCGGCGATCGCATATCTGACGCGCACGTTCCACGCTGAGGCTGGGATTGTAATCAGTGCCTCTCATAACCCTCATGATGACAATGGCATCAAGTTCTTTTCCGGGCAGGGCACCAAATTGCCTGACGAGATCGAGCTGATGATCGAAGAGCTGCTGGATGCGCCGATGACGGTGGTTGAATCCAGCAAGCTAGGCAAGGTGTCGCGTATTAATGACGCATCCGGCCGTTATATTGAATTCTGCAAAAGCAGCGTTCCAAGCAGTACCAATTTTGCCGGGTTGAAGATCGTCGTCGATTGCGCCCATGGTGCGACCTACAAGGTAGCGCCGAGCGTCTTCAAGGAGTTGGGCGCGCAGGTCACGGTACTGTCCGCACAGCCTAATGGCTTGAACATCAACGATAATTGTGGCTCCACCCACATGGAGCAGCTGCAGGCGGCTGTGCTGGCCGAGCACGCAGACCTGGGCATCGCTTTCGACGGCGATGGGGACCGGGTCCTGATGGTGGATCACACCGGTATGATCGTGGATGGTGATGACCTGCTGTTCATCATTGCTCGTGACCTGCATGAGCGTAACAAGCTGCACGGTGGTGTCGTTGGTACCTTGATGAGTAACCTCGGGCTCGAACTGGCGCTGGCAGAACTGGGTATCCCCTTTATTCGTGCCAATGTTGGTGACCGTTATGTGATCGCCGAGTTGCTGGAACGTAATTGGCTGGTCGGTGGGGAGAATTCGGGGCATGTTGTTTGCTTCCAGCACACCACCACTGGCGACGCGATCATCGCCGCGTTGCAGGTTTTGCTGGCCTTGCGTCGTCGTGAAGAGAGCCTGGCCCAGGCACGCCAAGCCCTGCGCAAATGCCCGCAAGTGCTTCTGAATGTGCGTTTTGCCGGTGGCGAAAACCCAATCGAGCACCCGGCAGTCAAAGAGGCTTGCGAGCGTGTGACCCAGGCAATGGCTGGGCGTGGGCGTGTGTTATTGCGCAAGTCCGGCACAGAGCCTCTGGTGCGCGTCATGGTCGAAGGCGAAGACGAAACCCAGGTTCGCGGCCATGCCGAAGACCTGGCAAAACTGGTAACTGAAGTTTGCGCCTGAATTCGGCTTGCCAGTGATGATGTGGTTGGGTAACATCTGCGCCCACTTTGACCGACGAGGTACAGCATGCGTCGCACTATGGTAGCTGGTAACTGGAAGATGCACGGTACCCGCGCCAGTGTCGCTGAGCTGATCAACGGCCTTCGTCACTTGGCCTTGCCTAGCGGTGTTGATGTCGCGGTGTTCCCGCCTTGCTTGCATATCAACCAAGTGGTTGACGGCTTGAAAGGTAAGTCGATTCAGGTCGGCGCGCAGAACTCTGCGGTGGAGCCCATGCAAGGTGCGTTGACTGGCGAGATTTCGCCAAGTCAGTTGGTGGATGCGGGTTGTTCCTATGTGCTGGTCGGGCACTCCGAGCGTCGTCAGATGATGGGCGAGCGTGATGGGACACTCAACCGCAAGTTCGCAGCGGCACAGGCTTGTGGCTTGATTCCAGTGTTGTGCATAGGGGAGACCCTGGAGCAGCGCGAATCGGGCAAGACTCTTGAAGTTGTCTCGCGTCAGCTGGGCAGCATCATTGAGGAGCTGGGTGTTGGTGCGTTTGCAAAGTCAGTCATTGCTTACGAGCCGGTCTGGGCCATTGGTACCGGGCTGACTGCTACACCGCAACAAGCGCAGGATGTGCATGCAGCCATTCGCGCGCAGTTGGCGGCAGAGAATTCTGAGGTCGCACAAGGTGTGCGGCTTCTATACGGCGGCAGCGTGAAGGCGGCCAATGCGGTCGAACTGTTCGGCATGCCGGATATCGATGGGGGGCTCATTGGTGGAGCCTCCCTGAATGCAGATGAGTTCGGTGCGATCTGTCGCGCCGCGGGAAACTGAAAAAATGCTGGAAACAGTCGTAGTCGTTTTTCATCTGTTGGCTGCCCTGAGCGTAGTTGCTCTGGTTTTGTTGCAACAGGGTAAAGGTGCGGATGCTGGTGCGTCTTTCGGTGCAGGTGCTTCAAATACTGTGTTCGGAAGCCAAGGTTCCTCTACCTTTCTTAGTAAGTTTACTGCTATACTTGCCGCCGGTTTCTTCATAACCAGCTTGGGGTTAGGTTACTTTGCTAAAGAGAAGGCTCATGTGCTGACTCAAGTAGGTCTCCCAAACCCAGCAGTGTTGGAAGTACCAAAAGCAAAACCGGCTTCTGATGATGTCCCGGTGCTTCAAGAGCAAAAGTCGGCTACTCCAGCGACTGACGTGCCTCCAGCTCAAGAGCAGAAGTAAGAAGGTTGTAAACGCTGTATTGCCGAGGTGGTGGAATTGGTAGACACGCAACCTTGAGGTGGTTGTGCCCATAGGGTGTAGGGGTTCGAGTCCCCTTCTCGGTACCAATTATCAGGAGAGCCCGCTGTTGCGGGCTTTCTTGTAGGTGGAAGGTTACATTGACCCTGTAAGGGATCGGTCGTATACTTCCGCCCCAGCTTTGTCGCGGGGTGGAGCAGTCTGGTAGCTCGTCGGGCTCATAACCCGAAGGTCGTCGGTTCAAATCCGGCCCCCGCAACCAGTTTTAGCGGAGCCCCTTTTAAGGGGCTTTTTGTTAGCTGGACACTTTCAACGCCGCTGTTCGACGGCGTTTCAAGGATGGGCGTTTCGCCCATTTTTTTATTTTGCACAGCATGCACATACATGCACGAGGGGGTTCAGGTGTCGAGCAAGCTAGAAGAGTTGCAGGCCTTGCTGGCCCCGGTGGTCGTGGCCCTAGGCTATGAATGCTGGGGTATTGAGTTTTCGGCTCAAGGTCGCCACTCAATGTTGCGCGTTTATATCGATAAAGAGGGCGGCGTGCTGGTCGACGATTGTGCAATTGTCAGCCGTCAAATCAGCGGTGTGCTGGATGTTGAAGATCCCATCGCCGTTGAATACACCCTCGAAGTTTCCTCGCCAGGCATGGAACGCCCGCTGTTCACTATCGAGCAGTTTGCTAAATATGCCGGTGAACAAGTGAAGATCAAGCTGCGCTCCCCGTTCGAAGGGCGACGCAACTTTCAGGGCCTTCTGCGCGGTGTAGAAGAACAGGATGTCGTGGTGCAGGTAGAAGACCATGAGTTCCTGTTGCCGATCGATATGATCGACAAGGCCAACATTATTCCCAGTTTTGACTGAGACGCGGATCCCGCGGATCCAATGGCTTGCGAAAGGCGAGGCGTACGATGAGCAAAGAAGTACTGCTGGTTGTTGAGTCGGTATCCAATGAAAAGGGCGTACCGGCAAACGTGATTTTTGAAGCGCTGGAGCTGGCCCTGGCCACTGCTACCAAAAAGCGTTTTGAAGATGAAGTTGATCTGCGTGTGGAAATCAACCGCCACACCGGTGCCTATGAGACCTTCCGTCGCTGGACGGTCGTCGAAGAAGCCGATCTTGATGATCCGGCCATCGAAACCTGGCCGAGCAAGGTTGCGCAGACGCACCCTGGTGCCCAGGTCGGTGATGTCGTCGAAGAAAAGATCGAATCGATCGAGTTCGGCCGCATTGCTGCACAGACTGCCAAGCAGGTCATCGTGCAGAAGGTTCGCGAAGCCGAGCGCGCTCAAGTCGTTGACGCTTATCGCGAGCGCCTGGGGGAAATCATCTCCGGCACCGTGAAAAAAGTCACCCGCGACAACGTGATCGTCGACCTGGGTAACAACGCGGAAGCGTTGCTGGCCCGTGAAGACATCATCTCTCGCGAAACCTTCCGTGTTGGCGTGCGTCTGCGTGCGCTGCTCAAGGAAATCCGCACCGAGAACCGCGGCCCTCAGTTGATCCTGTCGCGTACCGCGCCGGAAATGCTGATCGAGCTGTTCCGCATCGAAGTGCCGGAAATCGCCGAAGGTCTGATCGAAGTCATGGCTGCATCCCGGGACCCGGGTTCGCGTGCCAAGATCGCGGTCCGCTCCAAGGACAAGCGCATCGACCCGCAAGGCGCCTGCATCGGTATGCGCGGTTCGCGCGTCCAGGCAGTGTCGGGCGAGTTGGGCGGCGAGCGTGTGGACATCGTCCTGTGGGACGATAACCCGGCGCAGTTTGTGATCAATGCGATGTCGCCGGCTGAAGTGGCGGCAATTATCGTTGACGAGGATGCCCATGCAATGGACATCGCCGTTGGCGCAGACAATCTGGCTCAGGCCATTGGTCGTGGTGGTCAGAACGTGCGTCTGGCCAGCCAACTGACCGGTTGGACCCTGAACGTGATGACCGAATCGGACATCCAGGCTAAGCAGCAAGCTGAAACCGGTGACATCCTGCGCAACTTCATCGAAGAGCTGGAAGTCGATGAAGACCTGGCGCAGGTGCTGGTAGATGAAGGCTTCACCAGCCTGGAAGAGATTGCCTACGTACCGTTGGAAGAAATGCTCAACATCGACGGCTTTGACGAAGACACCGTCAACGAGCTTCGCGCTCGGGCCAAGGATCGTTTGTTGACTAAAGCCATCGCTACTGAGGAAAAGCTGGCAGACGCCCATCCGGCCGAAGACCTGCTCTCGCTTGAGGGTATGGACAAGGATTTGGCGATGGAACTGGCGGTGCGCGGCGTAATTACCCGCGAAGACCTGGCCGAGCAGTCTATTGACGATCTGCTCGACATCGACGGCATTGACGATGATCGTGCCGGCAAGTTGATCATGGCCGCCCGAGCCCATTGGTTCGAGTAATTAGGCGCGGCCTGAGGAGAGAAGTGCATGACGCAAGTCACGGTGAAACAACTGGCCGATGAGGTCAAAACACCGGTAGAGCGCCTGTTGCAGCAGATGCGTGAGGCAGGTCTGCCGCACACCGCCGCCGATGAAGGTGTGAGCGATAGTGAGAAGCAGTCTTTGCTGACTCACTTGAAGAGCAGCCACAAGGCGAAAGTGGAAGAACCGCGCAAGATTACATTGCAGCGCAAAACCACCAGCACCCTGCGTGTTGCGGGTAGCAAGAGCATCAGCGTTGAAGTGCGCAAGAAGAAAGTCTTCGTACAGCGCAGCCCGGAAGAAATCGAAGCCGAGCGCAAACGCGAACTGGAAGAACGTCGCGCAGTAGAAAATGCTGCTCGTCAGAAGGCTGAAGAAGAAGCCAAGCGTCGCGCCGAAGAAGAAGCGCGTCGCCAGCCTGCTGCTGCGCAACCAGCTGCCACTGAAGCGGTCGCCGCCCCTGTTGAAGCTGTGCGTGAGGCCGCCCCGGTTGCCGCTGCACCTGCTCCTGCAGCAGATGCCCGCAAGCGCGACGAACCTCGTCGTCCAGACAAACCCCGTGCCGACGATAACAGTCGTCGCGGTGGTGGTGGCGATGGCGAGCGCAAAAACGCTCCGCATCGTGCTTCGGTCAAAGAGAAGGCGCCTGCTCCACGCGTTGCCCCACGTACTACCGACGAAGAAAGCGATGGCTTCCGTCGTGGTGGGCGCGGCAAGGCCAAGCTGAAAAAACGCAACGCCCACGGTTTCCAGAGCCCAACCGGCCCTGTCGTGCGTGAAGTGAAGATCGGCGAGACCATCACTGTGGGCGATCTGGCCCAGCAGATGTCGGTCAAGGCTGCTGAAATCATCAAGTTCATGTTCAAGCTGGGCACTCCGGCCACCATCAACCAGGTACTGGACCAGGAAACTGCCCAGCTTGTGGCTGAGGAATTGGGCCACAAAGTGACCCTGGTCAGCGACACCGCCCTGGAAGACTCCCTGGCCGAGTCCCTGAAGTTTGAAGGTGAGGCAGTCTCCCGTGCACCAGTCGTGACCGTAATGGGCCACGTTGACCACGGTAAGACTTCCCTGCTCGACTACATCCGTCGTGCCAAGGTAGCCGCTGGCGAAGCCGGTGGTATCACCCAGCACATCGGTGCGTACCACGTTGAAACCGAACGCGGTATGGTCACCTTCCTCGACACCCCGGGTCACGCCGCGTTTACCGCAATGCGTGCCCGTGGTGCCAAGGCGACCGACATCGTGATCCTGGTCGTTGCAGCGGACGACGGCGTAATGCCGCAGACCATTGAAGCGGTCCAGCACGCGAAGGCTGCCGGTGTTCCTCTGGTCGTTGCTGTGAACAAAATCGACAAGCCGGGCGCTGATCTCGATCGCATCCGTAGCGAACTGTCGGTTCACGGCGTGACTTCCGAGGAGTGGGGTGGCGAGACTCCATTCGTATCAGTCTCGGCGAAGATGGGTACCGGCGTTGACGAACTGCTCGAAGCGGTTCTGTTGCAAGCCGAAGTCCTGGAGTTGACTGCTACTCCATCGGCTCCTGGCCGTGGTGTCGTGGTTGAATCCCGTCTCGACAAGGGCCGTGGCCCGGTTGCAACCGTGCTGGTTCAAGACGGTACCCTGCGCCAAGGCGATATGGTGCTGGTCGGTTCGAACTACGGCCGTGTGCGTGCCATGCTCGACGAGAACGGCAAGCCAATCAAGGAAGCAGGTCCAGCTATCCCGGTCGAGATCCTCGGCCTGGACGGTACCCCGGACGCTGGCGACGAGATGAGTGTAGTTGCCGACGAGAAGAAAGCCCGTGAAGTGGCTCTGTTCCGTCAAGGCAAGTTCCGCGAAGTCAAGCTGGCCCGTGCTCACGCCGGCAAGCTGGAAAACATCTTCGAGAACATGGGCCAGGAAGAGAAGAAGACGCTTAACATCGTCCTCAAGTCTGACGTACGTGGCTCCCTCGAAGCGTTGAACGGTGCCTTGAACGGCCTGGGTAACGACGAAGTGCAAGTGCGCGTTGTCGGTGGCGGTGTCGGTGGTATCACCGAATCCGACGCCAACCTGGCACTGGCTTCCAACGCTGTACTGTTCGGCTTCAACGTGCGTGCCGATGCTGGCGCTCGCAAGATCGTCGAGCAGGAAGGCCTGGACATGCGTTACTACAACGTCATCTACGACATCATCGAAGACGTCAAGAAAGCCCTTACCGGCATGCTTGGCAGCGACGTTCGGGAGAATATCCTGGGTATCGCCGAGGTGCGTGACGTGTTCCGCTCGCCGAAGTTCGGCGCGATCGCCGGCTGCATGGTTGTCGAAGGCACTGTGTACCGTAACCGTCCGATCCGTGTACTGCGTGAAGACATCGTTATCTTCGAAGGCGAGCTGGAATCCCTGCGCCGCTTCAAGGATGACGCTGCCGAAGTGCGTGCCGGCATGGAATGCGGTATCGGCGTCAAGAGCTACAACGACGTCAAGGTTGGCGACAAGATCGAAGTCTTCGAGAAGGTTCAGGTTGCTCGCAGCCTCTAACTCGCGCACTTCAGGAGCCACGCAGCGTGTGGGCATGCAAATGCCCCGCGCAGCGTCAGGACTCTAAACGCAACGCCCGGTCTGGCTTTTGTCAGGCCGGGCGTTTGCCGCTTTCAGACCCCACGGGTTTCACCGTGTGGCAGTAACAGGTAACAAGACATGGCAAAAGAATACAGCCGTACCCAGCGTATCGGCGATCAGATGCAGCGTGAGCTGGCCCAACTGATCCGTCGCGAAGTCAAAGACCCTCGCGTTGGCCTGGTCACCATCACCGCCGTTGAAGTGAGCCGTGACGTAGGTCACGCCAAGATCTTCATCACCGTGATGGGGCAGGACAACAGCGAAGAAATCGCACAAAGCATCAAGGTGCTCAACTCGGCCGCAGGTTTCCTGCGCATGCAGTTGGCCCGTGAAATGAAGCTGCGTAGCGTCCCCCAGTTGCACTTCCACTACGACGAAAGCGTCGTGCGTGGGGCGCACCTGTCGGCATTGATCGAGCGCGCCGTTGCTGAAGACAGCCAGCACCCGTCCACACCTGAAGACGCCAAGGAGTAAGCGGTGGCTCAGGTCAAACGTATCCGTCGCAACGTCAGCGGCATCATTCTGCTCGACAAGCCCATTGGCTTTACCTCCAATGCCGCGCTGCAGAAGGTCCGTTGGTTGCTCAATGCCGAGAAGGCAGGGCACACCGGTAGCCTTGATCCGCTGGCCACCGGCGTGCTGCCGTTGTGCTTTGGCGAGGCCACCAAGTTCTCGCAATACCTGCTCGATTCCGACAAGGGCTATGAAACCCTGATGCAACTGGGCAAGACCACCACTACGGCCGACGCCGAAGGTGATGTTCTGCAGGTTCGCGACGTGACCGTTGGTCGTGCTGATATCGAAGCTGCTTTACCGGCTTTTCGTGGGGAAATCAGTCAGATACCACCGATGTACTCGGCCCTCAAGCGGGATGGACAGCCACTTTACAAGCTGGCACGTGCGGGCGAAGTAGTGGAGCGTGAACCGCGTTCTGTTACTATTGCGCGCTTGGAATTGCTCGCCTGTGAAGGCGACACTGCCCGTTTGGCCGTTGACTGCAGCAAAGGCACCTATATCCGTACCCTGGTGGAAGATATCGGTGAAAAGCTCGGTTGCGGCGCGTACGTTGCAGAACTGCGACGTACCCAAGCCGGCCCTTTCAGCCTGGCCCAGACGGTGACGCTGGAAGAGTTGGAAGCTGTGCATGCCGAAGGCGGCAACGAAGCGGTTGATCGCTTCCTGATGCCATCGGACAGCGGTTTGCTCGATTGGCCATTGCTGCACTTCTCGGAGCACAGCGCGTTCTACTGGCTCAACGGCCAGCCGGTACGCGCCCCGGATGCCCCGAAGTTCGGCATGGTGCGGGTACAGGATCATAACGGTCGCTTCATCGGTATCGGTGAAGTGAGCGAAGACGGGCGTATCGCGCCGCGTCGACTGATTCGGTCAGAATGACCGAACGAGGGTGGCTGTTAACAGGCATGGTCACTTCTCATTTTTAGATACAGGGATTTGTCCCTGGCCTGTTGAAACTACCCTTGGGTAGTTTCCTGAAAAAAGGATTGCCTCATGGCTCTCGACGTTCAAGAAAAAGCACAAATCGTAGCTGACTATCAGCAGGCTGTTGGTGACACTGGTTCGCCAGAAGTGCAGGTTGCACTGCTGACCCACAACATCAACAAGCTGCAAGGTCACTTCAAGGCCAACGGTAAAGATCACCACTCCCGTCGTGGTCTGATCCGCATGGTAAACCAGCGCCGTAAGCTGCTGGACTACCTGAAAGGCAAGGATCTGGGTCGTTATCAGGCTCTGATCGGTCGCCTGGGTCTGCGTCGCTAATCAGCGATTGCGCTAGAGGTTGGTTGTCTGCCGTGTGTCAGTGGGATTCCCGCTGGCCCATGGTAGGCTCCCAGCCTCAAGTTTTATCTGGATACACGTTTTACCCCTGGACAAGGGTTGGGCCGATTCCCGACATTGCCCAAGAATTTCGCAAGAAGACAAGTTCCCCCAAGAGCCACAAAGAAGGTAGGACACCGTGAACCCGGTTATCAAAAAATTCCAGTTCGGTCAGTCGACCGTTACCCTCGAGACAGGCCGTATCGCCCGTCAAGCCTCCGGCGCAGTGCTGGTTACCGTTGACGACGACGTTACCGTACTGGTGACCGTTGTTGGCGCCAAGACCGCTGACCCGAGCAAAGGCTTCTTCCCTCTGTCCGTTCACTACCAGGAAAAGACTTACGCTGCCGGTAAGATCCCTGGCGGTTTCTTCAAGCGCGAAGGCCGTCCTTCCGAGAAAGAAACCCTGACTTCCCGACTGATCGATCGCCCGATCCGTCCGCTGTTCCCAGAAGGCTTCATGAACGAAGTGCAGGTCGTCTGCACCGTGGTTTCCACCAGCAAGAAGACCGATCCGGACATCGCAGCGATGATCGGTACTTCGGCTGCGCTGGCTATCTCCGGTATTCCGTTTGATGGCCCTATCGGCGCCGCTCGCGTTGCTTTCCACGAAAGCACGGGCTACCTGCTGAACCCATCCTACGAGCAGCAGAAAGCTTCGAGCCTGGACATGGTCGTTGCCGGTACTTCCGAAGCCGTACTGATGGTTGAGTCGGAAGCCAAAGAGCTGACCGAAGACCAGATGCTGGGCGCCGTACTGTTTGCTCACGACGAGTTCCAGGTTGTGATCAACGCGGTCAAGGAATTGGCTGCCGAAGCTGCCAAGCCAACCTGGACCTGGGCTGCTGCCCCGGAAGCCACCGACCTGCTGGGGGCTATCCGCTCCGAGTTCGGCGCGGCTATCTCCGATGCCTACACCATCACCGTCAAGGCCGACCGTTACGCTCGCCTGGGCGAGTTGAAGGATCAGGTCGTTGCCAAGCTGTCCGGCGAAGAAGGCCAGCCTTCTGCCAGCGACGTCAAGGCTGCATTCGGTGAAATCGAATACCGCACCGTTCGCGAAAACATCGTTAACGGTAAGCCACGTATCGACGGTCGTGACACTCGCACCGTGCGCCCGCTGAACATCGAAGTTGGCGTGCTGCCGAAAACTCACGGTTCGGCGCTGTTCACCCGTGGCGAAACCCAGGCCCTGGTGGTTGCGACCCTGGGTACTGCCCGTGACGCACAGCTGCTGGACACCCTGGAAGGCGAGAAAAAAGACCCGTTCATGCTGCACTACAACTTCCCTCCGTTCTCGGTGGGCGAGTGTGGTCGTATGGGGGGGGCTGGTCGTCGTGAAATCGGTCACGGCCGCCTGGCCCGTCGTTCGATTGCAGCGATGTTGCCGGCTGCTGACGTGTTCCCGTACACCATCCGTGTTGTGTCGGAAATCACTGAATCCAACGGTTCCAGCTCGATGGCCTCCGTTTGTGGTGCTTCCCTGGCGCTGATGGACGCGGGTGTGCCGATGAAGGCACCGGTTGCCGGTATCGCCATGGGCCTGGTCAAAGAGGGCGAGAAGTTCGCCATCCTGACCGACATCCTGGGTGACGAAGACCACTTGGGCGACATGGACTTCAAAGTAGCCGGTACCGCTAAAGGTGTTACCGCGCTGCAGATGGACATCAAGATCAAGGGCATCACCGAAGAGATCATGGAAATCGCCCTGGGCCAAGCCCTGGAAGCGCGCCTGAACATCCTCGGCCAGATGAACCAGATCATTGGTCAGTCCCGTACCGAACTGTCGGAAAATGCTCCGACCATGATCGCGATGAAAATCGACACCGACAAAATCCGTGATGTTATCGGTAAAGGCGGCGCGACCATCCGTGCGATCTGTGAAGAGACCAAGGCCTCGATCGACATCGAAGACGACGGTTCGATCAAGATCTTCGGCGAAACCAAGGAAGCGGCTGAAGCTGCACGCCAGCGCGTCCTGGGTATCACCGCTGAGGCTGAGATCGGCAAGATCTACGTCGGCAAGGTTGAGCGCATCGTCGACTTCGGCGCATTCGTCAACATCCTTCCAGGCAAAGACGGTCTGGTTCACATCTCCATGCTGAGCGACGCTCGCGTTGAGAAAGTGACCGACATTCTGAAAGAAGGCCAGGAAGTTGAAGTGTTGGTACTGGACGTGGATAACCGCGGCCGTATCAAGCTGTCCATCAAAGACGTAGCAGCAGCCAAGGCTTCGGGCGTTTAATCGCTCGTAGCTCAGGCTGAAAAAAGGGACTCTTCGGAGTCCTTTTTTTATGGGTGATGGAAAATTAAGCAAAATCAGCCATTTAGCCCACTGCCAAAAACCGCAACTTGCATGCAGGTACAGGTGGTTTCATGCAAGTTGCACGATTTCGAAAATCGGATGTTTTTTTAACTGACTGATTTATAAGGGTTTATTCTGGTTTTTGGACTTGGCACGCCGTCTGCAATATTCCTGTTAACGCTGCAGCATCAAGGTCCACACGCCGCAGACTTTTAATAAAACAGGAGTTACTCGTATGAAGAAGTTCGCTCTCGCTACTGCTACCGCTCTGACACTGGCCATGGGTGCTAGCGTGGCCTTTGCTCAGACTTCCCAAGCCCCTATGACTCTGGCGGCTGGTGAAATGACCAAGGCCAAAGAGTCCACCTCGGATACCTGGATCACCACTAAAGTAAAAGCTGACCTGCTGACTGAAAAAGGCATTCCTGGTTCGGACATCAAGGTAGAAACCAACAAAGGCGTGGTTTCCCTTTCTTCCGATGTAGCTATCTCCGACTCGCAGAAAGCGACCGCTGTAGCCATTACCAAGAAAATCAAAGGTGTAACTGCTGTTTCTGCTGACGGCCTGCTGGCTGGCGGCGCTACCAAAGCTGACGGTATTGATAAAACCAAAGGTGCGGCTGCTGATGCCAAAGGCGCGACCAGCGACACTTGGATCACTACTAAAGTGAAGGCTGACCTGGTTACTGAGAAAGGTATTCCTGGTACCGATATCAAGGTAGAGACCAACAAAGGTGTGGTTTCCCTGTCGTCCGCGACTGCTGTAACTGCATCGCAGAAAGAAACCGCAGTCGCAATTGCCAAGAAAATCAAAGGCGTTAAAGCTGTATCGGCCGATGGCCTGAAAGCAGAGTAACGCGCCCTTTTCGTCTGAACTGGATGGCGGCGGCTTAGGGTGAGTTAGATATCCACCCGAGGCACCTCTGGAGTTCATGCGACCGACCACACGGATGTGGTCATTACAGGCCCCGGCACTTGTGTCGGGGCCTGTTCTATTCTGGGGCGTAATTGCTGGCCAAGCGAGGCATAAGAATATGGCAGGGGGCTTACCTTAATATCGCCCTCTGTAGGAGCGAGCAAGCTCGCTCCTACAAAAAGCATTAGGGCGTGCCCCTCCCACATTTAGAATTGCGCGAGCTTGAGGTTACTCGGCATCCAGATGCATTGGGGTAATGACACGACCATCTTTCTCGGCTTGCCCCAGCTGCGCATCAATGAAGTACACCCGGTCGTCTTCCAGCTGTCCCTTGTCCACCAGATAATCCTTGATCGTACTGGCGCGGTCCTGGCCCAGTTTGCGTAACAACACATCGCTGGCGCTCCAGAACTTGATCACGCCGTCCTTGAGCTTCGCCGAACGCTCATCGCTGCCCAGGTCTTTCCATTCGGCCGGTGGCTGCTGTTTCAAGCGGGTGCGATAAATGCCTTCCAGCAATGGGGCCTTTTCCTTCTCTGGCACCACCAGCAATGAGGCCTGGGCCGGGACTTTGTCGCCACGGCGCTGGAGGATCTTGTAGTAGTTGTATTGGTATTCACGTTCCAGCCGTTCTGCGGCCAGGAACGGCCCGTCGCTGCTTGCGGCAGCCGTACCTTCGATTTCCAGGCGCAGGGTAGGGCGCTCTTTCAACGCCTTGGCCAGGGTGTTCAAAGCGCCTTCGGCATCTTTGTTCAGCTCACTGGAGCCTGCGGCGAACGACACATTACCCAGGTCTTCCGAGCCGCCACCGGTCACCAGCCCACCGATAAACTTGAACGGCGCTGTTGCTGCCCGTACTACGAGGTTACGTAGGGTCTGCCACACAATCGGCATCACGCTGAATTGAGGGTTATTCAGGTCCCCGCTCACCGGCAATTCGATGGAGATCTTGCCATCGGAGTCCTTGAGCAGGGCAACCGCCAGGCGAATCGGCAAGTCCACCGCGTCGGAGCTGTCAACTTTTTCACCCAGTTGCAGTTGCTCGACCACCACTTTGTTTTCAGCCTTCAACTGGCCCTTGATGATCACGTAGTGCAAGTCGAGATTCAAACGGCCCTTGCGGATACGGAAACCTGCGAACTTGCCTGAGTAAGGCGTCAAGTTGGTCAACTCGACACGTTTGAAGCTGGTAGCGATATCCAGGGATGCCATCGGATCAAACGGGTTCACGCTGCCTTTAATGGTCACCGGCGCGTAGCGGTCCACCTTGCCCTTGATGTCGACGCTGGCCGGCTTGGCCTGGCGGCTGTCGATGGTGCCAATCTGGCCGTTGAGCTGTTGAATCGCCGTGGCGAAGTTGGGTGTGAGGCTGAAGTCGGCAAAGTTGGCCGAACCATCGTTGATCGCGATCTGCCCGATATGAATGCCCAGTGGCTTCTCGTTGCTGGCTGCGGGTTTGGCGGCCGCCTTATTGCCACTGTCTGCCGGCTGTGGAACCAGCAAGTCATCGATATTGGTGGTGCGATCGTCGTTGATCATGAAGCGCGCATACGGTTGCAGCAGGTTGACCTTGTCGATCGACAGACTTTGACCGTGCTGGTAGTTCACGCCTTCCAGCACCAGGCGCTGCCATTTGAGGAAGTCGCGGGTCTTGAGGGTGTCCAGGGTATGCAACTGATCAACCTGGGCGCGGCCAGTGACTTGGAGGGCCAGCGGCTCGGTGCTTTTAAGGTTCACATCCAGGTTGCTGCCCAGCATGCCGCTGCGCAGTTCCAGGCGAATAAACGGGCTGATATAGGACTGGGCAACCCGCAGATCGATGTCCTGGGTGTTCACTTTCAGCTTGGCACTGACGGGGTTGAGGTTAACCTCACCAGTCGCCTGGATCTTGCCTTGCTTGCCCAGGCCGGTGTCGACCTTCAAGGTAAAGGGGCTCTGGTTGAGGCTGTCGAAGTTCTGCACATCGACATTCAATGGGCCCAGCTCCAGCGCGACCGCAGGTTTGGCCTGGCGGTCGGCCAGGTGCACCTGATAGTTACGCAGTTGCACGTCCTTGAGCAACACTTGCCAGGGTTTGTTCGGGGCTGCAGGTTGCGCTTGAGGGGCGTCGGCAGTGGTCGGCGCAGTGGCCGGTTCCGGTGCCGTGGCTGGTTTGCTCGGCTGGCTGGCGAACAGTTTCTGCCAATCCAACTGCCCATCGGCTTCACGGGCCGCCCAGGTTTCCAGCTTGTTGCTGCGAATCTTGCCGATAACCACCTGCTGCTTGGCCAGGTCTACCGTGGTTTCGCTGACGTCCAGGCGCTCCAGGCGGGCCAATGGCCGGCCATCCGGCGCCTTGATTGCAAAGGGCGCGATGCTGGCGGCGGTGTTGGTCAGGTTCAGTTCGGTTTCTTTGGCCAGGCTGAATTTATAGTCAGTGCTGAAGTTAAGCACACCGTCTTCCAGCACCAAAGGCAAGGCGTCACGTACATAGGGCCACCAGGCTTTCATCTTGCCGTCGGTGACTTTCAATGTGCCTTCGGATGTGATCGGCACCAGGCTGAAATTACCTTTCCAGTCAATCTGCCCACCGTCAGGGCCCGCGGCGACCAAGGTCATGTCGGCGTTGTCTTCGGGCAAGGTGCTGAGGTTTTTCAGCTCGAAGTCGAGTTTGTCGTAGAGAAATTCGATGGGTTCGCTGGGGCGCAGGTCCTGGAAGTGCAGATTGCCGCCCGCCAGCTTGATGCTGTCGATACGCAGTGGGAACGGCTTGGCATCAGGATCGGCCGGGGTCGGCTCGCTCGGTGGCAGCTTGAACAACTGCGCCAGGTTAAGTTGGCCGGATTTGTCGAACAGCAGTTCGGTCTTGGGCTGGTCCAGTTGCACATCGGCCAGGTGCAGGGCGCGGGTCCAGAGACTGTCCACTTGCAGGTTGGCGTAGAAGCGCTCGAAACCCACTTGTTCTTTGCCCGGCTCACCGATCTTCAGGCCCCACAGTGTCAGTTCGAGGCTGAACGGGTTGAGCTCGATGCGCTCGATTCGCGCAGGCACCGTGGCGTAGTTGGCCAACTGTTGGTTGGCAATGCGAAGGGCGATGCCCGGTAAGATCAGAAAGCCCAGCAAGCTGTACAAAGCAAGGGCGGTCAACAAGGCGCCTGCGGCGCGAATCAATCCTTTGGGCATGGGTGACGCCATCTATGTCAAACGAGAGTGCCTTGGAGTATGGCACGGGAATTCGGTTCCGAAGAACCGTGGACACTGGGAAACTTCCTACAAATGCAGGATCAAGGTCTTCAATGGCGGTTGCTGGTCTCTGGATGGAAAGTCGGCTCCGGGTGTCATGATTTGCCAGTCACGCACAGGGCGGCCGGCTTTTTCTGCGCAACGCAGCACCTGCTCACGCCAGTCATCCATGCTGACCTTCGCCAGGTTGTTGCAGCAAATCAGCACGCCATTGTCGGCGGTGACCAGCAGCGCGGGCTTGAGCAGGCTCTGATAGTCGCGCAGCAAGTCGACGGTGCCGAAGGCGCTCTTGGCCCAGGCGGGAGGGTCGAGGAGTACCAGGTCATATTGGCGCTGTTCCAGGCGTGGATAACTCGGCAATTTCTGGCCGCGACGCTGGGTGATCGGCAGGCCCGCCAGTTGGCGAATCGCCGGGAAGTAATCGGACTGCACAAATTCCATGGTTGGCAATTGCGGGTTGAGCTCACCGTTTTCACGCCCAACCGCCAGGTTCCCCTCGGCAAAATCCAGGTTGCACACCTCGCGTGCGCCGCCGGCCGCCGCGCTCAAGCCCACACCGCAGGTGTAGGCGAACAGATTCAGCACGCTTTTACCGGCACTGTGGCCCTTGACCCAGCCACGGGTATTACGCAGGTCGAGGAACAGCAGGGGGTCTTGTCCGGCATGGCGCCCGCGCACACGATAGTTGAGGCCCCATTCGTGGCCGACCAGGTCTTCCAATGCCGCAGGCTCTGCGCGGTACACCATGTCTTCGCGGTCGATCCGTGAGTTACCGCGGGCGCGGTCGTTGTATACCAGCAGCAATTCCAGGCCCATGTGCTGGTTGATCATCTGGTGCAGGTCCAGCAGGTCTGCGCTTTCCAGGGACTGGTGGAAGCTCTGCACCAGCAATTGCGGACCGTAGCGGTCGATGGTCAGGCCACCGACACCTTCCTGACTGCCGTGGAACAACCGATAGCAGTCCGTACCCTGGGCGTGCAGTTGGTTGATCAGGTCTTGGCGATAATCGAGGGCGGCGCGCAGCGCCTGATTCAAGGGAGTCATGGAGCGCGCCTTGCTTGCGGTAAATGAGGGCATTGTGGGCGCGGAGTTTAACAGCTATGGGCCGCTACCTACATCAGCCCCATCCGCCGATGGGCGCGCTGCACCGAACCGTTGCGCATCGCCCAGCGCAGCAGTGGCGCACTGCGCTTGACCCCGGCGCGGATCATCTGGCGTTGCAGCGGGCTCTGCTGTTGGTCGAGCATCGCGCTTGCCCAGTCGGGCAGCAGGTCGATCCCGGCCTGCATCATCAGGCTGCCGAAGGGTTTGGCCAAAGTGCTCGGGGCAGGGGCCTCGAGCAGTAGGCGCAGCACCTCACGGCTGCGCTCGTCGCACAACAGTTGTGGGCGGATACGCACCAGATAATCCGAAATTTCCTGGCGTGAACGCGGCACATGCCGCGCGCCCAGGCGTTCGGCGACCAGGGCAATTTCGCTGTAGTAGCGATCCTGGTCGCGACCCGAAAGCCGGGGGTTGCGATAACGCAGGTGAGCGGCCAGAAAGTTGCTCACCTCGGCCACATGCACCCAGGTCAGCAGCTCGGGATCGCTGGCCGCATAAGGTCGGCCATCCGGCGCGTGGCCGACCACCTGCAGGTGAATGGTGCGCACTTTTTCGATCAGCCACTCTGCATCCTTGCGTGAGCCGAAGGTGGTGCCGGAAATGAACTGCGAGGTTCGTCGCAAGCGCCCTAGCATGTCCTGGCGGAAGTTCGAATGGTCCCATACGCCGGCCAGGGCCAGTGGGTGCAAGGCTTGCAGCATCAAGGCACTGATGCCGCCGATCAGCATGCTGCTGAAGTCGCCATGCACTTGCCAACTGACCGAGTCGGGCCCGAACAGTCCGGGATCGCCCTTGGGGTTCTCCAGGTCCAGTTGGCCCAGTGACAAACCCGTCAGGCTCATCAACTGGGTTTCGATACGGCTGCGGATAAATTCCATGGCGACTCGGGGGTTCCTATCGGTTCAGGCGCTTGTCGATCAAACCGTCTACGACGCTCGGGTCGGCCAGGGTCGAGGTATCTCCCAAGCTGTCCAGTTCGTTGCAGGCGATCTTGCGCAAGATGCGCCGCATGATCTTGCCGGAGCGGGTTTTCGGCAGGGCAGGCGCCCATTGGATCAGTTCTGGCTTGGCAAAGCTGCCGATTTCCTTGCTGACCAGGTCCAGCAGGTGTTTTCTCAACGCATCGCTGGGCTCGACACCGTTCATTGGGGTCACAAAGGCATAGATGCCCTGGCCTTTGACGTCGTGGGGGTAGCCGACCACAGCGGCTTCGGCGATTTGGTCATGCAGCACCAAGGCGCTCTCCACCTCGGCAGTGCCGATGCGATGGCCCGATACGTTGATCACATCGTCGATCCGCCCGGTGATCCAGTAGTCACCGTCCTCATCGCGCCGCGCGCCGTCGCCGGTGAAGTAGTAGCCGGGATAGGGTTTGAAGTAGGTGTCGATCATGCGTTGCGGGTCGCCATAGACGCTGCGAATCTGCCCCGGCCAGCTGGCCTTGATCGCCAGCACGCCACTGCCGGCGCCGCTGATTTCCTTGCCCTGCTCATCCAGCAGCACCGGCTGTACGCCGAACATTGGCTGGGTGGCGCAGCCCGGCTTGATGCGCTGGGCGCTGACCAGCGGGCTGAGCATGATGCCGCCGGTTTCGGTCTGCCACCACGTATCCACAATCGGGCAGCGCTGTTCGCCGACCGCGTTGAAATACCAGTCCCAGGCCTCCGGGTTGATCGGCTCACCGACGCTGCCGAGCAGGCGCAGGCTGGCGCGGGAGCTACTCTCCAACGGACTGTGGCCTTCACGCATCAGGGCGCGCAACGCGGTGGGTGCGGTATAGAAAATATTCACATGGTGCTTGTCGATCACCTGCCAGAACCGCGAGCTGTCCGGGTAACTTGGCACGCCTTCGAACATCAGCGAGGTCGCGCCATTGGCCAGCGGGCCATAGACAATGTAGCTGTGGCCGGTGACCCAGCCGACATCGGCGGTGCACCAGAACACTTCGCCTTCTCGGTAATCGAGCACGTACTTGAAGGTCATCGCCGCTTGCAGCAGGTAGCCGCCGGTGGTGTGCAGCACACCCTTGGGTTTGCCGGTGCTGCCGGAGGTATAGAGGATGAACAGTGGATCTTCGGCATCCATCGGCTCGGGCGGGCAGTTGTCGCTGGCGGCGTCCAGGGCCGCCTGATACTTGAGGTCGCGGCCCTCGTTCCAGTTCACGCTGGCCCCGGTGCGCTCCACCACCACTACAGTACTGACATCCGGGCAACTGGCCAGGGCTTTATCGACGTTCTGCTTCAAGGCCACGGGCTTGCCCCCGCGCACGCCTTCGTCGGCGGTAATCACCGTACGGCAATCGGCGTCGAGAATACGGTCACGCAGGGCGTCAGGTGAAAAGCCGCCAAACACTACCGAGTGCACCGCGCCAATTCGCGTACAGGCCAGCATGGCGTAGGCCGCTTCCGGAATCATGGGCATGTAGATGCACACGCGGTCGCCTTTTTTAACGCCACGGCTTTTTAGTACGTTGGCCAGGCGACTGACGTTTTGATGAAGCTGGCGGTAGGTGATTTTGCAGGACTTTGTCGGATCGTCGCCTTCCCAGATAAAGGCCGGCTGATCGGCGCGCTTTGCCAGGTGACGGTCGATGCAGTTGTAGCTGACATTCAGTTGGCCACCGGCAAACCATTGGGCGGCTCCGGTCTTGATGTCTGACTGCTGGACACTGTGCCATGGCGTTATCCAGTCGAGAAAGCCCTTGGCCTGTTCGGCCCAGAAGGTGTCCGGCTGTTCGATTGATTGGCGATAGAGGCGCTGGTAGTCCTCTTGACTGAGTTGCGCAGCCCGGCGGACGGCATCGGCGGCGGGGAACGTGCTGATATCGAACATGAGCGATCCTTATTCTTGTTTTTGCGACAAGTAATAAAGATGCACCCTGTGGCAGGAGGGTTCAAGGCCAACGTCCAAACGCACGTTGGCCTTGAGGCCAGCTTCAACCGCGGTGGCGACCGCGGAAGTAGTTGATCAGGCCCTGGGTCGAGGCATCATCTGCCAAGGTTTCTTCGGCGCCGGTCAGACGGTTGTAAACGCCTTTGCCCAGCTCCTTGCCAAGTTCCACGCCCCATTGGTCGAAGGCGTTGATGCCCCAGACAACGCTCTGCACGAACACCTTGTGCTCATACATCGCGACCAGCGCGCCGAGGCGACGAGGGCTGATGCGTTCGACCACGATGGTGTTGCTCGGACGGTTGCCCGGGATCACCTTGTGCGGTGCCAGCTTCTGCACCTCGGCTTCCGGCAGGCCCTTCTCACGCAGCTCGGCTTCGGCTTCGCTGCGGGTTTTGCCGAGCATCAGGGCCTGGCTCTGGGACAGGCAATTGGCGTACAGCCACTGATGGTGGTCGGATACCGGGTTGAAGCTGACAATCGGCACGATGAAGTCGGCCGGGATCAGTTGGGTCCCCTGGTGCAGCAACTGGTGGTAAGCGTGTTGCCCGTTGCAGCCTACGCCGCCCCAGATCACCGGACCGGTATCGGTGGACACCGGCGTGCCATCCTGGCGCACGCTCTTGCCATTGGATTCCATGTCCAGCTGTTGCAAATGCTTGGTGATGTTACGCAGGTAATGGTCGTACGGCAGGATCGCATGGCTCTGCGCCCCCCAGAAGTTGCCGTACCACACGCCGAGCAAGCCCAGTAGTACCGGCATGTTGTCTTCGAACGGAGCGTTCTGGAAATGCTGGTCCATGGTGTAGGCACCGGACAGCAGTTCCTTGAAGTTGGACATGCCGATGGCCAGGGCAATTGGCAAGCCGATGGCGGACCACAGCGAGTAACGCCCGCCGACCCAGTCCCACATCGGGAAGATGTTTTCTTCGCGAATCCCGAAGGCCACGGCCGCGGCGTTGTTGCTGGAAACGGCGATGAAGTGGCGATACAGCTCGGCCTCCGAGCCGCCCTGGGCCAGGTACCAGGCACGAGCAGCCTGGGCGTTCTTCAGGGTTTCGAGGGTGTTGAAGGATTTGGACGAGACGATGAACAGCGTGGTCTCGGCGCGCAGCTTCATGGTCAGCTCGTGGAACTCGCTGCCATCGATGTTCGCCAGGTAGTGGCAGCGCACGCCTTTATGGGCGTAGGACAGCAGGGCTTCGGAGACCAGCTCCGGGCCGAGGAACGAACCACCGATGCCGATGTTCACCACGTCGGTGATCGGCTTTTCGGTGTAGCCACGCCACAGGCCGTCGTGGATGCGGCCGACCAGGTCGGTGATCTGGTTCAGCACCTTGTGCACGTCCGGCATGATGTTCACACCGTTGACCGACAGCTTGTCGCCCACCGGGCGGCGCAGGGCAGTGTGCAGGGCAGGGCGGCCTTCGGAGGAGTTGACCGGCTCACCGGCGTACAACGCATCGATCGCGCCTTTGAGGTTCACTTCCTTGGCCAGGCCCACCAGCAGGTCGCGGGTTTCGCTGGTGATCAGGTTTTTCGAGTAATCGAGGAAAAGTCCGCAGCTGCTCAGGGTGAACTGGGAAAAACGCTGGGGATCGGCATTGAACGCGTCGCGCATGCTGAAATCCTGCATGGCTTGGCGATGTTGGGTAAGCGCTTGCCAGGCGGGCAGCGCGGTAACGTCATGAGGGGTGCGGTAGTACGCCATCGCTGCGGGTTTCCTTTTTATTACAGGGACTGCCTTTAGGACACTTCAAAGCCCGGAACATCCAGTCTTATATCAAGGATTGGGTTCCAGACAGCGCTAACCGTAGCGCAGGGCGATTACATTAAACCTAGCGTGTCGATATGTCTTGGCTTTGTCTGCGCTGTGGCCGGTACTTTTTTATACCGGCACGGCGGTGGGGGCAACAGGTTGTGGATTTAAAGAGGGGTCAGGCGAGGTTCAGGTGCAGGTTATCAATCAGGCGTGTCGTGCCTAAATAAGCAGCGACCAGGATCACCACATCACGGTCTTGCGCCGTGGCCGGGCGCAGATGCACACCTTGGCGTACTTCCAGATAATCCATGCGCAACCCGGCGTTCTCAATGTGCTGGATCTGTTCGGCGCGCAGCTTGGCGAAATCACGCTCTCCGCTTTTGATGGCCGTGGCTATCTGGTTGAGGGCGCGGTACAGCACTGGCGCGACGGCGCGTTGCTCTGCGGTGAGGTAACCATTGCGCGATGACAGCGCGAGACCGTCCTCTGCGCGTACGGTGGGCTCGCCGATGATCTGGATCGGCATGTTCAGGTCATGGACCATTGCACGTATCACCGCCAGTTGCTGGTAATCCTTCTGACCAAATACGGCGATGTCCGGCTGGACCATGTTGAACAGCTTGCTGACCACCGTGGCCACGCCTTCGAAATGCCCTGGGCGGCTGGCACCACACAAGCCTTCGGACAACTGTGGAACGCTGACGCGGGTCTGGCCGGTCATGCCACCTGGGTACATTTCCTCGACGGTAGGCGCGAACAGCAGGTTGCAGCCGGCTTGCAGGAGCTTTTCCTGATCGGCGGCCAGCGTGCGCGGGTATTTGTCCAGATCTTCGCCGGCACCGAATTGCAGTGGGTTGACGAAGATGCTCGCCACCACGAAATCCGCTTGCTGTGCGGCTTTGGTCACCAGGGTTGCGTGGCCGCTGTGCAGATTGCCCATGGTAGGCACAAAGCCGATGCGCTTGCCGGCACTGCGGGCGTGGGTAACCGCGGCGCGCAGTTCACGTAGGGTTTTAACGGTGTTCATGCCGAGAACCCGTGTTCGATGCCCGGGAAGGTGACGGCTTTGACCTCGCTGACGTAAGCGCTCAGCGCAGCGTGGATGCTGGTCTGGCCGGCCATGAAGTTCTTCACGAACTTCGGCACGTGGCCAGTCATCGACAGGCCGAGCATGTCGTGCAGTACCAGTACCTGGCCATCGGTGGCGGAACCGGCGCCGATGCCGATTACCGGCACTTTGACGGCCTGGGTGATTTCTGCGGCCAGTTCGCTGGGTACGCACTCCAGCACAATCATCGCGGCACCGGCTTGTTCCAGGGCAATGGCATCGGCGCGCATCTGGCGCGCCTGGGCTTCATTGCGGCCCTGAACCTTGTAGCCCCCGAGGATGTTCACTGACTGTGGTGTCAGGCCCATGTGCGCGCATACCGGTACGCCACGTTCAGCCAGCAGCCGGATCGACTCGGCCAACCACACTGCACCTTCGACTTTGATCATGTGAGCGCCGGCTTGCATGAGCTTGCCGGCGTTCTGGAAGGTTTGCTCCAGCGTGGCGTACCCCATGAACGGCAGGTCGGCGATGATCAAGGCGCCGTCGTTGCCACGCTTGACGCTGGCGGTGTGGTAGGCAAGTTCATCGGTGGTCACGGGCAGGGTGCTGTCATTCCCTTGAAGAACCATGCCCAGGGAATCGCCTACCAACAATACTTCAACCCCGGCCTGGCAACAGGCGTTGGCGAAGGTGGCGTCATAGCAAGTCAGCATGGTGATTTTTTCACCCTTGAGCTTGAGGCTCTGCAAGGTGGTCAGGGTAATGTCTGGCATGAAAAGGGTCCTCGTTCAGGCGCTTGGAAACAGCGAGTAACGCGCGTGAGTCTTCGTTTATACAGGCGCACTGTCTTGAAAGCAGTGCTTATAAGGCCTGGATTGCGCCCTGTAGTGCCGGGTTGGCGGCAGCGGGACGCCTATAGTCGTGAGGAGGACACGGGAAGTCAATTGGATGTGTTACCGCATTGTTACGATGGCGGTGTTACCGCTGTTACTGATGCGATTGTAGGAGCGAGCTTGCTCGCGAAGAACGCGTGGGCACCGCGTTTAAGCAGGCTGTGCACGTTAACGTTGGCGATTTTCGCGAGCAAGCTCGCTCCTACGAAGGTAAGCGTTCCAGGCCGACGAATGGGCAGGCTTCAAGCAGGCCGCTGAGGCTTTGCCCGTCAGGCAACTGCAGGTCGGCTGGCGCCAGCTCAGCCAGCGGATACAACACAAACGCCCGCACGTGCATCTGGTAGTGCGGCACCTTCAGGCGCGGCTCATCGATCAAGCGATCGCCAAACAGCAGGATATCCAGGTCCAGCGTGCGTGGGCCCCAACGCTCATGGCGCTCGCGGCCCTGATCCTCCTCGATGGTTTGCAGTGCATCGAGCAGGTCCAACGGGGCCATGTTGCTGTCCAGGGCCGCCACCGCGTTGGTGAAGCGCGGTTGGCCTGGAAGCAGGGAGTCACTTTGATAGAACGCGGAGACACCGGCGAGGGTGGTGTCTGGCAGTTGCGACAGGGCTGTGACCGCGCGGCGCAATTGCTGGTCCGGGGCAGCGAGGTTGCTGCCCATGCCGATGTAGATACGCTCCACGCTTATTCCCCTGCGGCGCCCGAGGCGTCGGCGGCGCTGCGTTTACGCTTGCTACCGCTGCGGCGCCGCTTCTTCGGTCCTTCACCGACACCATCGCCTTTACTGCCCAGCTCGCGAATCATTTCGCGGCGCTGGCTATCATTGGCGTCCTGATAGTCGGTCCACCATTCGCCCAGGCCGTCGGTTTGCTCGCCGGCGCTTTCGCGCAGCAGCAGGAAGTCGTAGCCGGCACGGAAGCGCGGGTTGTCGAGCAACAGGTCGGCGCGTTTGCCGCTGCGGCGCGGCAGGCGCTCCTGCATATCCCAGATCTCGCGGATCGGCATGGTGAAGCGTTTTGGGATGGCGATGCGTTGGCACTGTTCGGTGATCAGCTCGTGTGCCGCTTCTTGCATGGCCGGGATCGGCGGCATGCCACGGTCCTGCAGGCGCAGCACTCGCTTGGGCAGGGCTGGCCACAATAGCGCGGCGAAAAGGAACGCTGGGGTTACCGGTTTGTTCTGCTTGATGCGCAGGTCAGTGTTGACCAACGCTTCGCTGATCAGTGTGTGCGTGTACGTTGGGTTGTATTCCAAGGCCTCGGCGCTGGCCGGGAACAATGGATCGAATAACTGCAGGTCGACAAGCATTTCGAAGGTGTCGGCGGCATAGCCCGAGAGAAACAGCTTGAGCACTTCTTCGAACAGGCGCGCCGAGGGAATTTCCCGCAGCATTGGCGCCAGCTCGCGAATCGGCGCAGCGGTGTGCTTCTCGATACCAAAGTTGAGCTTGGCCGCGAAGCGCACGGCGCGCAGCATGCGCACCGGGTCTTCCTGGTAGCGCTGCGTTGGGTCGCCGATCAGGCGGATCAGGTTATTGCGGATGTCGTGTACGCCATTGGCGTAATCGAGGATGCGCTCGCTGACCGGGTCGTAATACAGGGCATTGATGGTGAAGTCGCGACGTTGCGCGTCTTCCTCCAGGGTGCCGTAGACATTGTCGCGCAGGATGCGCCCGCTTTCGTTGCGGGAAGACTGATTGGTGTCTTCCTCTTCGTCGTTTTGCGGGTGGCCGGCGCGGAAGGTGGCGACCTCGATGATTTCGCGTCCAAAGTGGATATGCACCAACTTGAAGCGCCGGCCGATGATGCGTGCATTACGAAACTCGGCACGTACCTGTTCAGGCGTGGCGCTGGTGGCGACGTCGAAATCCTTGGGCGTGATATTGAGCAGCATGTCGCGTACGCAACCACCCACCAGGTAAGCCTGGTAGCCGGCGTTCTGCAAACGTTCGACGATGTTCACTGCGTAACGGCTGAATTGAGCCCGTTGCAGCGAATGCTGGCTGCTATTGAGCACTTCAGGCGTGCTGCGTTTGTGTTGCGTTCGACGCAAGGGAGAACGGAATGACTGGAACAACTTCTTCAGCATGGGATGCACTGTTTGAAGGAATGTTCGGCCATAACGAAGAATGACCGCATGATGGGCCGGGATTCTAGCATTTAGTCGGGGGATGGTGTAGGAACAAGCTACAGGCATTGCGCCATAAGCTTCAGAACGTCAAATGCCGGAAACTACAAGGGGAGCCGAAGCTCCCCCAGAAGTAGTTGCGTGCTCTATTTTTATTATTGATTTTGGGCTTCTTGTTTTTGTTGATCGCCCTCGCCATGAAGCTTCACCTTCATGACACTCCCAATTGGGAGTCAAGAGCAAACGGATTGCTTTGGTCGCTGTGTTGCTGATCTACGATCCAACCAGTTCAGGCTCTGCCTTAGGGCAGTTTTTGTTGTTCTCGGCCTGGTTGCGGGGCAAGCCCCAAATGCAACGCCTCTCCAAAAGAATCAGTTAGCTGCGCCTCCGCCGTGTTGTTTTTGTTATGCGTGAGTCGATTCGTCTTATTTTTATTGTCTTGTACAAAGCTTGTTATTGTTTTTGTACTAAGCATATAGCAGGGTGCGTGCCAACTTTTGTGCCGGCCAGCAAAATCGGGGGGTTGAGGTGGTTTTGTGGTTTTCGGGGCCAAAAAAAAGCCGGGGCTTCGTTACCGTAAGCCCCGGCTTCTGTTACGTGAAAAGTCAGCGGTAACAGTTTTTTCACATCAGCAGGTGTTACCTGGTGGGGCGCACCCTCAGCTTTCGCTGGCGACTCCGGTCTTGCGCCGTGGAATGCCCAGGCGCTGACGCCGTTCCCACAGGCATTTGCGACTCACCCCCAGCTTGCGTGCCAGCTCGGTCTCGGTCATATGGTCCTGATGCTCGAGGACGAAATGCTGGAAATAGTCTTCCAGTGACAAATCTTCCGTCGGTTCATGGCTGGTATTGCTAGCGCCGCCCTGTTGCGGGGCCAAGCCAATGAAATCATCGTCGTCCAGGTCACTGAGCTCGATATCGATACCCAGCAACTCGGCGGAAATCTCCGGGCTCTCCGACAGAATCACCGCACGCTCGACCGCGTTCTCCAGTTCCCGCACGTTACCCGGCCACGAGTAATGCCGGATCGCCTGCTCGGCGTCTGCGGCAAATTTCAGGTCGGTACGGTTGATGCGCGCACTCTGGCGCAACAGGAATGCACTGGCGATCTCGTTGACGTCGGCGCCGCGCTCGCGCAGGGCCGGCAGCTTGAGGGCGATCACGTGCAGACGGTAATACAAGTCTTCACGGAACTGGCCGATCTTGGCCAGGCTCTTGAGGTCACGGTGTGTCGCAGCAATCAGTCGCACATCGACCTTTTGCGATTGCACCGAACCGACGCGTCGAATCTCGCCTTCCTGCAGCACCCGCAGCAAGCGGGCCTGGGCTTCCAGGGGCAACTCGCCGATCTCATCGAGGAACAAGGTGCCGCCGTCTGCGGCTTCCACCAACCCCGCGCGCCCGGCGCTGGCGCCAGTGAACGCGCCTTTTTCGTGGCCGAACAATTCGGACTCGATCAGGGATTCGGGGATCGCCGCGCAGTTCACCGAGATCATCGGTGCCTTGGCACGCTTGGACAGGTTGTGCAGGGCGCGGGCTACCAGTTCTTTACCGGTCCCCGACTCGCCCTGGATCAATACATTGGAGTCGGTCGGCGCTACTTTGCGGATCTTACTGTACAGATCCTGCATCGGTGGGCAGGAGCCGATGATGCCGATCTCGCCGTTGCTGTTGTCGACGCCTGGCTTGTCGGCGCCGTTGGTCGTTTTACCGGCTGGGCGCTGTTCGGCAGGCGCGCTGCTGGCCGACTGACGGTCACGCAGGATGCGGGCCACGGCCTGGAGCATTTCATCGTGGTCGAAAGGCTTGGCGATGTAGTCCACCGCGCCCATTTTCATCGAGTCCACCGCTGAGCGCAGGCTTGCGTAGCTGGTCATGATCAGCACGGGGGTGCCTTGGCCCAGCTTGATCAGCTCGGTGCCCGGGGCTCCGGGCAGGCGCAGGTCGCTGACAATCAGGTCGAACGTGGGAATGCTGAATCGCTCTTGGGCTTCCTGCACCGAGCCGGCTTCGCTGACCTGATACTGATTACGTTCAAGCAGGCGGCGCAAGGCAGAGCGGATAATGGTTTCGTCTTCGACGATCAAAATGTGCGGCATTGATTCAATTCTCTCGACGGTCTCAGTTCACAGCGGACGTCGCTTCGACATGACGCGGCAAGGTCACCCTGATACGGGTGCCGCGTTGGCTTTCTGTGTCAGCCGGGCTGTCGATGGTGATTTGTCCATAATGCTCTTCAACGATGGAATAGACCAGTGCAAGGCCCAGACCGGTACCTTCACCGGGGTCCTTGGTGGTGAAGAAAGGTTCGAACAATCGGTCCATGATGTTCTGTGGAATGCCGCTGCCTTCGTCTTCCACGATCAGGTCGACCGTATGCTCGAAAGCCTCGCTCTTGACGCGTACCGCGCTGCCGGCCGGCGACGCGTCGCGTGCATTGGACAGCAGGTTGATCAGCACTTGGGCCAGGCGTTGTGAGTCGCCATCGACCCAATGTTCCGGATCACACAGATTGAAGAACTGTACTTCGAAATTGCGTCGGTTCAAGGCCAGCAGCCCAATGGCATCCTGCGCCACTTCGGCCAGGCACACCGCTTCATCCTGATTCCGATGCGCGCCGGAGTGGGCGAAGCTCATCAGTGACTGCACGATGCGTGAGACGCGCTTGGTCTGCTCGAGGATTTGTCCGCTGATTTCGGTGATTTCACCGTCTTCTTCACGCTCTTCCCGCAGGTTCTGCGCAAGGCAGGCGATCCCGGTGATCGGGTTGCCGATTTCGTGGGCCACGCCCGCCGCCAGGCGGCCAATGCTGGCCAGGCGCTCGGAATGCACCAGCTTGTCTTCGAGCATTTGTGTGTCGGTCAGGTCTTCCACCAGCAATACCAGGCCGCTGTTACCAGGCGCAAGGGGCTCATCGATGGCAGCTTTGTGCAGGTTGAGCCAACGGGTCTGACCGTCGAGGGCCAGGTGTTGTTTATGCAGGTGCTCATCGGGCAGGTTGATAAAGCCCAGGAGCAGTTCTTTCCAGGGATCGCCCAGGGTATTAAGCCGCGAACCCACCACTCGTTGCGCGGCGATGCCGGTGAGTTCTTCCATAGCCTTGTTCCACATCAGGATCTCCTGGTCCTTGGCCAGGGAGCAGACGCCCATTGGCAGTTCCTGCAGGGTCTGGCGGTGGTAGCGGCGCAGGGCGTCGAGCTCGGCGGCCAGGCCGGTGAGGCGCGAATGGTAATCCTCCAGCCGGCTTTCGATGAAATGGATGTCTTCGGTGACGTAGTTTTCGCCGCCAGCCTTGTAGGGCAGGAATGTTTCGACCATGTCCTGGGACACGCTGGGGCCCATCAGCCCGGACAGGTTGGCCTCGATACGGTCGCGCAGACGACGCAGGGCGTAGGGGCGGCGCTCGTCAAACGGCAGGTAGAGGTCACGCAGTGCCTGCTCGACTTCCTTTTGCGCCGCCTTCGCGCCCAGAGGCTTGGCCAGCTGCGTGGCGAACTCCTGGGGCGAGGCAGCATGCAGCTCGCGGCGTTGCGGGCGGCGTACGTTGTCCACCGCGCAGGCTTCGGCAGCGCTGGTTTCTTCGGGGCTGGCGTTGGTGAACAGCGAGATAAGGGTAAACATCAGTACATTGGCGGCCAGCGAGGCAATGGCCGCCATGTGCCAACTGGTGTCGTCGAGCACGTAGATCATGTTCAGCAACGGGATGTAGAAACCCTGCAAATTGCCGACCAGCGGTAGCAGCATGGTGACAACCCACACCAGGATTCCCGCCAGTAGCCCGGCAATAAAGCCACGCCGATTGGCGGTTGGCCAGTACAGCACCGACAATACGCCCGGCAGGAACTGCAAGGTGGCGACAAACGCGACGATGCCGAGGTTGGCCAGGTCTTGCCCGGCGCCAAGCAGCAGGTAGAACCCGTAGCCAGCCATGATGATCGCGATGATCAGCGCACGGCGGGTCCATTTCAACCAGCGGTAGATATTGCCTTCGGCCGGCGGCTGGTACAGCGGCAGCACCAGATGGTTGAGCGCCATGCCCGAGAGCGCCAGCGTAGTGACAATGATCAACCCGCTGGCCGCCGACAAACCGCCGACATACGCCAGCAGCGCCAGGGCCGGGCTGTTGGCGGCAATGCCGATGCCCAGGGTGAAGTACTCAGGATTAGTGGTGGCCCCCAGTTTCAGGCCGGCCCACAGTATCAGCGGCACCGCCAGGCTCATCAGCAGCAGGAACAGCGGTAATCCCCAGCTGGCGCTGACCAGCGAACGGGGGTTGAGGTTTTCGGTGAAGGTCATGTGATACATGTGCGGCATTACGATCGCCGAGGCGAAGAACACCAGCAGCAGTGTGCGCCAGGGGCCTTCCTGCAAGGGAGTATGCAAGGCGGCGAGGGCGGTCTGGTTTTGCAGCAGCCAGAGTTCCAGCTGTTGCGGGCCGTCGAACACACCGTAAAGCGCATAAAGGCCGACGCCGCCGATGGCGATCAGCTTGATGACCGACTCAAAGGCAATCGCAAACACCAGGCCTTCGTGCTTCTCACGGGTGGCGATATGACGCGAGCCGAAGAAAATCGTAAACAGGCTGATCAGCGCGCAGAAAGCCAGGGCAACAAGGTGTTGTACTGGCTCGCGGGTCAGGATGCTGATGGAGTCGGCTACCGCCTGGATTTGCAAGGCCAGTAATGGCAGCACGCCGATCAGCATGAAAATCGTGGTCAGCGCGCCGGCCCAGGTGCTGCGAAAGCGAAAGGCGAATAGGTCCGCCAAGGACGACAACTGGTAGGTACGGGTGATTTTCAGGATCGGGTAGAGCAGCACTGGCGCCAGCAGGAAGGCGCCGGATACCCCGAGGTAGCTGGAGAGAAAGCCATAGCCGTACTGATAGGCCAGGCCTACCGTGCCATAGAACGCCCAGGCACTGGCGTACACGCCCAGGGACAAGGTGTAGGTCAGCGGATGGCGAATGATCGCCCGCGGAATCATCCCGCGCTCACTGATCCAGGCCACACCGAACAACGCAGCCAGGTAGGCGGCGCTGATCAGCAGCATCTGGGTGAGACTAAAGCTCATCGGCATCTTTTTGGCTCTGCAGGATGAAGGTCACGACGATCAGGATCAGCCACAGCAGATAGGGGCGGTACCAGGCGCCCGTGGCGTCGATCCACCAATCCATGATGGCGGGGGAAAACAGGTAGATCCCGACGACCAGCAGCAGGACCAATCGATAGATGTACATGTTGGCCTCTGATTGAAAATCTGCGGCGATGGTAACGGATGGCTGGCAACCTGCAAGCGCCTTCAGCTCAATTGCGCTTCGGCCAACGTGAGTGTGCGTGGGATGCGGGTGGCGTCCCAGTGTGCAATGCCCCAATTCAGCAGCTCCCGTGGGCTGGCGTGCAGCAGTTCATCGCCGGCTGGCTGGCCAAGGGCGCGCAGGGCCCGGAGCAGCAAAGGCGTGGCCTGGTCGGCCGTCAACGGCGGTGAACGGTAGGACTTGCCCAGCTTGTGGCCGTCCGGCTGTACGATCAGCGGCACATGCAGGTAACGCGGTTGGCGCAGGCCCAGTAGCTCTTGCAGGTACAGCTGGCGCGGGGTGGAGTCGAGCAGGTCGGCGCCGCGCACGATATCGGTAACCCCTTGCCATGCGTCGTCGAGGACCACGGCCAATTGGTAGGCGTAGAGGCCATCGCGGCGACGGATGATGAAGTCGCCAGCATCGCGACCCAAATGCTGTCGGAACTCGCCCTGTACGCGATCAGTAAAGTGGTATTCCAGTTCGGGCACGCGCAGACGGATGGCGGCATCTTGCTGATCGTGGCCGGCATTGCGGCACAGGCCGGGGTAAATCCCGTTATAGGGTTCCAGCTGTTTACGTGAGCATGTGCAGGCGTACGCCAGGCCGTGGCTGAACAAATCGTTCAGCACTTTGCCGTAGGCATCATGCCGCTCGCTCTGTCGGACCAGATCGCCATCCCATTCAAAGCCGTAGCTTTCCAGGGCATGCAGGATTGCTGCCTGGGCGCCGGGCTCTTCACGCGGTGGGTCGAGATCTTCCATGCGCATCAACCAGCGACCGTGGTGGGCGCGAGCGTCTAGGTAGGAGGCGAGGGCGGCTACCAGTGAGCCGAAGTGCAAATGGCCGCTGGGCGTGGGGGCGAAACGCCCGATATAGGTAGAGGCTGTCATGGGCCGGATACTACTGCAAAAGCGGTAAACGCCAGAAACAAAAATGGGGCGTTAGCACGCCCCATTCGTTCAGTTCGGCAGGGTTATTTGCCGACCTGTTTTTCCTTGATTTCAGCCAAGGTCTTGCAGTCTACGCACAGGTCCGCGGTTGGGCGGGCTTCCAGACGGCGAATACCGATCTCGACGCCGCAGGATTCGCACCAGCCATATTCCTCGTCTTCGATCAGTTGCAGGGTCTTGTCGATCTTCTTGATCAGTTTACGCTCGCGATCACGGGCGCGCAGTTCGAGGGCGAATTCCTCTTCCTGGCTGGCACGGTCGGCCGGGTCCGGGAAATTGGCTGCTTCGTCCTTCATATGGTCAACCGTGCGGTCGACTTCCTGCATCAAGTCCTGTTTCCACTGCTTCAGGATTTTGGAGAAGTGCTCGCGCATGGGCTTGCCCATGTATTCCTCGCCCTTCGACTCAACGTAGGGTTGGAAGCCGCTGATGCTCTGTTGCTTTGCTTGGGTGGACATGAATAGACCGCCTCTCACTCTTCTAATCCATTGCGCAGGATTGCAACGTCACCGACACCTGCCGGCCCTGCGGCTGCAAGCGGGCGAACTTACCAGATAGATTCAGGGTGCGCCACTCCCGGTTGTCGAGCTCCACCACAAAGGGGTTGCAAACTGCAACAGCCCGCCATGGCTGGGGATGTACCCGCTCGAATGTTGATTTTAGTCGTTTTACAGGCGCCTGCCGGGCTCATCTTGGATGGCCGAGCAGGCAATAGAGCATGTTTTACCGCGAGGGTTCGGTAGAATCCTGATTTTGTCCTCACCGTTAAGGAAGGCTAATGGCTCAGCCCTACAGTGCGCGCAGTCGCGCTATCGAACCTTTTCATGTCATGGCGTTACTGGCACGGGCCAATGAGCTGCAGGCCGCCGGCCATGATGTGATCCACCTGGAAATCGGCGAGCCGGATTTCACCACGGCCGAACCGATCATCCAGGCCGGCCAGGCCGCACTGGCGAACGGCAAGACCCGCTATACCGCCGCCCGTGGGTTGCCGGAATTGCGCGAGGCCATCAGCGGGTTTTATCAGCAGCGTTACGGTTTGAGCGTCGATCCCGAGCGCATTCTGATCACCCCCGGTGGCTCCGGCGCCTTGTTGTTAACGAGCAGTCTGCTGGTAGACCCAGGCAAGCACTGGTTGCTGGCGGACCCGGGGTATCCTTGCAACCGACATTTCCTGCGGTTGGTAGAAGGCGCGGCCCAGTTGGTGCCGGTGGGGCCGGAGGTGCGCTACCAATTGACCGCAGACTTGGTTGCCAGGCATTGGGACCAGGACAGTGTGGGTGCGCTGGTCGCGTCTCCGGCCAATCCCACCGGGACTATTCTTACGCGAGGCGAGTTGGCCGGGCTGTCCAGTGCGATCAAGGCGCGCAACGGTCATCTGGTGGTCGACGAGATCTACCACGGCCTGACCTATGGCACCGACGCGGTCAGCGTGCTGGAAGTCGACGATGACGCCTTTGTCCTGAATAGTTTTTCGAAGTATTTCGGTATGACGGGTTGGCGCCTGGGTTGGCTGGTAGCGCCCCCGGACGCGGTCAGTGAACTGGAGAAATTGGCGCAAAACCTCTACATCAGCGCGCCGAGCATGGCCCAATACGCAGCCTTGGCCTGTTTCACCCCGCAAACACTGGGCATTCTTGAAGAGCGCCGCGCTGAATTCGGTCGACGTCGCGACTTCTTGCTGCCTGCATTGCGCGAGTTGGGATTCGGCATTGCTGTAGAGCCGGAGGGTGCCTTCTACCTGTACGCCGATATCAGCGCGTTCGGGGGTGATGCCTTCGCGTTCTGCCGTCATTTTCTCGAAACCGAGCATGTGGCCTTTACGCCGGGGTTGGACTTTGGCCGCTATCAAGCCGGTCACCATGTGCGGTTTGCCTACACGCAAAACCTCGATCGGCTACAAGAGGCGGTGGAACGCATCGCCCGTGGTTTGCGGAGCTGGCAAGGCTGATGCGATTTGATCCCCCTCTCGAAGAAGCGCGGCTGATTCGTCGCTACAAGCGTTTTCTCACCGATATCGAAACCGTTACCGGCGAGTTGCTCACCATCCACTGCCCGAATACCGGCTCGATGCTCAATTGCATGGTCGAAGGTGGCCAGGTCTGGTTCAGTCGTTCCTCCGATCCCAAGCGCAAGTTGCCGGGCACTTGGGAAATTGCTGAAACGCCTCAGGGACGGCTGGCGTGTGTCAACACGGCACGCGCCAATCAGCTGGTGGAAGAAGCACTGCGTGCCGGTGTGATTACTGAACTCAATGGCTTCACGGCGTTGAAGCGTGAAGTACCTTATGGTCAGGAGAAGAGCCGGATCGATTTTCGCCTGGATTACCCGCAGGGTGCCGCGTTCGTCGAAGTCAAAAGCGTGACCTTGGGCTTTGACGACACCTCGGTGGCGGCCTTTCCTGATGCGGTGACGCAGCGCGGGGCCAAGCACCTGAGAGAGCTGGCTTACCTGTCACGAACAGGCGTGCGAGCGGTGCAATTGTATTGCGTGAATCTATCGGGAATCGATGCGGTGCGCCCCGCCGTGGAAATCGACGCTGCCTACGCTGGCGCTTTACGTGAGGCCAAGGTCGCGGGCGTCGAGGTGCTGGCGTATGGCGTACGGGTCACGCCGCAAGAGATTTACATCGAGCGTCCATTGCATGTGCTGCTTGGTAGCTAGAGTTCTACCCATAATCCCTGTGCGTCTTCCCGACCAGGCAAGGCCGTGAGGCTCTGGCCTGCACAGGGGCCGGCGATGCATTCGCCGCTTTCGATCAGGAACAGTGCGCCATGAGTGGCGCATTGGATCAGGCTGGCGCTGGCATCGAGGAAGCGGTCGGGCTGCCATTCCAGCGGGATACCGCGATGGGGGCAGCGGTTGAGATAGAAGTAGGCAATGCAGTCCCGGCGCACAGCCAGCAGCTTGCAGCCGTCGATCTCAAAACTGCGGCTGCTGTTGGGGGCGAGGTCGCCTGAGGCGCAGAGAAACTTCATTTCAATCCTTAAGTGCCTTGACGTTCAAATGCAAACAATTATCAAATGCCCGCTTCGCCCGTCAGTTGACTGGGTGCTCAATACGATGCCTGGCAGGGATCATCTGTCACATCGATGAGTGCTTGAGTGGCCCTGCCTAGGAAGGAAACCCTGTTATGCGTCTGAGTACCAGCGCAATTGCGCTTGTTGCCTCACTGCTGGTCAACCACGGGGCGCAAGCCTCTGAGCTGCCACAGCGCTGGGTCAGTGCCGGAGGGGCGCTATCGGAGTGGGTAGCGGCACTGGGCGGTGAATCGAAATTGGTCGGGGTGGATACCACCAGTCAGCATCCCGAATCGCTCAAGGCGTTGCCGAGCATTGGCTATCAACGGCAGTTGTCGGCCGAAGGTATTCTCAGCCTGCAACCGCAAATCCTCGTGGGCACCGAGGAAATGGGGCCACCACCGGTCCTGGCGCAGATTCGCAATGCTGGCGTGCAGGTGGATATGTTTTCGGCCCAGCCGGATCTGCCGACCTTGAAAGACAACCTTCAACACCTGGGGAAGTTGCTCGGCAGTGAGGCCAAGGCCAACACGTTGTTTGCCGGATATGAGCAGGCGCTTGAGCAGCAAAAGAATTGGGTGAACAAGGCCCAGGCCACACAAAAGGCGCCGGGTGTTCTGTTGCTGCTGGGCAATGCCGGTGGCAAGCCGCTGGTTGCTGGCAAGGACACGGCCGCCGATTGGCTGTTGCAGCAGGCCGGCGGGCGTAATCTGGCCACGCACACGGGTTACAAACCGTTTTCAGTGGAGTCGCTGGGAGGGTTGAGCCCGGATGTGCTGGTGTTTGCTGATCGCGCCCTCACCGGCGATGCGGCGCGGGCAGCCTTGTTCAAGGAAAATCCGATCCTTGCGTCTACACCTGCAGCCAAGAGCGGGCGAGTGTTTGAGCTGGATCCGACCCTACTGGTGGGTGGCCTGGGGCCGCGGTTGCCACAAAGCTTGGTGAAGCTGTCCGCCGGGTTTTATCCGTCCCAGGCCAAGCCTGCTCCATGACCACTCTGGTCAAGCCGAAAACACTGTTCATCGGGCTGTCGCTGTTATGTCTATTGGCGATCTGGCTCTCATTGGCCCTGGGCCCGGTCAGCCTGCCATTGGTGGACACGCTCAGGGCTGCTTTAAGACTGATGGGGGTGCCGATTGAAGCAGCAGGCTTGGAACAAGCCGAGTTGATCCTGGGGCAGATTCGCCTGCCACGAACTTTGCTGGGCCTTGCGGTCGGCGGGGTGCTTGCGTTGTCAGGGGTAGCGATGCAGGGATTGTTTCGCAACCCGCTGGCCGATCCTGGGTTGGTGGGGGTGTCCAGCGGCGCAGCATTGGGGGCGGCGGTGGCGATTGTCGGCGGTTCGTTTTTTGGCGGGCTGCCGGATGCCTTCGGGCCGTACCTGTTGTCGTTGTGCGCATTTCTCGGTGGCCTGGGCGTCACGGCGCTGGTCTATCGGCTGGGGCGTCGCAATGGCCAGACGAACGTTGCGACGATGCTGCTTGCCGGTATCGCGCTTACGGCGCTGGCCAGTTCGGCGGTCGGGCTGTTTACCTATTTGGCCGATGACGCCACTTTGCGCACCCTGACGTTCTGGAACCTCGGCAGCCTCAATGGTGCGAGCTATTCGCGGTTGTGGCCCTTGCTGTTGGTGAGCGCGGGCGTGGCGCTGTGGTTGCCGCGTCGGGCGAAGGCATTGAATGCGCTGTTGTTGGGAGAGTCTGAGGCCAATCATCTGGGCATCGATGTAGAGGGGCTCAAGCGTGAATTGGTGTTCTGCACGGCCTTGGGCGTTGGTGCGGCGGTGGCGGCGGCAGGGATGATTGGCTTTGTTGGCTTGGTGGTGCCGCACCTGGTACGGCTGCTGGCGGGGCCGGATCATCGGGTATTGCTACCGGCCTCGGTGCTGGCAGGGGCGAGTTTGTTGTTGTTTGCGGACCTGGTGGCACGCCTGGCGCTGGCGCCCGCGGAGCTGCCGATTGGTATTGTTACTGCATTTATCGGTGCGCCATTTTTCCTCTACCTGTTACTGCGGGGGCGCGCCTGATGCTGCGAGCTGAAGCGTTGCAGATACGGCGAGGGCGTAAAACCGTGCTGGCCGATGTCACCTTGAACCTGTTGCCGGGCGAAGTACTGGGCGTGCTGGGACCGAACGGCGCCGGCAAAAGTACCTTGCTGGGGGCGCTTTGCGGGGAGTTGCAGCCTGATCAGGGCAGAGTGTGGCTGGATCAGCAAGAGTTGAAGAGCCTGGGCGGCGCCCAGCGTGCCCAGCGCCTGGCGGTGTTACCGCAAAGCTCAACCCTGGATTTTGCTTTTCGTGTCGAAGAGGTGGTAGGCATGGGGCGCTTGCCCCATCAGACCGGGCGAGTGTGCGATGACGAAATCATCAATGCGGCGCTGCAAGCGGCGGATGTCGGCCACTTGAGTGGTCGCAGTTACCTGGCTTTGTCGGGAGGCGAACGGCAGCGTGTGCATCTCGCGCGGGTATTGGCGCAGTTATGGCCGGGTGAGGCGGGGCAGACGTTGTTGTTGGATGAGCCGACGTCGATGCTCGATCCTTTGCACCAGCACACCACGTTGCAGGCCATTCGCAGCTTCGCCGACAAAGGCGCTGCCGTGCTGGTGATCCTGCATGACTTGAACCTTTCCGCGCGTTACTGCGACCGCATCCTGTTGCTGAAAGACGGACGCCCTCATGCCTTGGATACGCCCTCTAAAGTCCTGCAATCTGAATCGCTCAAGGCCGTCTTTGGCTTGGAGGTTCTGGTACAGCCACATCCGGAGCGCGGGCACCCGCTGATCATTGCGCGCTGAGCTCAGTTATGTGCGGGCAAAAAAAGACCCGGCAAGAGCCGGGTCAAATAACCGTGATTAGCCTGATGAGGAGATAATCTGAGAGTCCGAACCAATGGTCTTTCAGTTATCGGCTGATCTCGCGACCAGTTGTGATAATCATAACGATTCTCATTTGAGAGTCAACATTTGTTTTTGCATGCTCATCGAGTTTTCTCAAACGCCCGTTTGTAATGCCCGTAAACATTGGGTCTGCATGCCAATCTAGTTTTTCTGACGCGTTGACATAGCATCCAGCTGACGGTTGAGCGCCTCCTTGCGCTCCGTGGGAATGTCGTTCCAGTGCACATCCATCAATGCGCCTTCAATTGCATACAGCAGGACTTTCGATGCTCGAAAGCCGCGAGTTCGCACGGCTCGGTAAGCATCGACCGCTCCCAGGCGACGCAAATCGGACGCGCTGTGGATGCCCACCGCATGCAGCCACTGCGCTGACGTCTTGCCTAGGTTTTTCAGGTGTTGCAGCTCATCGTTCATCAAGCCTCCTTGCGACGGCCGAATGGTGCGGTGGGTGTCGTAACCAGGCAGCCTGAAAATGAGTGTAGCGCTCAGTAGGAAAAGCGTGGTTCTTTGGTCAGAAGCGGGCGAAAAGCTTATAAGAATGGTGTGATGGCTTTAGCGACAGGCAGGCGGCAATCGCCCGGCGTGCCTGGGACTTAGCCGGGGTTCTGGGCGAAGGCTATTTGGTACGGTAGCGCAGGCGAGTGCCGAAATTGACTGACATCAGAATTTCGTCAGCCGTGAGCTCGGGTGGGAAATAGGTCCCCGAAATCTGCGCGTGGGCCAGGCTGGCGCCCTCCAGCGAGCAATCGCGTAAATCCAGGCCGCGCAGGTCGGCCGAACGGAAATAGGCGTCGGTGAAGTCAACATCCTTGGCGTTCAGGTCACGCAGGTCCAAGCCCCGGAAGTCGCCACCACGCATGTCGATGGGGCCACCCTCAGGGCGTTCCTGATTGAAGCCGCGGATGTCGTCCTTGTGCAGGAGCGCGTAGAGCGGGGTGTCGAGAAGCTTGGGCTGACTCATAATGGCGACTCCTGTTGGAATTATGACGCCATTATAGTGCCACTATTTCTGGGTCGTGCGTCGAAGTAGACGACACGACCAAGAAATATTTCTTACAGGCCCGGCAAGCGCTGACGGATATGAGCGACTAAAGCGTCGAGGGTCCCGCTTTCATTGGTCTCGACACGCTTGCTCAGCAACAGCTCCTGTGCTGTCAGCGGCTCACGACTGGCTTGCTGCTCTTCGATAACGCTCAGTGTTGCGTCGGACGGGTCGTTTTTATCCGCCTGACGTTGTGCCAGCCAACTGGCGATAACGGCTTGAGGCGCGTTGCAATCGAGGATCAGGAACGGCGCCCCGGTAGCTTCGGCGACTTGGGCAGCCGCGTCACGTTGAGCGCGTTTCAAGAAGGTCGCATCCAGCACCACCGGGTAACCGGCGCGCAGCACGGTGTCGGCCATTTCGTTCAGGCGTGCGTAGGTGGCAGCGCTGGCGTCATGGTTGTAGATACCGGCCTGTGGCGTGTTTTCGATCTGTTGCTCGCCAAACAGGCGCTTGCGTTCCACATCCGAGCGCAGGCGCACGGCGCCCAAGGCTTCGACCAGGCGCATGGCGACATGGCTCTTGCCCACGGCTGAAACGCCATGGGTGATTGCCAGGAAGCGAGACGGAATGGTGCTGTAGCTTTCTGCCAGGTTGGCGTAATTGCGGTACTGGCGCAGGGTGTTGGCGCGTTGCACCGGGCTTGCTTCGCTCGGCATGCTGAACAGCGCAACTTTGGCGCGAACCAGCGCACGGTAGGCTTTATAGAAGTTCAGTAGCTCCAGGCCCTGGTAGTCACCGGTCAGTTCCAGGTACTGGCTGATAAAACGCCGTGCCAGGCTTTTCAGGCCGCGATCTTCCAGGTCCATGGCCAAAAACGCGGTGTCTGCGTACACATCGGTAAAGCGGAAGGGCTCGTTGAACTCGATGCAATCGAAGATCACCACGTGACCATCAATGAGGGTTGCGTTGCCTAAGTGGATATCGCCGTGGCATTCGCGGGTATAGCCATTGAGCTTGCGCTGCTCCAGCAGGGGCTTGAGACGTTCAAAACTGCTTTCAGCCCAGGCTTGCAGGGCCTCCAGTTGAGTCAGGTCGGCCTTGTCGCTAAGAAACGGGCGGATCTGGTCGAAGTTCTGGCGCACCGGAGCCATCACTTCCTCCGGCGTGCCGGCCGGATGTTCTTGGGGAACCTTGGGGGCGGTGAGGTGGAAGTGCGCAATCTGCTGGGCCATCTCGTCGATGTGCGCGCAGGTCAGTTCGCCGTTGGCTTGCAGGGTGCTGAGCATCTGGCTTTGCGGGAACTGACGCATCTTCAGCGCGTACTCGATCACCGGGCCATCGCCGCCCAGTTGCGGTGCTTCGGCAGTGCCGGTAATCGGCAACACTTCAAGATACAAATCTGCGGTCAGGCGCTGATTGAGGCGCAGTTCCTCGCGACAGAAGTGGCCGCGGTCCTCCAGTTGGGTGAAGTCCAGGAAGCCGAAGTTCATCGGCTTCTTCAGTTTATATGCGTAAGCGCCTGTCAGTATCACCCAGGAAATATGGGTCTCGATGACTTGAAACGCTTCAACCGGATGAGGGTACAAAGCCGGGTTTTGCAGGGCAGCGATCAGGGACTGGCTCACGGGCGATCCTTCAAAGTCGGGGAGAAATCATGGTGGGCATTATGGCTGCTGATGCCAGTCGTGCAAACCGCTGTCCGGCTCATGTTGATCATCAATAAAGTGCGTATAATCCGCCGCCATGACTCGAACCCGATCTCCCCGTTCCCGTAAAAAACCTCCTTCCCGCAGCCTGCGCCCCTGGCTGGGCTGGGCGCTCAAGCTTGGCCTGGTTGGCCTTGTGGTGATCGCCGGCTTTGCGGTGTACCTCGATGCCGTGGTGCAGGAAAAGTTCTCCGGCAAGCGCTGGACCATTCCGGCCAAGGTGTACGCACGCCCGCTGGAGTTGTTCTCTGGCCAGAAGCTGAGCAAGGAAGACTTCCTGACCGAGCTCGACGCACTGGGCTACCGTCGCGAGCCCGTGAGCAATGGCCCGGGCGCGGCGGCCGTCAGCGGTAATACCGTCGACCTGAACACCCGTGGCTTCCAGTTCTACGAAGGCCTTGAAAAAGCTCAGCCTGTGCGTGTGCGTTTTTCCGGCGACTATGTGGCTGAGCTGTCGTCGCTCAATGGCTCCAAGCTGCCGGTGGTGCGCCTGGAACCCTTGATGATCGGCGGTATTTACCCGAAAAATCTTGAAGATCGCATCCTGATCAAACTCGATCAGGTTCCGCCGTACCTGCTGGAAACCCTGGTGGCTGTGGAAGACCGCGACTTCTACAGCCATTGGGGCGTCTCGCCGAAGTCGATTGCCCGCGCCATTTGGGTCAACACCTCCGGCGGCAAGATGACCCAGGGCGGCAGTACGCTCACGCAGCAACTGGTCAAGAACTTCTACCTGACCAACGAACGCAGCCTGACCCGTAAACTCACTGAAGCCATGATGGCAATGTTGCTGGAGCTGCATTACAGCAAGCAGGAAATCCTCGAGGCCTACCTCAACGAGGTATTCGTCGGTCAGGATGGCCAGCGCGCGGTGCACGGTTTCGGCTTGGCCAGCCAATTCTTCTTTGGGCAGCCATTGTCTGAGTTGAAGTTGCATCAAGTCGCGTTGCTGGTGGGGATGGTCAAGGGGCCGTCCTATTACAACCCGCGTCGCAACCCGGAGCGTGCGCTTGAGCGCCGTAACCTGGTACTCGATGTGCTGGAGCAGCAAGGTGTTGCCACGGCCGAGCAGGTGGCCGCGGCGAAGAAAATGCCACTGGGTGTGACCACCCGTGGCAAGCTGGCAGACAGCTCATTCCCCGGCTTTATCGACCTGGTCAAGCGTCAGCTGCGTGAAGACTACCGTGACGAAGACTTGACCGAAGAGGGCCTGCGGATCTTCACCAGCTTCGATCCGATCCTGCAAATGAAGGCCGAGGCGTCGGTCAACGACACCTTCAAGCGCCTGACCGGCCGCAAAGGCTCGGATGAAGTCGAGGCCGCCATGGTCGTGACCAACCCGGAGACCGGTGAAGTCCAGGCCATGATCGGTAGCCGCCAGGCCAGCTTCGCCGGCTTCAACCGTGCGCTGGATGCTGTGCGTCCGATAGGCTCGCTGGTCAAGCCGGCTGTCTATTTGAGCGCATTGGAAAAGCCCAGCAAGTACACGCTGACCAGTTGGCTGTCGGATGACCCGCTATCGGTCAAAGGCGCCGACGGCCAGGTCTGGACGCCCAAGAACTTCGATCGACGCTCCCACGGCACGGTGTTCCTGTATCAGGGGTTGGCACATTCCTACAACATCTCGACCTCACGCCTGGGGCTTGAGGTCGGTGTGCCGAATGTGCTGAAGACATTGGCGCGACTGGGGATCGAACGTGAATTCCCGGCGTTCCCGTCCATGCTACTGGGCGCTGCGGCCATGACTCCGATGGAAGTGGCCACCATGTACCAAACCCTGGCCAACGGCGGCTTCAATACGCCGATGCGCGGTATTCGCAGTGTGCTGACCGCCGATGGCGAGCCGCTCAAGCGTTATCCGTTCCAGATCCAGCAGCGTTTCGACGCGGGCTCTATCTATCTGATCCAGAACGCCATGCAGCGCGTGATGCGTGAGGGTACTGGGCGTTCGGTCTATAACGTGCTGCCGTCGAACCTGACCCTGGCCGGCAAGACCGGTACCAGTAACGATTCGCGTGACAGCTGGTTCGCGGGCTTTGGCCAGGATGTATTGGCCGTGGTGTGGCTGGGGCGTGACGATAACGGCAAGACGCCGTTTACCGGGGCCACCGGTGCGTTGCAGGTGTGGACCAGTTTCATGCGCAAGGCCGACCCGTTGCCGCTCAACATGCCGCAGCCGGACAATATCGTGCAGGCCTGGATCGACCCGCACACCGGCCAAGGCTCTGATGCCAACTGTCCGGGCGCGGTACAGATGCCGTATATTCGCGGCAGCGAACCACCACCCGGCGCCGCATGCGGTGGCAGTGCCCCTGCTGACGCGGAATCGGTGATGGATTGGGTCAAGGGCTGGATGAATTAAGCAAAGAGGGTTTCAAGTGAACAAGTTGTGGATTCCAGCGATTGCGGCTCTGGCTTTGCTCGGCGGTTGCTCCAGCGTGCAGCGCGGCTCAATTCCCGTGGTGGACTCAAGCACGGCCGTCTCCAATAACGACCGCATCTCGGTCAATGGTGGCTTTCGCCAGACCGTGGTCAAGCGTCCTGCCCAAGCTGCAACCCAAGCGATACCGCAGGATTCAGGCGTGGTTGTTATGGTGCCTGGTAGTGGTGCCGCGACCTCGGCGCGTATCAGTGCCGAGCCATGGACTCCAGGCCCCAGCACCTCCGGGCCGGTGGATTCCGCGCCGATTCAAACTGCGCCGGTCAACCAGGGCACTTACACCATGCCATCGACGCCAAGCGGGATTCCGTCGGCATCCAGCGCAGGCGGGCTGTCGGCTGATGAACAACTGGATGGCCCGGTGCTGGCGCTGCTCACCACCGCTCAACAGCAGCAGGCGGGGGGCGACTTGAATGGCGCATCGTCTAGCCTTGAACGTGCCCAGCGCGTGGCGCCTCGCGAGCCGCAAGTGCTGTATCGTCTGGCCCAGGTGCGCATGGCCCAGGGCGATGCACCCCAAGCGGAGCAATTCGCTCGCCGTGGCCTGTCCCTGTCCAATGGTCGCCCGGCCCTGCAAGCCAGCTTGTGGGCCTTGATCGGTGATGCGCGTGCTGCCCAGGGTGACGCCGCAGGTGCCGCCCAGGCACGGCAGAAAGCCAAGGTCAGCCTCTGATGGATGCGCGTTTTCCAGCGATTGCCGAACAGTTATTGCTGATTGAGCGCGAACTGCGCGTGCAGGGCTGGTGGGACGAAGTGCCCCCCAGCGCTGAAGCGCTCAGCAGTGTCGAGCCCTTTTCGGTCGATACCCTGGACTTCCACCAGTGGCTGCAATGGATCTTCCTCGTGCGCATGAAGCAGATCTTGGAGCAGGACATGCCATTGCCGAACGCGTCGGGAATCCTGGAAATGGCCGAGATGGTCTACGCCGACCGGCCGTTGGAGAGCCTTGGCTTACGTAACGCGCTGAAAAAGTTCGACCAATTGATCGTCGACGCTCGTTAATTGCCTGACTGCCGGTTTTTTCGGCAGTCTTGCGCAGATTTCTACCGCTTGACGACATTCAGGCGAGTTTTATCCCTCCTCAAAGCCATTTCTTCTACGTTCTCATGCGCTTAGTTGGAAAAAAGCGCAATTATTGCTTGACTTGAACGGCCTGAAACAGAAGAATCCAAAGTCCGCTGTATCGGGACTGCCAGAAGCAGGCCCGCTCAGCAGATCATGAGGCGCACATCCGCGCCGACCTGTAACACCCGCAACGCGTTACCTCGCGCTGGGTGGGAAAAGCCCGCAACACTTGGGACGATCCCAATACTTGCTCAGTCAGTGCTGACGTAGTCGGCGACCACCGTCGCTCATGCTCTGTTGAGAAGTAAACCTATTAAGACCCGTCGGTTTTTAACGGACGGTATTCTGGCGTTTTAGAGGTGAACAACGTGGAGCTTTTATCTGGCGGTGAGATGCTCGTCCGCTTTTTGCGTGACGAAGGCGTCGACTATATCTACGGGTACCCAGGTGGTGCTCTGCTGCATGTCTACGACGCGCTGTTCAAGGAACCGGCTGTTACCCACATCCTGGTTCGCCACGAACAGGCCGCGACCCATATGGCTGACGGTTACGCCCGTGCCACCGGTAAAGCCGGTGTGGTACTGGTAACGTCCGGTCCAGGCGCTACCAACGCTATTACCGGCATCGCGACTGCCTATATGGACTCCATCCCGATGGTGATCATTTCCGGCCAGGTCGCCAGCACCATGGTCGGTACCGATGCATTCCAGGAAACCGACATGATCGGTATTTCCCGCCCGATCGTGAAACACAGCTTCATGATCAAGCATGCGTCGGAAATCCCGGAGGTCATGAAGAAGGCGTTCTACCTCGCACAGTCCGGTCGCCCGGGCCCTGTAGTGGTTGATATCCCGAAAGACATGACCAACCCGGCCGAAAAGTTCGAATACATCTTCCCGAAGAAAGCCAAGCTGCGCTCCTACAGCCCGGCCGTGCGTGGGCACTCGGGGCAAATCCGCAAGGCGGCAGAAATGCTCCTGGCGGCCAAGCGTCCAGTGCTCTACTCCGGTGGTGGCGTGATTCTGGGCGGTGGTTCTGCTCCGCTGACCGAGCTGGCCAAGTTGCTCAACCTGCCGGTGACGAACACCCTGATGGGCCTCGGTGCATTCCCGGGTTCGGATCGTCAGTTCGTCGGCATGCTTGGCATGCACGGCAGCTACACCGCCAACCTGACCATGCACCACGCCGACGTGATCCTGGCCGTAGGCGCGCGGTTCGATGACCGTGTGATCAACGGCGCGAGCAAGTTCTGCCCGAATGCCAAGATCATCCACATCGACATCGACCCGGCGTCTATCTCCAAGACCATCAAGGCCGATGTGCCGATCGTGGGGCCGGTGGAAAGCGTGTTGACCGAAATGGTCGCTGCACTGAAGGACATTGGCGAGGCACCGAACAAGGAATCCGTTGCCAGTTGGTGGAAGCAGATCGACGAATGGCGTGGTGATCGTGGCCTGTTCCCTTACGACAAGGGCGACGGCAGCATCATCAAGCCACAAACCGTGATCGAAACCCTGTGCGAAGTGACCAAGGGCGACGCCTTTGTGACTTCCGACGTGGGCCAGCACCAGATGTTCGCAGCCCAGTACTACACGTTCGACAAGCCTAACCGCTGGATCAACTCCGGTGGCCTGGGCACGATGGGCTTTGGTTTCCCGGCAGCCATGGGCGTGAAGCTGAGCTTCCCGGATGCCGACGTGGCTTGTGTCACCGGTGAAGGCAGCATCCAGATGAACATCCAGGAACTGTCGACGTGCCTGCAATATGGTCTTCCGGTGAAGATCGTCTGCCTGAACAACGGTGTACTGGGCATGGTTCGCCAGTGGCAGGACATGAGCTACGGTAGCCGTCACTCCCATTCCTACATGGAATCGTTGCCGGATTTCGTCAAGTTGGTTGAAGCCTATGGCCACGTCGGCATTCGCATCACCGATCTGAAAGATCTGAAGCCGAAGATGGAACAGGCGTTCGCCATGAAGGACCGCCTGGTGTTCATCGATATTCAGGTGGATACCAGCGAGCACGTCTATCCGATGCAGATCAAAGACGGCTCTATGCGCGACATGTGGCTGAACAAGACGGAGCGTACTTAATCATGCGGCATATTATCTCCCTGCTTCTGGAGAACGAACCCGGCGCTCTGTCCCGTGTTGTCGGCCTGTTTTCGCAACGCAACTACAACATTGAAAGCCTGACCGTGGCCCCGACCGAAGATCCGACCCTGTCGCGCCTGACGTTGACCACCGTGGGCCACGATGAGGTGATCGAGCAGATCACCAAGAACCTCAACAAGCTGATCGAAGTGGTCAAGCTGGTCGACCTGTCGGAAAGTGCCCACATCGAGCGCGAACTGATGCTGGTCAAGGTCAAGGCCACGGGTGCCCAACGTGCCGAGATCAAACGGACTACCGATATTTATCGTGGGCAGATCGTCGATGTGAGCGCCAGCGTTTATACCGTTCAACTGACCGGTACAAGCGACAAGCTGGACAGCTTCATCCAGTCGATCGGGACGGCCTCGATTCTGGAAACCGTACGCAGTGGTGTCACCGGGATTGCCCGTGGCGACAAAGTACTCAGCATCTAACCCAAATTAGCGAATGGCCTTACGGCCTGGATATATAGAGGAACCTCATGAAAGTTTATTACGATAAAGATTGTGACCTGTCGATCATCCAGGGCAAGAAAGTCGCCATCATCGGCTACGGTTCCCAGGGCCACGCCCAAGCGTGCAACCTGAAAGATTCCGGCGTAGACGTCACTGTTGGCCTGCGCAAAGGCTCGGCCACCGTTGCCAAGGCCGAGGCCCATGGCCTGAAAGTGACAGACGTCGCTTCCGCCGTTGCAGCTGCCGACTTGGTCATGATCCTGACCCCGGACGAGTTCCAGTCCGCGCTGTACAAGAACGAAATCGAGCCGAACATCAAGAAAGGCGCCACCCTGGCCTTCTCCCACGGTTTCGCGATTCACTACAACCAGGTTGTGCCACGCGCTGACCTGGACGTGATCATGATCGCGCCGAAAGCCCCGGGCCACACCGTGCGTTCCGAGTTCGTCAAAGGCGGTGGTATCCCTGACCTGATCGCGATCTACCAGGACGCTTCGGGCAACGCCAAAAACGTTGCACTGTCCTACGCTGCTGGCGTTGGTGGTGGTCGCACCGGCATTATCGAAACCACGTTCAAGGACGAGACTGAAACCGATCTGTTCGGCGAACAAGCCGTTCTGTGCGGCGGTACCGTTGAGCTGGTCAAAGCCGGTTTCGAAACCCTGGTTGAAGCTGGCTACGCGCCGGAAATGGCCTACTTCGAATGCCTGCACGAACTGAAGCTGATCGTTGACCTCATGTACGAAGGCGGTATCGCCAACATGAACTATTCGATCTCCAACAACGCCGAGTACGGTGAGTACGTGACTGGTCCGGAAGTGATCAACGCCGAGTCCCGCCAAGCCATGCGCAACGCCCTGAAACGTATTCAGGACGGCGAATACGCCAAAATGTTCATCAGCGAAGGCGCGACCGGCTACCCTTCGATGACCGCCAAGCGTCGTAACAACGCCGCTCACGGCATCGAAGTCATCGGCGAGCAACTGCGCTCCATGATGCCGTGGATCGGTGCCAACAAGATCGTCGACAAAGCCAAGAACTAAGTCGTACGCATCAAGGGAAAACGCGGCTTAGGCCGCGTTTTTTCGTTTGAGGGGCCGGTTCTGGTATAAAGCTGCATCGTTTGCGGGCGAACACTCGCCGCAAGTATCTGTCGAATTTTTTTCACACCGTTGCAAGGTAAAGTCCATGAGCGAACGTCCCGAAGAGCCAAACCAGGCTTCCGACGCCGAAAGCATGCTGCCGATCGATGAACATGTCGAAGAAGGGCATGACGCCGAAGGCCGTAAGGTCCGGCATCGTGGCATCTATCTTCTGCCCAATCTGTTTACGACGGCGAACCTGTTTGCCGGCTTTTATTCCATCATCAACTCCATGAGTGCCCAAAGTGCACTGGCGGCAGGTGATGCGGCGAGTGCCAGCAAGTATTTTGGTTTTGCTGCCATCGCAATCTTCGTGGCCATGGTGCTCGACGGCTTGGATGGGCGCGTAGCGCGGATGACCAATACCCAGAGTGCCTTCGGCGCTGAATACGACTCGTTGTCGGACATGGTCGCCTTTGGTGTCGCACCTGCGTTGCTGGCGTTTGCCTGGGCATTGGGTGACATGGGCAAGGTCGGCTGGATGGTTGCCTTTATCTATGTTGCCGGTGCCGCATTGCGCCTGGCGCGCTTCAATACCCAGGTCGGGACCGCTGACAAGCGCTACTTCATCGGTCTGGCCAGTCCGGCAGCGGCGGGTGTTGTAGCCGGTATTGTGTGGGCATTCAGTGACTACGGTATTCAGGGCTCGAAAATGTCGTTCCTGGTCGCTTTGATGGTAGCGGCGGCCGGCATGCTGATGGTCAGCAATATCAAGTACAACAGCTTCAAGGAGCTGGATCTCAAGGGGCGCGTGCCTTTTGTGGCGATCCTAGTGGTGGTACTGGTGTTTGCGGTAGTGTTCAGCGATCCGCCGCGTATTCTGCTGTTGGCGTTCCTCGTCTACGCGGCTTCGGGGCCGATTCAGTACTTGCTGCATCTGCGTCGGGACAAAACATTGTCTTAATGTAATTTCCCCCATACTCCGCAGTCTATTGGTGCATCAGTTCTCCAATGCTGCGGAGTTGCCATGTTAATCAAATTGCCTAAAGCGTCCGATTGTCACGAATCGGATGTCACGCCTGAATCCTTCTATTTCTCTCGCCGCAGCTTGCTCGGTGGTGCGCTGGCCGGTATTGCCGCCAGTAGCTTGCCGCGTTGGGCCAGTGCGGACGATGCAGCGCGCTATGCCGATGTCGAGGCGGGCAGGGCGCCCAGTTGGTTTGCCGAGAAGCTTCCTGGAACGAAGTGGCAGGCGGTGACGGTCAAGGATGAGGCGATCACGCCGTTCAAGGACGCAACCAACTACAACAATTTTTATGAGTTCGGTACCGACAAGGGCGACCCGGCGGCGAATGCAGGTTCGCTCAAGACCGAGCCTTGGAGTGTTGTCATCGACGGTGAGGTGGCGAAGCCTGGGCGTTATGCCTTGGAAGACTTCATGAAGCCCTATGAGCTGGAAGAGCGCATCTATCGCCTGCGCTGCGTTGAAGCCTGGTCGATGGTAATCCCGTGGATCGGCTTTCCGATCTCGGCGTTGCTCAAGCAGGTTGAGCCGACCTCCAAAGCGAAGTACATCCGGTTCGAGACCCTTCAGGATCCGAAGAGCATGCCGGGGCAGCGCTCAAGTTTTGGCTTGATCGATTGGCCTTATGTAGAAGGGTTACGTCTGGATGAGGCGATGAATCCACTGGCGATCCTCGCTGTTGGCATGTATGGGCGCGAATTGCCTAACCAGAATGGTGCGCCGTTGCGCCTGGTTGTGCCGTGGAAGTATGGCTTCAAGAGTGTGAAATCCATCGTACGGATCAGCCTTGTCAGCGAACAGCCGAAAACCACCTGGCAAAGCATTGCGGCTGATGAATATGGGTTTTATGCGAACGTGAATCCCACGGTTGATCATCCGCGGTGGACCCAGGCGAGGGAGCGACGACTCCCCAGCGGCCTGTTCAGTCCGAATGTGCGCGACACGCAGATGTTCAATGGCTACTCCGATGAGGTCGCTTCTTTATATACAGGTCTCGACCTGCGGAAGAACTACTGATGCGCTTTCCAATCTGGCGCATTGGGGTCTTCATAGCTGCGGCGGTTTGGCCATTGCTCTGGCTATATGAAGCATGGAGTTTTGCCCTTGGGCCTGATCCGGGAAAAGTGCTGGTCGATCGCCTGGGTCTGGGTACGTTGATTCTGCTGCTGGTCACGCTCGGGATGACGCCGCTGCAGAAGTTGAGCGGTTGGGCGGGGTGGATCGCGGTACGCCGGCAATTGGGATTGTGGTGCTTTGCCTATGTTGTGTTGCATTTGGCGGCTTATTGCGTGTTCGTCCTTGGGCTCGATTGGTCCCAGCTCGGCGTGGAGCTGCGCAAGCGGCCTTACATAATTGTGGGGGCGTTGGGGTTTCTTGCTTTATTAGTGCTGGCTGTCACATCTAATCGCTACAGCCAGCGACGGTTGGGTAGTCGTTGGAAGAAGTTGCATCGCTTGGTCTATGTGATTCTCGGGCTTGGTCTGCTGCACATGCTCTGGATAGTTCGGGCTGATTTGAAGGAGTGGGCTGTCTACGCTTCCATCGGTGCGCTGCTTCTGCTGCTGCGGGTGCCTCCAGTTATGCGGCGAATCCCCCGCCTTATTGCTAAAAAAGCACCTTCTGCCACAAAAGTGTAATTAACCCTTGACGGCAGATTCCAGACGCCTATAATTCGCCCCACTTCCGGCGCAGTCGAAACGGAAAACTCCTTGGTAAACAATGAGTTATGAAGTTTTCGACGGCAAGTTGCTTCAGTTCATCNGCCTATAATTCGCCCCACTTCCGGCGCAGTCGAAACGGAAAACTCCTTGGTAAACAATGAGTTATGAAGTTTTCGACGGCAAGTTGCTTCAGTTCATCGAAGCCAAAAGGAAGTTGAAAAAGAGGTGTTGACAGCAGCGTGTAACGCTGTAGAATTCGCCTCCCGCTGATGAGAGATCAGAAGCGCAAGTGGTTGAAGTTGTTGAAGAAATCTTCGAAAGCTTCTGAAAATAATCACTTGACAG
>NZ_LMGQ01000002.1:0-206433 GCF_001427465.1 Pseudomonas sp. Root569 | reverse complement strand
GCTGAAGAAGTGAAGATCGGCTTTCTGGTCAAGCAGGCCGAAGAACCCTGGTTTCAAACAGAATGGGCCTTCGCCGAAAAAGCCGGCAAGGAACACGGTTTCACCGTGATCAAGATCGCCGTGCCCGACGGCGAGAAAACCCTCTCGGCCATCGACAGCCTGGCCGCCAACGGCGCCAAGGGCTTTGTGATCTGCCCGCCGGACGTGTCCCTGGGCCCGGCCATCGTCGCCAAGGCCAAGGTCAATGGCCTGAAAGTGATGGCCGTGGATGAYCGCTTTGTCGATGCCAAGGGCAACTTCATGGAGGACGTGCCGTACYTGGGCATGGCCGCCTTCGAAGTGGGCCAGAAGCAGGGCGCCGCCATGGCCGCCGAGGCGAAGAAACGCGGTTGGGACTGGAAGGACACTTACGCGGTGATCAACACCTTCAACGAGCTCGATACCGGTAAAAAGCGCACTGACGGCTCGATCAARTCCCTGGARGAAGCCGGCATCCCCAAGGATCACATCCTCACCGCTGCCCTCAAGACTCTTGACGTGCCTGGCAGCATGGACGCCACCAACTCGGCCCTGGTCAAGCTGCCCGGCGGCGCTAAAAACCTGATCATCGGCGGCATGAACGACAACACCGTGCTCGGCGGCGTGCGCGCCACTGAAAGCGCCGGCTTCAAGGCCGCCAACGTGATCGGCATCGGCATCAATGGTACCGACGCCATCGGCGAATTGAAGAAAGCCGACAGCGGTTTCTTCGGCTCCATGCTGCCGAGCCCGCACATCGAGGGCTATAACACCGCGCTGATGATGTACGAGTGGGTCACCAAAGGCACTGAACCACCGAAGTACACCGCCATGGACGAAGTCACCCTGATCACCCGCGAGAACTTCAAGGAAGAACTGACCAAGATCGGGCTGTGGAAATGACCGCTGCGGCCCTGCGTTTCGACGCGATCGGCAAAACCTTTCCCGGGGTCAAGGCGYTGGACGGCATCAGYTTCACCGCCCACCCSGGGCAGGTGCAYGCCYTGATGGGCGAGAACGGTGCGGGCAAGTCGACGCTGCTGAAAATCCTCGGCGGCGCYTACATTCCCAGCAGCGGCAGCGTGCAGATCGGCRCGCAGGTCATGGCGTTCAAAAATGCCGCCGACAGCATCGCCAGCGGCGTCGCGGTGATCCACCAGGAACTGCACCTGGTGCCGGAAATGAGCGTCGCCGAGAACCTGTTCCTSGGGCACTTGCCGACGCGCCTGGGCGTGGTCAATCGCGCYCTGCTGCGCCAGCAGGCGCTGACGTGYCTSAAGGGCCTGGCCGATGAGATCGACCCCGACGAGAAGCTTGGGCGCCTGTCCCTGGGCCAGCGCCAACTGGTGGAAATCGCCAAGGCGCTGTCCCGTGGCGCCAACGTGATCGCCTTCGATGAACCCACCAGCAGCTTGTCGGCACGGGAAATCGACCGGCTGATGGCGATCATCGCGCGCCTGCGTGACGAGGGCAAAGTGGTGCTCTACGTGTCGCACCGCATGGAAGAAGTGTTCCGTATCTGCGATGCGGTGACGGTGTTCAAGGACGGTCGCTATGTGCGCACCTTCGAAGACATGAGCACCCTGACCCACGACCAGTTGGTGACCTGCATGGTCGGCCGCGATATCCAGGACATCTACGACTACCGCCCGCGGGAGCAGGGCGAGGTGGCGCTCAAGGTCGACGGCCTGCTCGGCCCGGGGCTGCGTGAGCCGATCAGTTTCCAGGTGCGCAAGGGCGAGATCCTGGGCCTGTTCGGGCTGGTGGGCGCGGGGCGCACCGAGCTGTTTCGTTTGCTCAGCGGCCTGGAGCGCGCCAGCGCCGGCAGCCTGGAGCTGTGCGGGCAAGCGCTGCAGTTGCGCTCACCCCGCGACGCCATCGCCGCTGGCGTGTTGCTGTGCCCGGAGGACCGCAAGAAGGAAGGCATCATCCCGCTGGCCAGCGTCGCCGAAAACATCAACATCAGTGCCCGCGCGGCGCATTCCACCTTTGGCTGGCTGTTGCGCGACGGCTGGGAGAAGGGCAACGCGGAGCGGCAGATTCAGGCGATGCGGGTCAAAACCCCGAACGCCGCGCAGAAGATCCTGTACCTCTCCGGCGGCAACCAGCAGAAGGCCATTCTGGGTCGCTGGCTGTCGATGCCGATGAAAGTGCTGCTGCTGGACGAACCCACCCGTGGCATCGATATCGGCGCTACCAAAGCCTGACTGGATTTCATCGATGATCAGCAGGATGCCATGCTCGNGGCGGCAACCAGCAGAAGGCCATTCTGGGTCGCTGGCTGTCGATGCCGATGAAAGTGCTGCTGCTGGACGAACCCACCCGTGGCATCGATATCGGCGCCAAGTCAGAGATCTACCAGATTATCCATAACCTGGCGGCGAGCGGCATTGCGGTGATCGTGGTGTCCAGTGACCTGATGGAAGTGATGGGCATTGCCGACCGTATCCTCGCGATGAGTGAAGGCGCCTTGACCGGTGAACTGCCCCGCGCGCAGGCGGATGAAGCGCGCCTGTTGCAACTGGCACTCCCGCGTTCGCGGGCTTGAAGAATAAGAGGGTTTGGCTATGACTCAGGTAAAAACTGCAAAGGGCTTCTGGCCGGCATTCAACCAGCGCAAATTTCTCGATGACTGGGTGATGCTGTTAGCGGCGTTGGGCATCTTTGTGCTCAGCGCGGTGTTTATCGACAACTTCCTTTCGCCGCTGAACATGCGCGGCCTTGGCCTGGCAATTTCCACCGTGGGCATCGCCGCGTGCACCATGCTGTTCTGCCTGGCCTCGGGGCATTTCGATTTGTCGGTGGGCTCGGTGATCGCCTGCGCCGGCGTAGTGGCGGGGATTGTGATCCGCGACACCGACAGTGTGGCACTCGGCGTGTCGGCGGCTCTGGCCATGGGCCTGGTGGTAGGGCTGATCAACGGCATTGTGATTGCCAAGCTGCGCATCAATGCACTGATTGCGACGCTGGCGACCATGCAAATCGTACGCGGCCTGGCCTACATCTTCTCCAACGGCAAGGCGGTGGGGGTGATGGACGAAGGCTTCTTTGTGTTCGGCAACGGCCAGCTGCTGGGCGTGCCGGTGCCGATTATCATCACCGTGCTGTGCTTTGTATTCTTCGGCTGGCTGCTCAACTACACCAGCTATGGGCGCAACACCATGGCCATTGGTGGCAACCAGGAAGCTGCGCTATTGGCAGGTGTGAATGTTGACCGCACCAAGATCATTATCTTTGCCGTGCACGGTTTGATCGGTGCACTGGCCGGGGTGATCCTCGCCTCGCGCATGACCTCCGGCCAGCCGATGATCGGCCAGGGCTTCGAATTGACGGTGATCTCTGCGTGCGTACTGGGCGGGGTATCGCTGAGTGGCGGCATCGGCATGATCCGCCACGTGATTGCGGGTGTGCTGATCCTGGCGATCATCGAGAACGCGATGAACCTTAAAAACATCGACACCTTTTACCAGTACGTGATTCGCGGCTCGATCCTGCTGCTGGCGGTGATCATCGACCGCATGAAGCAGCGCTGAGTTATGCCAGGTGAGGACTCAATGTGGGAGGGGGCTTGCTCCCGATAGCGGTGTATCAGATAGAAAATCTGTAACTGACCCACCGCTATCGGGAGCAAGTCGAATCGTCGCACCGCCCCTCCCACATTTGGATCTGCTCTGTATTGAAGGGCGGTATTTGCCATAATGCCCCCGCTTTTTTATTTATAGGCCCGGATATGCAGGAAAACGCCCACACCCCCGTCAAAGACGCCGCCCCCACCGGCACCCAGACCCTGCTGCGTGGCCTGGGCGTGGTGCAAGCGGTGGCGGCCGGTGCGCGGGATCTCAAGGAGATCGCCCGGCGCATCGGCACCACCCGCAGCACCACGCATCGCCTAGCCAGTTGCCTGGTGGATGAGCGTTACCTGCGCGTGGTGCCGCAGGTCGGCTACCTGTTGGGGCCAAAGCTGATCGAGCTGGGCTTCCAGGCCCGCGAAGAGCTGCCATTGGTGAGCCTGGCGGTGCCGTATCTGGACGAGCTGTCGGCCTTGACGGGCGACACCATCCATCTGGCGATTCGTGAATACGACGACGTGCTTTACCTGCACAAGAACCCCGGTCGCAATGGCCCGGAGATGCGCTCGCGGGTCGGTCATCGCATGCCGCTGGCGCGCACCGGCATCGGCAAGGCGTTGTTGTTGGATGATTCGCCGCAGGAGTGGCAGCGCCTCTACGAAGTCAGCTTGCCGGCGGCAGGCAAAAACCTGCAATGGCCGCAGCACCCGGAGCAATCCTGGGCGCAATTCAAGCAGCGCATGGGTGAATATGTGGCGGGTGGCTATGCCTTCGATCTCGAAGATAACGAGCCATCGATCCGCTGTGTGGCCGCGCCGGTGCGTGATGCCAGCGGGCGTATAGTCGCCGGCATCAGCATCGCCAGTACCGTGCCCTACATGCCGCTGGAAAAAATGGCCGAGCTGATCCCTGTGATCAAACAGGTCGCAGCCCGGCTGTCAGCGGAGTTGGGCGCGAAAGCCTGATCAGGCTTTCAGGCTCGCCATGTCGATGACAAAGCGGTACTTCACGTCACCCGCGATCATGCGTGCGTAAGCCTCGTTGATCTGGCGGATGTCGAGCATTTCGATGTCGCAGGTGATGTTGTGCTCGGCGCAGAAATCCAGGACTTCCTGGGTTTCGGCAATACCGCCGATCAGCGAACCGGCCAGTACTTTACGGCCCAGCACCAACTTTGCGGCATTGACGGGCGGGTCCACCGGCTCGATCAGGCCGACCAGGATATGCACACCGTCAAAGCGCAGTACATCGAGGTAGGGGTTCAGGTCGTGTTGCACCGGGATGGTGTCCAGCAGGAAGTCGAAGTGCCCGGCAGCGGCTTTCATCTGCTCGGCATCGGTGGACACGATCACATGGTCGGCGCCCTGGCGACGGCCTTCCTCGGCCTTGCTGGCGGAGCGGGTGAACAGCGTGACTTCGGCGCCCATGGCCTTGGCAAACTTGATACCCATGTGGCCCAGGCCACCCATGCCGAGAACCCCGACTTTATCGCCGGCCTTCACGCCGTAGTGCTTGAGCGGCGAGTAGGTGGTGATGCCCGCGCACAGGATCGGCGCGGCGCTGGCCAGGTCAAGCTTGGCCGGGATTTTCACCACGAAGTGCTCGCTGACCACGATGCTGTCGGAGTAACCACCCATGGTGTTGCTGCCATCCACACGGTCCGGGGTGGCGTAGGTCATGGTCGGGCCTTCGAGGCAGTATTGCTCGAGGTCTGACTGACAGGCTTCGCAGTGGCGGCACGAGTCGACCATGCAACCGACGCCGACCAGATCGCCGACTTTATGTGCGGTCACATTGGTGCCGACAGCGGTGACCTTGCCGACAATCTCATGGCCCGGCATCAGCGGGTAAACGGCGATGCCCCACTCGTTGCGTGCCTGGTGGATGTCGGAGTGGCACACGCCGCAGTAGAGGATCTCGATGGCCACGTCATCGACGCGCGGGCTGCGGCGTTCAAACGACATGGGGGCGAGGGGAGTGGTGGCCGACTGGGCGGCATAACCGATGGCGGTGTACATGGTAAACCTCGCTAAAGCTTGGACTGGGGAGGCGGCGCATTCTGCGCTTGGGTCATGGGCGCGAACATGGCAAATGCTCCGAGTCTCATGCCTATTCGTCCGGGACTGGCATTGCTTTGGATGTATTCGCCGTCAGACCTGCGATGATGCTCTCATCCCTTGTTCACGAAGTTTTTTGCCATGTTGTTGACCCGCCATCTCGACGCCAACGCCACGCTGGTGTCCCTGATTGAAGGGCTCGCGCCCCGCGACGGTTTCTCCCCGACCAACCTGCCCGGCGTGCAGGTGCTGCGCGCCAGTTGCGACGTGGCGCGTGGGCCGCAGATCTACGAGCCAAGCCTGATGTTCGTGGCCCAAGGCAGCAAGGTTGCCTACCTCGGCCCGAGAACGCTGGAGTATGGCGCCGGGCATTACCTGGTCCAGGCGATGCCGGTGCCGTTCGAGTGCGAGACCTTTGCCATGGCGCCTGGCGCGCCGCTGTTGGGCGTGACGGTGGGTATCGATCGGGTGGTGCTGGGGGAGTTGGTCATTGCCATGGGCATGCAGGGCGGACCACCGCCGACGGCGCAGACCTTGGAGTCGATGAGTTCGGTGGTGCTGGACGATGCCATGCGCGGCTGCGTGGAGCGGCTGTTGCAGTGCCTGCACGATCCGCTGGAAAGCCGGATCATGGGCCCGGCGCGGGTACGCGAATTGTTGTTCACCGCGTTGCGTGGGCCCCAGGCGGATGTGTTGCGTGCGTTGGTGGAACAGCAGGGGCAGTTTTCGCGAATCGCCACGTCATTGAACCACCTGCATGCCCATTACGCCGAGCCGTTGAATATCGAGACGTTGGCCGGTTATGCCCATATGAGTGCCTCGACCTTTCATGAGCATTTCAAGCGCTGCACCTTGTTGTCGCCGGTGCAGTACCTCAAGCGCCTGCGGTTGTTGAAGGCCCAGCAATTGTTGCTGATAGACGGCATGAGTGTGGCGCAGGCGGCGCATAGCGTGGGGTATCAGAGCACGTCGCAGTTCAGTCGCGAGTACAAGCGCTATTTCCTGCGTAACCCTGGTGAAGAGCGCGCTGCGTAGCATTTCAGGCCAAACCACCCTCCCACATTTGGATTGATGTTGGCCATAAAAAAGGCTCCCAATTGGGAGCCTCAGTGGCTTACATATTCGGGTAAGTTGGCCCGCCCGCACCTTCCGGTGTCACCCAGGTGATGTTCTGCGAAGGGTCCTTGATGTCACAGGTCTTGCAGTGCACGCAGTTCTGGGCGTTGATCTGGAAGCGCTTCTCGCCGTCTTCCTTGGTGATCACTTCATACACGCCGGCCGGGCAGTAGCGCTGCGCCGGTTCATCGTAGAGCGGCAGGTTGGTGCCGATCGGGATGCTCGGGTCTTTCAACTTCAAGTGGCAAGGCTGCTCCTCTTCGTGGTTGGTACCGGAGATGAACACCGAGCTCAGTTTGTCGAAGCTCAACTTGCCGTCGGGTTTGGGGTAGTCGATTTTCTTGCAGTCTTTGGCCAGCTTGAGGCAGGCATAGTCCGGCTTGGTGTCGTGCAGGGTGAACGGCATCTTGCCGCCGAGGATGTTCTGGTCGAACCAGTTGAAGCCGGCGCCGATGATCGGGCCGAACTTGTGCATCGCCGGGCCGAAGTTACGGGTGGCGAACAGTTCCTCATACAGCCAGCTGGCTTTGAAGCCGTCGACATACGCGGTCAGCTCGTCACCGCCTTCGGATTCGGCAAACAGACGATCAGCAACCGCATCGGCGGCGAGCATGCCGGACTTCATCGCGGTGTGGCTGCCCTTGATCTTGGCGAAGTTCAGGGTGCCGAGGTCGCAACCGATCAGCGCACCGCCCTTGAAGACCATTTTGGGCAGCGAGTTCAGGCCACCTTTGCAGATGGCGCGGGCGCCGTAGCTGACGCGCTTGCCGCCTTCCAGGTACTGGGCCAGCACCGGGTGGTGCTTGAGGCGCTGGAACTCATCGAAGGGCGACAGGAAGGTGTTGCTATAGGACAGGTCGACGATCAGGCCGACCACTACCTGATTGTTTTCCAGGTGATAGAGGAACGAACCACCGGTGTTTTCGGCGCTCATGATATCCAGCGGCCAACCGGCGGTGTGCACCACCAGGCCTGGCTGATGCTTGGCCGGGTCGATTTCCCAGATTTCCTTCAGGCCGATGCCGTAGTGCTGGGCGTCGGCGTCGCTGTCCAGGTTGAAACGCTGGATCAACTGCTTGCCGATATGGCCGCGGCAGCCTTCGGCAAACAGCGTGTACTTGCCACGCAATTCCATGCCCGGGGTGTATACGCCTTCCTTGGGCTTGCCTTCACGGTCGACACCGAGGTCGCCGGTGATGATCCCGCGCACCACGCCGTTCTCGTCGAAGAGCGCTTCCTGGGCGGCGAAGCCTGGGTAGACTTCCACGCCCAGGTTCTCGGCCTGCTGGGCCAGCCAGCGGCACAGGTTGCCCAGGGAAATGATGTAGTTGCCTTCGTTGTGCATGGTCTTGGGCACAAAGAAGTCGGGAACCTTGGTGGAGGTATCGCTGCTGCGCAGTACGTAGATGTCGTCACGCACCACCGGCGTGTTGAGCGGGGCGCCGAGCTCTTTCCAGTCCGGGAACAGTTCGTTCAGGGCCCGGGGTTCGAACACGGCACCGGAGAGGATGTGGGCGCCGACTTCGGAGCCTTTCTCGACCACGCAGACGCTGATTTCCTTACCGGCTTCGGCGGCCTTCTGCTTTAGGCGGCAGGCGGCAGACAGGCCAGCCGGGCCAGCGCCGACGATGACCACGTCGAATTCCATGTATTCGCGTTCCACAGGCTATCTCCTACTCAAGGCTCAACAGGCTTTTTTTTCTAATGGGTGGAGGTTCGGCGGGGTTCTGCTCAACGGCAGCACCCACCTGTCTCTCTAGGTGGCGCATTATATATAGACCACTGGCAGCGTCCAATACAAACGTTTGTTTGAATTGCCTGCAGCCTAGGTAAATCAAAGCAACGGGGCTTATGACTGACCATTTTGCCGTATTGACCAGAATAGGCGTTCCGGTCAAGATACGGTCGGTTTTGCGCTTCCCGTAGGCAGACTGCAGGTTTCAAGAGCACGTCCAAAGGCCGGCCGAAGGTAAAAATGTGACGCGTACCCGCACACAGGGGCGCAGTTTACACGCCGCGATAAAGAATGACCTCTCAGTCACCACTGACGAACGGTCGTCACTTCCCGTGTGCAAAGCCACTGCCGAAGTCTTTGGAGGTGCCCTTGTGTGCCGATGAGCATCAACCGCCAGGTTCGCCTAGGCGACTTTCTTTTCACCGGAGAGTAACGAGGAATCCATGAAGGTTCTTGTAGCTGTCAAACGCGTTGTCGATTACAACGTGAAAGTTCGCGTCAAGGCGGACAATTCCGGCGTCGACCTTGCTAACGTCAAGATGTCGATGAACCCTTTCTGCGAAATCGCTGTGGAAGAAGCCGTACGCCTGAAAGAGAAAGGTGTTGCGACTGAAATCGTCGTGGTGTCCATCGGTCCGACCACTGCCCAAGAGCAGCTGCGTACCGCTTTGGCCCTGGGTGCCGACCGCGCAATCCTGGTCGAATCCGCCGAAGAGCTGACCTCCCTGGCGGTTGCCAAGCTGCTCAAGGCCGTTGTCGACAAGGAACAGCCTCAGTTGGTGATCCTCGGCAAACAAGCCATCGACAGCGACAACAACCAGACGGGCCAGATGCTGGCCGCACTGACCGGTTACGGCCAGGGCACCTTCGCTTCGAAAGTCGAAGTGAACGGCGACAGCGTCGCGGTGACCCGTGAAATCGACGGTGGCGCGCAGACGGTTTCCCTGAAACTGCCGGCCATCGTCACCACCGACCTACGTTTGAACGAGCCGCGCTATGCGTCTCTGCCAAACATCATGAAAGCCAAGAAGAAGCCTCTTGAAGTGCTGACTCCGGATGCTTTGGGCGTTTCTACCGCCTCCACCAACAAGACCGTCAAGGTTGAAGCGCCGGCAGCACGCAGCGCGGGCATCAAGGTCAAGTCGGTGGCTGAACTGGTCGAGAAACTGAAAAACGAAGCGAAGGTGATCTGATCATGACTATCCTCGTAATCGCCGAACACGATAACAAGGTGCTGGCCCCGGCCACCCTGAACACCGTGGCCGCAGCCGCTAAAATCGGTGGCGACATCCACGTATTGGTGGCCGGCCAAGGCGCTGGTGCCGTGGCTGAAGCCGCTGCGAAAATCGCGGGCGTAAGCAAAGTCCTGAACGCTGACAATGCCGCTTACGCGCACCAGCTGCCGGAAAACGTGGCTCCTCTGGTTGCGGAGCTGGGCAAAAACTACAGCCACATCCTGGCTGCCGCCACTTCCAATGGCAAAAACATCCTGCCACGGGTTGCCGCGCAACTGGACGTTGACCAGATCTCCGAGATCATCTCGGTAGAAAGCGCCGATACCTTCAAGCGCCCGATCTATGCCGGTAACGCCATCGCCACCGTGCAATCCAACGCAGCGATCAAGGTCATTACCGTACGCGCCACCGGTTTCGATCCGGTTGCCGCCGAAGGTGGTTCGGCCGCCGTTGAAGCCGTCTCTGCTGCCCACGACGCTGGCACGTCCAGTTTTGTTGGCGAAGAGCTGGCCAAGTCCGATCGCCCTGAGCTGACGGCTGCCAAGATTGTCGTTTCCGGCGGCCGCGGCATGCAGAACGGTGACAACTTCAAGCACCTGTACGCCCTGGCCGATAAGCTGGGCGCTGCGGTCGGCGCTTCCCGCGCAGCCGTCGACGCAGGTTTCGTACCCAACGATATGCAGGTCGGCCAGACCGGCAAGATCGTTGCGCCACAGCTGTATATTGCCGTCGGTATCTCCGGCGCGATCCAGCACTTGGCCGGTATGAAGGACTCCAAGGTGATCGTCGCGATCAACAAGGACGAAGAGGCGCCGATCTTCCAGGTCGCCGATTACGGCCTGGTGGCGGACTTGTTCGAAGCCGTACCTGAGTTGGAGAAGCTGGTCTAATCCAGCCGCTTCACTTATAAAGAGCCCGGTCTTGTGACCGGGCTTTTTTATTCCCTGTAGGAGCGAGCTTGCTCGCGAAAAACTCCCAGGCGATGCATTTATTCAGAAAGCACGCGTTATCGTTGACGTTTTTCGCGAGCAAGCTCGCTCCTACCAAGAACTTTACGAAGGAACATGCCATGGAGCTGCGTCCCTGGACTGTACTGCTGGGCCTTGTGCTGCTGCCGAGCCTGTCACTGGCCGCCGGCAAGTGCGAGCGCCTGGTGATCACCGGCAGCCCTGATGCCCCACCTTTGTTGTGGCGTGACCCCCAGGACCCGACGCACCTGATCGGCGCTACCGCCGAGGTGCTGCAACAAGTGGGCAAGGACCTCGGGCTGAAAATCGACCTGCTCTACGGCGGCAAACGCTCCCTGGCCCTGGATGAAGCGCGCAGCGGGCGCATGGACATCCTCGCCGACGCGCCGCTGAACCTCGGTGAACTGGATAACTTCGACTACATCCATCCGGCGTTGATGCAGACCGATTACCTGGTCTGGACACGTAAGGATTCACAGCTGGCCTACACCTCAGTGGCTGACCTGCATGGCCACAAGGGCGCGGTATCGGAGCGCGCCCGCTTGAGCGCTGAATTCGAAACCTTCGCCAGCCAGCAGCTCAGCCTGCAACGCCTGCCCAATCTGACGCCGGCATTCCAGAAACTGTTGCTGGGTGAGGTGGATTACGTGCTGGCCGGGCGCTATTCCGGCATGGCCATGGCCCAGACGTTGGGCATGAGTGACGACTTGGTCGCCCATGAAGAGCCTGTCGATCAGCCCGGCTTGTACCTGGCGATTTCCCACAACTCAGCGTGCAATGATCCATGGCTGCGCGGACAGTTGGCGAAAAAGATGACAGAATTGCCCGCGTCCGGTGTCGCGCAAGCCGCGCTGCAGCGCAATCTGGAGCGCTGGAAGGCGCAACTGCAACAGCCCGTCGGCACCCCAACACAGTAGGGATTTACAGTGATTTTTCGACCTCTTTTCGCGGCCCTCGCCGTTGTCGCTCTGGCGGGATGTGCAACCGATCCTGCGCCGAATGAACAAATGCGCCTGACCCAGCAAGCCTTGGAGCAAGCCACCGCGGTCGGGGTCAACGCCGACGAATCGCCCGAGCTGAAACTGGCCGAAGAAAAATTCGCCAGGGCCAAGGCGAACATGGCCGACCAATCCTACAAGCGTGCGCGTATGCGAGCCGAGCAGGCTGAGCTGGATGCGCGTCTCGCCGAGGCTAAAGTACTCACCGCCAAGAGCCAGGAGCAATTGAACGTGCTCAATACCCGCATCACCCGCCTGCGTAAGCAGCTGCAGTTGGGAGACGCGCAATGAGCCCGATGATCCGTAGTTTAGGCTGTGTGTTGCTGCTGGGCAGCGCAGCCCTCGGCGGGTGCGCCAGTCAACCCAGCAGCGAGCAGGCGTTGCAACAGGCCGGCGATGACTTTCAGAAGGTCAAGGAGGACGCCAACGTGCTGCGCTTCGCCCCCAAGGATGTGATCCGCGCCGGCGAGTCCCTGGCCCGTGCCGATCGCTTGTCCAGCTACTGGGGCAGCGGCGCCGATGTGGTGCATTACGCCTACCTGAGCCAGCGCTACAGTGCCATCGCCCGTGAACACACCGAGCAAGGCCTCAACGCAGAACGCGGCGCCCAACTCGAATTGGAACGCCAGCGCCTGCAACTGGCCCTGCGCGAAAACAAACTGGCCAGCGTGCAGCAACAGGGCAAGTGGGTTGAAGCACAAATTGCCAGCCTCACCACCCAGACCGACCGTGGCTTGGTGATGACGCTGGGAGATGTGCTGTTCGACACCGGCGAAGCGGAACTGGCCAACTCGGCCAATCGCACGGTGTTGAAGATCGTGCAGTTTCTGCAACTTAACCCCAAGCGTCGTGTGCGCATCGAGGGCTACACCGACAACACCGGGGGCGAGCAGGAGAACCTGAAACTGTCCCGCGACCGTGCCCAATCGGTGGCGGACCTGTTGATGGACCTGGGTATCGATGACAAGCGTATCGAGGTCCAGGGTTATGGCGATCAGTATCCGGTAGAAGCCAACGCCTCCGAACGAGGCCGCGCACAGAATCGCCGCGTGGAAATCGTATTCTCCGACGAGAAAGGCCAACTGGGCGCTGCTCGCTGAAGTCTGACGAAATTCAATGTGGGAGGGGGCTTGCTCCCGATAGCGGTAGTTCAGTTGCAACATTTTTGACTGATACACCGTTATCGGGAGCAAGCCCCCTCCCACATTTTGTCAGGCGTACTCCCTTTAAAGTTTTTGCTATCACTCCCACCCGCGCTCGACTATCGTGACAACTGTCCCCGTACACTTCTAAACTGTGCTGGTATGTTTCACACAAAAATAAAATACCCGTGAAATCGAGTGCTGCGTCATGACCAATCTGTTGCTTTACCAGCGTATTGCCCAGCAACTGGCTGAGGACATCCGACGCGGTGTCTATCAACCGGGGGAGCGCGTGCCGTCGGTGCGCAAGATGAGTTCCCAGCTCAATGTGAGCCATGCCACGGTGCTGCAGGCCTATGCCAACCTGGAAGACCAGGGGCTGATCCGGGCGCGGCCGCAGTCGGGCTATTACGTGCACCAGACACCCGCACTCACGGCGCCGACGCCAGATATTGCGCGGGTCGAACGTCCAGGCTTGGTCACCCGCAGCAGTATCATCCAGCAGGTATTGGTCGAGTCGCGCCGTGAAGGGGTGTTCCCCTTGGGCGCCGCGGTGCCGAGTGTCGACTATCTTCCTGTACGGGCGCTGCACCAGCAATTGGCCAAGGTCACACGGTTCCAGAGCCCGCGGGCCTTCAGCTACATGTTCAGCCCAGGCTTTGAACCGCTCCGCCGCCAGGTGGCGATCCGCATGCGCGATGCCGGTGTGGTGGTAGACCCTTCCGAGGTGGTGATCACCCACGGCTGCGTCGACGCGTTGCAGATGTCCTTGCGCGTGCTCACGCGGCCTGGCGACCTGATCGCCGCCGAATCACCGACTTACTACGGCTTGTTGCAACTCGCCGATTTGCTCGGCCTGAAAGTTATCGAGATCCCCAGCGACCCAGCCACGGGAATGAGCCTGGAAGCCCTGCAACTGGCCGCCAACCAATGGTCAATCAAGGCGCTGGTGCTCACCGCGCGCCTGAGCAACCCCCTGGGTGGCACCATGCCCGAGGAGCGCCAGAAACAACTGCTGCGCCTGGCGTCGGATTTCGATATCCAGATCGTCGAGGACGATATCTACGGCGAGCTGATGTTCGAACTGGGTCGCACCAAGGCTCTGAAAGCCTACGACCGCCTTGACCGGGTCATCTACTGCTCGAGTTTTTCCAAGACCTTGTCCCCAGGTGTGCGCATCGGCTGGATGATCGCCGGCAAGTACCAGCAGGAGATCCAGCGCCTGCAGATGTTCAGTACCCACTCAGCATGCAGTGTTACCCAGATGGGTGTCGCGGCTTACCTGGAAAACGGTGGCTACGACCGCCACCTGCGCTACATCCGCCAGGAATACCGCAAGAACCTCAGCGCCTTCCAACTGGCGGTGCAGCAATATTTCCCCGAAGGTACCCAGATGACCCGTCCAACCGGCGGCTTTATCCTGTGGGTCAGTTTGCCGGGTCGGGTCAATACGCAGGAACTGCACGTACGTGCCCTGCAACAGGGCATCAGTATTGCGCCGGGGCTGATCTTCAGTAATACGGAACAGTTCAACCACTGTATTCGCCTCAACTGCGGTACTCCCTGGAACCGCGAGGCAGAGCGGGCGTTGATGACCTTGGGCATGCTGGCCAGCCAGCTGTGCCAGGAGACTGCGGCGGGTTTTTGAGGCGTGCAAAGGGGACAGCATTGATCTGCGCCCTTGTCATGCCGTGCACAACAAGCGAGCATATGGCCTTCTGCCGTTAACGCTGTTGGCGATATGACATCTATTTTTCGCGTTACCTTGGTGATTGGCTTGTTGAGCCTGTGCAATGTTAGCGGGGTGCTGGCAGCCACGCCGGTGGGCGATAGCACGCCGGCTGCCAGTGTTGAGCAGAAGGCCTCCGTGAAGAAGCCGACGCCCGTGAAAAAAGCCCCGGCCACACAGAAAAAAGCCGCAGCGAGCAAAAAGCGCGCGCCCGTTGCGAGCAAGTCCAAGTCTGCCCATGAAGTCGCCCAGACTAAATTGCCACCGGCACAGTTGGACCTTTCGCTGCCCTCGGACATGGTCAGGCTGTTGCAGCCGATCGGCACCATGCCCAAGCCCAAGAGCGTGCCCTTGCTGCCGCCGATGTTTGGCGAAAAGCCCACCGACAACAGTGCGTTCCAGATCAACGGCCGCTTGCTCAGCAATGAGATGAAGCTGCAACTGCGCAACGATGAGCGCCGTGATGTTGAAGGTGCCGCGCTGGATTTCGAATTCAAGCAATAAACTTTGCCGCTACGCGTGACCCAGGTTGCCGACCATCTGTCGCAGACTGGTCGGTCACTTTTGTTTTGCGCGAAAAACCCCTGTTTGACCATTTTAAAACGGCTGTTTAAGGGCGTACTCTAGCCCGGCCATCCCTATTGAGTCGTCGAGGACCTGCTGGTCATGAAATGCCGTGAAGGCTGTGGCGCATGCTGCATCGCCCCCTCCATCAGTTCGCCGCTGCCCGGAATGCCCCAGGGCAAGCCTGCAGGCGTTCGCTGCCTGCACCTGTCGGTCGGACAACTGTGCCAGCTGTTCGGCCTGCCTGAACGGCCGGCGGTGTGCAGTGATTTCAAGGCTGATATCGAGGTCTGTGGCAATGACCAGGCCGATGCAATTCGCTTGATCGGCTGGTGGGAGCAGATGACGGCGGCTTGATGGGCTTTACTATTGGAACTTCAACAATAAGGAATACAACAATGGGTTCGCTGAAACGACTGGCCGTGTTGTGCGGTTTTACACTGCTGTTTGCTGCTACTGCCCAAGCTGAGGAATGGCAAGTGGCCAAGGACGAAGACGGTATCAAGGTGTCCCTGAGCGAAGTTGCCGGCTCCAAGTACAAAGCGTATCGCGGCGTGACCGTGATCAAGGCGCCTGTGGCCAAGATCGTTGCATTGCAAGAAGACGTGGCGGGTGCCTGCGCGTGGATTCACGAGTGTAAATCCCAGAAACTGGTCGACAAGAAAGGCGACGAGGCCTGGACCTACACGCAATTCAAGGCACCGTTTCCGGTGAGTGATCGTGACTCGTATATTCATGTCACAACCGCTAAAAACGCCGATGGCAGCGTAACCCGCACCTTGCAGGGCGTGCCTACCTACAAGCCGGAAGAAAAAGGCTATGTACGGGTCGCTCAGGTCGAAGGCTTCTGGAAACTGGTGCCCAAGGGCGCCAATGAGACCGAAGTGATCTACCAAGTGCACACCGAGCCGGGCGGCAGCGTGCCGTCTTGGTTGGCCAACAAGTTCGTGGTGGAGGCGCCGTTCAATACCCTGAAGGCCCTTAAGGGACGCGCTGAAAAATAAGCGCAACTGATCCGGTGCCTCCTGCCTTGGGTGGAACGTTTGGCGAAGCCTCAAGGTCCAGATAGATGTAAGCCCACACATAGGGTTTTATCGAGGAGGCACCGATGCCGAAGTGGAATGTTTCTTTCATCAATGACCGTGGCGAGCCGGTAGTCGAGCAATTCGACTGCGAGCATGAGCCGACGCTGGAAGAAGCCGCACAGATGGTGCGGGTGCGTGTGTCGCCGGTGTTAGAAAAGCTGGACCTTAACGATCTTGCCGATCGTGTTCCCGAGCCCACGGTCAAGAGCCTGCATGATCAAAATGGTATCAAGGACCTCAAGGTCGAACCCGCGGCCTGAATATTTCCGTTAGACCCATCAAGCACCTCTGGTGGAGGTGATAGCTTCGCGCTACTCTGCAATCGAGATCAGCGAATGAATCGCTAAGGTCTGGTCTTGTCAGCTACATGCTTGTTTTCCAGCGGTGTTGTTCCTGCCGTAGTACTCGCGCCAGTAGGGCGCGAGCTTCGGGAAGCACGGAAAGTCTATCCATCATTTGAGGAGCACTTTTCATGAGCACAGCCTATCAAGAAGACATCAGTACCAACGTCCTGCGCCGCATGAAAGAAGGCGGCTTCGATTTCTCGCGTTTTCACCCCATTGAGTTCTACGCCATTTTCCCGGATGAGGAACGGGCGCGCAGGGCTGCGGGTCGATTTCGTGGCGAATCCCTGAATGCCCAGGTCAGCGCGCGCGACGATGGCGCGTGGTACCTGGAACTGAGCAAAATCATGTTTGCAACCTACGACGGCATAGGAGACTTCGAGCAAGACTTCGAGGCGGTGGTCGAGCCCCTGGGTGGGATCATCGAAGGATGGGGCGTCAAGCAGGAGGTGCGTGGGTTACCCATGTAGTTGGTTTTTATGAGCAGCGCAGCGTATCGGCTGACCTTTGGGTCGGCCGATTTTGTTTGGGGGTGACCTGCACTGGTTTTGTTACATGCAAAAAAAAGCCACCCCAGTAGGGTGGCGGAAAGGGAAGCTCGAGGGAGCAGATCAGTACACGAAGTAACACAGTACCGCTTGCACAAAGGGTTTCGCTGTAGGACATGTCCTGTTCAGCCGATGGAGGTGATTATCCGCAGCGCCGGCCGGGCAGTGAAATCAACTCTGGCTATGCTATCGATAGCCAAGGGCCGCGTTGCAATGAAGCGTGCGACATGCAACGGGCACGTTCTACGCACCGGAATGGTGCGACGAAGTCGCCTGAATTATTCAAATCGTTGATTATTAAGTGTTTATGCCGCTGGCACGGGCCTTGCGAAGGTTCTCGCGTCCGGGTGACAAGGAGTACGGCATGATCCGCACTTATTACGATGAAATGTACGATGGGGCAGGGCAGGTCCGTCCTCATTACCGCGAGTTCGCCCGCTGGTTGGCCGACACCCCCACCGAATTGCTGGCCCAGCGTCGGCGTGAAGCCGATTTGCTGTTCCACCGCGCCGGTATCACCTTCACCCTCTATGGGGATGAGCTGGGCACTGAGCGCCTGATTCCCTTCGATACCATTCCGCGCAGTATTCCGGCCAGCGAGTGGCGGGTTGTCGAGCGCGGCTGCATCCAACGGGTCAAGGCATTGAACATGTTCCTCGCCGACCTGTACCACGGCCAACGCATTATCAAGGCCGGCATTATTCCCGCCGAGCAGGTACTGGCCAACGAGCAGTATCAGTTGGCAATGCAGGGCCTGGACCTGCACCGTGATCTGTATTCCCACATTTCCGGGGTCGACCTCGTACGCGATGGTGACGGCACCTACTACGTACTGGAAGACAACCTGCGCACGCCCAGTGGCGTCAGCTACATGCTCGAAGATCGCAAGATGATGATGCGCCTGTTCCCGGAACTGTTTGCAGCCCAGCGCATCGCGCCCATCGACCACTACCCCAACCTGTTGCTCGATACCCTGAAAAGCGCCAGCCCTTTGGATAACCCCAGTGTGGTGGTGCTGACCCCGGGGCGCTTCAACAGCGCGTTCTTCGAGCATGCCTTTCTTGCCCGGGAAATGGGCGTGGAGCTGGTGGAGGGGGCGGACCTGTTCGTACGCGATGACCGTGTGTTCATGCGCACCACCGACGGCCCAAAGGCCGTGGATGTGATCTACCGCCGCCTAGATGATGCCTTCCTCGACCCGTTGGCCTTCAACCCGGACTCCATGCTCGGCGTGCCCGGTCTGCTTGCGGCCTATCGTTGCGGCAATGTGGTGCTGGCCAATGCCATCGGCACGGGAGTGGCGGACGACAAATCGGTTTACCCGTTCGTCCCTGAAATGATTCGCTTCTACTTGGACGAAGAGCCCATTCTGCAGAACGTTCCGACCTTTCAATGCCGTAATCCCGACGAATTGTCCCACGTACTGGCCCACCTGCCCGATTTGGTGGTCAAGGAAACCCAGGGCTCCGGCGGCTATGGCATGTTGGTTGGCCCGGCGTCCACGGCGGCGGAAATCGAAGCCTTCCGTGCGCGCATCAAGGCCAAGCCCCACGCTTATATCGCGCAGCCGACCCTGTGTTTATCCACCTGCCCGACCTTTGTCGAAAACGGTATCGCCCCACGACATATCGACCTGCGCCCGTTCGTGCTGTCCGGCAAGGAAACCCGCGTGGTGCCCGGCGGCCTGACTCGCGTGGCCCTGCGCGAAGGATCGCTGGTGGTCAACTCGTCCCAGGGCGGCGGCACTAAAGACACCTGGGTGGTCGAGGACTGATGCCATGTTGAGTAGAACTGCCTCGGATTTGTACTGGATGTCGCGCTATCTGGAACGTGCCGAAAACCTCGCACGCATGCTCGACGTCAGCTATTCACTGTCGCTGATGCCCCAGGATGGGCGCGGCGACGGACTGCACGAACTGGCCATGCCGTTGTTGATCACCGGCACCCTGGAGGATTACCACGAGCGCCACGGCCAATTGCATGCCGAACGCCTGCTGCACTTCTTCGCGCTGGATGCCGCTAACCCGGCCAGTATCTACAGTTGTCTGGGCGCTGCACGGGCCAGCGCCCATGCGGTACGTGGGCGAATCACCGCTGACATGTGGGAAAACATCAACGCCACCTGGCTGGACATTCGCGATATCGCCCAGCAGGGGCTGAGCCGATACGGCATGAGCCGGTTTTGTGAGTGGGTCAAGGAGCGTTCCCATCTGTTCCGCGGCGCCACCTACGGCACCATCATGCGTAACGATGCCTTCCGCTTTATCCGCCTGGGCACCTTTATCGAGCGCGCCGATAACACCTTGCGCCTGCTGGATGCGCGCTACGAAATGGCCGGCGACCAGGCCGCGTCGGTCAGCGATGGCACGGCTCACGCGTATTACCAATGGAGTGCACTGCTGCGTGCGTTGTCGTCGTTCGAGGCCTACACCGAGATTTATCGTGATGCGCCGGGGTCCCGGCAAGTGGCTGAACTGCTGCTGTTACGCGCCGATGTCCCGCGCTCGCTGCGGGCCTGCAGCGAGGAAATCGACCAAGTGCTCGCCAGCCTGCCTGGCCTCAACGGCCGCCCGGCCCAGCGCCTGGCCGCCGAGATGGACGCGCGCCTGCGCTTTACCGCGATCGACGAAATCCTCGAGGAAGGCCTGCATGCCTGGCTGACCGACTTTATCCCCTTGGTCCGCCAATTGGGCGACGCCATCTACAGTTCCTACCTGGAGGCGGCATGAGACTCTCCATCAGCCACGAAACCACCTACCACTACCAAGACCAAGTGCGCGCCAGCATCCAGTACCTGCGGCTCACGCCCCATGACAGCGAACGCCAGCACGTATTGAGCTGGCAGCTCGACCTGCCACGCCCGGTGCGGGCGCAGGTGGACCCCTTCGGTAATATCCTGCATGTGCTGACCCTGGACGAACCTCACGACGCCATTATCATCGGCGCCCGTGGCCAGGTGGAGATCGACGAGTTGCGCGAGGCCGAACACGAAAGCCAGTCTGCCTGGCCGTTCCTGCGCTGCACGCGTCTGACCGAGCCCGATGAAGCCCTGCGCCGGTTTGCCGAGCAGCATTGCCACCAGCGTCGCGACCGCACGGCGCTCATTGACCTGATGCAGGCCCTCAACCAAGCGATGATCTACACGCCGGGGGCTACCGAAGTCGACACCTGTGCCGCCCAGGCCTTTGCAGGCGCTGCGGGCGTGTGCCAGGACCATACCCATGCATTTCTCGCCTGCGCACGCAGCCTGGGAGTTCCTGCGCGGTATGTGTCGGGGTATTTGTACACCGAAGACTGCGCACATCTGGCCAGTCACGCCTGGGCCGAAGCCTGGCTGGATGACGCCTGGTACAGTTTTGACGTGACCAACCAACTGGCCCGGCCGGAGCGGCACTTGAAACTGGCCGTGGGCCTGGACTACCTCGACGCCTGCCCGGTACGCGGTATGCGCCGTGGGGGCGGGCATGAGCAGATGCATGCCAAGGTATTCGTGGCACCGACCGTGGTTTCAGTGCAGCAGCAATAACTTTTGAATTGCTCCAGACTTAAGGTTGGTGCTTGCGCCCCGCCATATGCTGCAAATACTCGACCAGCATATCCAGCTCGTTATCCGGCAATACACTGGCAGCAAACGCCGGCATCTTTGCCTGTGGCCAGTGCCTCAGGCTTTGCGGGTCACGGATATAACGCTTGAGGAAATCACCGCCGAAATACTCGGTGGGGTTGTAGGGAATGTTCAGGTCCGGTCCCACTTGGGCATCGCCGGCACCGTTGAGGCGGTGGCAGGCCAGGCAGTTCTTCTGGAACAACGCAAAGCCTTGGTTGATCGGGTCATTTGCGGCCAGTTTCGGGTCGGGCAACAACGCGGGAAAACGTTCGGCAACCGTCTGCAATTGCTTGATTCTGGATACCTGGAAGGGCCACTGTTCCGGGCTGATGTGCCCGGCTTCGGGTTGGGTCCACACCAGGTAAAACGGCCCGGCGCTCGGTTTGCCTTGCGCCAGGGCGGGCCATGGATGAGCCGGGTCTTCCACCGCCAACCAGGCGCGGGCACCGGTCTTTTCCAACAACGGCGCGGCAGACAGTTCGGCGGCGAAACCATCCAGGGCAACCGCTTGCAAGTGGCTCGCAGGGTTCAGGTCCGGCAGGAGCACCGCCAGGGGTACCGCGCGATAGGTCATGTCGCGCTTGTAGGACACGTCATCGACGATCTGTACCGTCTGTGCCTGCGGGTGCTTGAGCAGATCGGCGGTCTGCCAGGTCCGGCTGGTGTGGTCCAAGTCGATGGTGAGTTGCGCAGCGGCTGCAGGAAGGTTCAGCAGCAGGGCAAATAAGGCGAGGATCGATTTCAAGGCAGCGGCCCGATGCAAGGTGGCGATGGCGCTCACGATACCGGAAATTGACAGGTAAAAAAGACAGCGCCCGCAACGGCAGTGCTAAGCGCACTGTTCCGGCAGGTGCTGCCAAAAGCTGCAGGCCTGGTGCTGTATATGCACGGCTTCTGGGGGGCGGGGCGTCACCCGAGCACCTTGGTTAGGTTGGGCAAGATCAGAATCAGTGTGGTGGCGAACAGAATAAGTCCTGCCTGACGTACTTTCGAATGTTTGAACATGGCTGACTGCCTATTTGTTGTTATTCCTGAGCGTCAAATGCGTGCCGTTTTATTCCAGTATCGCGAGCTGACGTTGCACTTTTCTTACAGCTGCTCCAGCAAGACCCGGCAGCAGCGCCCTACAGGTTCAACCTTAGAGCGCGCGTTCGACTTCGCTTAGATCCATTTCATATCAGCTAATCAGCATTTGCGCTAAAAAAGGCATGAGGCTTATTGCCATCTTGGCGCCAGCCCTAGGGCTAGACAGCTAAAACGTTTAATCAGGCATTTTCCGTAGCTACCTACCGTTCGTCCGAGCGAGGGGGTCAAAAGCATTGAGCGCATCCGTCATTGAAACCGTGTCAATCGGGCCTAAGGTAAGGGGCATACACCCACAGCGGCTCGAGGATGTCATGACCCAAGCTTTGATCTTTGATGCGGTACGCACGCCCCGGGGCAAGGGCAAGGCCGACGGTGCCCTGCACAGCGTCAAGCCGGTAAACCTGGTGGCCGGCTTGCTCAATGCGCTGGCGCAACGCAGCGAGCTTGATACGCGCCAGGTGGATGACATCGTGCTCGGCTGCGTCACTCCCGTGGGCGACCAGGGCGCCGATATCGCCAAGACTGCCGCGTTGGCAGCGGACTGGGACATCAGCGTCGCCGGCGTCCAGGTCAATCGCTTTTGTGCCTCGGGCCTGGAGGCGGTCAACCTGGGCGCGATGAAGGTGCGTTCAGGCTTCGAAGACCTGGTCGTCGTCGGCGGCGTCGAATCCATGTCCCGGGTACCCATGGGCAGCGATGGCGGCGCCTGGGTGCTCGACCCGCAAACCAATATGCACAGCCACTTCACGCCCCAAGGTATCGGCGCCGACCTGATCGCCACCCTGGAAGGCTTCAGCCGCCAGGATGTGGACGCCTTTGCCCTGCAGTCCCAGCAGAAAGCCGCCCGGGCACGGGCGGACGGTTCCTTCAACAAGTCGCTGATCGCAGTGCAGGACCAGAACGGTATCGTGCTGCTGGACCATGACGAGTTTATCCGCGGCGGCTCCACCCTTGAGGGCTTGGGCAAGCTCAAGCCCAGCTTCGAAATGATGGGCCAGATGGGCTTCGACGCCACCGCACTGCGGGTCTACAGCCATGTGGAGCGCATCCAGCATGTGCACACTCCGGGCAACAGCTCCGGCATCGTCGACGGCGCCGCATTGATGTTGATCGGCTCTGAGGCCAAAGGTCGCGAACTCGGCCTGCAACCGCGGGCGCGCATTGTTGCCACGGCCGTGACCAGCACCGACCCGACCATCATGCTCACCGGCCCGGCGCCAGCCACTCGCAAGGCCCTGGCCAAGGCCGGCCTGCGGGTTGAAGACATCGACCTGTTCGAGGTCAACGAAGCGTTCGCCTCGGTGGTGCTCAAGTTTATCAAGGACATGGGCATCGACGCCGCCCGGGTCAACGTCAACGGCGGCTCCATCGCCATGGGCCACCCGCTTGGCGCCACCGGTTGCGCGATCCTCGGCACCTTGCTCGATGAGCTGGAGGTGCGTCAGCAACGCTACGGCCTGGCCACGCTCTGTGTCGGCGGCGGCATGGGTATCGCCACCATTATCGAACGCCTCTGAGCCTAAGGAATCTGTCATGACCGACGCCATTCGTTACGAAAAAGGCCAGGACCAGATCGTGGTGCTGACCCTGGACATGCCCGGCCAGAGCGCCAACACCATGAACGCAGCGTATCGCGAGGCCATGGCGGCCACCGTCACGCGCCTGGAGGCAGAAAAAGACGGCATCGCCGGGGTGGTGATCACCTCTGCCAAAAAGACCTTTTTTGCCGGTGGCGATCTCAATGAACTGATCAAGGTCGACAAGGCTCACGCCAAGGATTTCTACGCCAGCGTGCTGGTGTTGAAGGCGCAGTTGCGGCGCCTGGAAACCCTCGGCAAGCCGGTGGTGGCTGCGATCAATGGCGCGGCCTTGGGCGGCGGCTGGGAGATCTGCCTGGCCTGCCATCATCGGGTCGCGCTGGACGACAAAGCTGTTCAGCTCGGCCTGCCGGAAGTCACCCTTGGTCTGTTGCCGGGCGGTGGCGGGGTAGTGCGCATGGTGCGCATGCTGGGCCTGGAAAAAGCCCTGCCGTACTTGCTCGAGGGTAAAAAAGTCCGGGCCGCCCAGGCCCTGCAAGCAGGTTTGATTGATGAGCTGGCGGCTGATCGTGATGAGCTGCTGAGCAAGTCACGGGCCTGGATTCTCGCTAATCCTGAGGCAAAGCAACCGTGGGACAACAAGGCGTATCAGATCCCAGGTGGTACGCCGTCAAATCCCAAAGTCGCGCAGATGCTCGCCATTGCCCCATCGATTTTGCGCAGCAAAACCAATGGCTGCTTCCCGGCGCCGGAGAAAATCCTCTGCGCCGCCGTGGAAGGCGCCCAGGTGGACTTCGATACCGCGCACCTGATCGAAACCCGCTACTTCACCGAACTGGTGACCGGGCAAGTGGCGAAAAACATGATCGGCACCTTCTGGTTCCAGCTTAATGAAATCAACGCCGGCAGCTCGCGGCCCCAGGGTTTTGCCCCTTACGTCACACACAAGGTCGGTGTGCTCGGGGCCGGGATGATGGGCGCCGGCATTGCGTATGTCAGCGCTTGTGCCGGCATCGACGTGGTGCTCAAGGACATCAACCTCGCTGCCGCCGAGAAAGGCAAGGCACACTCGGCAGCGTTGCTGGACAAGAAGGTCAGCCGTGGGCAATTGACCGCCGAGCAGCGGGAAACCACCCTGGCGCGCATTCATCCGACGCAGGATGATACTGATCTGGCCGGCTGCGACCTGATCATCGAGGCGGTGTTCGAAGACCGCGAACTCAAAGCCAGGGTCTCGGCCGCCGCACAAAGCGTGGTCGGTGCCGACGCAGTGATCGCCTCCAACACCTCCACCTTGCCGATCAGCGGCCTGGCCACGGCAGTCCCCGATCAAGCCAAGTTTATCGGCCTGCACTTCTTCAGCCCCGTGGACAAGATGCCCCTGGTGGAAATCATCAAGGGCGCCCACACCAGCGACGAAACCCTGGCCCGAGGTTTCGACTTCGTCCTGCAAATCAAGAAAACCCCGATTGTGGTCAATGACAGTCGTGGCTTCTTCACTTCGCGGGTGTTTGGCACGTTCACCAACGAAGGCATCGCCATGCTCGGCGAAGGCGTGGCCGCGCCGATGATCGAAACCGAAGCGCGCAAGGCCGGCATGCCGGTGGGGCCGCTGGCGGTGTCCGATGAAGTTTCCCTCAGCCTGATGAGTCATATCCGACAGCAAACCGCCAAGGATCTACAGGCCGAAGGTAAGGCACTGCCGAACCATCCGGCGACCGCGGTGATCGATTTGCTTGTGAACGAATACAAGCGCACGGGCAAGGCGGCGGGCGGCGGTTTTTACGATTATCCAGCCGGTGGCCAGAAGCAGCTGTGGCCCGAGTTGAAAAACCGCTTCGAACAGCCCGACAAGCGCATTTCAGCTCAGGACGTGCGCGACCGCTTGCTATTTATTCAGGCCATTGAAACCGTACGTTGTGTGGAGGAGGGCGTGCTGATGTCCACGGCTGACGCCAACGTCGGTTCGATCTTCGGCATTGGTTTTGCCGCGTGGAGTGGCGGGGCGTTGCAGTTTATCAACCAGTACGGGCTGGACGACTTTGTCGCCCGCGCCCGTTACCTGGCCGAGCAGTATGGCGAGCGCTTCTCGCCGCCGGCTTTGTTGCTGGAGAAAGCGGCACAGGGGGAAGTGTTCCGCTGAGCAAAATGTGGGAGGGGGAGCTTGCCTTGAGGGTGTATTTCAAGGCAGGCTCTGGGGTGTGCAATATTCCCATCGCCGTGTCAGGTATTTTTTATGTCGCTACGCGTCTGCATCCTGGAAACCGATATCCTGCGTCCAGGCTTGATCGATCAGTACCAAGGTTACGGGCAGATGTTCAAGCGCCTGTTCGCCAAGCAACCGATTGCCGCCGAATTTGTCGTCTATAACGTTGTGCAGGGCGAATACCCGCCGGATGATGAAGTGTTTGACGCATACCTGATCACTGGCAGCAAGGCCGATTCCTTTGGCACCGACCCTTGGATCCAGACCCTCAAGACCTATGTGCTCGAGCGCTACGAGCGCGGTGACAAGCTGTTGGGTATCTGCTTCGGTCATCAACTCCTGGCATTGCTGCTCGGCGGCAAGACTGAGCGCGCGAGCCAAGGCTGGGGCATGGGCATCCATGACTACAAGCTGGATGCCAAGGCCCCGTGGATGAGCCCCGAGGTGCCGGAACTGACGCTATTGATCAGTCACCAGGACCAGGTCACGACCTTGCCGGAAAATGCCACGGTCATTGCCTCCAGTGAGTTTTGCCCGATTGCCGCTTACCACATCGGTGACCAGGTGTTGTGCTTCCAGGGGCACCCTGAATTTGTCCAAGACTATTCCCGCGAGTTGTTGGAGATTCTTCAGACAACCCTGGGGGAAAAGGTTTACACCAACGGCGTTGCCAGCTTGGAACGCGACCACCACGGCGCAACCGTGGCGGAGTGGATGATGCGTTTTGTCGCCCACAAGCCGGACGCCAGCGTTAAAGCCAGCCCGAACGCTTGAAGCTGGCCCATAAACCTGTGCAGCCCAGCGCAATAAACCCGAGCACCGCAAAATAGCCGTAGTGCCATTGCAGCTCGGGCATGTTCTGGAAGTTCATCCCATAAATCCCCGCCACTGCCGTGGGGAATGCCAGGATCGCCGCCCACGCGGCGAACTTGCGCTGCACTACGCTCTGGCGCGAGGCCTCCAGTAACACACCGATCTCGATGGTCTGGCTGGCGATATCGCGCAGGGTGGTGAGGTCTTCCATCTGCCGCGTTACATGGATCTGCACGTCGCGAAAGTATGGGCGCATGTTCTTGTCGATAAACGGAAAGCTCAGCTTCTGCAGCTCCTGGCTGATCTCCACCATCGGTGCCACATAACGCTTGAGCCGCAGCACGTCGCGGCGCAGGCCGTGCAGGTTCTGGATATCGCCCTCGCTCAGCGAACTGCACAGCACATTGCGCTCCAGCTCATCAATCTCCGCATGGATCGCCTCGCTCACCGGCTGGTAGTTTTCGGTGACGAAATCCAGCAGCGCATAGAGTACGAAGTCTTCCCCATGCTCCAGCAACAGTGGTCGCGCTTCACAACGTTGGCGCACAAAACCGTAGGACGCAGAATGACCATTGCGTGCGGTGATGATGTAGCCGTTGCCGGCAAAGATATGGGTTTCGATAAACTCCAGCTTGCCGTTCTCACGAACTGGTGAGTAGGTGACGATAAACAGCGCGTCGCCGAAGGTTTCCAGCTTCGGGCGGCTGTGCTTTTCCATGGCGTCTTCGATGGCCAGTTCGTGCAGGTTGAACTGGCGTTGCAGGTTGTTCAACTCCTGGGCGCTGGGCTCTTCCAGGCCGATCCACACAAAGTGTCCGGGTTTGGCGGCCCAGGCCGCGCCTTCATCGAGGGTGATATCCGAGACTTTCTTTCCGGCACTGTAGACGGCGGCCGCAACAACTCTACCCATGGTGCTGATCACTTCTTATCAAGAGGACAGATGTTGGGCAGCTTAGCCTGAATGACGTTCCGTTGTTGCTGGCAGACATTGCCCATTCCCTTGTAGGAACGAGCTTGCTCGCGAAGATCATCAACGATGACGCAGCGCTATCAGGTGACCCGCGTCGCCTATTCGGTTTTCGCGAGCAAGCTCGCTTCTACAAGTTCGCGGTCCATCAGGGCAATGCACTCATCCATCTGCGTCTGACAGGTCATCATTAACTGAGGGATGTCGTCCACTGTCAGGCCAATCGTAGGAGTCGGCGGCAGCGAACGTATGAGCACATCCCCACTGTCCCAACGATTGAGCTTCATCTGCTTCACATAAGTGCTGACACACACCGGCACGATCGGCACGCCGGCCGCAATTGCCATATGGAACGCGCCTTTCTTGAACGGCAACAACCCGTTGCCCAGGTTGCGCGTGCCTTCGGGGAACACCCAGATCGAGGTGTCCTCATGCTGCAACGTATGGGTGGTGGTGAGCATGGCACGCCGCGCCTTGTGTGCATTGCCACGGTCGATCAGCACATTGCCCGCCAGCCAGAACAACTGGCCGAACAGCGGCACCCATTTCAGGCTTTTCTTGGCGATGCACACCGTGCGATGCGGCACCACATTGCCTAACACAAACAGGTCATAGTTGGACTGATGGTTGGCGATCACCACACAGGTACCGGGTTTGTTGCGCAGCGAATCCACATCCGTCTTCACGTTCAGGCGCAGAATCCACATGGCTGGCAACGCATAGAGGCGGGCGCAGAGACGACTGTTATCCGGGTTAAACGGCCGGCACACACCGATAAGCACGCCCAATACCCCGGCGACCATAAAGTGCAGGCTCATCAACAACATACGTAACAGAAACAGCATCGACACGGCCTATTGGGACAAAAGGTGGCGCAGTGTACGGATGTACACTGTATTCGGCAATTGCCCCTACAGATGTAGGAGATAGGCGATGTTTAAGCGCATGTTTCCACATATGCCGATAAAGGCCGTCTAGAGCGGTTACAGATGTTTCAGGTTTATTTGTAAGAAAAAGCCCGACTCTAGGTCGGGCTTTAATCAAGCAGGTGTGGGAATTAACCCAGGTTGTGGCCCTGATCCTGGATGATTGCTTCGTCCAGGGCTTCCAGCAGTGCGCGACGCACTTTCAACTTGGTGTGCTTGTGGGCGTTCATGTTGATCTTCTTCAACTGACGCGCCGCTTCCAACGCTGCAGCGTGCAACTCTTCCGGCGCCACCACCTTATCCAGGAAGCCGGCTTGCAAAGCGCCTTGCGGATCAAACATTTCGGCATTGATCACCGACCGATGAAATGCCGACTTGCGCAGACGATCCCGCGCCAGCTCGATACCAGCGTGATGCATGGTCATGCCGATTGCCACTTCATTCAGACCAATGCTGAACGGGCCTTCCACGCCAATGCGGTAATCCGCCGACAACAATAAAAACGCGCCCTTGGCCACCGCATGCCCAGGGCACGCCACGATCACCGGGAACGGATGCGCCAACAAACGCCGCGCCAGGGTCGAGCCCGACGTCACCAGGCTGATCGCTTCTTTAGGGCCGGCGGTCATCACCTTCAAATCATAACCACCCGACAAAATTCCCGGCGTACCCGTGATGATCACCACCGCCCGATCCTTCTCGGCCTGATCCAGCGCAGCGTTGAATTCGCTCACCACCGCCGGAGAAATGGCATTCACCTTGCCGTTGCTCAAGGTCAGGGTCGCGATACCGTCTTCGAAATGGTAGGCAATCAACTCACTCATGACGCGGTTCCTTGTAGGGCTTGTTATAGAGAGAATGCAGCAGACGTTACCCACCACGCCCTCGCGGGTAAAGCGCTGTGACTGACTACCCGGTCAGGCTTTTCCTCAATCCCCAAGGGTAGACGCCCCGCGGCACAGCGCAGCAGTCCCGCAAAACCGGCGCCGGGCCTGCCCAAGAATGGCAGAAACACCGCCCGTTATCAGGCGCGCCACGGCATAACCGTCTAACCGCATGAAAATTCTGAAAAAAACCTTTGCCATCAGAAAGGCTTTCGACTACATTAGCGCGCCTCGACAGACTGAACTGGTTTGCCGAGATACGGTGAAGTGTCCGAGTGGCTTAAGGAGCACGCCTGGAAAGTGTGTATACAAGAAATTGTATCGAGAGTTCGAATCTCTCCTTCACCGCCAAATTTGAAACGACAAAACCCCTGAAAACGTTAAAGTTTTCAGGGGTTTTGTGTTTTCAGAGGGTCAAAAAAGGCTCTTATCGGAACATCCATGGGAACACGGGCATTTGTTGAATGCTTAGGATGCGCTGCCGCATGCCGATGACGTCCAGGCTGTCACGCTGTAGAGCGCTGGTGATTACCAGTCTTCAGAGCGCTCCATGCGCTGATGCAGGATGCGCAGAATCTGTATTATTCCGTGAGCAAGACGATAGGGGGCGATGAAAGGAAATCCGGACAGGATCAGTTCTCTGACATCTGGAATTTGGGAGGGCCTGCCCAAACCTGTAAATGTTTCCAGCTGCTCAAGCGCCTCAATGATTTGAGCCACGACCCCTTCGGCGGCTTCTGCCCCCAAGCGTGACTCATAGTATTCGTAGATCGACTCTAGATCACTGTTCGCCTTTTCCGTCAACGCGATTTTTGGCACGGTTTACCCACTTAGCCTTTACGGCGTCCATATCTATGAGGTTGCCTGCCTCTGCGTCTGCGATACCTTCAGCGATCGCGTTGATATGCCATGACTCGGCCTCAACGTAACGAGCCAAGGCGCGCTTGAGGTGATATTGGCGGTCGCGATCCGTTGCCAATGACAACTGATCAAGCTGTTCAACCAATTCCTCTTCCACGCGAAATGACAGCACGGGTGATGCCATAAAAGACTCCTCAATCTCACTCGTATACATCGTATACAGATGTTGGGAATGTATACTTTTACACGCATGCCTAACAGTGATTTTTATAAAAAATAGACGAGTGAATCGTTAATCTCGACCCCACCAAATTTGAATCAAACGAACCCTCTGGCTCGGAAGAAGCTAGAGGGCTTGTGGTTTTTGAGTTTGAAAACTTAGTTTTTCAGGTCATATGCTCGGCGCATCCATCCGTCGTCCAATAACATCGAGCAAATCGCACCCGTCCCGCAGAGGAATTGAGCAGAGCAGCGCAAAATCACTGAGCACCACCGCATCACTACTGATTTCACTACGTAGAGCAAGGTTTTCAAGGACCTGTGTAACGGCACGAAGTCGATAGGTCGCGGCGTCGAGGAGTATTTCCAGCGGCACGGTGGTATCGACAAAAAGGGCAGGGGTGGCGCTGTCGTTGCTGGTGAGGGCTATGTATTGGTTCATGCGTAATTCCACAAGACAAATATAAAAACAACGAAGGCTTTTCACGCTAAGCCGTCAAAGATGGCAGCCGCATGAAAATAACGCCGTCTACGTTCCGTCTTGTTTTCGAGTCGCCAAACTCGGCCGCCGTATGGGCGACCGGGTGACTATAGACATTGCGATTTTGAAACGGGAGCCCCACATTTCTGCTTGGCCTGTAGGACGTTGCTCGTATGAACGGCTCTTGTTGCGGCTTCTTGTCTAGTCGTCTCAGGGTGCCGAAGGAATCGTAGAGTCTTGGCGTATGGGATTAAAAAGTGAGGTTGTGCTAGAGAAAATATTTCTCTAGCATCTTCCGTCATGGCTACCCTTCACACTGAACGAAACTGGAAAATAAAAATCTATCCCGACGACCACGCGCCGCCGCATTTCCACGTGCAGACGCCGGATGGTGAGTCGCTGGTTCAGATAGAAGGGCTTGTTGTGCTCGGTACAGGCGCCGAGAAGAAAGCCTTGAAAGCTGCCCTGCTTTGGGCAAAAGCTCATATCGCTGATCTTAAACGGGTATGGGATGAACAAAACCGGAGGGACTGACATATGACCAGCAAGCTTCGCATTTCTGCTGTGCAACCAGTTGCCGGCAAGCATGCCTTGGAGATCGAATGGAACAACGGTAAGCGACACACTGTTGACCTCACCGATCATATAAATACTTTTCCTGTGCTTACACCACTCTTGGATTTGGCGCTATTCAGCCAAGTGGTAGTGGGTGAGTGGGGCTTTGATGTGACATGGGGTAATGACCTGGAACTGTCCGCTGTCACGTTGCACCGCCTGGCGTTGGAGCAATCTGGTGAAGTCATGCTGACCCAGGATTTCAGAAAGTGGATGCTCAGTAACAATTTATCCCTTTCCGCAGCTGCTGTTGAACTGGGCTTTTCTCGTAGGACTATCACCGCGTACAGCAGTGGTGCAGCGCTGATTCCCAAGCATGTCGGGTTGGCATGCAGGGGGTGGGAGTATGAGCATAAAGGCTACACGGGCCACCACGCTTAAACGGGCCTGCTCTCCACCAGGGCGGCCAATAGAGCCGCCCTGATACATCCGCTCAATGCCTATGCCGATGATGCACATCCGGAAAATGCGCATGGCTATGCCTCATCACACCATGAACATGCACATGACTATGGGCCTCCTTCGGATCCCACTCAAACCCATGCTCATGCTGATGATGCTCATCATGCACATGCCGATGCCCATGTTCCGTCGCTTCATGCAGATGCTCATGGGCATGCCGTTCCGTCAGGTGCAGCCACACACCCACGGCCATCAGCGCCGAAGCAATCCAGAACGCCAGGGTCACCGACTCTCCAAACACCAGCAAGGCCACTGCGGCACCGAGGAAGGGCGCCGTCGAGAAGTAGGCGCCGGTGCGCGCACTGCCCAGCCCGCGTAGCGCCAGCACGAACATTACCAGGCTGATGCCATAGCCGAGGAGCCCAACCAGCAGGATAGGCGCCAGTTGCGCCACGCCGGGAATCTGCGCCCCGAGGTAAAGCGCGAGGCTGCAATTTACCAGCCCTGCAATCAAGCCCTTGGCTGCAGCGATAAACACCGCGTCAGATGCAGAGACCTTGCGCGTCAGGTTGTTATCGATCCCCCAGCACAAACACGCCAGCGCAACGGCAAGTGGCCCGGTCCAATCCTGGCTGCTAACGCCAGCGCCGGTCCAGGACAACACCACGCCGCCCAGCACAATAGTGAGCATGCCAAGGATGATGCGGCGGTCTGCGTTTTCTCGGAATACGACCCAGGCGATCACGGCGGTCAGCACCGATTCAAGGTTGAGCATCAGCGAGGCGGTGGCGCTGGCGGTACGTGTCAGGCCGAACATAAGGGCGACAGGGCCGAGGATGCCGCCGAAGGCGATGGCGCCAAGTAGCCAGGGCCATTCCGACGGGGTGAGCCCGGTGGGTGCCCAACCGCGATCGCGGATCAGGCGTGCGCCGGCAAGGCCTATGCCGCTGCCGAGGTAAAGCAGGCCCGCAAGTAGTATGGGTGAGAGGCCCAGGCCGAGGCTTTTGGCGAGCGGGGTGCTGGCGCCGAACAGCGCGGCGGCGGCGAGGGCGTAAACGATACTGAGGTTCATGGGCCATCCTCGGGAAGTCCGGCCCATGATACGTCGCTTGCCGGGCTCGGCGCCCTGGCTATTTCGTGCTTTATTGCGCGGTTTTCAGCTTGATCACATCACCAGAAATCTTGGTGGTGTAGCCGTTCAGTACCCAGGCCCAGAACCACTTTTCCTGCACTTGGGTGTTGATCAGCGCGTCGCCGCCCTTGGCCTTGATGGCGGCATTCTGAGCGCGTACGAAACGGTTGTTCTGGCCGATTGGGATAACGCCCAGCAGCATGATGCCGGTGGCGCTGGCTTCGCTGTGGCCGAGGACGGTGTATTGGCTGGCGTCGTATTGCGGGGTTTTCATGGCGGTGCCGGTGCAACCTGCCAGGGTGAAACCGAGAACGGCTGCTGCAACTACTTTACTGACGTATTTCACTTGTAACTCCATGGACTCAATCTCGAGACTCAATTCTCGAGGGGCGACACTCTAAGCGCTGAGCAGGCAGATTGAAATCAATCGGCCAAGGTTTCATGTGTAGGTGGCGGCTGTCAGGCCGCCATCGGGAGCAAGCTCCCTCCAACATTTGCCCGCATTGGGTCAGAGATGCAGCGATGCCAGGCTGCCCAGCACCACAGCCACTGCGCCTGCCGTGTACGACATGCGTTTGAGCCACTCCTTACGCGTGAGCAAGGTAATCGCCGCCAACGAAATCGCGATCTGAATTGCTGTCATTGCCTGGGCCCAGCGATGGTGCTGGTGCAGTGCCTGCTCGGATTTCTGATCCCATTCCCGTGACGTGGCCTCCAGCTTCTCGGCTTGCCTGCGCACGTCTTCCTTCTGGTGTTTGTAGCGCTCTATCTCATCCGTGTAGTGCGCCGCATCTACGCCGGGAATATGGGTGGCTAGTTCTGCCAGGTTCTGGCGGCTGGATTTGGCCTGGTAGTAATTCCATTGGTTGGCAGCTTCGGTCTTGATGATGGCGGCGTTGTTCTTGTCCATCGCAGCTGTGCTTTCGCTGGAGCCGGCCTGGTAGCTGAGCATGGCGCCGACGGTAGCCATGATGGCGGTCATCACGGCAATGCGGCTGGCGAAGGTGTCGCCGCGACCGTGGGCATGTTCGGTAGTGTGTTCGAGGTGTTTTTCGTGAGGGCTGGGAACTTCGAAGGCTTCGGACATGGCGGCGTCTGCGAACGGATTGAGGAGGGCTGATTCTTCACCAGCGCAGCTGTCTCAAGCCTGTACGTAACGCCGGATAACCCGCCCGTACACCGCCAGGTTAACCAACACCACCACGGCTCCCAGCGCCAGCTGAATATTCGCGGTCAGGCCGGCGGGGTAGATCAGCGTCAGGATGTAGTGCTCGATAAACCCGTCACCATAACCGTCCTGCCCGGCCAGGTGGCGCAACAGGTTTTCCCAACGGGTGAGCGGGCAGGGCAGGTGCAGCACCTCCACAGCGATGCCCCAGGCAACGGCGGGCAAATGCAGGCACATCACTCGGGGCCATTTCAGGGTGAGCAGGCCGCCGAACAGCACGAACAGGATAAAGGTCAGGTGAAACAGCACGAGGCCGTCGGCGGCTAAACGATAGAGCATGCTTGAGCTCGATTTGAGGTTAAAGGGCGCGCGAATCTTGCAGGATCATGTTTATATCTCCAGTTGACTGGCATTGATACCGAACGCCTTGGCAATTTTTTCCCGCGTGGTCCGTCGAGGTTTATTGACCGCCTCTTGCTGGGCAAAGGCAGGTTGTGAAATACCCAGGCGCCTGGCGACTTCTTCCTGGGTCAGGTTCAGATGTTCGCGCCAAGCCCGGATAGGTGTCGCGCCATCCACCAGGCGGCTGACTACCGCGTGGGGGATCAGGTTTTGATCGTTTTGCTGCGCTACATAGTGTTCATAGGGAATCACCACGAAGGCGGGCTTGCCCTGCGTATTGTGGATGATCTGTACGGCAGTAGGTTCGCTCGTCACGTTTTTTAACCTCTTGGATGCTGACCACCTGGATGCTGCCATCCCAGTCGAAGAGGACGCGGTAATTACCTACCCGCAACCTATAGCTGTGAGGATGGTTTACCAGCGCCTTGACGTTGAGTGCATCGGGCATTCGCTCAAGAGCGGACACGGAATCGCGGACCTGTTGCTGATGGTACGAATGTAGCCGAAGCAATTGTTTGACGGATTTTCGCGTCCAGTGGATTGAATTCATCGGAGATTAATAAGTCTTTTATAAGGTTTGCAAGGTGTATTTTCCTGCGCGAGTCAATGGTTGATCGCTCTGCCTTGATAAACCCTAGACAGCCGCTGTGGGTGTCGGCTGGTGAACTGTTGCGTGGTATGAATTGGTCATCGTGGGCAACGAAGGTTGCTTGCAGGCAACGAGGGCCGCTATTGTGCTGAATCCTTTTAGTCTTACCCCAGGGTTTTGTTGTGATGAATGCACCGCGTACAGCAGTCGGTCCAATCAAGGCCGTAATTTTCGATATGGACGGGTTGTTGCTGGATACCGAAGGCATCTACACCGAAGTCACGCAGATCATTGCCGAGCGCTACGGCCGTACCTATGACTGGGGGATCAAGCAGCAGATCATTGGGCGGGGTGCCCAAGACCTGGCCGATTACGTGGTCAAGGCGCTGGACTTGCCGATCACACCCGCCGAGTTCCTGGAGATCCGCGAGCCGCTGATGAGCGAGCGCTTTCCAAAGGCCCTGGGTATGCCAGGCGCCGAGGCGTTGGTGCGGCATTTGAAGGCGCACAATATTCCGATTGCGGTGGGCACCAGTTCATCGCGCAACTCGTTTGGCCACAAGACCACCCTGCACCGCGAATGGTTTGGCCTGTTCGACACCATCGTTACGGCGGACGACCCGGAGGTCGGCGCTGCCAAGCCTGCGCCGGATATCTTCCTGACCGCCGCGCGCCGTCTGGGTGTGGCGCCGCAGGATTGCCTGGTGTTCGAAGACTCGCCGTTCGGCGTGACCGCGGCGAAGGCTGCCCATATGACTGCCATTGCAGTGCCCGATGAGGCGATGGCGGACAGCAAGTACCAGCATGCTGACCAGATCATCCGCAAGCTCGCGGATTTCGATTTGGCGGCCTATGGCCTGCCCCCCATGGCCTGATTCAACTCAGGGCAAAATGTGGGGGCTTGCTCCCACATTTGGTATTGCAGTTTTCCAAAAAACTAAGCGCTGAAGCCACCATCGATGGTCAGGCTGGCACCGGTGATGTACCCGGCTTCCGGCCCTGCCAGATACGCCACAAAGCTGGCAATCTCTTCCACATGCCCATAACGGCCCACCGCCATCAACCCGATCAAGCTTTCGGCAAAGTCACTGTTGGCCGGGTTCATATCGGTATCCACCGGCCCGGGCTGCACGTTATTGACGGTGATGCCTCGCGGCCCCAGGTCTCGTGCCAGGCCTTTGGTCAAGCCCACCAGTGCCGACTTGCTCATCGCATAAGGCCCGCCACCACCAAACGGCATGCGCTCGGCATTGGTGCTGCCGATATTGATCACCCGACCCCCTTCGCCCATATGCCTGGCGGCTTCCTGGGTGGCAATAAATACGCTACGCACGTTGATTGCCAGGGTCTGGTCGAAGTCTTCCAGCTTGAAATCTTCCAGTGGGGCGATGGCAAGCACGCCGGCGTTATTCACCAGGATATCCAGGCGCCCGAACGCTTCGACAGTGGCATTGACCGCATTGCGAATTGCCGTGGCATCAGCGCTGTCGGCTTGAATCGCCAGGGCTTTGCCGCCATCGCTGATCACGTCGTTCTGCAACGCTTCGGCCTTGGAGGCCGAGCTGACGTAGGTAAAGGCAACCGCTGCACCCTGCGCGGCGAGGCGCTTGACGATGGCGGCGCCGATGCCGCGGGAACCGCCTTGAATCAAGGCGACTTTGCCGATCAGATTTTGTGTGGTCATGTCGATCTCCGAGTAGTTGATGGACCGAGTATCGACCTCACCCACCCAAGCCGGTAGACCGCGATTGCTATAGTCTGTGTAAACCAAAAGTTTAGAGTGGGGCGATATGGAGAGCTTTGGCAGTATCGAATGCTTTGTGCGCAGCGCCGAGGGTGGCAGTTTTGCCGAGGCCGCCCGGCACCTGAGCCTGACCCCGGCAGCAGTGGGTAAAAGCGTTGCCAAACTGGAAGCACGCCTGGGTGTGCGGCTGTTCCAACGCAGTACCCGACGCCTCGCCCTGACCGAAGCCGGCAAGCTGTTCCTTGACGAGGTCAGCTCCAGCCTCACCACCATCCAGAATGCCGTAGCCAACCTGGCCAGTGCCGAAGGGCGGCCGGTGGGCACGCTCAAGGTCAGTATGGGCACAGTGGTCGGCTGCTTGTATATCGTGCCGCTGCTGGGTGAATTCCTGAAACGTTATCCCGATATCATTCCAGACTGGCATTTCGACAATCGCCAGGTCGACCTGATTGGCCAGGGCTTCGACGCGGCCATTGGCGGCGGCTTCGAGCTGCCCCAGGGCGTGGTGGCACGCAAGCTGGCGCCGGCTCATCGGGTGTTGGTGGCATCCCCTGCCTACCTGGCGGCACGCCCGGCGCTGTTACAGCCCGAGGATCTGGAGCGTTGCGACGGCATTCTGATTCGCTCACCGCAAACCGGGCGTGTGCGTTCCTGGCAACTGACTCATCGCAATGGCGAGCACGGTCCGCTGAACCTCAAGCCGCGCATGACCATGAGCGACTCCCAAGCCGCCTGCATCGCTGCCGACCATGGGCTGGGCATCGCGCTGGTGAGCATGCCGTTTGCTGTGCCCTGGCTGGCGAGCGGCAAGTTGTTGCGGGTATTGCCGGATTGGTATGTGAACGACGGCAATATTTGCATCTACTACGCCGAACATAAACTGCTGCCAGGCAAGACTCGGGCGTTCGTGGATTTCATCATCGAGCAGTTTGCCGAGCAGCAGTTAGGCCAAAGATTCAGTGCCATCTAACACCTTGCAGTGATCAAAATGTGGGAGGGGGCTTGCTCCCGATTGTGGTGGGTCAGCTATAGATAAGCTGGCTGATACACCGCTATCGGGAGCAAGCCCCCTCCCACATTTGATCTTCAGTGGCCGAACTTGCCGGGCCAACCAATGATCTTCTTGGGTCTTGGCTGCGCATACGTCCTGACTTTGGACGTCGACAACCCCAACCTCACCAACGACTCGGCAACCATCACCGCCGCCGTCACCCCATCCACCACCGGCACCCCAGTGCGCTGGCGAATCTGCTCGTCCAGTCCGGCCATGCCCCCACATCCCAGGCAGATCACCTCGGCCTTATCGTCGCGAATCGCCAGTTCCGCCTGGTGCACAATGGCCTCCATGGCAGCCAGCGGGTCTTCTTCCAGCTCCAGCACCGCCATACCGCTGGCGCGCACCGACGCACAACGCTGGTACAGGCCGGCGAGTTTCAGCCGGTCTTCAATCAGTGGCACGGTACGGTCCAGGGTGGTCACCACCGAGTAGGCATGCCCCAGAAACATCGCGGTGCTGGCGGCCGCTTCGGTAATATCCACCACCGGCACATTCAACAATTCCTGCAAACCTTCCCGACCATGTTCGCCATAGCCGGCCTGGATCACCGCATCGAACGGCTGATCGTAGGCCATCACCCGGTCCATCACGGCGATGGCCGCCAGGTAGCTTTCAAAATTACCCTCCACCGATTCGGCGCCGAAGTAGGGGGTGAGCCCGACAATCTCGGTGCCCGGTGACGCCACGGCACGTGCTTGCTGGGCAATGGTCTCGGTGATGGATTCGGTGGTGTTGACGTTGACCACGAGGATACGCATGGAAAGTCCTTGTTTAATGACTGACGTTATCGACGGCAATGCTTTCGCCGCTGACATCGGCGTAGAACGGCTGACGCTTGGCGATCAGCAGGTACAGCAACCCGGCGATGCCTGCGCCAAACAACCAGGAAAACGGTGAGACACTGGCAAACCCCGGCAATAGCGCCAGCAGGATGGCGATCACCGCAGCAGGAATGAACGCAGCCACCGCACGCATATTTATTCCACGGCTGTAGTAATAAATGCCTTGGGGGTCTTCGCTGTACAGCTGCGGCACATCCACCTGGCTTTTACGGATCAACCAGTAATCGACCATGATCACCCCGTACAACGGCCCCAGCAGTGCGCCCAGGCCAGAGAGGAAGTACACAATCACCAACGGGCTGTTGTAGAGGTTCCACGGCAGGATCAGCACGGCAACGAAGGCACTGATCAACCCGGCGCGGCGGAAATTCAGGTACTTGGGCGCCAGGTTGCTCAGCACAAAGGCCGGGGCGACGAAGTTGGCCATGATGTTCACCGCCACGGTGACGATCAGGAAGGCCAGGCAACCGAGTACCAGGAAGAAGGTGTTGGGGATCGCCGCAATGATCTCGGTGGGGCTTTCGATCACCCGGCCATTGAGTTGAAACTGCCCGCCGCACAGCAGCACGGTAATGGCGGCAAACACCAGGATATTTACCGGCAGCCCCCAGAAGTTGCCGACCTTGATGGTCTTTCGGCACGGAGAAGAGCGGGCGAAATCGCAGAAGTTGAGGATCAAGGTGCCATAGATCGCCAGCCACAAGGCGCCGCCAGCAAAGATATTGCGCCACATCTCGCCGCCGCTCAGTGGTTCGCGGATCGACCAGGCAATCACGCCGCCCGCCTGGAAGTACATCCAGCCGGCCAACGCAGCCACGGTCAGCAGAATTACCGGTCCGGCAAACCCTTCATAACGGCGCACCATCTCCATGCCATAGGCGAGGATCACCAACTGCACCAACCATATCGCCACAAAGCACGCCCAGCCCAGGGTCGACAAGCCGAGGATCGAGTTGTGGTCATAATCGGCAAAGCCCGGATGAATCGCCGTCAGTAACACGCGGAAAACCACCGATGCCAGGTAGGTCTGGATGCCGAACCAGGCGATCGCAATGACTGCGCGGATCAAGGCTGGAATCTGCGCGCCGTGGATACCGAAACTGATGCGGCTGATCACCGGAAACGGCACGCCGGTTTTCTGCCCCATGTACCCAGACAAGTTCATGAAAAAGTAAACCAGTGCCGCGCCGATCCCCAGGGACAGCAATATCTGCCAGCCGCCCAAGCCCAACGCATATAAGCCGATGGCAAATGAATAGTTGGCGATGTTGTGCACGTCATTGGTCCACAACGCAAAGATGCTGTAGCGCCCCCAGCGGCGGCCTTCAACCTTGGTGGGGGCCAGGTCCTTGTTGTGCAGGCGTGGGCTGAGTACCAGCGGGCCGGGGCTTGCAGCTGCGGGATTCAAGGTGGAGGAGGGCAGATCCAGTGCGATGTTGCTCGAGAGACTTGTACGCATTCCGGCAGGCTCCAGCACATCTGCAGCATAGCGGCGGATGGCAAAGTGTATGTAGGTTTTGTATTGATTGTATACAAAGCGTGCATTTCACTAAGCTACATGCGTGCCAGTTTTCGTTATATGAAAAACGTGGGTAATTTCGTTTTAATAGTACTCTTCAATAAACTACTGAATTAAAAGCAATATAAATTGACCGTTTGAACAGGTATTTATTTTTTATTGGGAATGAGGTGATTTGGGTGCGTGGGAACTAGCAGAGATGGATGTTACGTTTTGGTGCGCCAGAATATGAGTTGCACACAAAAATGGCACCGATGGTTACAAGGTTGTGTACATTTTATGCTGCGCACAAAACAAAATGTGGGAGAGAGCAAGCCCCCTCCCACATTTTTACCACACCAGTTTGCCAGGCTCATGCCTTGGTGATGATATTCCCCGCATGCAGCCCGCATTCTTTCTGTGTGGCTTCTTCCCACCACCAGCGGCCTTCGCGCTCATGCTGGTTGGGCAATACTGGCCGGGTGCAGGGCTCGCAGCCGATGCTGATAAACCCGCGCTCATGCAGGCTGTTGTAAGGCAGTTCCAGCATGCGGATATAACCCCAGACCTCTTCACTGGTCATCTGCGCCAGCGGGTTGAACTTGTACAAGGTACGTTCCGGGGTAGAGAACGCCGTATCGATTTCCAGCGCCGCCACCTGGCTACGGGTGCCGGGGCTCTGGTCGCGGCGCTGGCCGGTGGCCCAGGCACTTACACCTGCAAGCTTGCGGCGCAGCGGTTCGATCTTGCGGATGCCACAGCATTCGCCATGGCCGTCCTTATAGAAACTGAACAAGCCCTTTTCCTTGACGAAGGGTTCCAGTTTGCTCTGGTCCGGCGAGATCAGTTCGATGTCGATCTTGTAGAACTCACGCACCTGCTCGATAAACCGGTAGGTCTCCGGGTGCAGGCGGCCGGTGTCGAGGCTGAACACCTTGACGTTCTTGTTCAGCTTCCAGGCCATGTCCACCAGCACCACATCCTCGGCACCGCTGAAGGAAATCCATAGGTCATCGCCGAACTGGCTGAACGCCAGCTTGAGAATGTCCTGGGCAGACTTGTTGGCATAAGTCGTGGCGAGTTCAACGACGTCGAAGGCTTGGTTCATCAGGACGGTTCCTACAGGTCAGTGGCGCTGAGCGCTCTATAGGGGGCGATGGTATCAAATCTGTCCCGCGTTGCGGCGGCGTGCGTGAGTCGCTAGAGTTCGGCAGTCCTTTTGCCCGCTCAACTAATAAATTCAATGGGAGTGTCTTGTGGAAATTGCCTGTCTTGACCTGGAAGGGGTGCTGGTTCCGGAAATCTGGATCGCCTTCGCCGAAAAAACCGGTATTGAACCCCTGCGAGCCACCACGCGCGACATTCCCGACTACGACGTGCTGATGCAGCAGCGCCTGCGTATCCTCGACGAGCACGGGCTCAAGCTGGCCGATATCCAGGCAGTGATCGCCACTCTCAAGCCTTTGGACGGTGCCGTCGAATTCGTCAACTGGCTGCGCGAGCGTTTCCAGGTGGTGATCCTGTCCGACACCTTCTACGAATTTTCCCAGCCACTGATGCGCCAGCTGGGCTTCCCGACCTTGCTCTGCCACCGCCTGATCACCGATGAACACGACCGGGTGGTAAGCTATCAACTGCGTCAGAAAGACCCCAAGCGCCAATCGGTATTGGCGTTCAAGTCGCTTTACTACCGCGTGATCGCGGCCGGTGATTCCTACAACGACACCACCATGCTGGGCGAAGCTGATCGTGGGATCCTGTTCCATGCGCCGCAGAATGTGATGGATGAGTTTCCCCATTTCCCGGCGGTGCACACGTTTGAGGATTTGAAGCGGGAGTTCATCAAGGCGTCGAATCGGCAGTTGAGCCTGTAAGTTATCCAGCGAGGCGGAGGGCCCCATCGCGGGCAGTCACCGGCTACAGCCCTGCCAGCAACCGCTCATAAGGAATACTCAAGCCTTCATGCAGGCGCTTGATCATCGACAGGCTCAGCTTGCGCTTGTGGTTCAACACCTCGGATACCCGTCCGCTGGTGCCGATAAACGGCTCCAGGTCGCGGGCGGTCATGCCCAACTGCTCCATGCGAAACTTGATAGCTTCCACCGGATCCGAAGGGGGCATTGGATAATGCTCGGCTTCGTACTTCTCGATAAGAATTGCCAGGATTTCCAGCTCGTCACCTTCAGGCGAGCCGGGTGGTGCTCCCCATATCTGCTCGACCCGTGCGAGTGCAGCTGTCAGATCGTCCTGGGAGTGAATAGGTTTGATGTTCATCACGCAATCTCCGCGTTGATCTGGTCGTACTGAGCGTGGGTTCCCACAAAACGTATGAACCCTAGCTGTCGCTGATAGTCGATCGCCATGATCACTCGGTATTTGTTGCCACCGACGTTGAACACGACCCTGCCGCCTTTGAGAATGCTCGCTGTTCTAAGCTCTGCCTTGAGTGCTTGCGGCGTTGGATAGGTGGCTTTCTCCATGTGACGATACAACTCGACCAGCGGTATTTTGGCGTCGCTATAAGCTGAGTGGCTTTCCCAAAATATTCGTAGGGTAGAGAGAGCGATTATCCGCATCGCCTTAACCTCCCAGTTTGGGAGATCATAGGCGTGAGTGCTTGAATAGGCAATCTCGGAAATATTTTCAGACGAGGGGGCAGTCGCTTCATGTGGTCCTTCACAGATGGCGGGTGGACGGTGGATCCTGACGCTATCTGCAAGCGCCTATCCCGTCCACAGCGGTTCTAATTCAGGCTTTTTCTACTGGCCGCTCCTGCAAGCGAACCCCGGAAAGGGCTGTGCCCTACAAACTTTCCAAAGTCTGTAACAACACCCGTACCTTGGTCAGCGACTCCTGATACTCAGCCTGCCACTCTGAATCCGCCACAATCCCACCGCCGCCCCAGCAGCACACCTGCCCATCCTTGACGAGCAAGCTGCGGATGGCGATGGAGCTGTCCATCTCTCCGCGCACGTCCAGGTACACCAACGAGCCGCAGTACAGCCCGCGGCGGGTTGGCTCTAGCTCGTCGATGATCTGCATCGCGCGAATCTTCGGCGCGCCGGTAATGGAGCCGCCGGGGAAGCTGCCGGCGATGAGGTCCAGGGCGTCTTTGTCGTCGGCCAATACGCCGGTGACGCTGCTCACCAGGTGGTGCACGTTGGGGTAGCTTTCCAGGCTGAACAACTCCGGCACTTTCACCGAACCGATGCGGCAACTGCGGCCGAGATCATTGCGCAGCAGGTCGACGATCATCAGGTTTTCTGCGCGGTCCTTGGGGCTGGCCAGCAGTTCGGCGGCGTGGTCGGCATCCTCTGCGAGCGTTACACCGCGAGGGCGGGTGCCCTTGATCGGGCGAGTTTCGACCTGGCGGTCACTGATGCGTACAAAACGCTCCGGCGACAGGCTCAGTACCGCACCGTCATCGGGCAAACTCTGGAACCCGGAAAACGGCGTGGGGCAGGCTTCGCGCAGGACGCAATAGGCTACCCAGGGATCCCCCATACAGGGGGCGCGAAAGCGCTGGGCGAAGTTGACCTGATAGCAGTCGCCGGCCTGGATGTAATCCTGGATACGCACGATGGCTTGGCGGTAGGTCTCTGCGGTGAGGTCGGGCGCCATCGGGCCCTGGAGTTTGAACGTCGCAGAGGTGTCGACAGCCCCCTGGCTGAACAGCGCGATCAACCGTTGTCGTTCGCTATCGGCCAGCGTGGGATGAAACACCAGTTGGCTGCTTTGGGCCTGGTGGTCGCTGATCAGCGCCCAGGCGTACAGCCCGAAGCGCGCGTCCGGCAGGTGCAGGTCATCCATCGCCAGGTGCGGCATGTCCTCAAGGTGCCGGCCGAAGTCGTAGCTCAGGTAGCCTATCAAGCCTCCGGCGAACGGCAACTGTAAATCGGCGGGGATTGCGGCTTCACCCAATCGCGTGAGGTTTTCCCGCAAGCGTTGCAGGAAATCATTGCCGCTTTCGTCCGGCCCTACCGTCAAGGTCGCTTCGGGCCAGGCGCTGAGCAGGTCATAACGGCCGCGATCAGCCGTGGGGCGGCCGCTGTCGAGCAGCACCGCGCCAGGGGCATGGCGAATCGCCGCAAAATACTCGGCGGGGTTGGCCCGGTAGGGCAATGGGTGTACGGAGCAGGTCAACATGCGGGGTGGATCAGCTAATGGCGCGGGGGATGGAGATTGTAGTCCCCTGTAGGATTTGCTCCTAGAGGGGATGTCGGGGATAGACAGTTTGAAGACCGGATCAGCCTTCCACGGGCGGTATATGCCCAAACATCTCCTGCACGAACTTCACCCGCTCTTGCGGGGTTTCCGTCACGCCGGCAGCTTTGAGTTCCTCCAGTCGCGCCTCCACCGCATGGGTGCGCAAGGTCAGCCCGCAGTCATTGGCGATCTGGATATTCAGCCCCGGCCGTGCATTCAATTCAAGGATCAGCGGGCCTTTTTCCTGGTCCAGCACCATGTCCACGCCGATATAGCCCAGCCCGCACAGCTCGTAGCAGCCAGCCGCAAGCTGCATGAAACCGTCCCAGTTGGGCAGTTGCACGCCATCCACGGCATTGGTGGTGTCAGGGTGCTTGGTAATGATGTTGTTCAGCCAGGTGCCGCGCAAGGTCAGGCCGGTAGCCAGGTCGACGCCCACGCCAATCGCACCCTGGTGCAGGTTGGCCTTGCCCCCGGACTGGCGGGTCGGCAAGCGCAGCATCGCCATCACCGGGTAGCCCATCAGCACGATGATGCGGATATCCGGCACGCCTTCGTAGCTGATGCTCTTGAAGATCTGATCGGGCACCACGCGGTACTCGATCAGCGCCCGGTCGCGGTGGCCACCCAGTGAATACAGGCCGGTGAGGATGCTGGAAATCTGGTGCTCGATCTCTTCATGGCTGATGATCTTGCCGGACACCGTGCGATAGCGTCCTTCAAACCGGTCGGCCACTACCAGGATGCCATCACCGCCCGCACCCTGGGCCGGCTTGATCACGAAGTCGCTGCGGCCGCCGATGATCTCGTCGAGCTTGTCGATTTCCTTCTCGGTGGAGATCACCCCGTACATTTCCGGCACATGAATGCCGGCCGCCAGCGCCCGCTCCTTGGTGATGATCTTGTCATCCACAATCGGGTACAGGCTGCGCTTGTTGTACTTGAGCACGTAGTCGGCGTTACGCCGGTTGATGCCCATGATCCCCCGCGCTTCGAGGGCCTTCCAGGTCTTCCAGAAGCCGAACATCAGGAGTCAGCCTTCAAGAACGCCTTGAAACGCACCAGCTCGGTGAGGCGGTAGCCGCGATAACGCCCCATGGCCAGCATGAAGCCCACCAGGATCAGCAGGATCGCCGGGAAGGTGAACACGAAGTAGATCAGCTCCGGCACGCTCATGATGATGTGCGCCAGGGACGCTGCGAACAGCGTGCCGATCGCCACCTTCAGCGCATGGTTGGCGCCACGCTCCTCCCAGGTGATCGACAGGCGTTCGATGGTCATGGTCAGGATCACCATCGGGAACAGCGCGACCGACAGGCCGCGTTCCAGCCCAAGTTTATGGCTGAACAGGCTGATGGCGGCAATCAGTACCACCACGAAGGTCAGCACCACCGACAGCCTCGGCAGCATCTGCAGTTTCAAATGCTCCAGGTACGACCTGAGGGACAGCCCCAGCGCCGTGATGATCGTGAACAGCACAATCCCGAAGCCCAGCTGCGTCTCGCGGAATGCCAGGGCGATCAGCACCGGTGTGAAGGTGCCCAGGGTCTGCAGGCCGATCAGGTTGCGCAGGATCAGGATCACCAGCACGCCAATCGGGATCATCACCATGATCATGAAGGTCTGCTGGGTTTGCAGCGGCAGGCCATATAGGGAGTATTCGAGGAAATTGGCGTCGGTATTCTCGTCGGTCAGCTTGGCCAGGCGGATGGCATTCATCTCGCTGTTGTTCAGGCTGAAGGTCACCATGGCTTTCTTGCCGCCGTCGACCGTGATCAGGTTTTCATCACCAGTCCACCACAGCAGGCGGTCGGCCGGCAGGCCCTGTTCGCCGGTTTCCGGGTTGAAGTACAACCAGTCACTGCCATTGAAGCTGCGCAGCCACAGTTCCGGGGTTTGCGGTTGGTCGGCCACCAGGCGGATGGTGTGGACTTTCTCTACCGGCACATGGGCGATGGACAGCAGCAGCTCGACGATCTTGGCCTTGTGTGGCGTCGACGGGTCGCCGGCCAGCAACAATTTCACATTGTCGTCGTTGAGGTTGTTGGTGCGCTTGATCGCTTCGCTGATAAAGGTCTCGACGTCGGCCGAGTGCTGGCGGATCGGCGCCAGCAAGGCTTCGGCAGCGATTTTTTCCGGGCCTTCCACAGCGATGCTGTCGCGAAAGGTCGGGCCCTTGATCTTGACCTTCTCGCCACTGTAGCGCTTGGTCAGCACCAGGCGGTAATACAGGGTCTGGTTGCCCTTGGCCCGGCGCGCCGACCAGGTGACCTTGCGGTTGCCGTCGATGCGATTGACGCTCACCCCGTAGTTGTTCGAGATAAAGCTTTCGTTGAGGCTGACGAAGTCGCGGCTCAGGGGCGGCACGAACATCTGGATCTTGACGGGGTCTTTCGGGTTGGCGACGAACTCGACCTTGGCGTCGATGTTCCACAAGTCGTCGGTGGCATCCTCGGTAACGGGGATGCCCAGCACGAAAATCTGATAGGCGGTGACCGAAATGCCCAGCACCACCAGCAAGGTGATCAGGATTTTCAGGTGCAGGGTCAAAGAGCGCATTCGGTTTACTCGGCGGTATGAGCGTCGGCGGCGCAGGCAGGTTTGCCTGCTGCGTATTTAAGACTGGGGTCGACCAGCGCATCAAAGCGTTTGAGCGCCTCGGAGCCGATCAGCAGCGGGTATTGGAAAGCGCTGCGGTCAGTCAAGTTCACTTCTATGCTGCGTAAAGCAGTGCCCATGCAGATATCCAGGGCAATCACCGGACGGGCGGTGTAGTTCTTGTCCTCATCGGGGTCATAGTCACCGGCGCGGCGCTTGATCTTGCTGACGCGGGCCAGGGGGCGTTCGATGGGGTGGGAGTGGGCGGTGTCGATGGCCAGGTAGAAGCGCACCCAGGATTCGCCGTTGCGCTTGAATCGCTTGATGTCACGGGCACTCAGCGAGGCGGTCTTGGCGCCGGTGTCGAGCTTGGCCGCGACTTCCAGATCGATACCGTCCAGCTTGGCGTATTCATTGAGGCCATACACCGTCTTCTCGGCGGCGATGCCGAGGCTGGGTATAAACAGAAGGCAGAAAAACAGGGGGAAGGGCTTGAGTCTCATAAATCCTGAGGCGGTGCCGTGCGATGTTCAATTCAAGGCGACTGGCATTGCTGCGCAAACTCCCTCGTGCGCCGTTTCATCCAGAGATGTCAGGCAAATACGCCGGGCATTCTAACATGATGCTTTTTTGGCGCCAGCGCTGGCAGGCGGCCATGCCCGGCATAAGTAAAGCGAGCCTATTAGACGATTGTCGACAATACCTATTTATTCTTTGACTATTGCGGGGTGATTGGCTAGTTTTTGCCGCATTGATTTGAAAGGTGTCGACAATATGCTCGATCAGGCGGAAATTCCGATAGCGACGTCAGACGAATCCCAAACCATGTCTGAGAACGTCTTCCGGCGTATCCAGGCGGCTATCGTCAAGGGTGAGATTGCCCCCGGCAGCAAGATCTCCGAGCCGGAGCTGGCGCGTACCTACGGTATCAGCCGCGGCCCGCTGCGTGAGGCGATCCACCGCCTGGAAGGCCAACGCCTGCTGGTACGCGTGCCCCATGTTGGCGCGCGGGTGGTGTCTTTGAGCCATGCCGAGCTGATCGAACTCTATGAAATCCGCGAGTCCCTGGAAGGCATGGCCTGCCGCCTGGCTGCCGAGCGCATGACCGACGCGGAAATCGAAGAGCTGCGCCAGGTATTGCACACCCATGAGCGGGATGCGGCGTTCCAGGCCGGTGTCGGTTACTACCAGCAGGAAGGCGACTTCGACTTTCATTACCGCATCATCCAGGGCGCCGGTAACCGTACCCTGACGCAGATGCTGTGCGGCGAGCTGTATCAGCTGGTGCGCATGTACCGCATCCAGTTCTCCACCACTCCCAATCGTCCACGCCAGGCCTTTGCCGAGCATCACCGCATTCTTGACGCGATTGCCGATCGCGATGGCGAGCTGGCCGAACTGTTGATGCGCCGACATATCGGCGCATCCAAACGCAACATTGCCCGTCACTTCCCGGACGGCGCTCCTTCATCACGAGGTGAGTCATGAGTTCCAACAACAACACTCCCGGCCAGCGTTTCCGTGACGCAGTTGCCAGCGAAAAGCCCTTGCAAGTGGTCGGCGCCATCAACGCCAATCACGCGCTGCTGGCCAAGCGCGCCGGTTTCAAGGCGATCTACTTGTCAGGTGGCGGGGTAGCCGCCGGCTCGCTCGGCGTGCCGGACCTGGGTATTACCGGCCTGGATGACGTACTCACCGATGTGCGGCGCATCACCGACGTATGCGACCTGCCGTTGCTGGTCGACGTGGACACCGGTTTCGGCTCCTCGGCGTTCAACGTGGCGCGCACCGTCAAGTCGATGATCAAGTTCGGCGCCGCCGCCATCCATATCGAAGACCAGGTGGGTGCCAAGCGCTGCGGGCATCGCCCTAACAAAGAGATCGTGTCGCAGCAGGAAATGGTCGACCGTATCAAGGCCGCCGTGGATGCGCGCACCGATGACAGTTTCGTGATCATGGCGCGCACCGACGCCCTGGCTGTCGAAGGCCTGGAGTCCGCCCTTGAGCGTGCCGCGGCCTGTATCGAAGCCGGTGCCGACATGGTCTTCCCGGAAGCCATTACCGAACTTGAGATGTACAAGCTGTTTGCCTCCCGCGTAAAGGCCCCGATTCTGGCTAACATTACCGAGTTCGGCGCGACCCCGTTGTACACCACCGAACAGTTGAAATCTGCCGATGTTTCCATTGTGCTGTACCCGCTCTCGGCCTTCCGTGCCATGAACAAGGCCGCCGAGAACGTCTACACCGCGATCCGTCGCGATGGCACCCAACAGAACGTGATCGACACCATGCAAACGCGCATGGAGCTCTATGATCGCATCGACTACCACACCTTCGAGCAGAAGCTCGACGCGCTGTTTGCCGCGAAAAAGTGATGCGGTGCGCCTCCCTAATAAATTCAAGATTGGAGAACGAACATGGCTGAAGCAAAAGTATTGAGTGGCGCCGGCCTGCGTGGCCAGGTGGCCGGGCAGACTGCTCTGTCCACCGTGGGCCAAGCCGGGGCCGGCCTGACTTATCGCGGCTACGACGTGCGCGAACTCGCTGCCGATGCGCAGTTTGAAGAAGTCGCCTACCTGCTGCTGTACGGCGAACTGCCAACCAAGACCGAACTGGCCGCCTACAGCGCCAAACTGAGCAAGCTGCGTGATTTGCCCCAGGCGCTGAAGGAAGTGCTCGAACGCATCCCCGCCGACGCCCACCCAATGGACGTGATGCGCACCGGTTGCTCATTCCTGGGCAATATCGAGCCGGAGCAGGATTTCAGCGTACAACGCGATGTCACCGACCGCCTGCTCGCCGCGTTCCCGGCGATCATGTGCTACTGGTACCGTTTCAGCCACGACGGCAAACGCATCGATTGCGTGACTGATGAAGCGAGCATCGGCGGCCATTTCCTGCACCTGCTGCATGGCAAGAAACCGAGCGAGCTGCATGTCAAGGTCATGAACGTATCGCTGATCCTCTACGCCGAGCACGAATTCAACGCCTCGACCTTCACTGCTCGGGTATGTGCCTCGACCTTGTCCGACCTGTACTCCTGCGTTACCGCCGCCATCGGTTCCCTGCGCGGCCCGCTGCACGGTGGTGCCAACGAAGCGGCCATGGAAATGATCGAGCGCTTCTCCTCGGCCGAAGACGCTGTCGAAGGCACCCTCGGCATGTTGGCGCGCAAAGACAAGATCATGGGGTTCGGCCATGCCATCTATAAAGACAGCGACCCGCGTAATGAAGTGATCAAGGGCTGGTCGAAAAAACTCGCTGATGAAGTGGGCGACACCGTGTTGTTCCCGGTCTCCGAGGCTATCGACAAGACCATGTGGGAGCAGAAAAAGCTGTTCCCCAACGCCGACTTCTACCATGCCTCGGCGTACCACTTCATGGGCATCCCGACCAAATTGTTTACGCCAATCTTCGTGTGCTCGCGCCTGACTGGCTGGGCCGCGCACGTGTTCGAACAGCGCGCCAACAACCGCATCATCCGTCCAAGCGCCGAGTACATCGGCGTTGAGCAGCGCAAGTTCGTGCCAATCGAACGTCGCTGAAAACCAACGCTTCCAGAATTGGAATGAGGCCAAAAATGTGGGAGGGGGCTTGCCCCCGATAGCATTCTGTCAGCTGATACAACTGGCACTGAACCACCGCCATCGGGGGCAAGCCCCCTCCCACATTTGGACTGCATTTCAAATCTGGATCAGTAGGTCCCTTTTGTAATCACCGTGACCGAGTCCTGACGATGAACACTGAGTTTCGCAAACCGCTCCCCGGCAGCCGCCTGGATTTCTTCGACGCTCGTGCGGCTGTCGAGGCAATCACCCCCGGCGCCTACGCCACCTTGCCCTACACCTCGCGCGTGCTTGCCGAGAACCTGGTGCGCCGTTGCGACCCGGCCACCCTCAATGCGTCTCTGGGACAGTTGATCGACCGCAAGCGCGATCTCGACTTCCCGTGGTTCCCGGCCCGCGTGGTATGCCATGACATCCTCGGCCAGACTGCGCTGGTGGACCTCGCCGGCCTGCGCGATGCTATCGCGCTGCAAGGCGGCGATCCCGCCCAGGTCAACCCGGTGGTGCCGACCCAACTGATCGTCGACCACTCCCTGGCCGTCGAAGCCGGTGGTTTCGACCCGCAGGCATTCGAGAAAAACCGCGCCATCGAAGACCGTCGTAACGAAGACCGCTTCCACTTTATCGAGTGGACCAAAAAGGCCTTCAAGAACGTCGATGTGATCCCGCCGGGCAACGGCATCATGCACCAGATCAACCTGGAGAAAATGTCCCCGGTAATCCAGGTGCGCGATGGCGTTGCCTTTCCGGATACCTGCGTCGGCACCGACAGCCACACCCCGCACGTGGACGCCCTGGGCGTGATCGCCATCGGCGTCGGCGGCCTGGAAGCCGAGAGCGTGATGCTCGGCCGTGCATCGTGGATGCGCCTGCCGGAAAGCGTCGGTGTAGAATTGACCGGCAAGCTGCAACCAGGCATCACCGCCACCGACATGGTGCTGGCGCTCACCGAGTTCCTGCGCCAGCAGAAAGTGGTCGGCGCCTGGCTGGAGTTCTTCGGCGAAGGGGCTTCGGCACTGACCCTGGGCGACCGCGCAACTATCTCCAACATGGCCCCGGAATACGGCGCCACGGCCGCGATGTTCTATATCGACCAACAGACTATCGCCTACCTGAAACTCACCGGCCGCGAAGATGAGCAAGTCACCCTGGTGGAACAGTACGCCCGCCACACCGGCCTGTGGGCCGATGACCTCAAGGGCGCGCAATACGAGCGCGGGCTGACCTTCGACCTCTCCAGCGTCGTGCGCAACATGGCCGGCCCGAGCAACCCCCACGCCCGTGTTGCCACCCGCGACCTGGCTTCAAAAGGCATCAGCGGCCAGTGGGACGAAGTGCCAGGGCAGATGCCCGACGGCGCGGTGATCATCGCTGCCATCACCAGTTGCACCAACACCAGTAACCCGCGCAACGTGATCGCCGCAGGCCTGTTGGCGCGCAACGCCAACAGGCTCGGGCTGACCCGCAAGCCGTGGGTCAAGTCATCCCTGGCGCCGGGCTCCAAAACCGTGGCCATGTACCTGGAAGAAGCTGGCCTCGGCCATGAGCTGGAAAAGCTCGGTTTCGGCGTGGTGGCGTTTGCCTGCACTACCTGCAACGGCATGTCCGGCGCCCTCGACCCGGTGATCCAGCAGGAAATCATCGACCGCGACCTGTACGCCACCGCGGTGTTGTCGGGCAACCGCAACTTCGACGGGCGTATCCACCCCTACGCCAAGCAAGCCTTCCTGGCGTCGCCGCCGTTGGTGGTGGCCTATGCGATTGCCGGCACCATCCGTTTCGATATCGAGAAGGACGTGCTCGGCTTCGACGCCGACGGCAAGGAAATCCGCCTGCAAGATATCTGGCCGAGCGATGAAGAGATCGACGCGGTAGTCAAGGCGTCGGTCAAGCCCGAGCAGTTCCGTGCGGTGTATATCCCCATGTTCGCGATCCACGAAGACACCGGCCCCAAAGTCACCCCGCTGTACGACTGGCGCCCGCAGAGCACCTATATCCGCCGCCCGCCGTACTGGGAAGGCGCGCTGGCCGGTGCGCGACCGCTCAAGGGCATGCGCCCGCTGGCGGTACTGCCGGACAACATCACCACTGACCACCTGTCGCCGTCCAACGCGATCATGCTCGACAGCGCTGCGGGTGAATACCTGGCGAAAATGGGCTTGCCGGAGGTCGACTTCAACTCCTATGCGACTCACCGTGGCGACCACCTGACTGCGCAGCGCGCTACTTTCGCCAACCCGAAACTGTTCAACGAAATGGTGCAGGAAAACGGCAAGGTCAAGCAGGGTTCCCTGGCGCGTATCGAGCCGGAAGGCAAGGTCACGCGGATGTGGGAAGCCATCGAGACCTACATGGAGCGCAAGCAACCGCTGATCATCATCGCCGGTGCCGACTACGGCCAGGGCTCGTCCCGCGACTGGGCCGCCAAGGGCGTGCGCCTGGCCGGTGTGGAGGCGATTGCCGCCGAAGGCTTCGAGCGCATCCACCGCACCAACCTGGTGGGCATGGGCGTGTTGCCCCTGGAGTTCCTGCCGGGCACCGACCGCCACACCCTGCAGATCGACGGCAGTGAAACCTATGACGTGGTCGGCGAACGCACCCCGCGGGCGCAACTGACCCTGGTGATCAACCGCAAGAATGGCGAACGTGTCGAAGTGCCGGTGACCTGCCGCCTGGACACCGCCGAAGAAGTGTCGATCTACGAGGCGGGCGGCGTGTTGCAACGCTTCGCCCAGGACTTCCTGGAATCGGCGGCGACCGCCTGAAGAGGATTACCATGGCACACGTAGCGCAAATCAAGATCCCTGCCACCTACATGCGTGGCGGCACCAGCAAGGGCGTGTTCTTCAGCCTCAAGGACCTGCCCGCAGCGGCGCAGGTCCCGGGGGCGGCGCGCGATGCCTTGCTGCTGCGAGTGATCGGCAGCCCCGACCCCTACGACAAGCAGATCGACGGCATGGGCGGGGCTACCTCGAGCACCAGCAAAAGCGTGATCCTCGCTAAAAGCACCCGCGCCGATCACGACGTGGACTACCTGTTCGGCCAGGTCTCCATCGACAAGCCGTTTGTCGATTGGAGCGGCAACTGCGGCAACCTTTCGGCGGCGGTGGGCTCTTTCGCCATCAGCGCGGGCCTGGTCGATCCGGCCCGCGTGCCGCACAACGGTATAGCCGTTGTGCGAGTGTGGCAGGCCAATATCGGCAAGACCATCATCGCCCACGTGCCAATTACCGACGGTGCGGTGCAGGAAACCGGGGGCTTCGAACTCGATGGCGTGACCTTCCCGGCCGCCGAGGTCCAGTTGGAATTCATGGACCCGGCGGCAGAAGAAGAGGGCGGCGGCGGCTCGATGTTCCCCACGGGCAATCTGGTCGACGACCTGGAAGTGCCCGGCGTGGGCACCTTCAAGGCCACATTGATCAACGCCGGCATTCCGACGATTTTCATCAATGCCCAAGACCTCGGCTACACCGGCACCGAGCTGCAAGGCGCGATCAACAGCGACCCCAAGGCCCTGGCGATGTTCGAGACCCTACGCGCCTACGGCGCGCTGCGCATGGGGTTGATCAAGCATGTGGACGAAGCCGCCCAGCGCCAGCACACGCCCAAGGTGGCATTTGTGGCCAAGCCAGCCGATTACGTGGCGTCCAGCGGCAAGGCTATCAAGGCCGGCGATGTGGATCTGCTGGTGCGCGCCCTGTCCATGGGCAAGCTGCACCACGCGATGATGGGCACCGCGGCGGTGGCGATTGGCACGGCGGCGGCGATTTCCGGCACCTTGGTCAACTTGGCGGCGGGCGGTATTGAGCGAAATGCCGTGCGCTTTGGGCATCCGTCCGGGACGTTGTGCGTTGGCGCCGAGGCCACCCAAGTGAACGGCGAATGGGTGGTGAAAAAAGCCATCATGAGCCGCAGTGCGCGGGTGCTGATGGAAGGCTTCGTACGCGTTCCGGGCGACGCTTTTTAGCTTTATGTGGGAGGGGGCTTGCTCCCGATAGCAGGGTGTCAGTCGCCCCATTCATTAACTGACCCACCGTCATCGGGAGCAAGCCCCCTCCCACAGGGATACAAGCAGGCAATCAGACCTGCGCAACGATTAACCCTGACCCTGAGGATGGAACAACCCAACTTTTAGGAGAACTGCCATGAGCGCCAACGTCGACCAGAACAACCGCCCCGACTACGACCAGGTTTTGCAGGACATCGCCGACTATGTCCTCAACTACCGCATCGACTCCCGGGACGCATTGGACACTGCCCGCAATTGCCTGATGGACACGCTTGGTTGTGGCCTGCTGGCCCTGCGCTTCCCCGAGTGCACCAAGCACCTGGGGCCGATAGTGGAGGGCACCGTGGTGCCGTTCGGCGCGCGCGTGCCGGGCACTTCGTTTCGCCTCGACCCGGTCAAGGCTGCCTGGGATATTGGCTGCATCGTGCGGTGGCTCGATTACAACGACACCTGGCTCGCCGCTGAATGGGGCCATCCTTCGGACAACCTTGGCGGCATCCTCGCGGTGGCCGATCACCTGTCGCAAAAGCGCGTCGCCAATGGCGACGCGCCGCTGACCGTGCGTGCGGTGCTGGAAGCGATGATCATGGCCCACGAAATCCAGGGTGTGATTGCCCTGGAGAATTCTTTCAACCGCGTCGGTCTCGACCATGTGCTGCTGGTGAAGGTTGCCTCCACAGCCGTCACCGCCAAGCTGATGGGCGCTAACCGTGAACAGCTGCTATCTGCTCTGTCCCACGCCTTTGTCGATGGGCAGGCGTTGCGCACCTATCGGCATGCGCCGAATGCCGGCTCGCGCAAATCCTGGGCCGCGGGGGACGCATCGAGCCGCGGCGTGCGTCTGGCGGATATCGCCCTGCGTGGCGAGATGGGCATCCCCGGTGTGCTGAGTGCGCCGCAGTGGGGCTTTTATGATGTGTTGTTCAGCCACACCAACAAGGATCTTGCGCTCAAGCCTGAGGACAAGCGCACCTTCAGCCTGTCCCAGCCCTACGGCACCTACGTGATGGAAAACGTGCTGTTCAAGATCAGCTTCCCTGCCGAGTTCCACGCGCAAACCGCCTGTGAAGCGGCGGTGACCCTGCACCCGCAGGTCAAGCCGCGCCTGCACGAGATCGAGCGCATCGTGATCACCACCCATGAGTCGGCGATTCGTATCATTTCCAAGGTCGGTCAACTGGCCAACGCCGCCGACCGTGACCATTGCCTGCAATACATGACCGCCGTGCCATTGGCGTTCGGCAACCTGGTGGCCGAGCACTACGAAGATGACTTCCACGCGGCCCACCCGATCATTGATGAGTTGCGCGGCAAGATGGTCATTGTCGAAGACCCTCGCTACAGCCGCGAGTACCTGGAAGCCGACAAGCGCTCCATCGCCAATGCTATCCAAGTGTTCTTTACCGATGGCACTTGCACCGAGCAAGTGGCGGTGGAGTACCCGATTGGCCATCGTCGCCGTCGAGTGGACGGCATTCCATTGCTGGAGGACAAGTTCAAGGCCAACCTGGTGACGAGGTTCACCGCGCAGCGCAGCGCCGAGATTGTTGCGTTGTGCAAGGACCAGGCGCGGCTTGAGGCGACGCCTGTGAACCGTTTCATGGACCTGTTGGTGATCTAAAAAACAACGCGGCCAATGTGGGAGGGGGCTTGCTCCCGATAGCTGGGTGTCAGTCAACAGATTCATTGACTGGTCCACCCCTATCGGGAGCAAGCCCCCTCCCACATTTGTCCATCATTGGGGCAACTATCGGGTCAGGCGCAAGCTTGTTCAAACCGCAGTATCACCCTGCGGTTGTGCTTGCTCTTCTTTTCAATTTTCTCGCAGAACACCCGGCCGATTTCCTCGGTGTTGAGCACATGGGTGCCGCCGCATGGCTGGATATCGATGCCGGGGATCTCAATCACCCGTACCGAGCCCGACACCACCGGTGGCGCAACCGCCTGGGTGCGGGTGATCTGTAGCAAGGTCGCGTATTCGGTGGCGGGCATCGACAGGGTCTTCACCGCGTGGGCCTGCTCGATCAGGGCGTTGAGGTCGCGGGTGAGGTTGTCTTTGTCCAGGGTCATTTCCGGCAGGTCGAAATCCAGGCGGCCTTTATCCGAGCTGATGCTGCAACCGGTCACCGGCGCGTCGATGAGCGAGCACAGCAAGTGCAGGCAGGTGTGCATCTTCATGTGCTGGTAGCGCCGCTCCCAATCCAGCCCCGCGTCGACCTGGACGCCGGCGGTCAATTGCTCGGGGCAATGCTCCACCTGGTGCCAGATGATCGAACGCAACACCGGGTCGCGCACGGTACCCGTCACCTCGACCCGGGTGCCATCGGCCAGGGTGAGATGGCCGGTATCGCCCGGTTGCCCGCCACCGGTGGGGTAGAACAGCGTGTGCTCCAGGGCGATGCCATGTTCGCTGACGGCAATCACCCGGGCGCTGAAAGCGTTCTGGTAGGGCGCGCTGTCGAACAGCGCCAGGGTTTCCATGGTGTGCACGGACATTTTCAACCTCCGACGATCAGTGGGCTGGCTTGCAGCAGGTGGCGCACCATTGCGCTCAAGCCAGGAGGAGAGAGCAGGGTGATTTCAAATTCTGGTCCGCAGACTTTCAGGTTCAGCGGCAGGCGCGGCAGTTGGTCACCGATGTCGAGGCGATGCAGGCGGAATTGCAGGTGATGCCGCTCTTTTACCGTGGGCTCGAGCATCAACCCTTGCAGTGGATGAAAGTCAGCATCCAGCACGGTGACCTTGTGGCCGGCACTGACCTCGCCGACGACATGCAAGCGCTCATCCAGGGCAAAGGCGCCGAGGTAGTTGCTGTGGTCCGATTCATCGTTTTTTTGCAGTTGGATCTGGTTGACCACCTTGACCTTGGTGCCTGCCGGCACGTCCTGGGTGATCACGCAGGAGGGGCTGATAAACACGTTATCGCCAATCGACACATAACCCAGCACCCGGGCACCGGCGCCCACCTCGACATTGTTGCCCAGGCGCGGGTGGCGCTTGCCGTCCGGGTTGTTGGCGATGCCGCGTGCGCCCAGGGTCACGCCGCAGAGGATGTAGCAGTCGTTGCCAATCACACAGGTCTCGCCGATAACGGTGCCGAAGCCGTGGTCCAGCACAAAGCGCCGGCCGATGCGCGCCGCCGGGTGAATCTCGGCGCCAGAGAGGATCTTGCCCTGATTGCTGAGCTTGAGGGCCATGCGCGAAAACATCGCGTGGCCAGGGTCGGGGAAATTCCACACCAGATGCGCAAGGCGATAGAACAGCACTGCCTTGAACGAGGCATAGGATTCCAGGATCAACTCCCCGCGCCCACGTGATGCGGGGTCACGATAGGCGTAGGCGATCAGGTCTTCGGCCACCGCCTGGGCCGCGTTCTGGATCAGCGGCGCAAGGTGCGGTTCCAACTGCTTCATCTGTCCGGGCGTCAGGGTCGTGATGAGATGGGTCAGCAGCTCATCGTGCAGCTGTTGCATGTCGATAAAGCCCCCCATGGAGGCACCCCCGCATTCTGGATGGTTGGAAAACCCGTTACTCGAAACTGGGCAGGTAGCTGTCGGCATTGTCGTAGACCATGGTCAACACCACCGTTTCAGGCGGTAATTCGGGAGCGAGTTGGGCGATGGCAACCATGTTGGCGGCCGAGGACAACCCCAGGCTGATGGCGTCGGTACGCATGATGCGTTTGATCATGTCCAGGCAGGCCGCGTGCGACACCTTGAGCATGCCGTCGATCACATCCAGGTTGAGGATGCTCGGAATCAGGCCAATCGACAGGCCCTGGATCGCGTGCGCGGCGTGCTGGTCTTTCAACAGGTCGCATTCTTCCGGCTCCACCCCCATGATGCGCAGCGCCGGCCAGGTCGCCTTGAGGGTTTCGCCGATGCCGGTGATATGACCGCCGGTACCGATACCGCTGACGAAGTAGTCCACGCGCCGCTCACCGAAGGCGCGGATGATTTCCGGTGCGGTGGTGTCGCGGTGGGTCTGAGGGTTGGCGCCGTTGCGCTGCTGGTTGAGCATCACGTAGTTGGGGTTCTCCAACTGCAGTTCCATGCACTTTTCGCCGTGGGAATTGTTACCCAGGCGGCTGTCCGACAGCACTACTCTGGCGCCATACAGGCGCAGCAGTTTCTGCTTTTCGGGGCTGTAGTTGTCAGGGATCACCAGCACTACTTTGTAGCCGAGCACGTTGCCGGCCATCACCAGGCCGATGCCGGTGTTGCCCCCACTTGGCTCGATAATGGTTTGCCCGGAATCACGGATCAGCACGCCGCGGCGCTCGGCATCCAGGATCATGCCCAGGGCGATGCGCGCCTTGTGGCTGCCGCCGGGGTTGAGGGACTCCAGCTTGGCGTAGACCTCGATGCCAAGGTCTTCGGAAAACTGCGCCAGGCGCACGATCGGCGTCTGGCCGATGACGTCGAGAATCGAGTTATGCAACATCAGCACGCCCCCACGATCAATACAAAGGCATGTCGGGTTCGACGTCGCGAACCCAGTGCTTCATACCGCCCTGCAGGACTTTGGTATTGGCAAAGCCGGCCGCCAGTAAGGTGCTGGCGGCTTGCTCGGCACGGGTGCCCGCGTAGCAGATCAGGTAATGGGTGTTGTCGCGGCTCAGGTTGGCCAATTGCCCATCCAGCTCGGCCAGGGGGATATGTACCACGCCCGGTAGTTTGCACACTTCCAGTTCGCTGGCGTCGCGCACATCCAGCAGTACATCGGCGCTGCTGGGGTGTTCGAGCACTTGCTTGAGGCCTTGGGGCTTGATGTAGCGCTCTGCCGCTAGCGATGGTTGGCTTGGTACGGCATCTGCGCAGATCGCCGGGGCCAGGGTTTCGCTGTGGCGCAGCTCCGAGCAGCAAGGGCAGTCGGCGCGGCGCTTGAAGCGGATCTCGCTGAATTTCATTGCCAGCGCGTCGAAGCGCATCAGGCGCCCGGACAGGGGCTCGCCAATGCCGATGAGTAACTTGATCGCCTCGGTAGCCTGGATCATTCCCACCACGCCCGGGAGCACGCCGATCACGCCGCCGGCGCTGCAATTGGGTGCCAGTTCGGCAGGGGGAGCCTTGGGAAACAGGCAGCGATAGCATGGCCCGCCTTTATAGTTCAGCACGCTGATCTGCCCATCGAAGCGGTAGATGGCACCGTACACCAAGGGCTTGCCCAGCTGTACACAGGCGTCGTTAACCAGGTAGCGGGTGTCAAAATTATCGGTGCCGTCGATCACCAGGTCATAGGCGCCCACCAGCTCCAGGGCATTGTCGGCGTTGAGCGCCGTGTCGTGGGCGTTGATCTGGATATGGCGGTTGAGGTCTTGCAGGCGTTGCTTGGCGGACTCGACCTTGGGCATCCCCAGGGTGCTGTTGCCATGGACAACCTGGCGTTGCAGGTTGCTGCTTTCCACCACATCAAAGTCCACCAGCCCTAGGGTGCCGATGCCGGCCGCCGCCAGGTACAGGCTGATGGGCGAGCCCAGGCCGCCGGTGCCGATGATCAGCACCTTGGCTTTCTTCAGGTTCAACTGGCCCTCGCGACCGACGCCGGGCAGGGTGATGTGGCGCACGTAGCGCTGCACTTCTTCATTGCTCAGGGTATCGACGTCCATGCCGCCGGAGGTGGCAAGCAACACTTCGATGCGGGCTTTTTCCGGCAAGCGTTCGTCGGCCTCGATCAGTTCTTCCTCGGCGGTGAACAGGAAGTGTTCCTTGAGCTGGTTGTTGTTTTCATGAAACAGGTGCTGGCGCAACTGCGGGTAACTGCTGCAGAGGTTTTCAATGACTTCGCGCAATGTCGATCCAGTGCCCTCGAGGGTTGATTCCGGCAGCTTGGCCACGCGGACCAGGATGTCGGGGAAAGAGACAGCGTTCATGGACAACTCCGTGTGCAGGTCGTTGAAGGGTTGAAGGGCGAAATGCTTGCCATCCCAGGCAAACAGCTTTGAACCCAGGGCCTGGCCCTGGCGAACATCCACCACCAGATAGCTGACGGGGTAGATCGGCTCCCCCAGGAACAGCGCCTTGTCCTGGTCTTCGTCACTGAAATAAGCGCCGACATCCGGGTGCGAGTGGTAGATCACCACCACCGGGTTGTCGCTGCGAAACGCCTTGTTCATCAACAAGGTGTCGGCCACCGAGAAGGTGTAGCCGTTGGCCGCGCTGCGCGGGTATATCTCGGGGTTCTTGCGGTGCAACTCGTTCTGGATATTGTTGCCCAGGTACACGCTGCCGTCGGCGAAGACAAAACCGCAACATTCCTCGGGGTAGCTGCGGCTGGCGTGGGCGTAGATTTGTTCCAGGGCGGTGGGGCGGAGGACTTCCATGTTTCTCTCGCGTTGGTTGGGGGTCAATTTTTCTTGGCCAAGAGTTTTTCGATGGGCAACTTGGTGATCGCAAAGCCGGCCAGCAGGATCGCCGAGTACAGCATCAGGTCGCGGGAAATTTCCACGCCTTCGTACCAGGCACCGATGATGACCGCGAACACCGGGAAGATAATGAACACGAACGACAGGATGATCGGGCTCAGGCGCTTGAGCAGCATGAAATACACGATGAACCCGCCTACCGAGGCCACCAGCCCCAGGTAGAACAGCGCACTCCAGGAACGCAGGGTGATGGCGTGGAAGACCGGAGTTTCAAACCACAGGCCGGCCACGAACAGCATCAGCCCGGCAATGCCGATGGGCAGGGTGTTGTAGGTAATCACGCTGATGGCGCTGCCTTTTTGCTTGGTGATGACATAGCACAAGGCATGCATAATCGCCGCGCTCAGGATGGCAAGCACACCGAAGAACTCGGCGTGGTCCAGGTGCAGGCCCTGGCTTCTGATGATCATGTAGAGGCTGGCGAAACCGATGCCGATGCCGACTACCTGGGAGAAGTAGATGCGCTCACGCAGGAACAGCGCGGAAAAGATCAGGATGAACACCGGCATGCAGCTGAACAGCAGGGCGGTGAGGCCGGACGACACATGCATCTCGCCATAGTTGAGCAGGTAATAAGGAATGCTGAAGTAGGACAGGGTCACGAATACGAAGAACCAGCGACTTTCCCGGGGGAACAGGATCGGCTCGCGCCGTACCAGGGCAAAACACAGGAACAGCGGGAAGGCGATCAGGAAGCGCAGGCCGGCGGAGGTCAGCGGCGGCACGCTCTCCACGGCAATCTTGATGCCCAGCCAGGTGGTCCCCCAGCTCAGGCATACGATGAGGAACATCACGCTGGTCACCAGCCCGGCCAACCACTGTTTTTGCGTTTTTGTTTTTGCAGTGTTTTCGAGAACGGCGGACATTGGCATCGTTTATTGCTTCCCTGAGCCGAAATTGAACTCTATATTGAACTTGTAATGAGGTATGTTTATCGGCGATTGAACCCGTAAAAGCACACTATTAGGGCAAAAGATGACTGTCAAAACAAATATTGACATGGTGTCAATTATGCGTGAGGGGTTGTCCAACGGGCAGGGCGTGAAGTACAAGCGCTTGTCCGATGTCATGGAGCGGGGCATCCTCGAAGGCTTGATTGAACCGGGACGAAAACTGCCTCCCCATCGGGTGCTTTCCGACAATCTGGGGGTGACCATCGGCACCATCAGCCGCGCCTATGGTGAGCTTGAGCGCTTGGGGTTGGTGGTCGCGCGAGTAGGTGATGGAACCTTCGTGCGCAAGCGTGGGATGGAGCGTCAGCGCGATGAAGGCTTTCGCAATTTCAGCGAGGAGCCGCGCCAATACTTCGACATGAGCCGCAACATGCATATACCTGGGCAGGAGACGGTGTTTCTTGCCCAAAGCTTCCAAACCCTGTCGACCAACGCCAAGTTCCTCCAGGACATCAGTGCCTACACCCCCGACGCCGGCCTGCCGCGGTACCGTGAAGCCGGTGCCCAATGGTTGGTGCAGCGCGATTTTCATCCGATCCCCGAGCAGGTCATCTGCGTCAACGGCGGTCAGCATGGCTTGTTGTGCGCGATGATGGCGTTGCTGCGTGCCGGCGATACGGTGGTCACCGAGCAACTGACGTATCCCGGGCTGATTACCGCTGCGCGCATGCTCGGCATACGGCTGATTGGCCTGGACATGGATGAGGAGGGCGTGCTGCCTACGGCGCTGGACGAGGTCTGTCGTAATCACCGGATTTCGGCGTTGTACTGCACGCCGACTATTCAGAACCCGACGACGGCGGTGTTATCGGTTGCGCGCCGCGAAGCCCTGGCCAAGGTGTGCCGCGAACACAACCTGCTGATTCTTGAGGACGAAGCCCACGGCGTGCTGGTGGAAGATCGTCCGCCGCCCCTCAGCTATTTCGCGCCCGAGCGTACGATTTTGATCAGTAGCCTGAGCAAGGCGGTGTCGGCAGGCTTGCGGGTTGGCTACGTGCACGCGCCACCGGCACTGGTCAGCCGCATCTCGGCGGCACTGCGCTCGACCTGCTGGATGGCCACGCCCGTGACCCTGGAGCTGGCCACTCAATGGATCGAGAACGGCACGGCGGAGTACCTGCTGCGCCAGCAGATCAACGAAATCAGCCGTCGCAAAGCCTTGGTCAGCGACCTGCTCGATGGCCTGGCCTATCGCACTCACCTTAATAGCCCACACTTCTGGATTGAGGTGCCGGAGCCATGGCGTGCGTCGGAAATCGAGGCAGAGCTCAAGCAAAATAATTACCTGATTGCCACTGCCGAGGCGTTCGCCGTGGGGCAGACGGCGGTGCCGCAGTTTATCCGGGCGAGTATCTGCAATACATCTGGCGATGATCAGTTACTGCGCGAGGGGTTTGATGCGCTGGCGACGGCGTTGGGGCAGGGGGGCGGGCGGTTTCATCTGTAAATCCGCGTTACCGTTCATCGCAGGCAAGCCAGCTCCCACAGGAGAACGCATTCCAACTGTGGGAGCAGGCTTGCCTGCGATAGCGTCAGATCAGGCGACAGAGATTACTTGAAGCGCCGCTCCACACCTTTCTCCACCAAAATCTTCGCTGAAATCTCTTCCACCGAAAAATGCGTGGAATTGATGTGCGCAATATTCTCGCGCCGGAACAGATTTTCTACTTCGCGCACTTCAAACTCACACTGGGCGTAGCTGGAATAGCGGCTGTTGGGCTTGCGCTCGTTACGGATGGCGGTCAGCCGATCCGGGTCAATCGTGAGGCCGAACAGCTTGTGCGAATGGGCGCGCAGGGCCGCGGGCAACGTCAGGTGCTCCATGTCATCTTCGGTCAGCGGGTAGTTGGCCGCACGGATGCCGAATTGCATGGCCATGTACAGGCAGGTCGGGGTCTTGCCGCAGCGGGACACGCCCACCAGGATCAGGTCGGCCTTGTCGTAGTAGTGGGTGCGGGCGCCATCATCGTTGTCGAGGGCGAAGTTCACCGCCTCGATCCGCTCCATATAGTTGGAGTTGTGCCCGATGGAGTGGGACTTGCCGACGGAGTAGGAGGAGTGTTCACTCAACTCCTGTTCCAACGGCGCCAGGAAGGTCGAGAAAATGTCGATCATGAAACCATTCGACGTTGCGAGAATCTCACGAATGTCTTGATTGACGATGGTGTCGAAAATGATCGGACGAAATCCGTCTTTTTCAGCCGCCAGATTGATTTGTTGTACCATGGCCCGCGCTTTATCCACGCTGTCTATATAAGGCCGTGTGAATTTGGCGAAGGTAATGTTTTCGAACTGCGCGAGCAGGCTCTGGCCCAATGTTTCGGCTGTGATGCCGGTGCCGTCGGAGATAAAGAAAGCAGATCGTTTCATTTGAGCCCTGGGCCTTAAGCTGATGGCGAATCTTGGATATGATAGGCGCGATTTTGCCGTCCCGCAGTGGGCCGCATTCTCACTTATTTTCCAGGTCCAGGCCACAAGCGCTGGCGTTAGCTCCTACTGAGCGGCCGGCGTCCTGAGCTTTTCCAACACAGAAAGTGGAGAGATCACCTTGGTAGAGTACGTAGTTTCCCTCGATAAGCTCGGCGTCCATGATGTAGAGCACGTAGGGGGCAAGAACGCATCCCTCGGCGAGATGATCAGTAATCTTGCAGGCGCTGGTGTCTCGGTGCCCGGTGGTTTCGCCACCACGGCCCAGGCTTACCGCGACTTCCTCGAGCTGAGCGGCCTCAACGCCCAGATCCACGCCGCGCTGGACGCCCTGGACGTCGACGACGTCAACGCCCTGGCCAAGACCGGCGCCCAGATCCGCCAATGGATCATGGAAGCCGAGTTCCCCGAGAAGCTCAACGAAGAAATCCGTACCGCCTTCGCGACCCTTTCCGCCGGTAACCCGGACATGGCCGTGGCCGTGCGCTCTTCGGCGACCGCCGAAGATTTGCCGGACGCCTCCTTCGCCGGCCAGCAAGAGACCTTCCTGAACATCCGCGGCGTGGAAAACGTGATCCGCGCAGCCAAGGAAGTCTTCGCCTCGCTGTTCAATGATCGGGCGATCTCCTACCGCGTCCACCAGGGTTTCGACCACAAGCTGGTGGCCCTGTCTGCCGGCGTGCAGCGCATGGTGCGTTCGGAAACCGGCACGGCCGGCGTGATGTTCACCCTGGACACCGAATCGGGCTTCCGTGACGTGGTATTTATCACGGGTGCCTACGGCCTGGGCGAAACCGTCGTGCAAGGCGCGGTCAACCCCGACGAGTTCTACGTGCACAAGCACACCCTTGAGGCCGGCCGCCCGGCCATCCTGCGCCGTAACCTGGGCAGCAAGGCGATCAAGATGATCTACGGCGACGAGGCCAAGGCCGGTCGCTCGGTGAAAACCGTTGACGTCGACAAGGCCGAGCGCGCGCGTTTCTGCCTGACCGACGCTGAAGTCAGCGAGCTGGCCAAACAAGCGATGATCATCGAGAAGCACTACAAGTGCCCGATGGACATCGAGTGGGCCAAGGACGGTGACGACGGCAAGCTGTATATCGTGCAGGCCCGTCCCGAGACCGTGAAGAGCCGCACTTCGGCCAATGTCATGGAACGCTACCTGTTGAAGGAAACCGGCACCGTGCTGGTGGAAGGCCGTGCCATCGGCCAGCGCATCGGCGCCGGCAAGGTGCGGATCATCAAGGACGTGTCCGAGATGGACAAGGTCCAGCCCGGCGACGTGCTGGTCTCCGACATGACCGACCCGGACTGGGAACCGGTGATGAAACGTGCCAGCGCCATTGTCACCAACCGTGGCGGGCGCACCTGCCACGCGGCGATCATCGCCCGTGAGCTGGGGATTCCTGCGGTAGTCGGTTGCGGCAACGCCACCCAACTGCTCAAGGACGGCCAAGGTGTGACCGTGTCCTGCGCCGAAGGCGACACTGGCTTCATCTTCGAAGGTGAGCTGGGCTTCGATATCAAGCAGAACTCCATCGACGCCATGCCTGACCTGCCGTTCAAGATCATGATGAACGTCGGCAACCCGGATCGCGCCTTCGACTTCGCGCAGTTGCCGAACGCCGGTGTGGGCCTGGCCCGCCTGGAGTTCATCATCAACCGCATGATCGGCGTGCACCCCAAGGCTCTGTTGAACTACGACGGCCTGCCGCTGGACATCAAGGAAAGCGTCGACAAGCGCATTGCCGGCTACAACGACCCGGTAGGCTTCTACGTCGAGAAACTGGTGGAAGGCATCAGTACCCTGGCGGCGGCGTTCTATCCGAAAAAAGTCATCGTGCGCCTGTCGGACTTCAAGTCCAACGAATACGCCAACCTGATCGGCGGCAAGCTCTACGAGCCGGAAGAAGAAAATCCGATGCTGGGCTTCCGCGGTGCTTCGCGCTACATCAGCGAAGCCTTCCGTGACTGCTTCGAGCTCGAGTGCCGTGCACTCAAGCGCGTGCGCAACGAGATGGGCCTGACCAACGTCGAGATCATGGTGCCATTTGTGCGCACCCTGGGCGAAGCGAGCCAGGTGGTCGACCTGCTCGCCGAAAACGGCCTGACTCGTGGCGAGAACGGCCTGCGCGTGATCATGATGTGCGAGTTGCCGTCCAACGCCATCCTGGCCGAAGAGTTCCTGGAGTTCTTCGATGGGTTCTCCATCGGCTCCAACGACCTGACCCAGCTGACCCTGGGCCTGGACCGCGACTCGGGGATCATCGCTCACCTGTTCGACGAGCGTAACCCTGCGGTCAAGAAGCTGCTGGCCAACGCCATCCAGGCCTGTAACAAGGCCGGCAAGTACATCGGGATCTGCGGCCAAGGCCCTTCGGACCACCCTGACCTGGCCAAATGGCTGATGGAGCAGGGCATCGAAAGCGTCTCGCTGAACCCCGATTCCGTGCTGGAAACCTGGTTCTTCCTGGCGGAAGGCCAAGCGTCGGCCTAAGGTCGCTATGTCAAAAGTGCCGGTCACTCGTAGAGGGTGACCGGCATTCTTATCTGTACAGGGCGGAACTCCTTGCGGACGCCGCCCTTTTTTGTGCAAGAGCATTATGCAAAGCAGCAGCAAACTATTTCCTGTCGCCTTGATCAGCGCTGAGCGTCGTGGCGACCTGAGTGAAGATGTGTACCGGCTCAAGCCCGGCAACAGTCCCGACGGCACCGTCGAACTGGCGGTGACCCGTTTGGGCCTGGCCAATGTCCCTGAAAACCGGGGCACGCCGATTATTTTGTTGCACGGCAGTTTTTCCAATCGACGCTTCTGGTACTCCCCCAAAGGCATTGGCCTGGGCGCTTACCTGGCGCGCCGGGGCTTTGATGTGTGGATCCCGGAAATGCGCGGGCATGGCCTGTCCAAGCGCAACCAGGACTACGCCAGAAACCGTGTCGCTGATTACGCACGCTACGATTTGCCGGCCATCGGGGCGTTTGTGCGTGAGCAAAGCGGGCAAATCCCCCATTGGGTCGGGCATTCACTGGGTGCCACGACCTTGGCGGCGGCCCTGGGGGGCCAACACCTGGGGGCGCCAATGGTAGCGTCGGTGGCCTTGTTCGGCTGCCAGGTCAGTCGCACCCATTGGCCGTTGAAAATTCCACCGGTGGAGTGGGGCGGGCGTTTTATCCTCAAGCGCCTTGCCCAGGTGTCCGGCCCGCGATTCAAGCGCGGCCCGGAGGACGAGCCGGCCGGTGTGATAATCGAAGCGATGCGCTGGAACGGCCTGTTTGGCCGTTTTGGCGATGCCGAGCGTGATTGGTGGAAGGGCCTGGCAGAGGTCGACGTGCCACTGCTGGCGGTCAGTGCGGCCGGTGATCGTCAAGACCCTGACTGGGCGTGCCGCCAGCTCTTCGAGCAAGTCGGCAGCGAGCATCGTCAGTCCTGTGTCTGGGGCGCAAGCAAGGTTTCAGTGAGGATTTTGGACATGTGCAGATGCTGGTCAGCAAGGCCGCGCAGGCCGAAGTATGGCCATTGGTGGAGCGTTGGTTGCGAGACCCGCTGACACCTTTATTCGGTACGCAGCCCGACATGGCCGCGGCGGTTTGACGAAACGCTCTACCAAGGGCGTTTCACTCTTGAGTGGTTGCGGCTAAGATATGACGCGCCAGGCACTTCTGGTCATATTCAGTCGCGCAACGTGTATTGCGTTGCACCGAGGTGGATCTGATCATGGCCGCCGCTGACCGACACGCACTTAAAGAATGCCTGTCGCGGCGCGTTTTCCTGATGTACAGCGTGGATGTTTGACCTCTTCTTTGACGACAGGAGTTTCTCGATGAACCATTACGTGACCCCCGACCTGTGTGACGCCTACCCGGAGCTCGTGCAGGTAGTGGAACCGATGTTCAGCAACTTCGGTGGCCGAGACTCCTTTGGTGGCGAGATAGTCACCATCAAATGCTTCGAAGATAACTCCCTGGTCAAGGAACAGGCGGACCAGCCTGGCGCCGGCAAAGTCATGGTGGTCGATGGCGGCGGTTCCCTGCGTCGTGCGTTGCTGGGCGACCTGATCGCCGAGAAAGCCGCGAAAAACGGCTGGGAAGGGCTGGTGATCTACGGTTGCATCCGTGATGTCGATGTTATCGCCCAGACCGACCTGGGCGTGCAGGCGCTGGCCTCGCACCCGATGAAAACCGATAAGCGCGGTCTGGGTGACCTGAACGTAGTGGTGACGTTCGCAGGCGTGACGTTCCGCCCGGGCGAGTACATCTATGCCGATAACAACGGCGTGATCGTATCGCCCAACCCGCTGAAAATGCCTGAATAAACCGCAGTAGCCGATAGGGGTGAGGATGTTCGAGGAAGAGAACGCGCAATGGGGGCTGGTACATGCCCTGGTGCTGGACGGTAAAGGCGGTGCGCGTTCGATTGCCCGGACTGAGCTCGACGATTTGCAAGTGCAGCCCCATGAAAGCCTGTGGCTGCATTGGGATCGCAGCCATCCCCAGACCCAGACCTGGCTACGCAAATCCAGCGGCCTGAGCGAGTTTGCCTGCGACCTGCTGTTGGAAGAGAACACTCGCCCACGGCTGTTGCCGCTGCCGGACGCCGAATTGCTGTTGTTTCTGCGCGGGATCAACCTCAACCCAGGCGCCGAGCCCGAGGACATGGTCTCGGTACGCATCTTCGCCGCCGCCAACCGGGTGATTTCCCTGCGTTTGCGCCCGCTGCGTGCGACCGATGAGCTGCTGGTGCAATTGGCGGAGGGTAAGGGCCCACGGACTGCGTCTGAACTCATCCTTTATATGGCCCAGTACCTGACCAATAAAGTGCAGGATCTGGTCACGTCCTTGTCTGAAATCGTCGATGCCGAGGAAGAAAAACTCGATGCCGACGAACGGTATACCCCGGAGCACGGCAGCGTTTTGCAGATCCGTCGGCGAGCGGCAGGGCTCAAGCGTTTCCTGGCGCCGCAGCGGGATATTTTCGCCCAGCTGACGCGGATCAAACTGGCGTGGTTTTGTGACGACGATGCCGACTATTGGAATGAATTGCACAACAGCCTGACCCGTTACCTGGAAGAGCTGGAATTGGCGCGAGAGCGCGTGGGGCTTGTGCTTGAGGCCGAAGATAGGCGCTTGAGCGTGCGTATGAACCGCACCATGTACCGCTTTGGGATCATTACCGGGATCTTCTTGCCGATGAGTTTTCTCACCGGGTTGCTCGGTATAAATGTGGGGGGCATTCCGTTCTCTTCCAGCCCTTATGGATTCATGATTGCCTGCCTGTTGATGGTCTCTGTGGCACTCGGGCAGTGGTGGTTATTTCGACGATTGCGCTGGGTTTGACCTGAATATGAGCTGAACGTAAGAAGGGGCCGATGTGACCCCATGAAATTTACCCTCGTCTTTTAAAACACTTGCGAGAGGTCTCTTATGCACGATCCGTTCGAACAGTCTTTGCGTGACATGCTCAATGCCTCGCCATCCAATCGTGATGACGATGCTTGCCTGGGTCGCGTACTGAAAACCGCCAACCGTCAGGTCGGGGCGGGAGATCTGTTCGGTCTGCTCGGGCGCTGGCTGCCGGCATTGATGATGGCCCTGAACAACGGTTCGGCCCATGTTTCACCGGTTTCCCGTCGTAAACCTCTTGCTCGCACCGCTGATAAGGCTGATTGAATATGGAACTTGATCTCTGGACCCAGAGCCTGGTCACCGCGATGACCGCATTGTGGACCAAGGTGGCGAATTTCATTCCCAACCTGTTTGGCGCCCTGGTCCTGGTATTGCTGGGTTTTGTCGTGGCCAAGTTGCTCGATACCCTGCTGTCCAAGTTGCTGGCGAAACTGGGGCTGGATCGCCTGATGGCCGGCACCGGCCTTACCAAGTTGCTGGGCCGGGCAGGGTTGCAAGTGCCGATTTCGACCCTGATCGGCAAGATCGTCTACTGGTTCGTTCTACTTATTTTTCTGGTTTCTGCGGCTCAATCCCTTGGACTTGAGCGAGTTTCAGCTACGCTCGACATGCTGGCGCTGTATTTGCCGAAAGTCTTCGGTGGCGCGCTGGTGCTGCTGGTGGGGGTTTTACTGGCGCAACTGGCCAACGGGCTGGTGCGCGGGGCCGCCGAAGGCGTGGGGTTGGACTATGCGGCAGGCCTGGGGCGAATCGCCCAGGGGCTGGTGATCATCATCAGTATTTCTGTCGCGATCAGCCAGTTGGAGGTCAAGACTGACCTGCTCAACCACGTGATTGTGATTGTTTTGATTACCGTTGGTCTGGCCGTTGCGCTGGCCATGGGCTTGGGAAGCCGGGAAATTGCCGGCCAGATTCTTGCGGGAATCTATGTGCGTGAGCTGTATCAAGTTGGGCAACAGGTGCGTGTGGGCGAGGTCGAAGGGCAAATCGAGGAGATCGGCACAGTCAAGACAACCGTGCTGACCGATGACGGGGAACTGGTGTCGCTGTCCAACAGGATTCTCCTTGAGCAGCAGGTCAGTAGCCGCTAATCCGGAAAACCCTGCTAATGTACGCCGCCGCGAACCCGGGTGACCGGGTTGCAACGGACATTGACCTGACTGTCGGCACGACTTGTTTTGAATAAAGCCCAAACGCTGTCCACGCGCTATGACCCACGTGAGCTCTCTGATGAGGAGTTGGTCGCGCGCTCGCACACGGAGCTGTTTCACGTAACACGTGCGTACGAAGAATTGATGCGCAGGTATCAACGCACTCTGTTCAACGTTTGTTCAAGGTATTTGGGGAACGATAGAGATGCGGATGATGTCTGTCAGGAAGTGATGCTCAAGGTGCTCTACGGCCTGAAGAACTTCGAGGGCAAATCGAAGTTCAAGACATGGCTGTACAGCATCACGTACAACGAGTGCATCACGCAGTATCGGAAGGAACGGCGAAAGCGTCGCTTGATGGACGCTTTGAGTCTGGACCCCCTTGAGGAGGCGTCTGAGGAAAAGGCGCCGGCACCCGAGGAGAAGGGCGGACTTGATCGCTGGTTGGTGCATGTGAACCCGATTGACCGAGAAATTCTGGTGCTTCGCTTTGTCGCAGAGCTGGAATTTCAGGAAATCGCTGACATCATGCATATGGGCTTGAGTGCTACAAAAATGCGTTACAAACGTGCTCTTGATAAATTACGTGAGAAATTTGCGGGCGAGACTGAAACTTAGTGCGTAGCAAATATCTCTTACGTGTAGGCAAGTTCTGTTAGACTTGTCGCCGAGTTGTCCCCCGGTTTGTGGGACTGCTTTACAATCACCAGATGGGGATTTAACGGATGAAACTGAAAAACACCTTGGGCTTGGCCATTGGTTCTCTTATTGCCGCTACTTCTTTCGGCGTTCTGGCACAAGGCCAAGGCGCAGTTGAAGGCGAGCTGTTCTACAAGAAGCAGTACAACGATAGCGTCAAGCACATCGAAGACGGCTTCAACCCAGGCGCTCGCATTGGTTACTTCCTGACCGACGATCTGTCGTTGAATCTGTCGTACGACAAGACCAACCACACCCGTTCGAACGACGGCACTGGCAACCAGAAGATCAAAGGTGACACTGGCAGCCTCGTTGCCCAGTACCACTTCGGTCAGGCTGGCGTTGATAGCCTGCGTCCATACGTTGAAGGCGGTTTCGGCCACCAGAGCCGTACCAACGTCAAGGCTGATGGCCACAGCGGTCGCGACCAGACCACTTTCGCTACCATCGGTACCGGCGTGAAGTACTACTTCACCAACAACCTGTACGCACGTGCTGGTGTTGAAGCTGACTACGGTCTGGACAACGGCAAGTGGGACTACTCCGCACTGGTTGGCCTGGGCGTGAACTTCGGCGGTAACGCTGGCGCAGCTGCTCCAGCTCCTACCCCAGCACCAGCTCCAGAGCCAGTTCCAGAGCCAGAAGCTCCGGTTGCTCAGGTTGTTCGTGTTGAGCTGGACGTTAAGTTCGACTTCGACAAGTCGGTTGTTAAGCCTAACAGCTACGGCGACGTGAAAAACCTGGCCGACTTCATGGCTCAGTACCCAGACACCAACGTAGAAGTTGCTGGTCACACTGACTCCATCGGTCCAGACGCCTACAACCAGAAGCTGTCCCAGCGTCGTGCTGACGCTGTTAAGCAAGTCCTGGTTAAAGATGGCGTAGCTCCAAGCCGCATCACTTCCGTAGGTTACGGTGAGTCCCGCCCAGTTGCTGACAACGCAACTGAAGCTGGCCGCGCTGTTAACCGTCGCGTAGAAGCTGCTGTTGAAGCCACTGCTAAGTAATTAGCCTGGCTTTATAAAAAAACCCGGCTTAGGCCGGGTTTTTTTCGCCTGTAATTTGCCTCAGGCGCTGGCCGCTGCAGCGACACAAGCCGTCTGTGCGGCAGCAGCAACGTGGCCAATCACCAGGATCGCCGGGCTTTTCAAGGCGAATGCCTGCGCGTCCTCATGCATCCGCGCCAGATTGCTGCGGCATTCGCGCTGCCGGGGCAGCGATGCGTTTTCGATCATCGCCACGGGCATATCAGCCGCCATGCCACCGTCCAGCAGTTGTTGACGAATTTCCTCCAGCTTCGCCACTCCCATGTACACCACCAAGGTGGTCCCACCTTCGGCCAGTGCGCGCCAGTTCAGTTGGCTGTCGTCCTGGGTATGGGCGGTGACCAATGTCACCCCGCGACTGACACCGCGCAGCGTTAGCGGAATATCGCAGTTGGTCGCACCCGCCAGCCCTGCTGTGATGCCATTGATCAATTCAACTTCAACGCCGTGCTCGCGCAGCCACAGCGCCTCTTCACCACCGCGACCAAAGATGCACGGGTCGCCGCCCTTGAGCCTCACCACACATTTACCCTGGCGTGCATAACGCAGCATCAGGCGGTGAATAAATTCCTGGGGCGTGGAGCGGCAGCCACCGCGCTTGCCGACAGTCACCACCCGTGCAGCGTTACAGTGTTCCAGTACTGCCGGGTTGACCAAGTCATCAATCAGCACCACATCCGCCTCATGCAGGGCCCTGACCGCCTTGAGGGTCAGCAATTCCGGATCACCGGGCCCGGCGCCTACCAGCCACACTTTTGCGCTCATGTTGTTCCCTCACACACTGATTGCGATTGGCTGCGGGGTGCTGGCCAAAAGACGTTTGATTTCCGGTACGCAGGAGCCGCATTGCGTGCCGCAGCCCAGTTCCTGCTTGAGGCCGTCCAGGTCCAGGCCCTGGGCAATACCTGCGCATACGGCGTTTTCACTGACGTTCTTGCAGTTGCACAAAATCTTGCTGCTGGCCGCCGCACCGCCTGGTGGCGCGCTTAATGGCGCCAGGAGCCAGCGTCGCAGCTGTTCGTCGGCGCGACCTTCCAGCCATAGGCTTTGCAGCCAGTGACGGGCCAGGGTTTCGCCGGCCAGGCGCAGGGCGGTGATGCGTCCCTTCTCGATCTTCACGCGCTTGCCGATTGAGCGGCGCGGGTCGTCGTAGGCCATGACCGGCCCGTCGTCCAGTCCCAGCAGTTGGTCAATGCGGTTCAGCTGTTGCAGGTCGGGTGCCTCGGTATGTGCCGCCCGCACCAGCAGCGCTGGTCTCTCACGTCCGGCCAGGCTCAGGCTCACGTAGGCAAAGCCCTCACACAGCGGGCGCAGGGCTTCGAAGTGTTGCTGCACATCGCCCTCGATCAGCGCAAACAGCTGCCACGGCAGTTGCACCGCTTCCAGGCGCACGCCGCTGTGCTTGAGTTCCGGCTGCTTGGACAGTGGGTCGAACGCCGGTTGGGTGAGAACGTTCACGCCACCCTTGAGAAAGCGGTCGCCCCAATGCATAGGCAGGAACGCCTGGCCGGGGCGCACGCTGTCATCGCTGCTGACGGCGACGATCACATTGCCTCGACGGCTTTTCAGGTTGACCAGGTCACCTTCTTTGAAACGATGGCGACGCAGTTCGTCCGGGTGCAGGCCCAACAATGCCTCGCTGACATGCCCGAACAACTGCGCGGCCGTGCCGGTGCGGCTCATGCCATGCCACTGGTCGCGCAGGCGCCCGGTGATCAGGGTCAGGGGGAATCGTGCGTCACGCTGTTCCTTGGCGGCGCGGTAAGGGTCGGCGATAAACCGCGCCCGGCCATCGTCCGTGGGGAAAATACCGTCGGTGTACAGGCGCGGCGTACCCGTCTGCGCGCCCTCGGGAAATGGCCATTGCTGTGGGCCAAGCTGGTCGAGCAGGGCATGACTGATCCCCGACAAGTCCAGGTCACGGCCTTGAGTCAGTTGCTTGAATTCATCAAACAACTGCGCCGGCTCTTCAAAGGCGAACAGGCTGGGCGCGCCGGGCCGCAGGCGCTGTTCCAGGCGCTGTGCGAAATCCACGGTGATTGCCCAGTCCGCCCGCGCCTCTCCCGGTGGGTCGATGGCATGGCGTACGTGGGAAATGCGCCGTTCGGAGTTGGTCACGGTGCCGTCCTTTTCGCCCCAACTGGCTGCCGGCAGCAGCAGGTCGGCATAGGCGGCGGTTTCGGTGGTGCGGAACGCCTCCTGTAGCACCACGAACGGGCACGCCGCCAAGGCTGCGCGCACGGCACTCTGGTCTGGCAGGGATTGGGCAGGGTTGGTGCAGGCGATCCACAGGGCCTTGATCTTGCCGGCCTGCACCTGTTCAAACAGTTCGATCGCAGTGAGGCCGGTGGGCGCCGGCAGTTGATCCACGCCCCAATAACGCGCGACCTCGGCGCGATGTTCTGGGTTGGCTGCGTCACGATGGCCCGGCAGCAAGTTGGACAGGCTGCCGGTCTCGCGCCCACCCATGGCATTCGGTTGTCCAGTCAGGGAAAACGGCCCGCAGCCCGGCCGGCCAATGGTGCCCGTGGCCAGGTGCAGGTTGATCAATGCGCTGTTTTTCGCGCTGCCAGCAGTGGATTGGTTAAGCCCCATGCACCACAGCGACAAAAAACTACTGGAAGTGCCTATCCACTGGGCGCACAGGCGCAACTGCTCGACACTGATGCCGCACAGCTGCGTGACCATTTGCGGCGTGTAGTCATGCACCAGGCGTTTCAGCTCGGCCAGGCCCTCGGTGTGGGCCTGGATAAAGGCGTGGTCGATCCAGCCTTCCCACAGCAGCAGATGCAAGATCCCATGGAACAACGCCACATCCGTCCCCGGCAGGATTGCCAGGTGCAGGTCAGCCAAATCGCAGGTGTCTGTACGCCGAGGGTCAATCACCACCACTTTCATCTGCGGGCGTTGCGCCTTGGCTTGCTCCAGGCGTCGGAACAGTACCGGGTGGGCGTAGGCCATATTGCTGCCGACGATCATCACGCAGTCGCTGTTTTCCAGGTCTTCATAGCTGCACGGCGGTGCATCGGCGCCCAGGCTGCGTTTGTAGCCGACCACGGCCGAAGACATGCACAGCCGTGAGTTGCTGTCGATATTGTTGGTGCCAACCAAGGCCCGGGCTAATTTGTTGAAGCTGTAGTAATCCTCGGTCAGCAGCTGCCCCGAGATATAGAACGCCACGCTGTCGGGCCCATGTTCGGCGATGGTGTCGGCGAACACAGTGGCCGCGTGTTCCAGGGCGGTGCCCCAATCGGTGCGCGTGCGTGCCAAGTCCTTGCCCAGGCGCAATTGCGGGTACAGGGCGCGCGCGCTCAAGTCGCCGGTCAGGTGCAGGCTCGCGCCTTTGCTGCACAACTTGCCGAAGTTGGCCGGGTGGTTTGGGTCGCCTTGCACGCCGAGGATCTGCACGCCGTCGTGCTCGATCAGCACGCCGCAGCCCACCCCGCAATAACAGCAGGTGGACGCGGTGGTCTGGCGGTTCATCAACCAGCGTCCCGTAGGGCCAGCATCACCCGACCGTTTTCCACCCGGGCCTGGTGATGGTGGGCGCAGCCGATATCCGGGGCCTGGGCTTCGCCGGACGCCAGGTCAATCTGCCAGTTGTGCAGCGGGCAGGCCACGCGCTTGCCGTAGATCAAGCCTTGGGACAGCGGGCCGCCCTTGTGCGGGCATCGGTCGTCGAGGGCGAAGACTTCGTCGTCACTGGTGCGAAAAATCGCGATGTCGCCTTTCGGCCCACTGATGATGCGCGAGCCCAGGGTGTTGATTTCATCCAGGGCGCAGATATCCAGCCAGTTCATAGCGAGACCTCCAGCTGTTTGACAGCGATAACGTCGAATTCCTTTTTCAGCAGCGGCTGTTCCAGACGCTCTTTCCACGGGTCCTGCTCGAATGACAGCGAGAACTGCAGGCGCTCGTTGAGGGCCTTGCGGCGGGCCGGGTCCTCAAGCACCGCCTTCTTGATATGCTCCATGCCAACCCGTTGCAGGTAGTGCACCGTGCGCTCCAGGTAGAAAGCTTCTTCACGGTACAGCTGCAGGAACGCGCCGTTGTATTCGCGCACCTCTTCAGCGGTTTTCAGCTTGACGAAGAACTCCGCGACTTCGGTCTTGATCCCGCCATTGCCGCCGATGTACATCTCCCAGCCAGAGTCGACGCCGATGATTCCGACATCCTTGATCCCCGCTTCCGAGCAATTGCGTGGGCAGCCGGAGACCGCCAGCTTGACCTTGTGGGGCGACCACATATTGAACAGGTCATGCTCCAGCTCGATGCCCAGTTGCGTGGAGTTCTGCGTGCCGAATCGGCAGAACTCGCTGCCCACGCAGGTTTTCACGGTGCGGATGGACTTGCCGTAGGCGTGGCCTGACGGCATATCCAGGTCCTTCCATACGCCCGGCAAGTCCTGCTTCTTGATGCCGAGCAGGTCGATACGCTGGCCGCCCGTGACCTTGACCATCGGCACGTTGTACTTGTCGGCCACGTCGGCAATTCGGCGCAGTTCCGAGGGGTTGGTCACACCGCCCCACATCCGTGGGACTACCGAGTAGGTGCCGTCTTTCTGAATATTGGCGTGGGCGCGCTCGTTGATCAGCCGTGATTGCGGGTCGTCCTTGGCCTCGCCGGGCCAGGTGGAAATCAAGTAATAGTTGAGGGCCGGGCGGCAGGTGGCGCAGCCATTGGGCGTGCGCCAGTTGAGGTAACGCAGGGTGCTGTCGATGGTCAGCAGGTGCTGCTCGCGGATGGCCTGGCGGATCTGCCCGTGATTGAGATCGCTGCAGCCGCAGATGGCCTTTTCGCTTTTGGGTTTAACGTCGGCGGCACCGCCCACGGTGTTGATCAGGATCTGTTCCACCAGGCCAGCACAGGAGCCGCAGGAACTGGCGGCCTTGGTGTGCTTTTTCACCTCGTCGACGCTGAACAAGCCTTGTTCCTGGATCGCCTTGACGATGGTGCCCTTGCACACGCCGTTGCAGCCACAGACTTCGGCGCTGTCGGCCATGCTCATGGCCTTGTCCTGCCCTTGGTGGCCGACGTCGCCCAGCGCATTCTCACCGAACATCAGGTGATCGCGAATTTCGCCAATGGCGTGGTTCTCGCGAATCTGACGGAAATACCAACCACCATCCGCGGTGTCGCCGTACAGGCAGGCACCGACCAGGATGTCATCCTTGATCACCAGCTTCTTGTACACGCCGCCGATCGGGTCGGAGAGGGTGATGGTCTCGGTGCCTTCTGCGCCCATGAAGTCGCCGGCGGAGAACAGGTCGATGCCGGTGACTTTCAACTTGGTCGAGGTGACCGAGCCCTTGTAGGTGGCAAAACCCAGCTGGGCCAGATGGTTGGCGCAGACCTTGGCCTGTTCGAAAAGGGGCGCCACCAGGCCATAGGCGATGCCGCGATGGCTGGCGCATTCGCCGATGGCGTAGATGCGCGGATCGTAGGTTTGCATCGTGTCATTGACCAGGATCCCACGGTTGCAGGGGATGCCGGACTTTTCCGCGAGTTCGGTATTGGGGCGGATACCGGCGGCCATCACCACCAGGTCGGCGGGGATGATGTCGCCATTCTTGAACTGCACCGAGCCGACCCGGCCATTGCCGGCGTCGTGCAGGGCCTGGGTCTGTTCGCACAGGCGAAACACCAGCCCACGGCTTTCCAGCTCGGTCTGCAGCAGTTGGCCGCTGGTTTTGTCCAGCTGGCGTTCCAGCAACCATTCGCCCAGGTGCACCACGGTTACATGCATGCCACGCAGCATCAGGCCATTGGCAGCTTCCAGGCCGAGCAGGCCGCCGCCGATCACCACCGCATGCTTGTGGGTCTTGGCGGTGTCGATCATGGCCTGGGTATCGGCGATATCGCGGTAGCCAATCACGCCCTGCAGGGTGTTGCCGGGGATCGGCAGGATAAACGGCGTGGAACCGGTGGCGATCAGCAGGCGATCATATTCGGCCTCAGTACCGTCTTCGGCGATGACTCTGCGCTTGACCCGGTCGATCTGCACCACCTTGCGGTTGAGCAGCAACTTGACGTTGTTGTCCAGGTACCAGTCCAGGTCGTTGAGTACGATCTCTTCGAAGGTTTGCTCACCGGCCAGCACCGGCGACAGCAGGATGCGGTTGTAGTTGGTGTGGGGCTCGGCGCCGAACACGGTGATGTCATAAATGTCGCTGCTGAGCTTGAGCAGTTCTTCCAGGGTACGCACCCCGGCCATGCCGTTGCCGATCATCACCAGCTTGAGTTTTTTCATGTCGCTCTCCGACCAAACACGCGCAAACAAAAAAAGGCGTCCCCGCTAGTCAGCTAGCGAGGACGCCTTTGTCCTGGTCCCGTTCTCTCGGGAAGCACGCGCCTTCGTCGTTGAAGGGGCGGCTGTATGTGGGTTGTTGGGAAAGCTAATGCAGCAGCTGTGCCAAGTTCGAATGCCCCCTGTTTTATTGGGCGTCTAAATAGAGCCTCGGCGGATTTTGCTCGTTAGTGGTGCAAAAGCCAGTACATCAGCACCAGATTGATCAGCAGCGAAGCCACCGCTAGGGTCTGCCACACCTTGAGCGGTTCGCGCTCCAGCAAAGGCCGTGGTCGTACATTGAGTTCGCGGCGGTCGGCCTGTTCCAGTACCAGCAGCCATTCTTCGGCGGTTTCATAACGTTGGGCGGGAAGGATGGCCACGGCACGTTCCAGACTCAGGGGCAACCAATCCGGCAAGTCGGGACGATAGCGGCTGGCGCTGACCGGCTGGTTAAAGCGCGGGCGTTGGAAGGCTTCGATTTCGCCGTAGGGGTAATGCCCGGTCAGCAGGTAATACAAGGTCACACCAACGCCATACAAATCCTGTTGCGCCGTAGGCTGCTCGCCACCGAAGGCTTCCGGTGCAATAAAGCTCGGGGTGCCGGGCAGCAGATGGGCGCGGTCTTCAGACAGCCCAGGGCAGTAGGCCAGGCCGAAGTCCAGCACCCGCAGTTCGCCATCGTCCCCCAGCAGCAGGTTTTCCGGCTTGATATCGCGGTGCAGGATCTGTCGGCGATGCAGCAGGCCTACGGCGCGCAGCAAACGTTCGGCGATAGTCTGCCACTGCGCCAGCGGCAACGGGCCTTGCTGCTGGAACAGCTGGGCCAGGGTCTGGCCGGGATATTCGCGCATGACGTAGTACAAATGCTGACGACCACTGGCGGCGTGGACTTCAGGAAAGGCGCGGCCGGCGACTCGGCGCAGGAACCATTCTTCCGACAACAAGGCTTGGGCCGCTTCGGTGTCGTCGTCGTGGCTCAGTGGCAGGGTCTTGAGCAGCCAGGGTTGATGCTGGGCATCGCGGACCCGATACAGCAGCGACTGCCGACTCTCGGCCAGCACGTTCTCCACTCGCCAGCCTTCAAAGGTCTGGCCGGCCTTCAGCACTGGCGGCAGCGGCCATTGCTGTAACTGCACCAGGGCGTCGCCGAGGGTGGCGGCGCCGAGTTGGTCGATGCGCACCAGCAACGCACTGGCGTTATCTTGGCTGCCGGCCAGGTGCGCAGCGTTGACCAGGGTGTTGACGGCCAGGTCGAGGTCGCTTTGTTCACGCAGGATCGTGCCGATGCTGGCGTCGCCCAGCGTGGCCCACACCCCGTCGCTGAGCAGCAGGAAGCATTCACCTTCGCGCAGTTCGCCGTCGAGGAAATCCAGCACCAGGTGCTGATCCAGGCCGAGGGCGCGCTTGAGCACATGTTGCATGCCCGGCTGTTCCCACACATGGTCTTCGCTGATGCGTTGCAACTCGCCGTCGAGCCAGCGATATACCCGGCAATCGCCGACATGGGCCAGGGTGAAACGCCGGCCGCGAAACACCAGGGCGCTCAAGGTAGTCAGCAACGGTTGCCCGCCGCCATTGGCCTGCAACCAGCGGTTCTGCGCCAGCAGCAGACGCTCCAGCGCCTGGGCCACGCCCCAGGTCTGCGGCGTGGCGTAGTAGTCCAGGGCCAGGGCCTGCAGGGTCGAGCGTGCGGCCAGGCCACCGTCGGCGCATTGGCTGACGCCATCGGCCAGTGCGCACAGGTAGCCTTTGCTCGCCGCCAGTTCCGCCAGGGGCGTGACCACGCGCAGCGCATCCTGGTTTTCGCTGCGCGGGCCGATGGCACTGGCCTGGGCGACGCTCAGTTGCAGGCTCATCAAACGCGTGCGGCGGTCACGGCGGCCGACCCCCAGGTGGTTCTCCAGCGCCGTTTCACGCCATGCAGGCCGAACCAGGCCAGCACACCGAGGCTGGCGAACAACCACAGGGCCAGTTGATAACTGCCGGTACTCTGCTTGATCGCACCCATGCCCGCCGCGAGGGCAAAGCCACCGATACCGCCGGCCATGCCGATCAGTCCGGTCATCACGCCGATTTCGCGCCGAAAACGCTGGGGCACCAGTTGGAACACCGCGCCATTACCGGCGCCGAGGCCGAGCATGGTGCAGACGAACAGCGCCAATGCCGCGTAAGAACTCGGCAGGTTGAAACCTACTGCAGCGATGCACACCGCCGCCACGCCGTACATGCCGAGCAGGGTGCGAATCCCGCCGAATCGATCCGCGAGGGCGCCGCCCAAGGGCCGCATCAGGCTGCCGCCGAACACGCAGGCGGCGGTGTAGTAGCCGGCAGTCACCGGGCTCAGGCCGTACTGGTCGTTGAAGTAGCCGGGCAGGGCGCTGGCCAGGCCGATAAAACCGCCGAAGGTCACGCTGTAGAAAAACATGAACCACCAGCTGTCGCGGTCGCCCAGGGCCTTGAAGTAGTCGGCCATGGATTTGGCTTTCGGCCGCTCTGGTGCATTGCGTGCGAGCCAGGCGAACACGATCAGCGTCAGCACCAGCGGAATCAGCGCAAAGCCGAACACGTTGCTCCAGCCGAACGCGGCCGCCAGCACCGGTGCCAGCAATGCGGCGAACACGGTCCCGGAGTTACCGGCGCCGGCGATGCCCATGGCCTTGCCCTGGTGTTCCGCCGGGTACCATTGGGACGCCAAGGGCAGGGCGACCGCGAAGGAGGCACCAGCCATGCCCAGGAACAGGCCCAGCAGCAAGGCTTGCTCGTAGCTGTGGATCCCCAGTTTCCAGGCACAGAACAGCGCCACGATCACAATCACCTGACCAATCAAACCTGCGGTCTTGGGCGATAGCTTATCGGCCAGCATGCCCATCAGAAAGCGCAGTAGCGCGCCCGCCAGGATCGGTGTCGCCACCACCAGGCCACGCTGTTGAGTGGTCAGCTGCAAGTCGGCGGCAATCTGCACCGCCAGCGGGCCCAGCAGGTACCAGACCATGAAGCTCAGGTCGAAATACAGGAACGCGGCGAACAGGGTCGGGGTATGCCCGGATTTCCAAAAGCTTGATTTCATCATGCACCTCAACGGTTGGGGGCTAGGGGACCAAAACGCAAAAAACGCCGCCACCAGGTTCGCGAGGGGCAAACCGGATGGGCGACGTCTTTGTCGTGGAGGGGCAACCGCCGTTGGCTACCTGTCAGGATTGTTTAGCAAGAGCTGAGCCAGATCAGCCGAGCAACTCGCTCATGGCAATAATCTGCTCCGCCACCTGGATCAGTTTCTGTTGGCGACTCATGGCCTGGCGGCGCATCAGGGTGTAGGCCTCTTCTTCATTGCAGTCCTTCATTTTCATCAACAGGCCCTTGGCCAACTCGATGCGCTTGCGCTCGGCCAACTGCTGGTCGCGGGCGTGAAGCTGGGCGCGCAGGGCCTGGTCGCTCTCGAAGCGGGCCATGGCCACATCAAGGATCGGTTGCAGGCGCTGGGCCTGGATGCCTTCGATAATATAGGCACTGACCCCGGCCCTGATTGCCTGACGCATCACGTGCGGGTCGTGCTCATCGGTAAACATCACGATGGGCCGGGGTTGGTCGCGGCTGACCAGCACCACTTGCTCCATCACATCGCGACCGGGTGACTCGGTATCGATCAAGATCACGTCCGGGCGCACCGTTTCGACGCGTGCGGGCAGGTCGATGGTCAGCCCCGACTCATCGATCACTTCGAAACCAGCCTCGGTCAGCGCAGCCTTGAGGCGCCCGACCTTGCGCGCAGTGTCATTGATCAACAGGATTCGCAGCATTGTCTTACCCCTTTCAGCGCAGCGCTTGGCGGCTGGCGTCATCGGCCAGGGCATGCAGGCGGAAGCTGCGGGCGTAGCCGGCAGGGTCGGAGCCGTCCCAGGTCTTGCCGTCGATCAACTGGCTGCTGCGCATCTCTGAGTCGCTGGCGGCAATGCCCAGCGTCTCGGCCGCCTGGCGATACAGCGCCAGTTGCTGCACCTGCCGGGCGACGCCCAGGTAGTCAGGGTCTTCACGCAACAAGCCCCAGCGTCGGAACTGGGTCATGAACCACATACCGTCGCTGAGGTAGGGCAGGTTCACTTCGCCACCGGCGAAAAAACGCAATGCGTGGGGATCTTGCCACTGGTTGCCCAGGCCATCGTCATAGTTGCCCAGCAGGCGCGGCTCGATACAGTCCAGTGGGGCGTCCAGATACTCAGGGGCACTGAGCAGTTGCGCAGTGGAGCGGCGGTTTTCGCTGCCCTGTTCGATAAACCGGCTGGCCTCGAGGATCGCCATCACCAGCACGCGGGCGGTATTGGGATACTCGTCGACGAAGGCCTGGGTGCAGCCCAGGACTTTTTCCGGATGATCGGGCCAGATCGCCTGGCTGGTCGCCAGGGTAAAGCCTTGATTTTCCTTCACTGCGCTGGCGCTCCAGGGTTCGCCGACACAAAACCCCTCGATGCGTCCGGCTTGCAGGTGCGCAACCATCTGCGGTGGCGGCACCACTACGCTGTTCACATCCCGCAACGGATGAATGCCTTGGCTGGCCAGCCAGTAATACAACCACATGGCGTGGGTGCCGGTGGGAAATGTCTGGGCGAAGGTCAGTTTCGTCCGGCTTTGGTGCACATGGCGTTCCAGTGCCTCAGGAGTGACCACACCCTGGGTTTGCAGGCCGCGGGACAGGTTGATGCTCTGGCCGTTCTGGTTCAGCCCCATCAGCACCGCCATGGGGCAGGGTGCGACACCGCCGATGCCCAGATGCACGGCATAGATCAGCCCGTAGAGACTGTGGGCGGCGTCCAGTTCGCCGCTGACCAGCTTGTCACGCAGGTTGGCCCAGGACGACTGGCGCTTGAGATTCAGCGTGAGGCCATAGGGTTGGGCAAAGCCCTGGGTGGCGGCAACTACCAGCGAGGCGCAATCGGTCAATGCCATGAAGCCCAGGTCGAGGCTGCTTTTTTCCGGGGCGTCACTGCCGTTTACCCAAGCCAGTGGATCGTTCATCAACACCTGCCTTTTTCCAGGAGAGCCGTGATTCCCTGGGGTGGCGGTGCAGGCCATTGCAGGGTAACCACGCCTATGTACGTAGGCTCGCCGAGTCTTTGGCGCGGGCCTGTTACAGAGTGCATAGCAAGGCACATGCCATGGGCTGGAGGGTGGGTTCTGCCGTCAGCTTTCCATCATGATTGAACCTCGTGCGCCTCGCAGTATGGCCGCTTCTTCAAGCCATACAGCCCGGGAATATCTACGGTGTACGCTGATTCATCTGTAACGATCAAATACCGCTGGCTGTACCTCGGGCTGATCTGTGGCGTGTTGTTGCTGAGCAGTCGAGCTGCCTGGTGCGAGGCGTACCTGGCACGGGCTGAGGGCTTGCACACCTTCAGCCGTGCCCCATTGCCGCCCACGACCGTGCTGGCGCAGTTGACCACCGCGCAACTTGAGCCTGTGCAACGTGCGTTCCTGCAAACAGATCCTGAGTTTTCCCCCTGAAAAAGGCCTTTGTCCATGCACCTGGAAATACTGTTGCAGGAACAACTGATCAGCCGCAAGCGTCTGGCTGCGTTCGCACCGGGGAAGGTGCTGCCCTTGGATCCAGGGGTAACCCGATGTGTGGAGGTGCGGGTCAATGGGCAACTGATGGCATTGGGTGAGCTGGTGCAACTGGAGGACCGGCTGGGGGTGGAGTTGCAGGAGACCTATCAGGAGTGGATCTCTCAATAAGAGCGGGTAGCGAATTGTCCTACCGGAGGGTGTAAAAAAAAGTCGGCTGAATGGGTTTTGTCCTAGCGCGGGCCGAAGTGCCGATTTCTATAGTTGTGACATTGGCGCGAGCTGGCACAGGAAATAAGGATTTTGAATGGCAGTAGTCGAATGCAGAGGTGTGTATGGTCGTCGTGACTGCTGAACCTGCGACTTCCCTGGTCTTTGCTCGCTGGACTTTGCATGGCGATGGCCGGTTGACGGGCGGGCACGCGGATATTCAGTTGCCACCCAAGGAGGGGCAGGTTCTGCGTCTGCTGCTGGCCTCCGGTGGCACGTTGATGACCAAGGACCGTTTGTTGGAACTGGCCTGGTCCCGGGGCGAGGTGGCCGATGAGTCACTGACGCGATGCATTTACTCCCTGCGCAAGCACCTGGGTGCTGACAAAGGATTTATCAAGACGATCTACGGCAAGGGGTATCGCTTTACCTGCCCGGTGCGGGTGGTTAGCGACCCATCAAGGCACGTTGTGCACGTGTGCTCATTCTGCGGTCAGGCCAGCAATGCTTAAGGGGGGGAGCAGGAGCCTGCTGCTCGGCTTGCTGATGGGCAGCAACCAGGCACTGGCCTATTGCTGGGACGAAATGGCCCGGCGATACGATCTGGAACCTGAGTTGTTGCAGGCCATCGCTGCAGTAGAGTCGGGTTACCGCTCCCAGGCAATGAACTACACCAACCGCAACGGCACGCGTGATATCGGCCTGATGCAGATCAACAGCATCCACCTGCCGCGTTTGCTCAAGCAGGGCATTACCGAAGAGCGTCTGCTGAACGAGCCTTGCCTGTCAGTGGAGGTCGGTGCCTCGATCCTGGCTGAGTTTATCCAGCGTTTCGGATATAACTGGACGGCGGTGGGTGCCTACAACGTCGGGCCGGGGCCAGGCCCGCAGCGTGAGGCACTACGCCTGCGGTACGCGGAAAGGATCTGGGTGCGTTATGAAGCGCTGGTTTCGCAGCGTCAATGAGATCAGCGCGGCGCGCCTCGCATGCGGCCCGCCACCCCGGCTATAATCGGCGCCACCTTTTGCCGCCATCCGAGTCTAGCCCGCCCATGTATACCTTGGCCCGCCAGCTGTTGTTCAAACTCTCCCCGGAAACCTCCCACGATCTGTCCCTGGACCTGATCGGTGCCGGTGGCCGCCTGGGACTCAATGGCCTGGTATGCAAGGCCCCGGCGAAAATGCCGGTGTCGGTGATGGGGCTGGATTTCCCTAACCCGGTCGGCCTGGCAGCCGGCCTGGACAAGAACGGCGCGGCCATCGATGGGTTCGCGCAGCTGGGGTTCGGCTTTGTCGAAATCGGCACCGTGACCCCGCGGCCACAACCGGGCAATCCCAAACCACGCATTTTCCGCTTGCCGGAAGCCGAGGCGATCATCAATCGCATGGGTTTCAACAATCTGGGCGTCGACCATCTGCTGGCGCGGGTCCAGGCGGCGAAGTACACAGGCATCCTTGGTATCAACATCGGCAAGAACTTCGATACGCCGGTTGAGCGCGCGGTGGATGACTACCTGATCTGCCTGGACAAGGTCTATGCGCACGCCAGCTATGTCACCGTCAACGTCAGCTCGCCCAATACGCCGGGCCTGCGCAGCCTGCAGTTTGGTGACTCCCTCAAGCAACTGCTCGAAGCCTTGCGCCAACGCCAGGAAGATCTGGCCGTGCGCCATGGCAAGCGCGTGCCATTGGCGATCAAGATCGCGCCGGACATGAGCGATGAAGAAACCGTGCTGGTGGCCCAGGCCCTGGTGGAGTCGGGGATGGACGCAGTGATTGCAACCAACACGACCCTCAGCCGCGTGGGCGTCGAAGGCCTGGCCCATGGTGACGAGGCGGGCGGCCTGTCGGGCGCGCCGTTGCGGGACAAGAGCACCCATATCGTCAAGGTGCTGGCGGCCGAGTTGGCTGGGCGGTTGCCGATCATCGCGGTGGGCGGTATCACCGAAGGCAAGCACGCTGCCGAAAAGATCGCGGCTGGCGCGAGCCTGGTGCAGTTGTATTCAGGGTTTATCTACAAGGGACCGGCGCTGATACGCCAGTCGGTGGATGCCATCGCTGCCTTGCGCTGATGTAAACGCTAATCGGCAGGTAATAAAAAGGGCTCCATAAAGGAGCCCCTGGGCCGAAGCCCGCCGCCCGGATGGGGCGCGCGTGGTTAAGTCGTTACATATTCAGAGGTGTGTGTCGGAATTTAAGTGCCCTGATTAGCCGACGGCGTGAAGTTCGTTGAGTCTGTGTATGCCCGCAGTGCCAGTCATACCGTCCCAGTTGTCGCCGCGTCCTTCTCGCCAGCCATTGATCCAGGCTTGGCGTACCGACGGTAGAGTAAATGGGCAAAGCTCACGGGATTTTCCATGAACACCATATTGATATCCGCGTAAAAATGCTCTTTCCAACGGATCACGCTTAAGTCTTCTCATAGGGTGTTTCCCTCACTTGTTGACTGTCTAGATATCCTTCGGCCTTGTCCAAGGCCGGGCAGAGTTTTTCTGCCGTTGGTGGGCTCGCTGCCGGCGTGGCGAGCCGATGTGTCGGCGTCGTTACGGCGCCAACCTGTGTTGAGTTCTAACCAATAGGTCACATGGATTCAATGATCGTTTTGTCATAAGCACGTAACGATAACGATGCTATAGCCATAAGCTGGGATGGCTTTTCGTCCCTTTTATTGGGCAAAGCCAGCTATGATGTGCCCTGCAAAGAGAAAGGGTTTAATCCTTTAGTGAGAATTTCCGCCTGTTGCAGTCGGTTATTATTCGACGAAGGGTCAGAATATTTCGTTTTGTTGCGGATGTAATCGCTAAAAAGTTCTCTCTGCCCCGTCAATAAAGGCCCGAGGGCCCGTCAGACGGGGTGGAACGGCACATTCGTGCCACGCGAGCACTCTTCAAGAAAAGTGCTTGATTGAAAACCGAGCCGGCGATGCGTCGCCCGTTCATTTATTGCTGAAAAGCCTGGAATGCCCCATGTCGGACCGTTTTGAACTCTTCCTCACTTGCCCCAAGGGCCTTGAAGGCCTGCTGATCGAGGAAGCCGTCGGGCTTGGCCTTGAGGAAGCCCGCGAGCACACCTCGGCTGTGCGCGGCATGGCCGACATGGAAACCGCGTACCGCCTGTGCCTGTGGTCGCGCCTGGCCAACCGTGTGCTGCTGGTGCTCAAGCGCTTCCCGATGAAGGACGCCGAAGACCTCTACCATGGTGTGCTGGATATCGAATGGGCCGACCACATGGTGCCCGATGGCAGCCTGGCGGTGGAGTTCAGCGGTCATGGCTCGGGCATCGACAACACCCACTTCGGCGCGCTGAAGGTCAAGGATGCGATCGTCGACAAGCTGCGCACCCCGACCGGCGAACGTCCGTCCATCGACAAAATCAACCCTGACCTGCGCATTCACCTGCGCCTGGACCGTGGCGAAGCGATCCTGTCCCTGGACCTGTCCGGCCACAGCCTGCACCAGCGCGGCTACCGCCTGCAGCAGGGCGCGGCACCGTTGAAGGAGAACCTGGCGGCAGCGATTTTGATCCGCGCCGGCTGGCCACGCATCGCCGCCGAAGGCGGCGCGCTGACTGACCCGATGTGCGGCGTAGGCACCTTCCTGGTCGAAGGCGCGATGATCGCCGCCGACATGGCCCCCAACCTCAACCGCGAACTGTGGGGCTTCACCACCTGGCTGGGCCACGTCCCGGCGCTGTGGAAGAAGCTGCACAGCGAGGCCACCGAACGCGCGGCCATCGGCATGAACAAACCGCCGTTGTGGGTACGAGGCTACGAAGCTGACCCACGCCTGATCCAGCCGGCACGCAACAACATCGAGCGCGCTGGCCTGAGCCATTGGATCAAGGTGTACCAGGGCGAAGTCGGCACCTTCGAGCCGCGCCCGGACCAGAACCAGAAAGGCCTGGTGATCTGCAACCCGCCCTACGGCGAGCGCCTGGGTGACGAAGCCAGCCTGTTGTACCTCTACCAGAACCTCGGCGAGCGCCTGCGCCAGGCCTGCATGGGCTGGGAAGCGGCTGTGTTCACCGGCGCGCCGGACCTGGGCAAGCGCATGGGCATCCGCAGTCACAAGCAGTATTCCTTCTGGAACGGCGCATTGCCGTGCAAATTGCTGCTGATCAAGGTCAACCCGGATCAGTTCGTCACCGGCGAACGCCGTACCCCGGAACAGCGCCAGGCCGAGCGTGAGCAAGCGGCTTACGACCAGGCCCCGACCGAGCCGGTAGAGCGCCATTACAACAAGAACGGCAACCCGATCAAGCCGGCCCCGGCGCCCGTGGTAGAGCAGGCGCGCTTGAGTGAAGGCGGGCAGATGTTTGCCAACCGCCTGCAAAAGAACCTCAAGCTGTTGGGCAAATGGGCCAAGCGTGAAGGCGTGGATTGCTACCGTGTGTATGACGCTGACATGCCTGAATACTCCATGGCTATCGACCTGTACCACGATTGGGTGCACGTGCAGGAGTACGCCGCGCCGAAATCCATCGACCCGGAAAAAGCCTCGGCCCGCATGTTCGATGCCCTGGCAGCGATTCCCCAGGCACTCAACGTCGACAAGAGCCGCGTGGTGGTCAAGCGTCGTGAGCGCCAGAGCGGTACCAAGCAATACGAACGCCAGAGCGCCCAGGGCAAGTTCACCGAAGTCAGTGAAGGCGGCGTGAAGTTGCTGGTCAACCTCACCGACTACCTGGATACCGGCCTGTTCCTCGATCACCGCCCGATGCGCATGCGTATCCAGAAGGAAGCGGCGGGCAAGCGCTTCCTCAACCTGTACTGCTACACCGCCACCGCCAGTGTGCACGCCGCCAAGGGCGGTGCGCGCAGCACCACCAGCGTCGACCTGTCCAAGACCTACCTGGACTGGGCGCGTCGCAACTTCTCGCTCAACGGTTTCTCCGACAAAAACCGGCTGGAGCAGGGTGACGTCATGGCATGGCTGGAGGCCAGCCGCGATGAGTTCGATATGATTTTCATCGACCCGCCGACCTTCTCCAACTCCAAGCGCATGGAAGGCATCTTCGATGTGCAGCGCGACCACGTGCAGTTGCTCGACCTGGCCATGGCCCGCCTGGCACCGGGTGGAGTGTTGTACTTCTCCAACAACTTCCGCAAGTTCCAGCTGGAAGCCAACCTCAGTGAACGCTATGCGGTCGAGGAGATCAGCGACAAGACCATCGATCCGGATTTTGCGCGCAATGCGAAGATCCACCGGGCCTGGAAAATCACCGCACGCTGATTAAACATCAGAAGTTCTGAATGCGTTGAGTATCCAGTGTGGGAGGGGGCTTGCTCCCGATAGCAAAGTGTCAGTCACCCGATGTATTGACTGATACACCTCTATCGGGAGCAAACCCTCTCCAACATCAAGCGCCCGCAGTTTTTACGCTGGTCAAACCCTGGGCCAATGGCTATAACTGAAAGCCTAGCCATAGTGACGCCCCCGCACGCTGGCGTTGCGAGTGTTGCCCATGCCGATGCAAGCCGGTCGCCCGAAAATCCTTGGTTTTATCAGTGAGCAGGCGTCGGCTTGGCTGGTGGCGTTGGTCGTACTGTCGGTCGGTAGCGCATTGACGGTGGTTGTCGCGTGGGCGGCGGCCGACCTGTATCAGCAGCAGGTGCACCAGCGTTTCCAATTGTTGGTCAATGAACGCTTCACTCGTATCCAGGAACGTTTCGAAGATCAGGAACAACGCCTGGGTAGCTTGCAGCGTTTCTTCGCCAATTCCGCTGATGTGTCCCGTAGCGAGTTCGACGGTTTTGCCCAGCCGCTGCTGCTGCATGCCCGTGCCTATTCCTGGGCGCCGCGGGTATTTCGCGAGCAGCGCAGCCAGTTTGAACAACAAATCTCACGCCAGCGCGGCGTACCTTTTGCGATCCGTGAACTGAATGCCTTGGGCGAGTTGGCGCCGGCCACCGAGCGCGATGAATACGTCCCGGTACTCTACAGCCAGACGCAAAGCCTGCTGGGCGCCCCCTTGGGTTTTGACCTGCTGGCCCAGCCTTTGCGCCGCTCAGCCCTGGAACGTGCACAACAAAGCGGCAAGCCTGCGGTGTCACAACCCATGCAATTGGTGGGCGTCGAGCCTGCCTATGCAGCCGGAGTATTGCTGGTAGCGCCGGTCAGCAAAGCTGGCGATACCGAGCCCTACGGTTTTGTCATGGCGGTGATCAGCATGCGCCAGCTGGTGACCGACGGTTTACCCAAACCGAACCGCGACAACCTGGTGATGCAGATCGTCGATACTTCCGACAGCCAGCAGCGGGAGTTATATGCGTCGAGCAATGCACTGGGCAACAGTGACCTGTCGTCTACGCGCCGTCTTGCCCTCGGTGACCATGTCTACGCCCTGAGCGTGCGTGCGAGCCAGGTGTTCGACATGGCGAATCACTCGTCCATGAACACCGTCCTGGCCATGGGCGTGCTGCTCAGTGCCTTGCTCAGTGCCTTGCTCTACGTGTTGGTCAGCCAGCGCCAGCGCGCGTTGAAACTGGTGGAGCAGCGTACCGTGCAGTTGCGCTTGCGAGAGCAGGAGTTACGTGGGGCTCATGGTCAGCTGCGCAGTGTGCTGAACGCGGCGACCCAAGTGGCGATCATCGCTACCGACTTGCGTGGTGTGATCAACACCTTCAACGCTGGCGCCGAACGCATGCTGGGGTTCAAGAGCGAAGAGGTGCTGGGCCGCCTGAAATTGGAAAGCCTGCACCTGGCCTCGGAACTTGAAGCACGCGCTGTGCCGTTGAGCGCGGCGTTGGGCAAGCGCATCCCGCCGAGCCAGGCGATGCTGGTGGAGAGCCCTGACAGCCAACATGAAGCCCGGGAGTGGACGTTGGTACGCAAGGACGGCAGCCAGCTGACCGTCAACATGCTGGTAACGGTACTGCTGGACGACTACGGCCTATGGGTCGGGCATTTGGCGATTTACCTGGACATCACCGCGCAGAAGGGCGCCTACGAAGCCCTTGCCGCGCGGGACCGCTTGCTGAAGAAGCTCAGCAGTCACGTGCCTGGCGGAATCTTCCAGTTCACCCTGGAACCCCAGGACAACTGGCGTTTCATCTACGCCAGCCAAGGCATGCGCGATATCTATGAAATTGAACTCGGCGTGTTGCAACAGGATGCGCGCACGGTGTTCGAGCGCATTCACCCGTTGGACGCCGAGCGGGTGCGGGCGTCGATTCGTTTGTCGGCCCTGCAATTGAGCCACTGGCGCGAAGAGTACCGCGTGCAATTGCCGCAGCGAGGCCTGCGCTGGATTCGCGGCGAGGCGACGCCGGAGGAATTACCGGGAGGCGGTACGCTCTGGCACGGTTATGTATCGGATATCTCCGATCTCAAGCGGGTCGAGGAAGAACTGCGTGCGCTGTCCATCACCGATTCATTGACGGGCATTTATAATCGCCGTTATTTCCAGGATCGCCTCAAGGTCGAGATGCTCCGCCTTAACCGCAGCGCCGGTACTCTGTCGTTGATCATGCTCGATATCGATCACTTCAAGCGGATCAACGACCAGCACGGCCACGCCATGGGTGACCGCGTATTGCAGGAGTTGTGCAAGCGCATTGGCCAGCGTTTGCGGCGTACCGATGTCTTCTGCCGGGTAGGCGGCGAAGAGTTCGCGGTGCTGTGCCCCGGCACCGATGGCGCCCAGGCTTACAGCCTGGCGACGCAGTTGTGGCAGTCGTTGCGCAATACGTCGATGGAACCGGTGGGTATCGTCACCGCCAGCTTTGGCGTGGCCAGTTGGCGGGCCGATGAGGATATAGATGGGTTGCTGCTGCGTGCGGATTCGGCGGTGTATGTGGCCAAGCAGGCGGGCAGGGACCGGGTCGAGGCGTGTGGGAGTGGGCAAGCCCTAATGCCTGTAGGAGCGAGCTTGCTCGCGAAAAAGCCGTAGACGCCGCGTTTACTCAGGAAACACGCGTTAACGTTGACGATTTTCGCGAGCAAGCTCGCTCCTACAGGGTTTAGAGAACCGGCGCGGCCGCCACCGCCTTCGGCTGGCGATACAGGTCCAGCAACACCTGGTCCAGCACCGACGATGCACCCCATGGTTTGTTGTCATTGAGGATCGCCACCACCGCCCAGGTGTTGCCGTTGTTGTCGCGGCTGAACCCGGCGATGGCACGCACGGTATTCAATGTGCCGGTCTTCACATGGGCTTCGCCGCGCATGGCGGTGGTCTTCAAACGTTTACGCATGGTGCCATCGGTGCCGGCGATTGGCATCGAGCTGATGTACTCCGCCGCATAGGGGCTTCTCCAGGCCGCTTGCAGCATGGCCGCCATCTCGCGGGCGCTGACCCGTTCGGCGCGGGACAGGCCGGAGCCGTTCTCCATCACCAGGTGCGGCGCGGTAATGCCTTTCTTCGCCAGCCACTGGCGCACGACGCGTTGCGCGGCCTTGGCATCGTCCCCATCGGCATCGTTGCGAAACTGCGCGCCCAGGCTCAGGAACAACTGCTGGGCCATGGTGTTGTTACTGTACTTGTTGATGTCGCGGATGATTTCCGCCAGGTCCGGCGAGAACGCACGGGCCAGTACCTTGGCATCTTTGGGCACCGGTGCCTGGATATCACGGCCCTGGATGGTGCCGCCCAATTCCTTCCAGATTGCACGCACGGCACCGGCGGTGTAGGTGGCGTGGTCAAGCAGTGACAGGTAGGTCTGCGAGCTGCAGCCATCCGCCAGTTGGCCGCTGACAGTCACGGTCACACTGCCGTCGGCGGCAGTCACGGGGCTGTAGCGCACGTCACCGGTGCACTGCTTGGCGTTGGTGACCTTCACTTGGTTGTCGATGCGAATGCTGGCAATCGGCGGCTCGACTGACACTATCACCCTTCCAGAATCATTGCGGGTCACGAAGCGCAGGGCCTTGAGGTTGACCAGCAAGGCGTCGGGCTTGACCAGGAACGGCTTGTTTTCGTCGTTGCCGTCGTCATTGAACTCAGGCAATTGCGGCTGGTTGAAGAAGTTGCGGTCCAGTACCAGGTCGCCAGTGACTTGCTGCACGCCATTGGCGCGCAGGTCGCGCATCAGCAACCAGAGTTTTTCCATGTTCAGCTTGGGGTCGCCACCGCCCTTGAGGTACAGGTTGCCGCGCAACACGCCGCCGCTGAGGGTACCGTCGGTGTAGAACTCGGTCTTCCACTGGTGGTTGGGGCCGAGCATTTCCAGAGCCGCGTAGGTGGTGACCAGCTTCATAGTGGAGGCCGGGTTCACTGAAACATCGGCATTGAACACAGTGGGGGTGCCGGGGCCGTTCAGCGGCAGCATTACCAGGGACAGCGCGGTGTTTTGCAGCTTGGCTTTCTGCAGGGCCTGGGCAACGCTGGGCGGCAGGGTGGTATTAATAGGAGCAGCAGTGGCACAGAAGGCCAGTGGCAAGAGGAAACCGGCGAATAACACTGAACGTAAAGATTTGATCATAAGAGGTAAAACCCTACTGCTGAGGAGGGTGAAAAGGTGAGGGGTATGAAAGAAAATCCCTCAATGGTCACGAAAGTGTCGGCATTATGCCCCAAGCTGGAACCACTTGTAGCTCAACGATAGCTGCTAATTGTGGTTTTTTTGTCGGCTTTTGCCCGCCCGTCCCAGAGAGTCGGGCAATTGCCGCCTTAAACTGCTAAAGTGCCGCCCGTTATTACTTATGAGGATTGTTCCAATGGCGACTAACCGTTCCCAGCGTCTGCGCAAAAAACTGTGCGTTGATGAATTTCAAGAGCTGGGTTTCGAACTGAACCTGGACTTCAACGAAGGCCTGAGTGAAGAAGCTATCGACGCTTTCCTCGAAGCATTCATCAAAGAAGCCATGGAAGCCAACGGTCTGGGCTATGTCGGCGGCGACGACTACGGTCTGGTTTGCCTGCAGAAGCGTGGCTCGGTTTCCGAAGAGCAGCGCGCTGCTGTTGAAGCCTGGCTGAAAACCCGTTCCGAGCTGACCAAGGCTGAAGTCAGCCCGCTGTTGGACGTGTGGTATCCGGAAAAGCCGATCAACGCGGCCAAGTGATACTAAATAAAACGGCGACCTGAGGGTCGCCGTTTTTTTATGCCTTGCGCCAATTCAGAATCAGCAACGTCAACACCCCCGCCACAATCCCCCAGAACGCCGAACCGATGGAAAACAACGTCAAGCCTGACGCCGTGACCATAAAGGTGATCAGCGCCGCTTCCCGCTCTTTCGGCTCATTCATGGCGATGCTCAGGCCATTGATGATCGAGCCAAACAGCGCCAGGGCTGCAATCGACAATACCAACTCCTTGGGCAGCGCCGCGAACAGTGCCGCCAGCGTTGCGCCGAATACTCCGGCAATCCCGTAGAACACCCCGCACCACACCGCTGCGGTGTAGCGCTTGTTGCGGTCTTCATGGGCATGGGGCCCGGTGCAGATTGCCGCGCTGATGGCCGCCAGGTTGATGCCGTGGGAGCCGAACGGAGCCAGCACCAGCGAGGCCAGGCCAGTGGTGGTGATCAGCGGCGACGCTGGGACGTTGTAGCCGTCGGCCCGCAGCACGGCAACGCCGGGCATGTTCTGCGAGGTCATGGCCACCACGAACAGCGGGATGCCGATGCTGATGGTCGCCGCCAGTGAGAAGTGCGGCGTGGTCCACACCGGCGTCGCCACTTCCAGGTGGAAGCCGCTGAAATCCAACAGCCCCATCAGCCCAGACAGCGCGGTGCCAATCAGCAGCGCGGCGAGCACGGCATAACGCGGGGACAGACGCTTGATGACCAGATAGGTGAAAAACATCCCCAGCACCAGTCCGGTACGATGCTGCGCGGCGACAAAAATCTCGCTGCCGATCTTGAACAGGATCCCCGCCAGCAGCGCCGCCGCCAGCGACGCCGGGATCCGCTTGACCAGCTTTTCAAAGCTGCCGGTCAATCCGCAAATCGTTACCAGCACCGCGCAGGTGATGTAGGCGCCAATGGCCTCGCCATAACTCACGCCGCCTAAGCTTGTGATCAACAGCGCGGCGCCCGGTGTGGACCAAGCGATGGTGATAGGCGTGCGATAGCGCAACGACAGGCCAATGCTGCACACCGCCATGCCGATGGAAATCGCCCAGATCCACGAGGAAATCTGCGCCGTGGTCAAGCCGGCGGCCTGGCCAGCCTGGAACATCAGCACCAGGGAGCTGGTGTAGCCGGTCATCATGGCGATAAAGCCGGCGACGACGGCCGATGCAGAAGTGTCGGCCAGCGGGCGCAAGGGCGCTTGGGTGGCATCGGTCATGGAGGGGTATTCCTTTTACCTGACTACGCACAGTTTAGGAGCGAGCTTGCTCGCGAAAAACGCCAACGATGACGCGCGGTTTCTGGAGGATTGCTGCGCTATCGGGGTTTTCGCGAGCAAGCTCGCTCCTACAGTGCGATATCGTTTATGGGAAATCGTGGAATCAAGCCTAAACTCAAACGTAACGAGTCATTGCAATACAGCCGGGGCCGCAAACAGCCGTACAGTGTGTTGGCGCATCGGGTTGTGTACAATGTGCCCTGTTTTTAGGTGATACTTGCCAGCGTAGCGTCGTTGCCGTATTACCGTTATTTCGCCGCCGTTCTCCAAACCCGAGTGCCCATGAACGAACAGTTGCAACCTCTCAAGAAACAACCGCGAGCCGGCAAGACCGGTCGCAGCGGAACCCAGGACGATATTGTCTACGCGCATATCTTCGAGGCGATCCTCGAACAACGCCTGGCGCCCGGAACCAAATTGAGTGAAGAGGCACTGGGCGAAATCTTCGGCGTGAGCCGCACCATCATCCGCCGTGCGCTGTCGCGCCTGGCCCATGAGGGTGTGGTGCTGCTGAGGCCCAATCGCGGCGCGGTGGTTGCCAGCCCAAGCGTGGAAGAAGCGCGCCAGGTGTTCATGGCCCGGCGCCTGGTGGAGCGGGCGATCACTGAATTGGCGGTGCAGCACGCCACCGCCGAGCAGTTGGCCGAGTTGCGCCAGATGGTCAACGACGAGCGCGACAGCTTTTCCCGTGGCGATCGCGGTGCGGGTATCCGCCTTTCGGGCGAATTCCACCTGAAACTGGCTGAGGCAGCAAAAAACGCGCCGCTGATCAGCTTTCAGCGCAGCCTGGTGTCCCAGACCTCATTGATCATCGCCCAGTACGAAAGCGGCAACCGCTCGCACTGTTCGTATGATGAACACACCCAGTTGATCGACGCGATCGAAGCCCGCGATGCGGTGCTGGCGGTGAACTTGATGATGCATCACATGGACCATATCGACAGCAAGCTCAACCTCGATGAGGAAAGCGCGTCGGATGATTTGCATGCGGTGTTCTCGCACCTTTTACAGACCAGGAAGCCAGGGCGCTCCTCGGTAAAACTGTAATCTCCCTGATTCACTGGGGGATAAAAATGTGGGAGGGGGCTTGCTCCCGATAGCAGAGTGTCAGTAGCAGATAGGCTGACTGACACACCGCTATCGGGAGCAAGCCCCCTCCCACATTGGTATTGTGTTGTGGCTGGGTTCAGCGTTGATGCACCAACTGCCCAGCCGCATAGGTCTGCAACACCGCCCGATCATCCCCCAGCGTCATCAATACAAACAGCGTCTCGGCAATGTTATTGGCCTGTTTCAAGCGATAGCTCAGCAGCGGCGTGGCGTTGTAGTCCAGCACCAAAAAGTCCGCATCCGTGCCAGGCTGCAACGTGCCGATCCTGTCTTCCAGACGCAACGCCCGCGCACCGCCCAGGGTCGCCAGGTACAGCGATTTGAACGGGCTCAACCGTGCCCCCTGCAACTGCATGACCTTGTAGGCTTCATTCAATGTTTGCAGGAGCGAGAAGCTGGTACCGCCACCCACGTCGGTGCCCAGGCCCACGTTCAGTTTGTGTTTCTCCGCCATCGGCAGGTTGAACAAACCACTGCCGAGAAAGAGATTCGACGTCGGGCAGAATGCGACTGCCGAGCCGGCCTTTGCCAAGCGTGCGCACTCGTCATCACACAGGTGCACGCCATGGGCAAATACCGAGCGCTCGCCCAGCAGTTTGTAATGGTCGTACACATCCAGGTAGCCGCTACGCTCCGGGAACAGTTCCTTCACCCACTCGACTTCCTGCTTGTTCTCACTGATGTGGGTCTGCATGTACAGGTCCGGGTATTCCCCCAGCAGTTTCCCGGCCAGCGTCAATTGCTCTGGTGTGCTGGTGGGGGCAAAGCGTGGCGTCACCGCGTAATGCAGGCGGCCTTTGCCGTGCCAGCGCTCGATCAGCGCCTTGCTTTCCTGATAGCCGGATTCGGGCGTGTCAGTCAGATAGTCCGGCGCATTGCGGTCCATCATCACCTTGCCGGCGATCATGCGCAGGTCGAGCTTCTCGGCCGCTTCAAAGAATGCATTCACCGATTGCGGGTGCACGCTGCCGAACACCAGCGCGGTGGTGGTGCCGTTGCGCAGCAGTTCCTTGATGAAGATATCCGCGACTTCCTCGGCGTGGGCCTTATCGGCGAACTGGCTTTCACACGGGAAGGTGTAGGTGTTGAGCCAGTCCAGCAACTGTTCGCCATAGGCGCCGACCATGCCGGTCTGCGGCAGGTGGATATGGGTGTCGATCAAGCCGGGGGTGATCAGCGCGTCCTGGTAGTGGGTGATGTCGATATCGGCAGGCAGGCTCGGCAGCAGATCGCTGGCGTGACCGAGCGCGCTGATCTGACCGTTATCGATCACCAGCAGGCCATCTTCGAAATACTCGTAGGAGGCTTCGATGCCAACGACGGCAGGGTCGTCGATGCTGTGCAGGATGGCGGCACGGTAGGCTTTGCGAGTCAAAGGCATGGTTATCTCAATTTAGATAGCTTGGCTGCGGCGCGAAGCCGGCAGCAATTTGGCAATGGGTTCGGCGCCGGCAGTGTGCTGGCCGAAATTGGCGTTATAGGTGGCGATGATTTCGCCGGCGATGGAAATGGCGATCTCCACGGGCAACTTGCCCTTTACCTCGGTGAGGCCCATGGGGCAGCGCATGCGTTGCAACTGCGCGGTGTCGAAGCCGCGGTCACGCAGGCGGTGTTCGAATTTCACGCGCTTGGTCTTCGAACCGATCAGGCCGAAGTAGGCGAAGTCATTGCGCTTGAGCAGGGCGGCGGTCAGTTCCAGGTCCAGCGTGTGATTGTGGGTCATGACGATGCAATAACTACCCGCTGGCAGGTCTGCAATTTCATCGACCGGCTCTTCGCTGACGATTTTACGCACGCCTTGGGGGACATTCTCTGGGAATTCCTGATCGCGGGAGTCGATCCAGCGCACCCGGCACGGCAGGCTCGCCAGCAACGGCACCAGCGCACGCCCCACATGGCCGGCGCCAAACACCGCGATCTGCGCCTGCACCTGGCCCATGGGTTCGAACAGCAGCACGGTCACGCCACCGCAGCACTGTCCGAGGCTGGCACCGAGGCTGAAGCGCTCCAGATGGGTGTTCTGCTGGCCGCGGGCGAGCATGTCGCGGGCGATCTGCATCGCCTTGTATTCCAGGTGCCCACCGCCGATGGTGTCGAACGTATGGGCGGCGCTGATTACCATCTTGGAGCCGGCATTGCGCGGCGTGGAGCCGAGCTCTTCGATGATGGTCACCAGGACGCAGGGTTCGCCCTGGTCTTGCAGGGTGGCGAGGGCGCTGATCCAGTTGTTCATGTTCACCTCAACATTACTGTTGTCAGTTCGGTCGTCATCGGGAGCAAGCCCCCTCCCACATTTGCTCTGTGAATACCTTCAAATGTGGGAGGGGGCTTGCTCCCGATGGCAGCGCCGCGGTCTAGAGCGAAGCCATCTCAGTTTCAGCCTCAATGGCCTTCACCGCCTGAACCTGCCGCATCTGCTCACACCCCCACAACACCCGCTCCGGCGTCGCCGGCGCATCGATCTTGGGCTGCTGGCGATAGTCAGCCAAGCTCGCCACCGCGTCCTTGATCGCACACCACGAAGCAATCCCGAGCATGAACGGCGGCTCCCCCACGGCCTTGGAATGGAACACCGTGTCTTCCGGGTTCTTGCGGTTTTCCACCAGCTTGACTCGCAGGTCAAGCGGCATGTCCGCTACGGCGGGGATCTTGTAGCTGGCCGGGCCGTTGGTCATGAGCTTGCCCTTGTCGTTCCACACCAGCTCTTCCATGGTCAGCCAGCCCATGCCCTGGATAAAGCCGCCTTCGACCTGGCCGATGTCGATGGCCGGGTTCAGCGAGGCGCCCACGTCGTGGAGGATGTCGGTGCGCAGCATCTTGTATTCGCCGGTCAAGGTGTCGACGATCACTTCGCAGCAGGCGGCGCCGAAGGCGAAGTAGTAGAACGGCCGACCACGCGCCTGGCTACGGTCGTAGAAGATTTTCGGGGTCTTGTAGAAGCCGGTGCTCGACAGCGAGACCTGGGCGAAATACGCCTGCTGGATCAACGTTTCGAACGTCAGGATTTGTTCGCGAACACGCACATGGCCGTTGCGGAACTGCACGTCCGCTTCGCTGACGTCGTACTTGCGCGCGGCGAACTCCACCAGGCGCTGCTTGATGGTCTCGGCGGCATTCTGCGCGGCCTTGCCGTTAAGGTCCGCACCGCTGGAGGCGGCAGTGGGCGAGGTGTTGGGCACCTTGTCGGTGTTGGTGGCAGTGATCTGTACGCGGTCGATGTCCACCTGGAACACTTCAGCCACCACCTGGGCAACCTTGGTATTCAAGCCCTGGCCCATCTCGGTGCCGCCGTGGTTCAGGTGGATGCTGCCGTCGGTGTAGATGTGGATCAACGCACCAGCCTGGTTAAGGAAGCTGGCGGTAAAGGAAATACCGAATTTCACCGGGGTCAGCGCCAGGCCCTTTTTCAGGATCGGGCTGTGGGCGTTGTACAGGCGGATCGCTTCACGGCGCTCGGCGTATTGGCTGCTGGCTTCAAGCTCGGCGGTCATCTCTTCGAGCATGTTGTGCTCGACGGTCTGGTAATAATGGGTGACGTTGCGCTCGGTCTTGCCGTAGTAATTGGCCTTGCGTACTGCCAATGGGTCCAGCGCCAGGTGACGCGCGATGGCGTCCATCACCTCCTCGATCGCGACCATGCCCTGGGGGCCGCCGAAGCCGCGGTAGGCGGTGTTGGACGCGGTGTTGGTCTTGCAACGATGGCCATTGACCGTGGCATCGCCCAGGTAATACGAGTTGTCGGCGTGGAACATGGCGCGGTCGACAATCGAGTTGGACAGGTCCGGCGAGCAGCCGCAGTTACCCGCCAGTTCCAGGTTGATGCCGTGCAGGCGACCGTTTTCGTCGAAGCCCACGTCGTATTCGATATAGAAAGGGTGGCGCTTGCCTGTCATCAGCATGTCTTCGACCCGAGGCAAGCGCATCTTGGTCGGCTGGCCAGTGAGGCGCGCCACCACCGCGCACAGGCAGGCCGGGCTGGCGGCCTGGGTTTCCTTGCCGCCAAAACCACCGCCCATGCGGCGCATGTCGACCACGATCTTGTTCATCGACACGTCGAGTACTTCGGCCACCAGCTTCTGCACTTCGGTAGGGTTTTGCGTGGAACAGTAGACGATCATGCCGCCGTCTTCGGTGGGCATCACCGAGGAGATCTGGGTTTCCAGGTAGAAGTGTTCCTGGCCGCCGATATGCAGGGTGCCCTGGATACGGTGCTTGGCGCTCGCCAGCGCCGCGGCCGAATCGCCGCGTTGGTGGGTGTGGCTGTCGAGCACGAAATGCTTGTTGCGTAAGGCCTCGACTACATCCAGCACCGGCTCCAGGTCTTCATATTCAATCACTGCCGCCATCGCCGCCTTGCGCGCAGTCTCCAGGTCGCGGGCCGCCACGGCCAGCACCACTTGACCTACGAACTGCACGGTGTCGATGGCCAGCAACGGGTCGCCGGGCATCAATGGGCCGATGTCTTTCAGGCCCGGTATGTCTTCGTGGGTGATGACGATGCGCACGCCGTCAAAGGCGTAGCAGGGCGCAGTGTCGATGCTGAGGATGCGGGCGTGGGCGCGGTCGGACAGGCGCGCATACAGGTGCAACTGGTTGGGAAATTCCAGGCGGTCATCGATGTACTGCGCTTCGCCGCTGACGTGCTTGGCGGCGCTGTCATGCTTGACGCTGCGGCCGACCCCGGAGGTCAAGTCCCGGGCAAACAGCTCGGCAAGTTCGGCCTGGGTTTTTACGACGGCGTGATGGTTAGACATATGCGGTCACCCGAGTCTCGATGTGCGGCGTTTGCAGCTCGATGAAGTATTTGCGCAGCAGGTTCTGCGCGCTGAGCAGGCGGTATTCCTTACTGGCGCGGAAGTCCGACAGCGGCGTGAAATCTTCGGCCAGGGCGACGCAGGCTTTTTCCACGGTGGCGCTATTCCAGGTAGCGCCCACCAACACGGCCTCGCAGCTTTTTGCGCGTTTTGGCGTGGCGGCCATGCCGCCGAAGGCAACACGGGCTTCGCTGATTACCCCATTGTCGATCTTCAAGTTGAAGGCGGCGCAGACTGCGGAAATATCATCGTCCAGGCGCTTGGACACCTTATAGGCACGAAACAGTGCATGGCCCTTGGGCACGATGATCTTCTCGATGAACTCGCTGTCCTGGCGGGCGGTGACGCGGTAATCGATGAAATAGTCTTCCAGTGCCAGGGTGCGACGGGTGTTGCCTTTGCACAGGACGATCTGCGCACCCAGGGCAATCAGCAGCGGTGGCGAATCACCAATCGGCGAGGCGTTGCCGATATTGCCGCCCAGGGTGCCCTGGTTGCGGATCTGCAGGGAAGCGAAGCGGTGCAACAGTTCGCCAAAGTCCGGGTATTCGTGGTGCAGCGCGGCGTAGCAGTCTGAGAGGGCAGTGGCCGCGCCGATTTCCAGGCGGTCGTCGAAGTCCTCGATGCGCTTCATTTCTTCAATATTGCCAACGTAGATCATCACCGGCAGGGTGCGATGGAACTGGGTGACTTCCAGTGCCAGGTCGGTACCTCCGGCCAGCAGGCGGGCTTGGGGGTAGGCATCGTAGAGGTCCGCCAGGTCGGCGACGGTCAGCGGCACCAGGCAGCGTTTGTCGCCACTGTTGAGTTCGCCGGTCTGGGTCGGTGCGATGCTTTTGAGACGGGCGATAGTGTCGGCCTGGCGACTGTCAAACTGGTCCTGGGGCTTGTTGCAGCAGGCTTGTTCGGCGGCGGCGAGGATCGGGCGATAACCGGTGCAGCGACATAGGTTGCCGGCCAGGGCTTCATGGGCTTTGTGGCTGTCGGGGGCATCGCTGTTCTTTTGCAGGGCAAACAGCGACATCACGAAACCCGGGGTGCAAAAGCCGCACTGCGAGCCGTGGCACTCGACCATGGCCTGTTGAACGCTGTGCAGCTGGCCCTGGTGCTTGAGATCTTCGACGCTGATCAGTTGCTTGCCGTGCAACGACGAGACAAAGGTCAGGCAGGAGTTGAGGCTGCGATAACGAATCTGCTCGGCACCCTGATCGTTGGTGTGCAATTCGCCGACCACCACGGTGCACGCACCGCAGTCGCCACTGGCGCAGCCTTCCTTGGTACCGGGCTTGCCCACATGCTCACGCAGATAATTGAGCACTGTCAGGTTTGGGTCCAGGGCGTGCTCGCTACGGAGTTCCTGGTTAAGTAAAAACTGGATCACGGAAGGCCTCGCAGACTCATTATTGTTGTTAACCGCTTTGCGCCGAATCTAGTCATGTCTGACTTTTCGGTCAATGGTTTTCTGACTTAAGGGTCAAGAAAATGCGATCGCAACACTTTCAATTATGGTCCAGTCTTCTGGAACCAGCGTTTTGGGCGGCGTACAGGCTTTCATCGTTGCTTATTTCATGCCAAATTCGCCACGGTGGGCGTAGCGCCATCAGCGGGCCAATGCGCTACACTGCCGCGCTTGTACCGATAGAAGATTTTGAAGGGAAAACATGACGTTCAAGGCGCCGGACAGTCTCGCCGAGCAAATTGCTCACCACCTCGCCGAACGTATCATTCGCGGCGATCTCAAGCCTGGGGAGCGGATCCAGGAACAGAAGGTCACGCTGGCGCTCAACGTCAGCCGTGGTTCCGTGCGTGAAGCCTTGCTGATCCTCGAGCGCCGCCACCTGATCGCGATCCTGCCGCGTCGGGGTGCCCATGTCACCGAGCTCACCGCGCACAAGGTGCAGAGCCTGTGCACCTTGATGGGCGAGATGTACATTCTGCTCGGCAATGCGGTAGCCGAAGGCTGGCAGACCCAGGCCGACATGGCGCCGTTCCTGCAGATCCAGCAACGCCTGCAAGCCAGTTACGAGCGTGAGGATATCCGCGCCTTCGTCGAAGAAAGCTTCAATGTGATGCGCGCCGCCTACCCCTTCGCCAACAATCCGTATCTGCAGGAAACCGTCGAGAACCTGCAACCGGCGATGAACCGCGCTTATTACCTGGCCCTGGACCAACGCAAGGCGTCCATGAGCGAATACCTGGCGTTGTTCGAGCAATTACTGGCCGCCGTACTGGCCCGTGACCTGGTGCAAATTCGCCTGGTGCTGTCGGCTTACTGCCAGCGCAGCAGCTCGCTGGTCATCGCTGCGTTGGCGGACGCCTAGACGTGCGGCTCAAGTGCATCAAATTGGCGGGGTTCAAATCCTTCGTCGACCCCACTACGGTGAACTTCCCCAGCAACATGGCGGCAGTGGTGGGGCCCAATGGCTGCGGCAAGTCGAATATCATCGACGCCGTACGCTGGGTGATGGGCGAGAGCTCGGCAAAAAACCTGCGCGGCGAGTCGATGACCGACGTCATCTTCAATGGCTCTACCAGCCGCAAACCGGTGAGCCAGGCCAGCATCGAGCTGGTGTTCGATAACTCCGACGGCACTCTGGTCGGTGAGTACGCGGCCTATGCGGAAATCTCGATTCGCCGCAAAGTCACCCGCGACAGCCAGAACAGCTACTTCCTCAATGGCACCAAGTGCCGTCGTCGCGACATCACCGACATCTTCCTCGGCACCGGGCTTGGCCCGCGCAGTTATTCGATCATCGAACAGGGCATGATCTCCAAGCTGATCGAAGCCAAGCCCGAAGACCTGCGTAACTTTATCGAAGAAGCGGCGGGTATCTCCAAGTACAAGGAGCGTCGTCGCGAGACCGAAAATCGCATCCGCCGCACCCATGAAAACCTCGCCCGCCTGACCGACCTGCGCGAAGAGCTGGAGCGCCAGTTGGAGCGCCTGCACCGCCAGGCCCAGGCCGCCGAGAAGTATCAGGAATACAAGGGCGAAGAACGCCAGCTCAAGGCGCAACTCTCGGCCCTGCGCTGGCAGGCGCTGAATGACCAGGTGGGCCAGCGCGAAGCGATCATTGGCACCCAGGAAATCAGCTTCGAAGCGCTGGTGGCCGAGCAGCGCAACGCCGACGCCAGCATCGAGCGCCTGCGTGACGGCCACCATGAACTCTCCGAACGCTTCAATCTGGTGCAGGGCCGTTTCTATTCAGTGGGCGGCGATATCGCCCGGGTCGAGCAGAGCATCCAGCACGGTCAGCAGCGCCTGCGCCAGTTGCAGGATGACCTGAAGGAAGCCGAACGCGCGCGCCTGGAAACCGAATCGCATCTGGGCCATGACCGCACCTTGCTGCTGACCCTCGGCGAAGAGCTGGACATGCTCACCCCCGAGCAGGAAATCACCAACGCTGCCGCCGAAGAAGCCGCCGCCGCCTTGGAAGAAGCCGAAACCACCATGCACGCCTGGCAGGAACAGTGGGATACCTTCAACCTGCGTTCCGCCGAGCCACGCCGCCAGGCTGAGGTGCAGCAGTCACGCATCCAGCAGCTGGAAACCAGCATGGAACGCCTGGCCGAGCGCCAGCGCCGTCTGCAGGAAGAGCGCGTATTGCTCGCCGCCGACCCGGAAGACGCGGCGATCATGCAGTTGAGCGAGCAACTGGCCGAAAGCGAAATGACCCTCGAGGAGCTGGAGGCCAGCGAAGAACAGCAAGTGGAGCGCTTGGAGCAACTGCGTCAGCAATTGCACACGGCAACCCAGGCGCAGCAGCAGGCCCAGGGGGATTTGCAGCGTCTCAATGGTCGCCTGGCATCCCTTGAAGCGCTCCAGCAAGCGGCGTTGGACCCTGGCACCGGTACCGCCGAATGGCTGCGCGACCAGCATTTGGCCGAGCGCCCGCGCCTGGCCGAAGGCTTGAAGGTAGAAGCCGGTTGGGAGCTGGCGGTGGAAACCGTTTTGGGCGCCGATTTGCAAGCCGTGCTGGTGGACGATTTTGGCGGCTTCGATCTGGCCGGCTTTGCCCAGGGCGACTTGCGCCTGCTCAGCCCCGCCGCCGATGGCACGCGGGTGCCGGGCAGTCTGCTGGACAAGGTTGAAGCGGCGATTGACTTGTCGCCGTGGCTGGACCAGGTCAAGCCGGTGGAGTCGCTTGAGCAGGCCTTGGCCCAGCGTGTTCAACTGGGGGCCGGTGAGAGCCTGATCAGTCGTGATGGCTATTGGGTCGGGCGCCACTTCCTGCGGGTACGGCGTGCCAGTGAAGCCGAAAGCGGCGTATTGGCCCGTGGCCAGGAAATCGTCAATTTGACCGCCGAGCGTGAAGAGCGTGAAGCCACCCTCGAAAGCCTGGAAACCGAACTGCAAACCCTGCGCGCCACCCAGCGCCAGCAGGAGACCGGTCGCGAACACCTGCGCCGGCTGTTGCAGGACGAAGCGCGCCAGCAGGGCGAATTGAAAGCCCAACTGTCGGCGAGCAAGGCCAAGGTCGAACAACTGACCCTGCGCCGCACCCGCCTCGATGAAGAAGTGGCCGAAATGGGCGAGCAGCGCGCCCTGGAACACGAGCAGATCGGCGAAGCACGCCTGCAATTGCAGGAAGCCCTCGACAGCATGGCCCTGGACACCGAGCAGCGCGAGTTGCTGCTGGCCCAGCGCGACAGCCTGCGCGAACGCCTCGACCGCGTGCGCCAGGAAGCGCGCCAGCACAAGGATCATGCCCACCAGCTAGCGGTGCGCCTCGGCTCGTTGCGCGCCCAGCACGACTCCACGCGTCAGGCCCTCGAGCGCCTGGAGATGCAGTCCGAACGCCTGACCGAAAAACGCGAGCAACTGAGCCTGAACCTGGAGGAGGGCGAGGCGCCACTGGAAGAGCTGCGCCTCAAGCTCGAAGAGTTGCTCGATAAGCGCATGACCGTCGACGAAGAACTCAAGACCGCGCAGATCGCCCTCGAGGATGCCGACCGCGAACTGCGCGATGCTGAAAAACGCCGCACTATGGCCGAGCAGCAATCCCAGTTGATCCGCGGCCAGCTCGAACAGCAACGCATGGAATGGCAAGCCTTGACTGTGCGACGCAAGACCTTGCAAGACCAGTTGCTTGAAGACGGCTATGACCTGCACGGCGTGCTCAACACCCTGACCGCTCAGGCCAACGAGAAAGACGCCGAAGAAGAACTTGAACGGATTGCCGCACGCATTCAACGCCTGGGCGCGATCAACCTCGCGGCCATTGATGAGTACCAGCAGCAGTCCGAGCGCAAACGTTATCTGGATGCCCAGGACGCCGATCTGGTGGAAGCCCTGGATACCCTGGAAAACGTGATCCGCAAGATCGACAAGGAAACCCGCAACCGCTTCAAAGATACCTTTGATCAGATTAATGGCGGTTTACAGGCGTTATTCCCAAAAGTTTTCGGTGGTGGCAGCGCTTACTTGGAACTGACGGGCGAAGATCTACTCGATACAGGGGTAACGATCATGGCGCGGCCTCCGGGCAAGAAGAACAGCACCATCCATTTGTTGTCCGGCGGCGAAAAGGCCCTGACCGCATTGGCCCTGGTATTTGCCATCTTCAAGTTGAACCCGGCGCCGTTCTGCATGCTCGACGAAGTTGACGCACCGCTGGATGACGCTAACGTGGGACGCTACGCTCGGTTGGTCAAAGAGATGTCCCAGACCGTGCAGTTCATCTATATCACTCACAACAAGATCGCCATGGAAATGGCCGATCAGTTGATGGGGGTCACGATGCACGAGCCGGGTTGTTCGCGATTGGTCGCGGTGGATGTGGAAGAAGCGATGGCGATGGTGGAATCCTGAGCCACGCCAGCAGAGAGAATTTTCAGCACGATGTAGGGCGGTTTACCGGTCTAACGAAAGTGGCAAATGGACATATTTGTTCAAGGCATTTTGACAGACGGTGTAAAGTTGTCTTTGGTCGTGCTAGTTTAATGTCAATTTTTCGTGTGCGTGGGCAAAACGTCAGCCAGAACATAGAGTTGGCGCCACGTTTTAAAGCGGTTTGCACGGTGCTAAACCCCTTATTTTTCAGCATTTTTTATAGAGGCACGGGATTACATGGAAATCGGTCTGCGCGAGTGGCTGATCGTCATCGGCATTATTGTCATTGCCGGTATTCTTTTTGATGGCTGGCGCCGTATGCGCGGTGGCAAGGGTAAGCTCAAGTTCCGCTTGGACCGAAACCTGTCCAACCTGCCCGACGACGACGGCAGCGCCGAGCTGCTGGGGCCGCCCCGTGTGCTGGATACCCATAAAGAGCCGCAACTGGACGAGCACGACTTGCCGTCGATGAGCGCGCCGGTGCGTGAAGCTCGCGAGCCGTCGTCCAAGCGCGGCAAGCGTGGCAGTGCAGCGGTAGCCGAACCGCACCAGGGCGACCTGAACCTCGACGTCGATGATGGCCCGAGCTTCAGCAGCCGTGACAACGATTTCCCCGACGAGACCCCGACCAAGAGCGCAGCGCGCCAATCGGTAAACGATCAGCCGGCTGCCGAAGAAGTGCTGGTTATCAGCGTGATCTGCCGCGATGCCGGTGGTTTCAAAGGCCCGGCACTGTTGCAGAACATCCTTGAAAGCGGCCTGCGTTTTGGTGAAATGGATATTTTCCACCGCCACGAAAGCATGGCCGGCAATGGCGAAGTGCTGTTCTCCATGGCCAACGCGGTCAAGCCGGGCACCTTCGATCTGGACGATATCGACCTGTTCAGCACCCCGGCGGTGAGTTTCTTCCTCGGCCTGCCGGGCCCGCGTCACCCGAAACAAGCGTTCGACGTGATGGTGGCGGCGGCCCGCAAGCTGTCCCAGGAACTCAACGGCGAGCTCAAGGACGACCAACGCAGCGTCCTGACCGCCCAGACCATCGAACACTACCGTCAGCGTATCGTCGAGTTCGAGCGTCGCGCCCTGACACAGAAACGCTGAGGTTCGATCATAAGCGTTGTCTGTAGAATCCATGCACTAACATATTGAGCAGCTTCGGCTGCTCTTTTGCTTTATGAGAGAACACCCATGACCGCCGCCCATACCCGCATTCTCGAACTGCGCGCTGAACTGGATCAGCACAACTATCGCTACCATGTGCTCGACGAGCCGAGCATTCCGGACGCTGAGTACGACCGCTTGTTCCACGAGCTCAAGGCCCTGGAAGCCGAGCACCCGGAACTGGTGACGCGCGATTCTCCGACGCAGCGGGTCGGCAGTGCGGCGCTGTCGGCGTTCACCCAGGTCAAGCACGAGATCCCGATGCTCAGCCTGGGCAACGCCTTCGATGAAGCCACCATGCTCGAGTTTGATCGCCGGGTCACCGAGGGCCTCGACCTGCCGGTGGGCGATCTGTTCGGCGCTGGCGCGGCGGTGGAGTACAGCTGCGAGCCGAAGCTGGATGGCCTGGCGGTCAGCCTGCTGTACCAGGATGGCGAACTGGTGCGCGGTGCTACCCGTGGCGATGGCACCACGGGGGAAGACATCAGCGTCAATGTGCGCACCGTGCGCAATATTCCTTTGAAGCTGCACGGCAGCGGCTGGCCGGCCACCCTGGAAGTGCGTGGCGAAGTGTTTATGTCCAAGGCCGGTTTCGAGCGCCTGAACGCCTCGCAACTGGAAGTCGGCGGCAAGACCTTCGCCAACCCGCGCAATGCTGCGGCCGGCAGCCTGCGCCAGCTGGATTCGAAGATCACCGCCAGCCGTCCACTGGAATTCTGCTGCTATGGCATCGGCCAGGTGACCGCAGATATCAGTGACACCCATATTGGTAACCTCAAGCAGTTGCAGAAGTGGGGCATGCCGATCAGCCACGAGCTGAAGCTGGCCAAGGGCATCCAGGAATGCCTGGACTACTACCGCGATATTGGCGAGCGGCGTAATGCGCTGGGCTATGAGATCGACGGGGTGGTGTTCAAGGTCAACAGCATCGCCGCCCAGCGTGAGCTGGGCTTCCGCGCCCGTGAACCGCGCTGGGCCATCGCGCATAAATTCCCGGCGATGGAAGAGTTGACCGAGTTGCTCGACGTGGAATTCCAGGTCGGCCGTACCGGCGCCGTGACTCCAGTGGCGCGCTTGAAACCGGTCAAAGTGGCCGGTGTGACCGTGGCCAACGCTACCTTGCACAACATGGACGAAGTGGCGCGCCTGGGACTGATGATCGGTGACACGGTGATCATCCGCCGCGCTGGTGATGTGATCCCGCAAGTGGTCTCGGTAGTCACCGAGCGTCGCCCGGAACACGCCCGTGCGGTGCAGATCCCCGAGAGCTGCCCGGTGTGCGGCTCCCATGTCGAGCGCACGCAGTTGGTCAAGCGCAGCAAGGGCAAGGAAACCGTCAGTGAAGGCGCGGTGTACCGTTGTGTCGGGCGGCTGGCCTGTGGCGCGCAGCTCAAGCAGGCGATCATCCATTTCGTCTCGCGTCGTGCCATGGATATCGACGGCCTGGGTGACAAGACTATCGAGCAACTGGTGGATGAAAAACTCATCGGCTCGCCGGCGGATCTCTACAAGCTCAAGTATGAACAGATCATTGACTTGGAAGGCTTCGCCGACATCTCCAGCAAGAAGCTGATCAGCGCCATCGAAAACAGCAAGGCGCCAACCCTGGCGCGCTTTATCTATGCCCTCGGCATTCCCGATGTGGGCGAGGAGACCGCCAAGGTGCTGGCGCGCTCCCTGGCTTCGCTGGAGCGTGTGCAGAAGGCTTTGCCGGAAGTGCTGACGTACTTGCCGGATGTGGGGTTGGAAGTGGCCCATGAGATCCATAGTTTCTTTGAAGACGACCACAACCAGGAAGTGATCGGTGCGCTGTTGGCAGCGGACGAATGCGGCCTGCAATTGCAGGACCAGGGCGACCTGAGCGCCGAATTCGCTGCCAGCACCACCTTGGGCGGCTTGCTCGACAAGCTGCACGTGCCTTCCGTAGGGCCGGGCGCCGCGCAGAAACTCGCGGACAAGTTCGGCACGCTTGAAGGCGTAATCAAGGCCGACTGGCTCGACATGCGCCAGGCGCTGCCCGAGAAGCAGGCCAAGGCCGTGCGCGACTTTTTCGATAATGCCGACAACGCCCATCGTGCCCTGGCCATCGAGCAACAGCTCAAGGACTTCGGCATGCACTGGCAGAGCGAGAAGAAGGTGGTCGAAGGCTTGCCGGAAGCCGGGCACACCTGGGTACTCACCGGCTCCCTGGAGCTGATGAGCCGCGATGTGGCCAAGGACAAGCTCGAAAGCCTAGGCGCCAAGGTGGCCGGTTCCGTCTCGGCGAAAACCCACTGCGTGGTGGCCGGGCCGGGCGCTGGATCGAAATTGGCCAAGGCCAGTGAGCTGGGCATCAAAGTGCTGGACGAAGAAGCTTTCGTGGCCTTCCTGGCCGGGCACAACATCAGCGTCTGAAACGCTTTTGCCCCCTGTAGGAACGAGCTTGCTCGCGAAGAACCGGAGTGCCCCGCTGTGAATCAGGCCCCCCGCGTTATCGTTAACGATCTTCGCGAGCAAGCTCGCTCCTACAAAGAGCAGTGGTGTCATCCCTTGCGTGTTGAACGATCCCGAGCGAGAAATGATCTAGTCTCTGTCACCCCAGGGAGAACCCGCGATGTTTCGCTACTTCGAGCAACTCAGTTCGCGCATCGCCGCGCCGTTCATGGCCCAACCCTCGCGCAACAGCAAGGTGTGGCAATGCCGCTGCGGCCAGTCGCTGTTCTTCCGCAACAGCCAGTGCCTGGCCTGCCAGGCGGTGTTGGGTTACCTGCCGCAGCAAAGCCGCCTGTCCTCCCTGCAACCCGGCCCTGTGGTTGGCACTTGGCTGGCGGACGATCATCTCGACGCCGGTGCTTTTCGACGCTGCGCCAACCTTGACACCCCGGCCGCCTGCAACTGGCTGGTCCCGGCCCACAGTACCGCGACGCTGTGCTTGGCCTGCAGCCTGAACCGCACCATTCCCGACCTGTCGATTGCGCAAAACCCCGAACGCTGGCGCAAGGTCGAAACCGCCAAGCGCCGGTTGGTGGCACAGCTGATTAGCCTGGGCCTGCAAGTGGTGCCCAAGAGTGTCGACGAAAACACTGGCCTGGCCTTCGACTTCATCGGCATCGACCTGCAAGGCAACGCGCCCACCACTGGTCATGCCAACGGCCTGATCACCCTGGACATCAAGGAAGCCGACGATGCCCACCGCGAAAAAGTCCGCGTACAGATGCACGAGCCGTACCGCACCTTGCTTGGCCATTTTCGCCATGAAGTCGGCCACTACTATTGGGATCGCCTGATCGCCGACAGCCACTGGCTTGAACCGTTCCGAGCCTTGTTCGGCGACGAGCGCGCCAGTTACGCCGACGCCCTCGACCAGCACTACCAGAACGGCCCGCGCCCTGACTGGCAACAAAACTGCGTCAGTGCCTATGCCACCATGCACCCATGGGAAGACTGGGCCGAAACCTGGGCCCACTACCTGCACATGATGGATGCGGTGGACACTGCCCTGGGCTTTGGTATGAGCGCCCGCGAGATGGACCTGGATTACCAGCCGTTTGCCCTGACGACGCTGTACGATCCAGAACACCCAGGCGGCCCGGCATTTCTCTCGTTCGTCAACGCCTGGATCGAACTGGCCGGCATGCTCAACGAACTGTCCCGTGCCATGGGCCAGCCGGATTTCTACCCCTTCGTGCTGCCGTCGGCGGTGATTGCCAAGTTGCACTTTATTCACCTGGTCATCCAGGAAGAGGGCGGCAGGGCCGATGCGGTCCTGCATGCACAATGATTAACCCCTGTGGGGAGGGGGCAAGCCCCCACATTGGATAGCGCAATTGTTGAACGCCATGGCAAGTACTTGAAGCTTCTCATTTTTTACGGTTGTAACTTCCGATGAGAACGGTACAATGGCGCGGCTTGCCGAGAGGCCAGCGTCGTTATGGTGACCCCATCGGTCCCCCCGCAACGATTACCCGTGAACCTGGTCAGAGCCGGAAGGCAGCAGCCACAGCGGGAACATTGTGTGCCGGGGTGTGGCTGGTGGGGTTGCCTCCATAACGCTCCCTCCTGCGGTCCCTTCTTCGATTCCAATTCATATTTGCTGCCCTGCCAGTCATCTGTGACGCCGGTTGCACAGCGCATGACGGTCATCTCTCGACCAGTGGCATACTCCCAAGCGTCTCTTTCCCCTGGCTACGAGGCTATATGCACTCGGAACATTTTGATTTATCCAGCCCTGTGTTCTTGCCGATCACCGATGAAACCTGTGCGGGTTTGTTGGCTGGCGACGGTGCAGGGGCGCTCGTCGCCCTGAGTGAGCCGGAGCTGGCGGCCGTGCTGGTTATCCAGAATCTGGCGCAGGTGCCGGAAAGCGACCTGAGCGCCAGTGGCGCTGAAAAAGTCTTGGCCAAGCTCATTGACTGGGCGGTAGAGGCCAGCCATTCGACGAGTGTGTCCCTGCTGTCGGAAGCACAGCGGCTGTTCGACCAAAGGAAGCTGTACTTCGGTCTTAATGTGGTCAAAAGCCTCAAGCTGCGTTTTCTGCTGGCGGAGGAGGTACAGGCGCAAGACTACCTGTTGCCCAGCGGCAAGTGGGACGTCGAATATAAAGTGCGCCACCTCAAGGCAAATGACCCGTTCAGCAAACAGATGGTCACGCCCCGGCACCGCGAACGCTGGTTGAGCGCCGAGCAAGACAAGCTGATCAGGACCTTCCGCGCCAACTTGAACGAAGACCTGCATGTCCAAGGCTACGCGGGCATTGGTAAGAGTCATCTGCTGGTGGCCTTGATGGAGCACCTGCGTCCGGAAAAAACCTTGTTGCTGGCGCGTACCCCGGCAAAACTGGAAACCCTCCGCACGCGCATGGTGGGCGTACGCGAGCGAAAGGCCGGCCAGACCTTCTACGCCTTTGCGCATACCTTGTTGCATGGCCCAAGGCCCAAACCACTGGATAGCCAAGCAAGGGCGCTGAGCAAGCAGGCACTGGCTCGGGAGCTGAATATCTTCGGCTTCCGGCGTTTGGAGGGGCAAGCGGTGGTGGATGTCTGCCTCAAAGTGCTGGAAGCCTACTGCCGCTCCTGGGAATACAGCCTGTCGGCGAAGCATTTGCCGCATTTCAAGCAGCCGCTGTCCGTCGTCGACTCGCGGGCACTGCTCGAATACGCCAGCCGGTTGTGGAGCTACCTTGAGGCGAATCCGGCCTGGGGCAGCCAGACCGGATTTGAAGCCTTGTTGATGATCAAGCGCGCCAGCCTTGCCGGCTGTGTGGTGCCCGAGCGCTATACCCACGTGCTCATCGACGAGAGCCAGGACATTCCGGCGCCGCTGCTGCAGATGATCGAGCGCGGCCGCCAGGTGCTGGTCACCCTGGGCGACGAGTACCAGCAGGCCAGTGGTGGGGTGGTCAAACGTGCCCGTGAGGTTCGCCACACGGACATTTGCTACTCCGTGCGTTCCGGACGCAACGTCGAGCGCCTGGTCAACCCTTTGATCAGCCAGCATTCGGATAAAAGCAAAGTGCTCTTTGAGGGCGCGCGGGACGCCGACGTCGGTATTGAGTTTTATCCGCAGGGTTTCGTGCCGCCGCAAGGTTGCGTGGTGCTGACCGCGTCCTATTGGGACACCATGAAGTGGGCCATGCAACTAAGTGACGCCCGTTGTGCATTCGGCCTGGCGAGTAAAGAGGCGCAGCAGTCACTCAAGTATTTCATGGACACGGTCATCGCGTTGTTCAAGCCAGATTTCTATAGCAACGAGTTCAATGACAGTGGCCCTCATCCTTTTTTCAGCGATATGGCCGATTGGCAGCAAGTGCGCGAGGCATGTCAGTTCGATGAGGCGTTTCTTTGGGTTGAGGCCGAGTTGGAAAAAGGCTTTAACCTGGCTGACGTTACACGTTTGAACCGGCTAAGCGGCCATCCGCACGAGCGCTGCCTGCTGATGCTGGCGCAAGATGCGGGCGGGCTGGAGTTCGAACGGGTGCTGCTTACCCCCGAGTTGTTGACCAATGTGAAGTTCCAAGACGCCTATGCGTTCGACCAGCGACTGTGTGCGGTGTATATCGCGATTTCCCGAGCAACTCAGCAATTGTATCTGCCCTACGATGTGGTTGAATGGATCGACTACCACAAGTATCAGAAAACCCGAGAGTTGCACGGTTACTGACGGATTTAACCGGGCCATTTCACAACTTTCAAAACGCCCTCTGGACAATTCGCATACCGCCTTGCTAGCTTGCGCCAGCCACTTGTTTCAGAGTATGACAAGGGCACGGATTTGATATTGAAGTGCTATCACTTCTTTCACTCACAAGGATGTCTGTCATGAAGAGCCTGCAAGGGTTGCCTCGTCTTATCAGTGCTTCAGTAGGCGCTCCCGGTAAAGCCCGCAACTTGCCCGCCGATGTTCAGTGCATCCAGTACCTATTTAACTTGATCATTCCCAAGATGGGCTTTGCCTTGCAGGAAAACGGCAAGTGCGACGGCCAGTTGGTGCAATGCATCAGCCAGTATCAGTTCCGCCATCTCAAATACGCCCATCCCGATGGTGTGATCGACCCCACGGGGCGCACGTTCAACAGCTTGATCGAAGAAGCGGTGAAGGTGCCCGTGAGGGCCTTCCCGGCCATGCGCATTCCGAGCTTTCTCAACGCATTGGGCAATAACAACGTCGATGCGGTGCAAGCCACGGTCAACGTCTACCTGAGCCAGGTGCGTGCAGTGATCGAGGCCGAGCGGCGCAACCGCCAGTTAATGCTCCAGGCCACCTGTGACGGCGGCACAACGCTCAGCGATACGGATTTCCAGAATGCCGCCAAGCAACTGGGCAACGGCATTTCGACAAATGTGGTCAAGGCTTTTGCGACCGTGGAGTCGGGCGGGAAGGTGGGTTTCGGGCCGGCAAAGTTACCGATCATCGCCTTCGAAGGGCACCACTTTCGCAAGTACACCAATCACATCTACGACCAGTCGCACCCGCTGCTGTCGTATGTCTACAAGAAAAAAGCCGGGCCGCAGTGGCAGACCAATAACAAGGACCAGGTCAAGGCCTGGGAAACCATGGCTACCGCATTCGCCCTGGACCAGGAGGCGGCATTGATGTCGGCGTCCTGGGGCATGTTTCAGGTCATGGGATTCAACTTCGCATCCTGCGGTTTCAAGACGGTGTTTGAGTTAGTCGCAGCGTTGAAAGTGAACGCCGGTAATCAACTCAAGGCCTACATCAGCTTTTGCAGCAAGAGCACGGCGTTGATGAGTGCGATGAAAAACAAGGATTTCACAGCCATGGCCCGCAACTATAACGGCGATGACTACGGCAACTATGACGTGCTGATGAAACAAGCCTACGAAGCCTTTGAAGGGAAGAAATAAGATGATTCGTTTTCTGGCGATGGGCGTGTTGTCGTTATGCACGGTGGCGTCGGCACTGGCTGGCTCGCCAACCTTGCATTCGGGCAAGTACGAAGGGTTGATGCTGGCGGTAACGCCTGGGCATCAGGTCGAGGGTTTCTACGCCGAGGCGATGGGCGAGGGCGTGAGCCGCCGTTGCAGCTTCTACCTGCAAGGCAAGCCTGAGGCGCTGACCACCTGGCTGGACGCCGCCTACCCTGGCAGTGTGGCTGTGGCGTCCGACGGCGTGATCCTGACGGTGGAGCAGGGCCGTCAACACCCCGGCTGTATCAACGTGCTGATGCCGGAAATCGCCACCGGCCTGGACCTGACCCAGACCGCCAGCAAAAAGTGGATCGGCCTGGTGACCGTATCCGCCGACAAGGCTTACCTGTTGAAAACCCCGGGTGCGAAGGCCGCCAAGCGTCCCTACATCGTCAAGGATGATGTGGTGGGTGTGCTGGCGTTCAAGGATGGCTGGGCGCAGGTGGAGTTTATCAATGCTGACGACCGTTCGTTCACGGGGTGGATCAGCCAGGGCCAGTACGCACGGTTGGTTGCGCCGAAGCTCTGAGAAGCTCTGAAATGTGGGAGGGGGCTTGCTCCCGATGAGGAAGGGTCAGCTAGCACCTATATTGATTGACCCACCGCTATCGGGAGCAAGCCCCCTCCCACATTTAGGAATGTGTCAGCCAAAGGTCTCGCGCAGTAGCCCGGCGAATGCATCCCGTGCCAGGTGTCGCTGGGTGTCCTTGTGCCAAAACAGCAGGTTGTCCACCGCCGCCAGTTCGTCGAACCGATAGGACGCCAGCTGATTGGCCTGCTCATAGCGCGCCAGAATGCCCTCGGGCGCTAGCGCCACGCCAATCCCCGCGCTGACGCAGCCGATGATTGTGCCCCAACTGGCGTAGCTGGCAATCGCCGGCTTGAAGTCATGGGGCTTGAGCCAGTTTTCCAGGGCGGCGCGATAGGGGCAGCCTGGCGGCCATACCAGCAGCGTGCGGCCGGCCAGGTCCTCGGCGCTGTTGATAGGTGCACTGGAGGCGCTGGCAATCAACACCAGGCGCTCGCTGTAGACCACACTCTGCTCCAGCTTTGTACGTTTGCCACCGGCGGCCACCAGGGCCACATCCAGGCGATGGTGTTGCAGGTCGTCGAGCAATTGCGCCCAGGCGCCGGTGACCAGTTCCAGGCTGACCTCGGGGTAACGTCGGTGATATTCCGCCAGCAGGGGTGGCAGGCGACCGCTGGCGCTGGATTCCACCGCACCGATGCGCAAGGTGCCACGGGGAATGGCGTTGGCATCCACCGCACGTTTGGACTCATCCACCAGCGCCAGGATGCGTTCACAGTAATCCAGGAAGATCTCACCCGCAGCACTGATCGCCAACCCGCGGCCGGCGCGGATAAACAGCGGCGTGCCCAACTCGTTTTCCAGCTGCTTGATGCGCGTGGTGATGTTGGACGGCACACAGTGCAACTGCAAGGCAGCCTGGGCCACGCTGCCGGTTTGTGCCACGGCGCGCACCATTTTCAGTTGGGCCAGTTCCATTGCTCAGTTCCCGTGATTTCAGAAGTCAGAAACACTTAATTGTCCTAGGCCCGGCCTGGGCCAAGACTGACGGCATGCCTTCTCAATGCGTGGATGCCGTCGATGAATACCCCGTCACCTCTAAAGCTTACGCTAGTCATTGCCAGCGTCATCCTCTGTTGGGCCTATTCGCCGATTGGCGTGCACATGGGGCTGCACAGCTACAGCCCCGGTCAATTGGCGTTGCTGCGGTTCCTGATTGCATCGGTATTCATGGGGGGCGTGGCGGTGGTGGTCGGTATCGGCCGCCCGCAGGTGCGCGATCTTCCCTGGCTGCTGGTCTTGGGTTTCTTTGGGGTGTTCCTGCACCACACCAGCATCAATAGCGGTCAGCAATGGGTGACGGCGGCGGCGTCCAGCGTGTTGGCACAGTCGGCGCCGTTATTCAGTGTGTTGATCGCGTTTTTCTGCTTGAAGGAACGGGTCAGTGCCTGGCGCTGGGCCTGTGTGCTATTGGGCCTGGCCGGCGTGCTGGTGGTGATCTGGGGCGACCACGGCGTGGGCGACATCGACCCTCGGGGCTTGCTGATCCTGCTGGCGGCGTGCTCGTGGAGTGTGTATTTCGCCATCGCGCGGCATTACGCCCATCGCTACAGCCCGCTGACCCTGGCGTGCTACATGGTGTGGTCTGGCACCTTGATGCTTTGCGTGAACCTGCCGGGCCTGCCCGCCGCCATCGTACAGGCACCGTTACCGGAGAATTTTGCGGTGCTGGTACTGGGCATTTTTCCCAGCGCCTTGGCCTACCTGGCCTGGGGGTATGTGTTGAAGCATGTCGAGGTCAGCCGTGCTTCGGTGGCGATGTACCTGATCCCACCGGTGGCCATGGTGATGGCCGCAATGCTGCTCGGCGAGCATGTGGCCCTGCAGGTGGTGCTGGGCGCGGTGATCGTGCTGGCCAGCGTGGCCGCCATTAGTCTGGAGGGCCACTGGCGTTCAATCGTTCATGCAGGACGTGCGCAAAAGCCCGCTGTGGGGCCAATCGTGCGACCTTCGTCAGATTAGACGAGCGTGCCGGATGCAATTTCCCCCTTGCTCCGCTAGCATTACCGGCTTCCGCTTCCCAGTTGCGACGGTTTTCGATGAGTTATCAGGTTCTTGCACGTAAATGGCGCCCGCGCTCGTTCCGCGAAATGGTCGGCCAGACCCATGTGCTCAAGGCTCTGATCAATGCCTTGGACAGCCAACGGCTGCACCACGCCTACCTGTTCACCGGTACCCGCGGGGTGGGCAAGACCACGATTGCGCGCATCATCGCCAAGTGCCTGAATTGTGAAACCGGTATCACTTCAACGCCTTGCGGCACCTGTTCGGTATGCCGCGAGATCGACGAGGGGCGTTTTGTCGACCTGATCGAGATCGACGCCGCGAGCCGCACCAAGGTCGAAGACACCCGCGAGCTGCTCGACAATGTGCAGTACGCACCGAGCCGTGGCCGCTTCAAGGTCTACCTGATCGACGAAGTGCACATGCTGTCCAGCCACTCCTTCAACGCCCTGTTGAAAACCCTGGAAGAGCCGCCGCCCTACGTTAAGTTCATCCTGGCCACCACCGACCCGCAGAAACTTCCTGCAACGATTTTGTCGCGGTGCCTGCAATTCTCCCTGAAAAACATGACCCCCGAGCGCGTGGTCGAGCATTTGACCCACGTGCTGGGCGTCGAGAACGTACCGTTCGAAGACGACGCGCTGTGGTTGTTGGGCCGCGCCGCCGACGGTTCGATGCGTGACGCCATGAGCCTCACCGACCAGGCCATCGCGTTCGGCGAAGGCAAGGTCATGGCTGCCGATGTGCGCGCCATGCTCGGCACCCTGGACCACGGCCAGGTATTTGATGTGCTTCATGCGCTGATTGAAGGCGACGCCAAGGCGCTGCTCGAAGCGGTGCGCCACCTCTCGGAGCAAGGCCCGGATTGGAACGGCGTGCTCTCGGAGATCCTCAATGTGCTGCACCGCGTCGCCATCGCCCAGGCCCTGCCGGAAGGCGTCGACAACGGCCATGGCGACCGCGATCGCGTATTGGCCCTGGCCCAGGCCTTGCCGGCCGAGGATGTGCAGTTCTACTACCAGATGGGCCTGATTGGCCGCCGGGACCTGCCCCTGGCGCCGGACCCGCGCGGCGGCTTTGAAATGGTGCTGCTGCGTATGCTGGCGTTCCGGCCGGCGGATTCGGCAGACGCACCGAGACAGCCGCTAAAGCCAGTGGGGATCAGCCAGGCCACAGTTGATTCCGCCAAACCAGTGGCTGGCGCGGCAGCTGTCGCGTCAGTAGTCGCTGCACCCGTACCGGTTGCGCCGACGCCTGAGCCTGAGCCTGAGCCGGTTGCAGCAGCGCCTGTGGTTGAACCTGCGCCGGTTGTCGAGCCAGAGCCTGTGGTCGACCTGCCCTGGAATGACCCGGTCGAAGCCGAGCCAGAGCCTGAGCAACAACCCGCCGTGGAGCCCGTGCTGGAAACCGCCGGCGAGCAGCCCGAGCTGACGCCGATGCCGGCGCCGACCCCGGACAGCGTCGTGCCGGATGCCCCTGAATGGGTGTCGGCACCGGTCCCCGAGCCGACGGTCGCCCAGGTCGAGGCTGCAACCCCAGGCATTGACCTGGACGATGAACCGCCGCTGGATGAAGACTACATCGAGCCGGACATGGACTCGGCCTACAGCTACCTGGACGAATTGGCCAGTGAGCACACCGCCGAGCCAGCGCCCGAGCCCGAGGCAGAACCGGCTGCGGCCCCGGCCACCGGCCTGGCCCTGCAATGGCTGGAATTGTTTCCGAAATTGCCGATCTCCGGCATGACCGGCAGTATCGCCGCCAACTGCACCCTGATTTCCATCGAGGGCGACCACTGGCTGTTGCACCTGGACCCGGCCCATAGCGCCTTGTTCAATGCCACCCAGCAGCGTCGGCTCAACGATGCGCTCAACCAGTACCATGGGCGCACGCTGACCATCGCCATCGAGCTGATCAAGCCCGAGCAGGAAACTCCGGCCCAGGCGGCGACTCGTCGACGCCTTAACCGTCAACGCGAGGCCGAGGATTCGATCCACGCTGATCCGCTGATCCAACAAATGATGCAACAGTTCGGTGCGGTCGTCCGTCACGATACTATTGAACCTGTCGAAGCCCCGGTGTCCCAGGCGTCATGATTCCGGGCTACTAACTTGATCCACGTACTTTTGAGGTGATTCCCATGATGAAAGGTGGCATGGCCGGCCTGATGAAGCAGGCGCAGCAGATGCAGGAAAAGATGGCCAAGATGCAGGAAGAACTGGCCAACGCCGAAGTCACCGGTAAAGCCGGTGGCGATATGGTCAGCGTGGTGATGACCGGTCGTCACGACATCAAGCGCGTGAGCATCGACCCGAGCCTGCTGGAAGGCGTCAGCGACGACGACCGCGAAGTGCTCGAAGACTTGTTCGCCGCGGCCGTCAACGACGCCGTGCGCAAGATCGAAGCCAACAGCCAGGACAAAATGTCCGGCGTGACCGCTGGCATGCAATTGCCACCGGGCATGAAGCTGCCGTTCTGATACAGACTTTGGCTAGATTCAAATGCCGGGCATTGCGCCTGGCATTTTTTTTGGGCCGACGAAACATCGAACCCCAACCCGTTACCCATGGTCTGCACCTTATACCGTTGAATTCTCATCGATAACAGGAGCCCCGCTGATGCCTCAAGAAATGACGCTCAACCAACGCATCGTCCTGGTCTCACGCCCTCAAGGCGCACCCACGCCGGAGAACTTTCGCCTGGAACGTGTGAGCCTGCCGGAGCTGGCAGACGGTCAGGTGTTGTTGAAGACGCTGTATCTGTCGCTGGACCCCTATATGCGTGGGCGCATGAGCGACGCACCGTCCTACGCCGCGCCCGTGGAAATCGACGAGGTAATGACCGGTGGTGCTGTCAGCCGTGTCGAGCAATCACGTCACCCGAAATTTGAGGTAGGCGACCTGGTGGTGGGTGCAACCGGCTGGCAAAGCCACTGCATTTGCGATGGGAGCAACCTCATGCCAGTGCCCAAGGGCCTGGCGAGTCCGTCGATGGCGTTGGGTGTGCTGGGCATGCCGGGCATGACCGCCTACATGGGCCTGATGGACATCGGCCAGCCCAAGGCCGGGGAAACCCTGGTGGTGGCCGCTGCGTCCGGCGCGGTGGGCTCGGTGGTGGGCCAGGTGGCCAAGCTCAAGGGCTTGCGTGTGGTGGGCATCGCCGGTGGTGCGGACAAGTGCCGCTATGTGGTGGATGAGCTGGGCTTTGATGCCTGTATCGACCACAAGAGCGCGGACTTTGCCCAGGAACTGGCGCTGGCCTGTTTCAAAGGCGTGGACATCTATTTTGAAAATGTCGGCGGTAAAGTCTTCGATGCGGTGCTGCCTCTGCTCAACCCCAAGGCGCGCGTGCCGCTGTGCGGGTTGATTGCCGGTTACAACGCCCACGAAGCGCCCAGCGGCCCTGATCGCTTGCCGGCGCTGCAGCGTACCTTGCTGACCAAGCGCGTGCGTATCCAGGGTTTTATCGTGTTCGACGACTATGGCGACCGCCAGCCGGAGTTCCTCAGCGCCATGGCGCCGTGGGTGCGCGATGGCAAGATCAAGTTCCGCGAGGACGTGGTCGATGGCCTGGAGCAGGCGCCCGAAGCCTTTATCGGCTTGCTCGAGGGGCGCAACTTCGGCAAGTTGGTGGTGCGCGTCGCGCAGGATTGAGTATTTGACGCTAATCCGGGGCGCGGGTATAAACCGCGTCTCGTTGTTTTGTCGGACCCTTCGCCCATGAGCTTCAGCCCCCTGATTCGCCAACTGATCGACGCCTTGCGCACGCTGCCCGGTGTCGGCCAGAAAACTGCCCAGCGCATGGCCCTGCAACTGCTGGAGCGTGATCGCAGCGGCGGCACCCGCCTGGCCCAGGCCCTGAGCCAGGCCATGGAAGGCGTGGGCCACTGCCGCCAATGCCGCACCCTCACCGAAGAAGAGCTCTGCCCGCAATGCGCCGACCCACGCCGTGACGACACCTTGCTGTGCGTGGTGGAAGGGCCGATGGATGTGTATGCGGTGGAGCAGACCGGTTATCGCGGACGCTACTTCGTGCTCAAGGGCCATCTTTCGCCGCTGGACGGGCTGGGGCCGGAGGCTATCGGTATTCCGCAACTGGTCGCACGAATTGAAGCGCAGGGCACTTTTACCGAAGTGATCCTGGCGACCAACCCGACCGTGGAAGGTGAAGCCACGGCGCATTACATTGCCCAGTTGTTGACCAATAAAGGTTTGATCACCTCGCGTATTGCCCATGGTGTACCGTTGGGTGGCGAGTTGGAGCTGGTCGATGGTGGCACCTTGGCCCACTCGTTCGCGGGTCGCAAGCCGATCGCGCTCTAACATCCGCAGCAGGATCAAATGTGGGAGGGGGCTTGCTCCCGATTGCTGTGTGTCAGTCGACAGAGTTATTGGCTGATCCACCGCTATCGGGAGCAAGCCCCCTCCCACAGTAGTTTTGTGGTGTCAGTGATAACTGTGTATGGCTTGATAACCAAGCAAGCGCTTGGTAAGTTCGCTCCATCTCGCCATGGAGCTTGCCGATGTCTGCCTATCAGGAATACTTCGATCCCAGCCACCAGTTGGTCCGCGACAGCGTGCGCCGTTTTGTCGAGCGCGAAATGTTGCCGGGTATTGAGCAATGGGAGGAGGCTGAGAGCTTTCCCCGCGAGCTCTATCTCAAGGCGGGCGCGGCGGGCATTCTGGGGATTGGTTATCCGGAATCACTAGGCGGCAGCCATGAAGGCGATCTGTTCGCCAAGGTGGCCGCCAGCGAAGAGTTGATGCGCTGTGGTTCCGGTGGTGTGGTGGCGGGGCTGGGCTCCCTGGATATCGGCCTGCCGCCCATCGTCAAATGGGCCAGGCCCGAAGTACGTGAGCGCGTGGCGCCCCAGGTGCTGAGCGGCGAGAAGATCATTGCGCTGGCCGTCACCGAACCCAGCGGCGGCTCGGATGTGGCCAACCTGCAGACCCGTGCCGTACGCGAGGGCGAAGATTACCGAGTGAGCGGCACCAAGACCTTTATCACCAGTGGCATCCGTGCCGATTTTTATACCGTGGCGGTGCGCACCGGCGGCCCGGGCTTTGGCGGCATCAGCCTGCTGATGATTGAGAAAGACACGCCCGGGTTCACTGTCGGCCAGCCGCTGAAAAAGATGGGCTGGTGGGCGTCGGACACCGCCGAACTGTTCTTCGACGATTGCCGCGTACCCGCCGGCAACCTTATCGGCGCTGAAAATATGGGCTTTGCCTGCATCATGGGCAATTTCCAGAGCGAGCGCCTGGCCCTGGCCTTGATGGCTAACATGACCGCGCAACTGGCCCTGGAGGAGAGCCTCAAGTGGGCCGCCCAGCGCGAAGCATTCGGCAAGCCCATCGGCAAATTCCAGGTGCTCAAGCATCGGCTGGCGGAAATGGCCACCGCCGTGGAAGTCTCCCGGGAGTTCACCTATCGCCAGGCCGCCAGGATGGCCGCTGGCAAGAGCGTGATCAAGGAGATTTCCATGGCCAAGAACCTGGCCACTGACACGGCTGATCGGGTGACCTATGACGCAGTGCAGATATTGGGTGGGCAGGGGTATATGCGTGGCAGCCTGGTGGAGCGGCTGTATCGGGATAATCGGATTCTGTCGATTGGTGGGGGGACGCGGGAGGTGATGAACGAAATCATCAGCAAGCAGATGGGGCTTTGACCGGCGGTGTTCTTTCGGGCCCCATCGGGAGCAAGCCCCCTCCCACATTCTTGATTGTGTTCACAAGTCAAAATGTGGGAGGGGGCTTGCTCCCGATGAGGCCAGTCCTGACAAAGACTACCTTTCAGTCAACCCAAACTGCGTCAGGCAAAACGTCGGAATCCCCATGTCTTCCAACCGCTGCGACCCACCCAGCTCAGGCAAATCAATAATCGCCGCGGCTTCAAAGATCTTCGCGCCCATGCGCCGCACCAGATTCGCTGCGGCAATCAGGGTCCCGCCAGTGGCGATCAGGTCATCGAACATCAGCACCGAATCCCCTTCGCACAGGCTGTCGGCGTGCACTTCCAGGAAGGCTTCGCCGTATTCGGTCTGGTAACCCTCGGCCAGCACATCCGCCGGCAGCTTGCCTTGCTTGCGAAACAGGATCAGCGGCTTGTTGAGCTGGTAGGCGATGATCGAACCGATCAGGAAACCGCGGGCATCCATCGCACCGATATGCGTGAAATCGGCTTCGACATAGCGCTGGGCAAAGCTGTCGGCGACCATGCGCAGGGCGCGGGGCGATTGGAACAGGGGAGTGATGTCACGAAAGATAACCCCAGGCTTGGGGAAGTCGATGACGGGGCGAATCAGGGATTTGATGTCGAACGAATCGAAAGTCATCGTCGCAGAGTCCTGGGCGGAAAACGGACTCGAAGTATACCTGCGGCCTCGCCGATTGGCGCGGCCGCAGTCTGGATCAGACCTCCAGTGAACCGCCGGCCAGTGCGCACAGCTGGATCGGATCAAGGATATGCACTTCCTTGCCCTCGGCGGCAATCAGCTGGTTCTGCTGGAAGCGGGTAAATACGCGGGACACGGTCTCTACGGCCAGCCCCAGGTAATTGCCGATTTCATTGCGCGACATGCTCAGGCGGAACTGGTTGGCCGAGAAACCACGGGCACGGAAGCGCGCCGACAGGTTGACCAGGAATGTAGCGATGCGCTCGTCGGCGGTTTTCTTCGACAGCAGCAGCATCATTTGCTGGTCGTCACGAATCTCGCGGCTCATCACGCGCATCAGCTGGCGACGCAACTGCGGCAATTGCAGGGCCAATTCATCAAGGCGTTCGAAAGGGATTTCGCACACCGAGGTCGTCTCCAGCGCTTGGGCCGACACCGGGTGAACCTCGGTGTCCATCCCCGACAGCCCGACCAACTCGCTGGGCAAGTGGAAGCCAGTGATTTGTTCTTCACCGCCATCGCTTAGGCTGAATGTCTTCAACGCGCCCGAACGTACTGCATAGACCGAATCGAACTTGTCGCCCTGGCGAAACAGGAACTCGCCTTTTTTTAGCGGGCGCCCGCGTTTCACGATGTCGTCCAGCGCATCCATGTCTTCCAGATTCAGCGAAAGTGGCAGGCAGAGGGGAGCCAGGCTGCAATCCTTGCAGTGAACCTGGCTGTGAGCGCGCAGTTTGGCTGGCTCAGACATTTCTTAAATCCTTGTGGGAAAACACACATAAGACGTAAGGGTAACGCACTGGGGGGCACCGAAGCCAGCATGTACAAAAAACCTGGCGGAATATAAAGGTTTGCCCGAGGCGGCCGATAGCACTGCCATCGAATATGAACGCGGGTGGCTCAAACCATGTTATCCCTCAGTACTCAACTCGCCTCGCGCACCCAGGTCCAGGCACTGCCCGAAGCCAAGAAGGCGGTAGACTCCGATGTTGCCGCGATCCCGTCGACGGATGCAGCCAAGCCTGCCGTTTCAGTGACCATTTCTGGTGCCGCGATGAAAGCTGCAGCGGCGGAGAAAACCTCAAACAGTGATATCGATGACAGTGGCCTGGCGGACAACGTCAAGAATCTGCTGAAGATGATTCGCGAGATCAAGAAACAGATTGCCGAGAAACAGGCTGAGATGGCGGCGGTGATGGCTGATAAAAACCTCTCGCCGGAACAGGCACGTGCCCGGCTTTCGGGCCTGCAATCGGCGTTGAGCGCACTGCAGGCCGGGTTGACCAGCGCTCAGGCGTCGCTGGCCAAAGCCATGAAAGACATGAGCGGCGCCGATGCGATCAAGACTGCCGGGCTGGCGATGAAGTAACCACCGTCAGATGACCCGCGAAAATCGCTGCCTGTTCTGGTGCTCCAGATAGGCATCGAACACCATGCACACCGAGCGCACCAACAAGCGCCCGGCCGGCAGCACACGAATGCCCAGGGCATCCAGCTCGATCAAGCCATCGGTCGCCATCGTCTCCAGTTGCGGCCATAGCTCGGTGAAATAACCGCGAAAATCGATGTTGTAGGTCTGTTCGATCCCTTCGAATACCAGGCTGAAATTGCAGATCAACTGCTGGATCACGTCCCGGCGCAGACGATCGTCCGTGGTACAGACCAGTCCACGGCTGGTCGCCAGCTGCGCGCCCGCCAGGGCATTCTGGTACTGGTTCAGATCACTGCTGTTTTGACAGTACAGGTCGCCGACCTGGCTGATCGCCGACACTCCAAGCCCAATCAAGTCGCAATGCCCGTGGGTGGTGTAACCCTGGAAGTTACGCTGCAACCTGCCTTCTTCCTGGGCAATGGCCAATTCGTCGTCTGGCAAGGCAAAGTGGTCCATGCCGATATAGCGGTAGCCGGCCTGGGTCAATTGCTCGATGGTGGTTTGCAGCATCAGCAGTTTCTCAGCCGGCGAGGGCAGGTCGTCGATGTTGATCCGCCGTTGCGGCATGAAGCGTTCTGGCAGGTGCGCGTAGTTGAATACGGACAGGCGGTCCGGCTGCAAACGGATGACTTCCTCCACGGTGCGCGCAAAATTCAGCGGAGACTGCTTGGGCAAGCCGTAGATCAGGTCGATATTGATCGAGCGAAATTGCAGGGTGCGTGCCGCGTCGATCACCGCGCGGGTTTCTTCCAGGCTTTGCAGGCGATTGACCGCCCGTTGTACGTCGGGATCGAGGTCTTGCAGGCCGATGCTTACGCGGTTGAAGCCCAGCTCGCGCAGCAGGCCCATGGTGGCCCAGTCGGCTTCGCGTGGATCGATTTCAATACCGTAGTCGCCTGAATCGTCATCCAGCAAATTGAAATGTTGGCGCAGGCAGGCCATCACCTGGCGAAGTTCGTCGTGACTGAGAAAAGTGGGCGTACCGCCGCCCAGATGCAGCTGCTCAACCGTTTGCTTGGGGTCGAGGTGACAGGCCACCAGCTGGATTTCCTGCTCCAGGCGTTGCAGGTAGGCCTGGGCGCGGCCGCGGTCCTTGGTGATGACCTTGTTGCAGGCGCAGTAGTAGCAAATGTTGGCGCAGAACGGCACGTGCACATATAGCGACAAGGGCCGCACGGCCTTGCGGCTGTCACGTAGCGCGTGGAGCAGGTCAAAGGTGCCGACCTGGCTGTCAAATTGTACGGCGGTGGGGTAGGACGTGTAGCGCGGCCCCGCCAAGTCGTAGCGGTGAATCAGATCTGTGTCCCAACGAATGGCGTCGAGCATGCGGGCGGTCCCCGGGAATGGCTAGTGGGCCGAGTCTAGGGGCAGGGCTGGGCAGGCATCTTGATTTGCATCAACGGGGAGCGGCGCTATGCCACATGGCCTTTAATGCCCCATTAGCCAGTGCTGATGCGGGCCCGGCAGCGTCCAGATACCGAAGATCATTACCAGCACGCCCCCGGCGACACGCACGCTGCGCTTGCGCAATAACGCGGTCACGCGTTCGGCCGCCAACCCGGTGGCGAGCAGCACCGGCCAGGTGCCCAGCCCGAAGGCCAGCATCAGTAATGCACTGTCCAGCGCATTGCCCTGGCTCGCCGCCCAGAGCAGGGTGCTGTAGACCAACCCGCACGGCAACCAGCCCCACAACGCGCCCAGCAGCAAGGCGCGCGGCAGGCTGGATACCGGCAGCAAACGGTTGGCAACAGGCTGTATATGCCGCCACAGGCCACGTCCGAGGCTTTCGATACGGGTCAGGCCGCTCCACCAGCCGGCCAGGTACAGGCCCATGCAGATCAGCAGCAGCCCGGCGAGCACGCGCATGAACATCGCCGCCGGGCTGTTGGCCACTGCCCAGCCGGCCAGGCCAATCAATAACCCCGCCGAGGCATAGCTGAGGATGCGCCCCAGGTTGTACGCCAGCAGCAAGCGAAAGCGGCGGCTGCGTTGCTCCTTGGGGATCGCCAGGGTCAGCGCGCCCATCAGCCCGCCGCACATGCCCAGGCAATGGCCGCCGCCGAGCAGGCCAAGGATCAGCGCCGAGACCAGCAGGGGCGCCAGCTCAAGCATGGGGTGGGGCTTTGGGCGGTTGCTCGGGGCCGTTGGCTTCGTCGACGGCGGCCAGGTGATTCGGATCCTGATCGTCGAACAACACGCTGTGGGCCGGGCCATCGAGGTCCTCGTACTGGCCACTGTCCACGGCCCAGAAGAAGATGTAGATCGCCACACCCACTAACAGCAGCGCCGCCGGAATCATCACGTATAGAGCTGGCATCTGCACTCCATGCCCACGCGGCTCAGGCCGGCAGCGGGCGGGTTATCAAGGTGGTGCCGGTGGCTGGCGCGCTCGGCAGGCGAGTCAGGCGCAAGGCGTTGAGCACCACGGTCAATGAGCTGAGGGACATGCCGATCGCCGCCCAGATCGGGGTGATCCAGCCCAGGGCGGCAAACGGCAGCATAAGGCCATTGTACAGCCCGGCCCACAGCAGGTTCTCAATGATTACCCGACGAGTGCGTCGCGCCAGGCTGAAGGCCTGCACCAAGGCATCCAGGTGGTTGGACAACAGCACCGCGTCGGCACTGGTTTTCGCCAAGTCCGTGGCCGAGCCCATGGCTACGCTGATATCAGCGGCGGCCAGCACCGGCACATCGTTGACGCCATCGCCGAGCATCAGCACTTTGCGACCTTCCTTGTGCAGATTCTGTAGCACCCGCAGCTTGTCGTCAGGGCGCAGGCCACCGTGGGCTTCGTCGATGCCCAGCTCAAGGGCGACACTGGCGACCATCGGCGAACTGTCCCCCGAGAGCAACAGCGTACGCCAACCGCGCGCCTTGCAGGCGGCCAACAAGGCCGGTGCATCGCTGCGCAGGCGGTCGTCCAGCACGAACCAGGCGAGTGCGCCGTTACGATCGCCCAGCAGCAGCCATTGCCCGGCTTCATCCGGCGCCGCCGGCATCGCGCAACCACTGAGCGCGCAGACAAACGCTGGTTGGCCGATACGCAAGTGCCGCTCACCCACGCGACCTTCCAAGCCTAGGCCGGGGGAACTGAGCACTTCGTCGGCGGCCAGCGGCGCACGCCCAAAGGCGCGGGCAATCGGGTGTTCCGAGCGGTTCTCCAGGGCGGCCGCGAGGCTCAGGCATTGGTCGCTGTCCAGCGCGCCCAGGGGCCGGATGGCGCGCAACGCCAGGCGCCCTTCGGTGAGGGTGCCGGTCTTGTCGAAAATCACTGTATCGATCTGGTTCAGGCCCTCAAGCACATGGCCACGAGTCAATAGCAACCCAAGAGTGTGCAAGGTGCCGGTGGCAGCAGTGAGGGCGGTCGGCGTGGCGAGGGACAGCGCGCACGGGCACGTGGCCACCAGCATCGCCAATACAATCCAGAACGCCCGGGATGGGTCCAGCTCCCACCACAGCAGGCCGATCAGCGCGGCGGCTATCAACGAGCACAGCAGGAACCACTGCGCGGCGCGGTCGGCGATCTGCGCCAGGCGGGGCTTCTCAGCCTGGGCGCGCTCCAGCAGGCGCACGATGGCGGACAACCGTGTGTCATGGCCCAGGGCGCGCACTTCGACGCTCAGCGCGCCTTCGACATTCAGAGTGCCAGCGGTGACGCTGTCACCAATCCCCCGGGGTTGTGGCAGGTACTCGCCGGTCAGCAGGGATTCATCGATGCTGGATTGGCCGTCGAGAATCACGCCATCCGCCGGCAGCACCGCACCGGGGTGCACCAACACGCGATCACCCAGCGCCAACTCACTGAGCAGGATGCGTTCGCTCTGGCCGTCATTTTTCAGGCGCAGGCAGGAGGCAGGCAACAGGTTGACCAACTGAGCGGTGGCCGCTGCGGTGCGTTCCCGGGCGCGACGCTCTAGGTAACGCCCAGCCAGCAGGAACAGCGCAAACATGCCCACCGCATCGAAATACAATTCGCCCACACCGGTGATCGCCGTCCAGATGCCCGCCACGTAGGCGCCGCCAATCGCCAGGGACACCGACACGTCCATGGTCAGGTGGCGCGTGCGCAAGTCGCGCAGGGCGCCCTTGAAGAACGGTGCGCAGCTGTAGAACACAATGGGCGTGGTCAGAAACATCGCGACCCAGCGCAGGATCACATGCAGCTCCGGGCTCAGGTCGATATTGAATTCCGGCCAGGTGGCCATGGTTGCCATCATCGCCTGGAACCACAGCAAGCCGGCGACGCCCAGTTGGCGCAGGGCCAGGCGGTTCTCGCTGGCCAATTGCTCGGCGGCGCGGTCGGCGTGGTAAGGGTGGGCGGCGTAGCCGATATGGCGCAGTTCGCTGAGCAGTTGGCTCAACGGCAATTGCCCATCGGCCCAGCGTACCTGCAGGCGGTGGTTGGACAGGTTCAGCCGGGCCTCGGCTACGGCGGGCAGGCTGCGCAGGTGCTTCTCGATCAGCCAGCCGCAGGCGGCGCAGCTGATGCCTTCCATCAACAGGGTGGCTTCGGCAAGGTCGCCTTCGTGGCGCACAAAGGGTTTTTGCACATCGGCGCGGTCGTACAGCGCCAGCTCATCCACCAGTTGCACCGGTAATGCCTCAGGGTTGGCCGAGGCTTCGCTGCGGTGCTGGTAATAGCTTTCCAACCCACCGGCAACGATGGCTTCGGCGACCGCCTGGCAGCCCGGGCAGCACAGTTCGCGGCGCTCGCCGAGGATCTGGGCGGTAAACCGGCTGCCGGCGGGGACGGGCAGGGCGCAGTGGTAGCAGGGGGTGGTCATGGTTCAAGGTCTTTGGTGGCTGGGAGGGCCTCATCGCGGGCAAGCCCGGCTCCCACATTCGGTTGCGTTCTCCTGTGGGAGCGGGCTTGCCCGCGATGCGCGTAGCGCGGCTTTTTTTACTGCTTCAGGTCTTCGGCACCCTGCAACGGCTCGTCACCCAGCAGCAAGTCCTTGTCATGGCTGACCTCTTCCTCTTCGAACATCCGCCAGGTCTGGTCACCTTCGACGCCGAGCAATTCCACGAAGCGCCGGCCTTCGACCTTGTCGGCGACCTGGCCGATATAGCGGCCCTGCCCAGTGTCACTACGGGCCAGGACGATCTTGCGATCCTTCTCCGGCTGGGTTGGGGAAATCAGGTTCAGTTCCAGGGTCGCCGGGCCGCTGTTGCCGGTCAGTTGCAGTTCGACTTCGCCGGTCAGTTCATCCAGATGCAGCCTGGCGCGCAATTGCAGGGTCTGCGCCAGTCGTTCGCGGTCCAGGGAGCGGTTGATGCCTTTGCCGGCCTCGTAGTAGTTGTCGTTGACCAGGTTGTCCGGGTTGTTCACCGCGATGGTCACCATGGACAAGGTCAGGGTCACCGAGCAGGCCAGGATCGCAATGATGATCCAGGGCCAGAGGTGCTTGTACCAAGGGCTTGCGGCAGTGGCTGAGGACATTGGTTCTATTCCCTGTTAACGGACTTGTGGGCCGATGAATCGGCTCTTGGCTTCAATATGAACGCTGGTGTCATCGGCGTCCTTGAGGATGAACGTCACCTCGTTGGTGCTCGACGGCAACTGCTCCGGCGCACTCGACAGCTCTACCGGCATGCTGACGATATCGCCGGCAGCTACCTTGATTTCGCGTCGGCCTTGCAGCTTGAGGTCCGGCAGGCCGGCGGCGTCGAGCACGTAGGTGTGGTCGCGCTGGTCCTTGTTCATGATCTTCAGGCTGTAGACGTTCTCGATGCGCCCTTCGGCGTTTTCGCGGTACAGCACGCGGTCCTTGCTGACATCGAAGCCGACCAGCGAGCGCATGAAAAATGCGCCGACCAGCAGGCTGATCATTGCCAGCAGCACGAGCGCGTAGCCGATCAACCGTGGGCGCAGCTTATTCGTCTTCTGCCCGGACAGGTTGTGCTCGGTGGTGTAGCTGATCAACCCGCGGGGGTATTCCATCTTGTCCATGATGGTGTCGCAGGCATCGATACAGGCGGCGCAACCAATGCACTCGATTTGCAGGCCGTCGCGGATATCGATACCGGTCGGGCACACCTGTACGCACATGGTGCAGTCGATGCAATCGCCCAGGCCCTGGGCCTTGTAGTCGACGCCTTTTTTGCGCGGGCCGCGTACTTCGCCACGGCGTGGGTCGTAGGAAACGATCAAGGTGTCTTTGTCGAACATCACGCTCTGGAAGCGCGCATACGGGCACATGTAGATGCACACCTGTTCGCGCAGCCAGCCCGCGTTGCCGTAGGTGGCGAGGGTGAAGAAGCCCACCCAGAAATACGACCAGCCGTCGGCCTGGCCAGTGAAGAAGTCGAACACCAGCTCGCGGATCGGCGAAAAATAGCCGACGAAGGTCATGCCAGTGGCGAAGCCGATCAACAGCCACAGAGTGTGCTTGCTGAACTTGCGCAGGAACTTGTTGGCGCCCATGGGTGCCTTGTCCAGCTTGATGCGCTGGTTGCGGTCGCCTTCGGTGACCTTTTCGCACCACATGAAGATCCAGGTCCACACGCTTTGCGGGCAGGTATAGCCACACCACACACGCCCGGCGTACACGGTGATAAAGAACAGCCCGAAGGCCGCAACGATCAGGATGCCCGAGAGCAGGATGAAATCCTGGGGCCAGAATGTCGCGCCAAAAATGAAGAACTTACGCTCCGGCAGGTTCCACCACACAGCCTGGTGGCCGCCCCAATTCAGCCACACCGTGCCGAAGTAGAGCAGGAACAAGCCGGCGCCACCGAGCATGCGCAAATTACGGAACAGCCCGGTGAAGGCGCGGGTGTAGATTTTCTCTCGCGAGGCGTAGAGGTCGACGCTGTTGCTCGCGTTTTTGGCAGGCGGGGTAACGTCGTGTACCGGTATCTGGTTGCTCATCATTGCATCCCACGGCGGTGGAGATTTGCCTCGGCCAGTACGTGCCAGCCGGGGTCAAATTGGGGGGTGTTGCAGTGGCCTGATGATACGCCCCCGAGGGTATGTAAGGGGTGCGACCTTTGGTCGCGTTGGGAGAAATCAATTGATGGTGTACGTGATCTGGATCAATTGACTTGTAAAGTATGGACGCTTTTTGCAGGCAGGCATGTCATTCGTCTATGGATTAATCGGTATCCCCCTGAAGCTGAGGTCGTTGACGTTGCGTGTGATGCCCACGAAGCAGCGCTTTGGCGGCGGTCAGCGCATCACGTTCGTCGGTTTGGCCTGACACATTCAATATGTATGCAGTTCATCAGCGAAATTTCCAGCACTTACAATGCGCACTGGTTGCGGTTGATGCTTTTAATTAACTTGTACCTGTGTTTGAACTTCGTCCACCACGGACGTTCTCGGTTTAATGGATACAAACACGCTTACAGGTTCTCGTTTTTCTGGCGGAACTGTTTGGTGGGGGTTTTAACTAATTCACTGTCCATCGAGTGCGATGGGCTAAATTATTTTAGTTGAGGTGTTAAATGATTATTGATGACGCTGCTCGGCTGTCAGCTAATTTAACTGGGTTGGCCGACTTGCCGTTGGGGCTGCCGGCTCCCGATCATGGTGTGCCACATTACGCGAATACGCTAGAAAGTTTTCGCACTCAGCCATCGTTTGGGGGGAATCTGGTACCTCAGGATTCCAAGGTGATAGAGGGCGAGGTAGTGGAAAGGCTATTGCGTAATTTCAATGTGTTTGAAGAGCCCAGCTCCCCGGGAACTATTACGGTGGGTACGCTGATGGATATTGTCAGCGGGCGTAAATCTGGCATCTCAGCCGACAACATTGAACTGGCCAAAATGATTTTTATAATGCCCGGTCTTTTGAGTAAGCTTGATAGCATGAATGTTTTTAATAAAGTCGATTTGGAGAATTTGAATGGCATCATTGATAGGCGCACTTTAGAGCAGTTGGATATCTATCATGCGCCATTGCGTAACGCACGGCGGGCGCTTTTTAGAACAGTAGTATTTTGATAGAACAGGCAGGGGTCGCCTTTTAGCACCCTGTAGGCTTGTACGCATGGGCTGGAACTGGAACGACGAAAATGAACACTCATTTATCACCCAATGCCCATGGTGGGAGTGGGATTACATACCAGTAAGGTGACCACGTGATTATCGTTCCGAATCCTGCGACTTATAACGTTCCAGGCCCTGCGCCCCTGCCTGCCAGCGAGACACGTGCAACGTTGCGTGAAATGTCCAATCTTTACGCCGGCCTGGACCGGTATGAGCTAGCCAGGACCTTGGGTGATAACTTCGAGCGGTTTGTGGACCCTGAAGCCCCGGGTTTTTTGACGCTGGATTATTTGCAGTACATAGCCTTGGGCTTGGCTGGTAACCAGTTCACCCTGGCGGACCAGGTCCTCGTCCTTGAGGTCCTCAACCGCGCTGGCTTCGCGGCTTCCCTGGACTTGGACGAAAAAGGTGAGAGTAACCGCAAGTTTGATCGGCAGGATATCCATAATTACCAGGATGCGCTGTTCACTGAACATGAGGAAAGAACTGCCGGCCCGGACGCTCGATAAAGGCCGCTGCTTAGCATTAACAGGTAGTTGTAACAGCCATCTACAAAAAAGCCCCGCCAGTTTTCACTGCGCGGGGCTTTGTTGTTTTCGAGGTTTTACTGTTCTTCGGCCTTCTTATCCCCATGGGACAAGCTGTACACATAAGCCGCCAGCAAATGCACCTTATCGTTCCCTTGCAGTTGCTCCTGCGCCGGCATCTGGCCTTGGCGACCATAGCGAATGGTCTGCTGCAGCTGGGCAAAGCTCGAACCGTAGATAAACGCCCCCGGATGAGTCAGGTCCGGCGCGCCCATTGCAGGCGTGCCTTTACCGGCCGGACCGTGGCAGGCCACGCAGTTGGCGGCGAAGAGTTTCTCACCGTTGGCTACGTCGGCCTTGGCGCCTTCCGGAAGCTTGCGGCCGTCGAGGTTGGTCACCACAAAGCCCGCGACGTCAGCCACCCCTTGCTCGCCGATGACTTCGGCCCAGCCTGGCATCACCGCGTGGCGGCCTTGCATGATGGTTTGCTTGATGGTCTCCGGCTCGCCGCCCCAGCGCCAGTCGGCGTCGGTCAGGTTGGGGAAGCCGTACGCGCCCTTGGCATCGGAGCCGTGGCACACTGAGCAGTTGGAGGCGAACAGGCGGCCGCCCATCTTCAAGGCTTGCGGGTCCTTGGCAACTTCTTCAATGGGCATCGAGGCAAATTTGGCAAAGATCGGCCCGAACTTGGCGTCCGACCTGGCCATTTCTTTTTCCCACTCATGCACACCGGTCCAGCCGGTCTGGCCGTTGGCGAAAGAGGTTTGCTTGTCATTATCGAGGTAGTTGTAGCCCGGCAGCAGGCCCTTCCAGTTGCCCAGGCCCGGGTACAGCACCAAGTAACCAAGGGCAAAGACGATGGTGCCGACGAACAGCATGAACCACCATTTGGGCAGCGGGTTGTCGTATTCCTCGATGCCGTCGAACGAGTGGCCGACGGTCTCGTCCGTCTGTTCGCTGCGCTGGCCCTTGCGGGTCGACAGCAGCAGCCAGGTCAGGGCGAAGATGGTACCCAGGCTCAGGACTGTGACGTACAGACTCCAGAACGTAGTCATTCTTTGTTACTCCTAGACGCTTGCTCGACGTGCTTGATGGCTTCGGGGTCATCCGCGAAGGGCAGCATGGTCGCGTCGTCAAACTCCGACTTGCGCCGTGGGCTGAACACCCACAACGCCAGGCCGATAAAGGCCACCATCACCACGACGGTGCCCAGGCCACGAATCATCCCGATATCCATGCAGGTCACCGTTTGCTTTTGATGATGGTGCCAAGGCCTTGCAGGTAGGCCACCAGTGCGTCCATTTCGGTCTTGCCCTTCACGGCGGCCGCTGCACCGGCGATGTCTTCGTCGGTGTAGGGCACGCCCAGGGTGCGCAAGACCTCCATCTTCTTCGCGGTGTCCTTGCCGTCGAGCTTGTTTTCCACGAGGAACGGGTACGCCGGCATTTTCGACTCCGGCACCACGTTGCGCGGGTTGTACAGGTGCGCACGCTGCCAGTCATCGGAGTAACGCCCGCCGACACGGGCCAGGTCCGGTCCGGTGCGCTTGGAGCCCCACAGGAACGGGTGGTCCCACACGCTTTCGCCTGCTACCGAGTAGTGGCCGTAGCGTTCGGTTTCGGCACGGAACGGGCGGATCATCTGCGAGTGGCATCCTACGCACCCGTTGGCGATGTAGACGTCGCGGCCTTCCAGTTCAAGGGCGGTGCGCGGCTTCATGCCTTCGACCGGCTTGTTGGTCACGTCCTGGAAAAACAGCGGCACGATCTGGGTCAGGCCGCCAATGCTCACGGCGATGACCATGAAGAAGGCCAGCAGGCCGATATTCTTCTCGACTACTTCATGCTTCATCAGTGGGCTCCCACAACGGCGATCTTGGCGGCGGCTTCGGCTTCTACAGGGTCAGAGGCACGCACGGTGCGCCAGACGTTGTAGGCCATCAACAGCATGCCGCTGGCAAAGAACGCTCCGCCCAGGGCCCGCACGATAAAGCCCGGGTGGCTGGCCTGCAGCGCTTCGACGAAGGAGTAGGTGAGGGTGCCGTCATCGTTGATCGCACGCCACATCAGGCCCTGGGTGATGCCGTTGACCCACATCGAGGCGATGTAGAGCACGGTACCGATGGTGGCCAGCCAGAAGTGCGCATTGATCAGCCCGACGCTGTGCATCTGCACGCGGCCGAACAGTTTGGGGATCATGTGGTACAGCGCGCCGATGGAGATCATCGCCACCCAGCCCAGTGCACCGGCGTGTACGTGGCCGATGGTCCAGTCGGTGTAGTGGGACAGCGAGTTGACCGTCTTGATGGCCATCATCGGCCCTTCGAAGGTCGACATGCCGTAGAACGCCAGGGACACCACCAGGAAACGCAGGATCGGGTCGGTGCGCAGCTTATGCCAGGCGCCCGAGAGGGTCATCATGCCGTTGATCATGCCGCCCCAGCTTGGGGCCAGCAGGATGATCGACATCGCCATGCCCAACGATTGTGCCCAGTCCGGCAGCGCGGTGTAGTGCAGGTGGTGAGGACCGGCCCAGATATACAGGGTGATCAGCGCCCAGAAGTGCACGATGGACAGGCGATAGGAGTAGATCGGGCGCTCGGCCTGTTTCGGCACGAAGTAGTACATCATGCCGAGGAAACCGGTGGTGAGGAAGAAGCCTACGGCGTTGTGGCCGTACCACCATTGGATCATCGCATCCGTCGCTCCCGAGTAGGCCGAGTAGGACTTGAACAGGCTGACCGGCAAGGACGCGTGGTTGACGATGTGCAGCATCGCCGTGACCAGGATGAATGCCCCGTAGAACCAGTTGCCCACGTAAATGTGCTTGGTCTTGCGCTTGACGATGGTGCCGAAGAACACCACTGCGTAGGTCACCCAGACAATCGCGAGCAAAATCGCAATCGGCCATTCCAGCTCGGCGTATTCCTTGGTGGTGGTGTAGCCCAGGGGCAGGCTGATGATGGCGCCGATGATGACCGCCTGCCAGCCCCAGAAGGTGAAGGCAGCCAGGCTGTCGGAGATCAGGCGGGTCTGGCAGGTACGCTGCACGACATAGTAGGAAGTGGCAAACAACGCACATCCACCGAAGGCAAAGATCACCAGGTTGGTGTGCAGCGGGCGCAGGCGACCGAAGGTCGTCCATGGCAGGTCGAAATTCAATTGCGGCCAGACCAGTTGCGAGGCGATGAACACCCCGAGCCCCATGCCAAGGATCCCCCAGACCACCGTCATGATGGCGAACTGGCGGACTACCTTATAGTTATAAGCAGTCGGACTGATTGCTGTGCTCATTCTAAGGTTCCACGGTTTAGGTTTTTTTATAGGTAAAATCGGTCGCAAGTATGTAGAAAGCGAGGGGCCTTTGCAACGCAATGGCTGACCTGTATCAATGCGTTCCACGCCAGATTCTGCGCCCTTTCCATGTTTGGCGTAAGGATTAAATCCGAAATCGAAAGCTGATCAAGTGGACAGGAATTTTAGAGGGCGCGACGAATACCGTCGCCTACGCCAGAATTGCTCCACTGTGGGAACAAGCGTAGACCCGAATATGAGGGGGGGAAAGTTGGGTGTTGCGAGGGTGCGACACTTGGTCGCGCAAATGAAGACGACATTGGATCACTGTAGGAGCGAGCTTGCTCGCGAAGAAATCCAGAGCGCCGCGTTTATTCCGGATAAATGCGGTGTACTCAGGTTCTTCGCGAGCAAGCTCGCTCCTACAGTAAAGCGGAGCGGTTACTCGGTCTGGCTGTCTGGCGTTGCACCATCAGCGTTATGGGACAGGCTATACACGTAAGCCGCCAGCAGATGCACCTTGTCATTACCCTGCAGCACCTCCTGGGCCGGCATCTGGCCCTGGCGACCATGGCGGATGGTCTGCTGCAACTGCGCCAGGCTGGTGCCGTAGATAAACCCGCTTGGTTCGGTCAGGTTCGGCGCGCCCATGGCTTCCACGCCATGGCCTTGCGGGCCGTGACAGGCCACGCAGGTGGTGCTGAATGCGGCTTGGCCGGCGGCCAGGTCAGCGGTGTTGTCCGCTGGCAAGGGCAGCTTGGCCAGGTCGTGGCGCACATAAGCGGCGACGTTCTTCACCCCATCCTCACCCAGCACTTCACCCCAGGCCGGCATGGCTGCGTGGCGACCGGCCATGATGGTGGCCTTGATCGCTTCGGCCGAACCGCCCCAGCGCCAGTTGCTGTCTGCCAGGTTGGGGAAGCCGTAGGCGCCCTTGGCATCCGAGCCATGGCACACCGCGCAGTTGGAGGCGAACAGGCGGCCGCCCATCTTCAACGCTTGCGGGTCCTTGGCGACTTCCTCCACGGGCATCGCCGCGAATTTGGCGAAGATCGGCCCGAACTTGGCGTCGGCCTTGGCCATTTCCTTGTCCCACTCCTTGGTCTGGGTCCAGCCGTCCTCATAACCTGGCAGCACGCCTTTCCAGTTGCCCAGGCCCGGGTAGAGGATCAGGTAGCCGACGGCAAACACCAGGGTGCCGGCGAACAGCATGAACCACCACTGGGGCAGCGGGTTGTCGTATTCCTCGATACCGTCGAAGGCGTGGCCCATGGTCTGGTCAACGCTGCCCTTGGTTTCGCCCTTGCGGGTGCCGACCAAGAGCCAGGTCAGGCCGATCAGGCTGCCGAGGGTCAGAACGCAGATCCATGTACTCCAGAAGGTGGTCATGGCCGAGTGCTCCTTGTTGCTGGCTCTGCTTGAGCGTCGGTTGGGGAGGGTTCATCGGCAAACGGCAGCATGGTCGCATCGTCAAACTCCGACTTGCGCCGTGGGCTGAACACCCAAAGCGACAGGCCGATAAAGGCGATGGCGACCACCAGCGTGCCGAGGCCGCGGATGGTGCCTGCATCGAATTCAAATCCCATGGCTCACCTCTTGCTCTTGATGGCAGTGCCGAGCACTTGCAGGTAGGAAACCAGCGCGTCCATCTCGGTCTTGCCCTTGAGGCTGGCGACCGCGCCATTGATGTCGTCGTCGGTGTAGGGCACGCCGAGGGTGCGCATCACTTTCAACTTGGTCTCGGTGTGGCTGCTGTCGACGGCGGCGGTGACCAGCCATGGATAGGCCGGCATCTTCGACTCCGGTACCACGTTGCGCGGGTTGTACAAGTGCGCGCGGTGCCAGTCGTCCGAGTAGCGCGCGCCGACGCGGGCCAGGTCTGGCCCGGTGCGCTTGGAGCCCCACAGGAACGGGTGGTCCCACACGCTTTCGCCTGCCACCGAGTAGTGACCGTAGCGTTCGGTCTCGGCGCGGAACGGGCGGATCATCTGCGAGTGGCACTGCACGCAGCCTTCGCGGATGTAGATGTCGCGGCCTTCCAATTGCAACGCGGTGTAGGGCTTCATGCCTTCCACCGGTTTGTTGGTCACGTCCTGGAAGAACAGCGGGACGATCTGGGTCAGGCCGCCGATGCTCACGGCGAGCACCATCAGCAGCATCAGCAGGCCGACGTTCTTTTCAATCGTTTCGTGTTTCATCATCGACTCCTCAGGCCATCTGCGCTGCGGCGGTGACTTCGGCCGGTTGCGCCGAACGCACGGTGCGCCACGTGTTGTAAGCCATCAGCAACATGCCTGTGAGGAAGATCGCACCACCCACCAGCCGCACGATGAAGCCTGGGTGGCTGGCCACCAGGGTTTCGACGAAGGAGTAGGTCAAGGTGCCGTCTTCGTTGACTGCACGCCACATCAGGCCCTGGGCGATGCCGTTGACCCACATCGAGGCGATGTAGAGCACGGTGCCGATGGTGGCCAGCCAGAAGTGCGCGTTGATCAGGCCGAGGCTGTACATCTGCTCGCGTCCGAAGACTTTCGGGATCATGTGGTACAGCGCGCCGATGGAGATCATCGCTACCCAGCCCAGTGCACCGGCGTGTACGTGGCCGATGGTCCAGTCGGTGTAGTGGGAGAGGGCGTTGACGGTCTTGATCGCCATCATCGGGCCTTCAAACGTCGACATGCCGTAGAATGCCAGGGACACCACCAGGAAGCGCAGGATCGGGTCGCTGCGCAGCTTATGCCAGGCGCCCGAGAGGGTCATCATGCCGTTGATCATGCCGCCCCAGCTAGGGGCCAGCAGCACCAGCGACATCACCATGCCCAGGGACTGCGCCCAATCCGGCAACGCGGTGTAGTGCAAGTGGTGGGGACCTGCCCAGATGTACAGGGTGATCAGCGCCCAGAAGTGCACGATGGACAAGCGATAGGAATACACCGGACGTTCGGCCTGTTTCGGCACGAAGTAGTACATCATCCCCAGGAAGCCCGCGGTCAGGAAAAAGCCCACAGCGTTATGCCCATACCACCACTGCACCATGGCATCCGTCGCACCGCCGTACAGCGAGTAGGACTTGGTCAGGCTGACCGGGATTTCCAGGTTGTTGACGATGTGCAGGATCGCCACGGTGAGGATAAACCCGCCGAAGAACCAGTTACCCACATAGATATGCTTGGTGTTGCGCTTGGCCACGGTGCCGAAGAACACAATGGCGTAGGCGACCCAGACGATGGTGATGAGGATGTCGATCGGCCATTCCAGCTCGGCGTATTCTTTGGAGCTGGTGTACCCCAGCGGCAAGCTGATCGCAGCCAGCAGGATCACCAGCTGCCAGCCCCAGAAGCAGAACGCTGCCAGTTTCGGCGCGAACAGCTGGGTCTGGCAGGTGCGCTGCACCGAGTAGAACGAGCTGGCAAACAGCGCGCAGCCCCCAAAGGCAAAGATCACCGCGTTGGTGTGCAACGGGCGCAGTCTTCCAAAGCTGGTCCAAGGTAAATCGAAATTGAGCGCAGGCCAAACCAATTGGGCGGCGAGAAAAACCCCGAGCCCCATGCCGACGATGCCCCACACCACCGTCATAATGGCGAATTGGCGGACCACCTTGTAGTTATAGGCGGTACTTAAAGTAGTGTTCATGGTTCCCCATCCACGGTTCAACCCAAGCAGATGCGGCACTTGGGCTGGAGTTATAGGCAGACTAAAAAGCGAGGCAAGCATGGGCAAAGAGCACAAGGCCAGTATTGACGGGGATCAATGGGCGCAGTGTGTGCGCGAACGCGGCTGGCTGTGGGATGTCGCCACGGGCACGGCTTCGGGCGAGCCGGTTACCCTGATCCTGGCCCATGGCGCCGGCGCGCCGATGGACTCGGCGTTCATGGATGACATGGCTACACGCCTTGCCGGGCATGGCGTGAACGTATTGCGCTTCGAGTTCCCGTACATGGCCCAGCGCCGTGTGGACGGCGGCAAGCGCCCGCCGAACCCGGCGCCGAAACTGCTGGAGTGCTGGCGCGAGGTGTATGGCGAGATGCGACGTCATGTCGCTGGGAAGCTGGCGATTGGCGGCAAGTCCATGGGCGGGCGCATGGCGAGTTTGGTCGCCGACGAATTGGGGGCCGATGGCTTGGTGTGCCTGGGTTATCCGTTCTATGCAGTGGGTAAACCGCAGAAGCCACGGGTTGAGCATCTGGCCGGGTTGAAGACACCGACATTGATTGTGCAGGGCGAGCGCGACGCGCTGGGTAATCGGGCGGCGGTGGAGGGCTATGATTTGTCGCCGGGCATCGAGGTGATGTGGCTGGTGGCGGGGGATCATGACTTGAAGCCGTTGAAGGCATCGGGGTTCAGTCATGAGCAGCATCTGGAGGCTGCGGCACTCAAGGTTGTTGAGTATCTGCGGCGTTGATTTTCAGGTGGGGTAAGTTTGGCGGTGCTCGCTGAGTTACATCGCTCGGCGAGCACCTGTGCAATAAAAGCTATTTGCTGCTGTTACTCTACTTCTACGGTTTAACCTAGCCAACAGGATTGATCCAGTGGGTTGATAACTTCAGAGCCGGTTTGGTACATCATCTCTGATCATATTGAAGCTTCCTTTGGGTTCAAGAGGAAGGCCGTCTGCTATGAAACGTGCGGAGAAGGTTCCTTCAGTCGTACCGGCACGGGGATCAAGCTTGATATGGACCTCGGCCCACTCGGCTGGGATGACGCGAACACCGTCCGCGCCACCGACCGGAGGGATGCTGTGAGCATGGGAAAACAATAAGCTGTTTTCAAATATGTAAGTCCGATCTATCGGATCTTCATTTATATAAGGAATCCGAAATGAAAAAGAATAATAGTTTTGTTCATCGGTTCTTCCGGTTATTCCCGACAATAGCCAGCGGTGGGTTGGTATATCTCTGCTCAAGCCAAATTCCAAGCGCTCCGCCTCCGTCTCAGGATTGTTGCCAATTTTCCATTTAAAATACTCATCGCTCTGGCGATGAGTGGCTGGTGGGATGTAGATGTCATATGTGCTCATGATGAACTCCTTCTCAGTCAAACGATAAAGACCCATTGGGGGTCAAGTTTGTTTGTTGAAAACTACACCCCGAACCAGACTTCATCTACTGTCAAAAATGACAGTAGACATCGGCCCTTTTTTGATTTGGCAAATGTTGGCCTTGATGCCGGAGGCAAAAAAAATCCCCGATGCTTATCGAGGATTTTTTCCTGGTAGCCATATTCAGCGATTAAATCGCTCCACCAGTGAATACTGCGTATTCGCCGTATGAGTCAGCTCTTCACTCAACTGCGCCGAGCTCATCGCTTGTTCCGAAGTCTGATCAGCCAACAACGCAATAGTGCTGATATTGCGGCTGATCTCTTCGGCCACTGAGCTTTGCTCTTCGGTAGCCGCAGCAATCTGGGTGGTCATGTCGGTGATATTCGCCACCGCTTCACTGATACCCACCAACGCCTGGTCCGCTTCCATCACCCGCGCCACACCTTCTTCAGCCTGGCGATGCCCGGCGTCCATGGTTTGCACGGCCGCAGCCGCGGTGTGTTGCAGCTTGGCGATCAGGGTATGGATCTGCCCGGTGGACTCCGCAGTCCGCTGGGCCAACTGGCGCACTTCGTCAGCCACCACCGCGAAACCACGGCCCATTTCACCGGCACGCGCCGCTTCGATGGCGGCGTTGAGGGCCAGCAGGTTGGTCTGGTCGGCGATGCCTTTGATCACATCGACTACGCCGCCGATTTCATCGCTGTCCTTGGCCAATTGGGTGACAGTCACACCCGTCTCGCCCACGGCCACCGACAGCCGCTGAATCGCCTCGCGGGTTTCCCCGGCGATATCGCGACCGCGACCGGTCAGGCGGTTGGCTTCCTGGGTAGCATCGGCGGTGCGCTGCACGTGGCTGGCAACTTCCTGGGTGGTCGCTGCCATCTGGTTGACCGCAGTGGCTACCTGTTCGGTCTCCACACGCTGGCGTTCCAGGCCACTGGAGCTGTTGTGCGCCAGGGTGTTGGAGCGTGCCGCCTGGTCGTTGAGGTGTTCGGCGGTGTCCTGCAAGCGTGTAAGACAGGTCTTCAGGCGCGCTTCCTGGCTGAGGATCGACATCTCCAGGCGCGCCTGGGCGCCACGGCTGTCGGTGTACATCTGCGCGATCAACGGGTCGGAGGTGGTCTGCTCGGCCAGGCGCAGCAAACGCTTGAGGCCGCGCTGCTGCCAGCTCAGGCCCAGCAGGCCCAACGGCACCGACAGCGCCGCCGCCAAGGCGAAGCCCCATTGGGACGTAAGGGTGGCGCCGATCATGAAACTCAATTGGCTGACCAGGATAAATGGCAGCCAGTCCTGCAGCACCGGCAGCCACTTGTCCCGCTGGGGAATGGCCGACTTGCCTTGGTTGATACGTTGATAGAGCGCTTCGGCACGGCGGATCTGCTCGGCGGTGGGCTTGATGCGCACCGATTCGTAGCCGACCACCTGGTTGCCGTCGAAGACCGGTGTCACGTAGGCGTTAACCCAGTAGTGGTCACCGGTCTTGCAGCGGTTCTTGACAATGCCCATCCATGGCAAGCCTTGTTTGAGCGTTGACCACATATGCGCGAACACCGCCGGCGGCACATCCGGGTGACGCACCAGGTTGTGCGGGGCCCGGGTCAGTTCGTCGCGGGTGAAGCCACTGATTTCGACAAACGCGTCGTTGCAGTAGGTAATGACACCCTTGGCATCTGTGGTGGAGATCAACCGTTGCTGAGCGGGGAAGGTACGTTCGCGCTGGGTAACGGGTTGGTTATTACGCATGATTGTTCAATCCGCAAGGCTTTCAGGGGTTATCGGCCATGGCGGGCATTTATTTAACTTATTTTTGCAACAATCCGGACGAGCGGGTTAGAGCTCAGCCGGCCAGCATCGGATAGGTGAACAGCCCGAAGTGAAGCAGATTCAAGCCAAAGTGCGTGGCAATCGCCGCCCCCAACCCGCCGAAGCGATACGCCAGGCCGTAGCCGACGCCGGCAATACTCGCCAGCAGCACCCACTGCCAACCCGCCCCCAGGTGCACCAGCCCGAATAACAACGAGGCCAGCAGCAGCGCGAGGTTCTCGCCATAGGGCAGGTGTTTGAAGCGTTGGCTCAGGCCGCCCTGGATATAGCCACGGAACAGCGCCTCTTCAACCAGCGTCACCAGCAGCAGGTTATTCAATACCCACAGCCACGCCTGGTCCGGCCATTTCGGCGCCCAGCTGATCATGCCCATCAGGGCAGCGCCACCCAGGGCGGCGATGGCGGTCAGGGTCAAGGCCAGTGCAGCGACGCAGATCGACAGGCGCAATGACCGTCGCGCCACAATCCATGGGCAGGCCAATAGCAGCCAGAAGCCGATCAGTGGTTTGTCCTGGTTCAGGTACATCGAGAAGGGCACGGCGTCAGGGGTAAAACGCTGGGGTGCGATGCCCCGGCCGTTGTAGAAACCCGGTAGCCAGTGCATCGCCAGGCCCAGGGCCAGGACGATGAACAACCCGTGGCCCAGGTAGCGGGCCCAGGGGTTGCGTTGCTGGCGTACGGCGTAACCGGCCACCAGCAGCAGCGCCACGGACACCGCAGCCAGCAGGCCCAGTTGGCCATAGAGCAAGGCCACGACATAGCCAATGGAAAGCAGCGTGAGGTACAGCCAGGGCAGGGCAATCATGTGAAATCCTTCTAAAAAAACTGGGCGGCATTATAGCGAGCGGCCTGGTTCGGCGGCATGAAAACTCCTCCACGCAAAAAGGCTTGTAGGGAAAGGATTGCCAAGTAAGTTTGCGGCTGGTTATAGTCGACGCGTCTTTATCCCTTCAAAAAGATCAGCACATGCCAGCTTCCCAGCCCATAGCGGTAGTCGATTCAGCGGTCAACGCTGTGGTCGTGCCGTGCGGCGCCAAGCAGCCTGCGCAGATCAGTCACTACCCGCCACCTGTCAGTAGCACGCCGGTGTACGCAGTCGTATCACCGCCGGGTGTTGGCATTTCGGGCTGATCAGCTGTTCGCTGTAGCCCTGTGCCTACCTGAAAAAAACCTACTGAAATTCGGTATTTACCGAGTCGGCTTTTTTGCCTGATCACAGGTGGTAACTCATGTCTGTTATTTCGAAACAATCCGTGGCCGCGGCGGCCTCGACGAGCCTGTTTGTCCTGCTGTGGAGCAGCGGGGCGATTTTCTCCAAGCTGGGCCTGGCTCATGCTTCACCCTTTGCCTTTCTGCTGATCCGGTTTGCCATCGCCCTGGCCGTGCTGGTGGTGCTGGTGCCAATCCTCAAGTTGCAGCTGCCACGTCCCGGCAAGCCCATGCTGTATGCGGTGTCGACGGGCCTGGTGCTGCTGGGTGCCTATCAGATTTTTTACCTGCTGGCCCTGGACCTCAAAGTCACTCCTGGGGTGATGGCGACCATCATGGGCGTACAGCCGATCCTCACCGTGGTGCTGATGGAGCGCCAGCGCTCCGGGCGCCGGTTGTTCGGCCTGGGGTTGGGCCTGGCCGGGTTGATCATGGTGGTGTACCAGGGTATCGGGCTAGCAGGCATGTCCCTGGCCGGGATGCTGTTCGGGCTGCTGGCGCTGGCGAGCATGACGTTTGGCTCGATCATGCAAAAGCGCATCACCGACAATCCGTTAGGCACGTTGCCGCTGCAATACCTGGCCGGGCTGTTGTTGTGCGTGGTTTTCGTGCCGTTCCAACCCTTCCATTTCGAGCACAATGCGAGCTTTTACCTGCCGGTGCTGTGGATGGGGTTGGTGGTGTCAGTGTTGGCAACGCTGCTGTTGTATCGTCTGATCGCCCGCGGCAACCTGGTGAATGTCACCAGCCTGTTCTATCTGGTGCCGGCGGTGACGGCGGTGATGGATTACCTGATCTTCGGCAACCGGCTGGCCGTGTTGAGCCTGTTGGGGATGGGGTTGATCATCGTCGGCCTGGTGTTTGTGTTCCGTAAAAACTGAAACCCACCCCTGTAGGAGCGAGCTTGCTCGCGAAGAACGTCAACGATAACGAGGGCATCCTGAATCAATGAGGTGCTCTCGGGTTTTTCGCGAGCAAGCTCGCTCCTACAGTGAGGTGGTTATTTGGCCGGGCGCAGCACCAACCACAATGCCCCGGCAATCAACACCCCGCCATACAGGTGAGCCATGGACAGCGGTTCATCGAGCAGTAATGCCCCCCATAGCACGCCGAACGGCGGGATCATAAAGGTCACGGTCATCGACTTGACCGGGCCAATGGACGATAGCAAGCGGAAGTACAGGATGTAGGCGAATGCCGTGCACACCAGCCCCAACCCCAGCAACGACGCCCATACCTGCCAGCCGCCCCAGCTCGCCGGTGGCTGGCTGATGGCGCTGTAGGCAAAAAACGGCAGCAAGAACAATGTAGCGCCCAGCATGCTGCCCAGAGCCGACAGGCGACTGTCCAACCCGCCGCGCTGATCCAGCCAGCGCCGCGCCAGGAAACCGGCAAAGCCATAGCAGGTGGTCGCCAGCAGGCACGCCAGTGCGCCCATCAACAATTGCAGATCAAAGGCCACCGGCCCCGCACGCGTGAGCACGGCTACGCCAAGCAGCCCCAGGGCTACCCCCGCGACTTTCGACGGTGTCAGGCGTTCGCTGAAGAACAGCCCGCCAATCAGCACGCCCATCAACGGCGTGGTGGCATTGAAGATCGCCGAATAACCCGCCGGCAATACCTGGGCCGCCACCGAGTACATGGTCGCCGGGATCCCTGAGTTGATTACGCCCAGCAGCAGTACCGTCTTGAACTTGCCCTGGAAATCCCAGCTCACGCGCATCATCGCCAAGATCACCAACAACCCCGCGGCGGCAATCGACACGCGGAAAAACGCAGTCGGCACGGTGCCGATTTCCGGCGCGATGATGCGCATGAACAGGAAACTCGCGCCCCAGATGGCCGCCAGTCCCAGCAAGTAGAGGGTATCAACAGGTCTCACGGAAAACTCCTACGCCAATCAGGCGGGGGAGTGTTGCCCAGCGTCCTGGTCGACACAATCTCTAAGTACCGCGGCCCGTGAAAAATCTTCCTTCTCCTGCCACCGTTCACTGGCTAAGCTCTGGGCTTCCAGCTACCCGCTCGAGGTTTCCCGCATGTCGCAGCCCGCCCTCGCTATCGCCCGGATGATCCTCGACGGTTTTGATGATTACCGTGAGCACTTTCGCCTGATCACCGATGGCGCCCGCGAACGATTCGAGAAGGCGCAGTGGCAGCAGGGGCAGGCCGCCTCGGCGGCGCGTATCAACCTCTATGAAGAGAAAGTCGCCGAGGTCACCGCGCGCCTGCGAGCCAGCTGCGAAGCGGTCGCGCTGCTGGACATCGACCTGTGGCCACAGGTGAAAAGCGCCTATATCGACCTGATCGACCTGCGCTTTGACGATGAACTGTCCGAGACTTGGTACAACTCGATCTTCTGCGGCCTGTTCAGTCATGACCTGATCAGTGACCGCTGCATGTTCATCCACACCACTCGACCAAGCCAGCGCCGTGCAAGGGCGGCGCAAACCCGGATCTACACGCCAACCGGTAATATTGCGCAGATGCTCGCGCAGGTGTTTGCTGACTACAGTTTCAGCGAGCCCTACGCCGACCTGCCGGCAGACCTGCAACGCCTCGAAGCCCAACTGCGGGAAAACCTGCCGGATTGGGTATGCAAAGACCCGGACCTCAACGTCGAGTTGTTTTCCTCGGTGCTCTACCGCAACAAAGGTGCCTACCTGGTAGGGCGCATCTACACACGTGACGAACAATGGCCCCTGGTCATTCCGCTGCTGCACCGCGAAGGCCGTGGCATCCAGATCGATGCGCTGATTACCGACGAAGCCGACGTGTCGATCATTTTCTCGTTCACCCGTTCCTATTTCATGGTCGATGTACCGGTGCCCGCCGAATTCATCGGCTTTCTCAAGCGCATCCTGCCGGGCAAGCACATTGCCGAGCTATACACTTCGATCGGCTTCTACAAACACGGCAAATCCGAGTTCTACCGTGCGCTGATCAACCACCTGGCCACCACCGATGACCAGTTCATCATGGCCCCCGGCGTGCGCGGCATGGTCATGAGCGTGTTTACGCTGCCGGGCTTCAACACCGTATTCAAGATCATCAAGGACCGCTTTTCGCCGTCGAAAAACGTCAACCGCGCCACGGTGATCGAGAAGTATCGCCTGGTTAAGAGTGTCGACCGGGTCGGGCGCATGGCCGACACCCAGGAGTTCGCCGACTTTCGCTTCCCCCTGGGCAAGTTCGAGCCAGAGTGCCTGGCCGAGCTGCTGGAAGTCGCTGCCGGCACGGTCCAGGTCGAAGGCGACACGGTCCTTATCCGCCACTGCTGGACCGAACGGCGCATGACCCCGCTCAACCTCTACCTCGACAACGCCAACCCCGCCCAGGTACGCGAAGCCCTGGAAGACTACGGCCTGGCGATCAAGCAACTGGCAGCGGCGAATATCTTTCCCGGCGACATGCTACTGAAAAACTTCGGCGTCACCCGTCACGGCCGCGTGGTGTTCTACGACTATGACGAGATCTGTTTCCTTACCGAAGCCAACTTCCGGCATATCCCCGCACCGCGCACCCCCGAGGATGAAATGGCCTCCGAGCCCTGGTACTCCATCGGCCCGCTGGATGTGTTCCCCGAGGAATTCCCGCCGTTCCTGTTTGCCGACGCCGGCCAGCGCAAGCTGTTCGACGAGCTGCATGGCGAGCTGTACAACGCCGACTACTGGAAGGGCCTGCAAGATGCGATTCGCGCCGGCAAGGTCATCGATGTGTTCCCCTATCGCAGAAAGGACCCGCTATAACGCATCCCGGTGTGGGAGGGAGCAAGCCCCCTCCCACATGTTTGACCTGCCAGATGAGTCGCTTTTCTGCCACACTTGCCGGCCGCGCATAACATAGATGACCGTCGAAGTAGCTGATGACTGACCAAGCACCCACCATCGACCAACTGCTCAAAACCCTCGATCACGCCATGCTCGCCGACCGCCACCGCTTGCGCCGGCAGTTGCTCGAGCTGCGTAAGAAGCCCGATGAGGACAAGCTGGCGCAGTGGGTGGCGCGCATGCAAGCGTCCTGTGCCCAGGTCACGGCACGGCGCGCCAGCCTGCCGGTGATTCGCTATGACGACAGCCTGCCGATTGCCGCCAAGCGCGATGAGATCAAGGACGCGCTGCTCAAGCACCAGGTATTGATCATTGCTGGCGAGACCGGCTCGGGCAAGACCACCCAGTTGCCGAAGATCTGCCTGGAAATCGGCCGCGGCCAATACGGCCTGATCGGCCACACCCAACCGCGCCGGATTGCAGCGCGCAGTGTCGCCAGCCGTGTGGCAGAAGAGTTGGCCACGCCATTGGGCGCGTTGGTCGGCTATCAGGTGCGCTTCGAGGACCAGAGCGATTCCAACACCCTGATCAAGCTGATGACCGACGGCATCCTCTTGGCCGAAACCCAGAATGATCGTTACCTGGAACGCTACGACACGATCATCGTCGACGAAGCCCACGAACGCAGCCTGAACATCGACTTCCTGCTCGGCTACCTTAAGACCCTGCTGCCGCGTCGCCCCGACCTTAAAGTCATCATCACCTCGGCGACCATCGACCTGGAGCGCTTTTCCAAGCACTTCGACGACGCGCCGATTGTCGAGGTGTCGGGCCGCACCTTCCCGGTGGACACCTGGTATCGCCCGCTGACCCTGGAACAGGACGAAGAGGGCAACCGCGTCGAGGACGACTTGACTGTCGACCAGGCGATCCTCGCCACCCTCGATGAAATCGCCGCTTACGAGCGCAGCGAACGCCGCAGCCCCGGCGATGTGCTGGTGTTTTTGCCGGGCGAGCGTGAGATCCGCGACGCCGCCGACATGCTGCGCAAGGCCCAGCTCAAGCACACTGAGATCCTGCCGCTGTATGCGCGCCTGTCGCCGGCCGAGCAGCAGCGCATTTTCCAATCCCACCCGGGTCGGCGCGTGGTGCTGGCGACCAACGTCGCGGAAACCTCGCTGACCGTACCGGGCATTCGTTATGTGATCGACAGCGGCACCGCGCGCATCAGCCGCTACAGCTACCGCGCCAAGGTGCAGCGCCTGCCGATCGAGGCGATTTCCCAGGCCAGCGCTAACCAGCGTAAAGGCCGTTGCGGCCGGGTCGAGCCGGGCATTTGCATTCGCTTGTACAGCGAAGAGGATTTTATCGGCCGCCCGGAATTTACCGACCCGGAAATCCTGCGCACCAACCTGGCCGCCGTGATCCTGCAGATGCTGCACCTGCGCCTGGGCGAGATCACCGATTTCCCGTTTATCGAACCGCCGGATGGCAAGGCGATCAGCGACGGTTTCAACCTGCTGCAGGAACTCTCGGCGGTGGACCGTAACAGCCAGCTCACCCCCTTGGGGCGCCAGCTTGCACGCCTGCCGGTGGACCCGCGCATGGGCCGCATGTTGCTCGAAGCGGCCAAGCTGGGCAGCTTGCAGGAAGTACTGATCGTCGCGAGCGCCATGTCGATCCAGGACCCGCGCGAGCGCCCACCGGAGCGTCAACAGGCCGCCGACCAGGCCCACGCTCAGTGGAAGGATCCGGATTCGGACTTCGCCGGGCTGGTCAACCTGTGGCGTGGCTTTGAAGAGCAGCGCCAGGAACTGACCGCCAGCCCGCTGCGCAACTGGTGTCGCAAGAACTTCCTCAACTACTTGCGCCTGCGCGAGTGGCGCGACTCCCATCGCCAGTTGAGCCTGATCTGCCGCGACATGCAGCTGAGCGTCAATAAAGAGCCGGCGGATTTCCCCAAGCTGCACAAGGCAGTGTTGTCCGGCCTGCTCAGCCAGATCGGCCAGAAAACCGAAGACGGCGATTACCTCGGTGCGCGGCAGCGGCGTTTCTGGATCCACCCCTCGTCCGGCATCGGCAAGAAGCGCCCGCAATGGCTGATGACTGCCGAGCTGGTGGAAACCACCAAGCTCTATGCGCGCATGGTGGCGAAGATTGACGCCGACTGGATCGAGCCGCTGGCCGGGCACCTGATCAAGAAAAATCACTTCGAGCCCCATTGGGAGAAGAAGCGCGGCCAGGTGGTGGCATTTGAGCAGATCACTCTGTTCGGGTTGATCATAGTCGGACGTCGGCCGGTGCATTACGGGCCGATTGACCCGGTGGTGTCCCGCGAGTTGTTTATCCGGGAAGGCCTGGTACGCGGTGAGATTCAGTCCCGCGCCAAGTGCCTGACAGCTAACCAGCGCCTGCTGGAGCAACTCGACGAACTGGAAGCCAAGGCCCGTCGTCGCGATATCCTCGCCGACGAAGAAACCCTCTACGCCTTCTACGACGCACGCTTGCCGGCGGAGATCCACCAGACGGCCACCTTTGACAGCTGGTACAAGGTCAACAGCCAGAAAGACCCGCAATTGCTGATCATGCGCGAAGAAGACGTGCTGGCCCGTGAGGCCAGTGAAGTCACCGCCGCGCATTATCCGGACACCTTGCACCTGGGCGACCTGGCCCTGGCCTTGAGTTACCACTTCGAACCCAATCACCCCCGCGACGGCGTCACCCTGCGCGTGCCGGCGCCGTTGCTGCCGGCGTTGCCGGCCGAGCGCCTGGAGTGGCTGGTGCCGGGCGTGATCGAAGCCAAATGCATCGCGTTGGTACGCAACCTGCCCAAGGCATTGCGCAAGAACTTCGTGCCGGTGCCGGACTTCGTCAAGGCGGCGCTGCAACGCATCGAATTCGGCCAGGGCTCGCTGCCCCAGGCGCTGGGGCGCGAACTGCTGCGCATGACCGGTGCGCGGGTCAGCGATGAAGCCTGGGCCGAAGCGGCGCAGCAGGTGGAAAGCCACCTGAAGATGAACCTGGAGGTGGTCGACGGCCAGGGCAAGTTCCTTGGCGAAGGCCGCGACCTCGCCGAGCTGACCGCACGGTTTGCCGAAGCCAGCCATGCCGCATTGGCCGTGCCGCAGACCGCGAAAAGCCAGCAGCCGGTGGAAGCCAAGGTGTTCGCGGCGGTTGCTGAAAAGACCCAGCAAAACATCGCCGGCCTGTCGATGACGGTGTACCCGGCGCTGGTGGAAGAAAATGGTACGGTCAAGGAAGGCCGGTTCTCTACCGCCGCCGAGGCTGAGTTCCAGCATCGCCGCGCGTTGCAGCGTCTGCTGATGCAACAATTGGCCGAGCCGGCGAAATTCCTGCGCGGCAAATTGCCGGGCCTGACCGAGTTGGGTTTGATGTACCGCGAGCTGGGGCGTATCGACGCGCTGGTGGAAGACATCCTGCTGGCCAGCCTCGACACCTGCGTACTGGAGGGCGAAGCCAGCCTGCCTCGTGATGGCGCCGGCCTGGCGGCTTTGGCGGAACGCAAGCGCGGCAGCTGGACCGAACACGCCGAACGCCTGGCGCGCCTGACCCTGGACGTGCTGAAGCTGTGGCACGGCCTGCAAAAGCGCTTCAAAGGCAAGATCGACCTGGCCCAGGCGGTAGCCTTGAACGATATCAAGCAGCAACTGGGCAACCTGGTGTACCCGGGTTTTGTACGGGAAACCCCGGCGCAATGGTTCAAGGAACTGCCGCGTTTCCTCAAGGCCATCGAGCTGCGCCTGGAAAAACTGCCGAGCCAGGTGCAGAAGGACCGGGTGTGGAGTACCGAATTGGGCGGCCTGTGGGCGCAATACCAGAACCGCCTGAACAAACACACCCAGGAAGGCAAGCGCGACCCGCAGTTGGAGCTGTACCGCTGGTGGCTGGAAGAATACCGTGTGTCGTTGTTTGCCCAGCAGTTGGGCACCAAGGTGCCGATTTCCGATAAACGCTTGAGCAAGCAGTGGAGCCAGGTAGAGCCCTGAACCTTCCCGGTTTCCCGAACTGGGCAGGTCCCACATTCAAGGTGTTTGTGTGGCCTATGGCGCCAAATCCCCGGCATTGTGGCAAACTTCGCGGTCACAAGATTGAATAACGAATTGCCAGTTTGATGCCCGCCTGATGGACTCAAACGACTTACAGTTTGGTACGACGGTACCAATATCTTCTGCCTGACAGATTTAGAGGAACGACCGTGCATAACGTCGTCATCAGCGGCACCGGCCTGTATACCCCGGCCAACAGCATCTCCAACGAAGAGCTGGTGCAGTCTTTCAATGCCTACGTACAACAGTTCAATGCTGACAACGCTGCCGCCATCGAGCGTGGCGATGTGCAAGCGCTGACGGAGTCGAGCGCGGCATTCATCGAGAAAGCGTCCGGTATCAAGAGCCGTTTTGTGATGGACAAGGACGGCATCCTCGACCCTCAGCGCATGGCCCCACGCTTGCCCGAGCGCAGCAACGACGAATGGTCGGTGCTCTGCCAGATGGCCGTCGGCGCTGCCGAACAGGCCCTGCAACGCGCCGGCAAGACTGCCGCGGATATCGACGGCGTGATCGTCGCCTGCTCCAACCTGCAGCGCGCCTACCCGGCGATTGCTATCGAAGTCCAGGAAGCCTTGGGTATCCAGGGCTTCGGTTTCGACATGAACGTGGCGTGCTCCTCGGCCACCTTCGGCATCCAGAATGCAACCAACAGCATCCAGTTGGGCCAGGCCCGGGCGATCCTGATGGTCAACCCGGAAGTCTGCACCGGCCACCTGAACTTCCGTGACCGCGACAGTCACTTCATCTTTGGTGATGCCGCCACCGCGGTGGTCCTGGAGCGCGCTGACCTGGCGACGTCCGAGCACCAGTTCGAGGTGGTGAGCACCAAGCTGCTGACCAAGTTCTCCAACAACATCCGCAACAATTTCGGCTTCCTCAACCGCACGGCGGAAGAAGGTGTCGGCGCCCCTGACAAGCTGTTCGTGCAGGAAGGCCGCAAGGTCTTCCGCGATGTCTGCCCGATGGTGGCCGAGTTGATTGGTGCACACCTGGCGGAAAACCAGCTGGACGTCACCGATGTGAAGCGCTTCTGGCTGCACCAGGCCAACCTGAGCATGAACCACCTGATCGTGAAAAAGCTGCTGGGGCGCGACGCGTCGGTGGAAGAAGCGCCGGTGATCCTCGATACGTATGCCAATACCAGCTCCGCCGGTTCGGTGATTGCGTTTCACACCTATCAGGACGACTTGCCCAAGGGCACCGTGGCGGTGCTTAGCTCGTTCGGCGCCGGGTATTCGATTGGCAGCGTGATCCTGCGCAAGCGCTGATCTGTAAGAACTGGCCGTATTTTCAGCAAGATCGAGGTTTGAATGGCTGCAGCGGACGACGCGCACCTGCTTGAACGCTTGCTCAAGGGAGAGCAGCGGGCCTACAAGGAATTGGTCAGCACTTACCAGAGCGCAATGCGCGCGGTGGCCTATGCCATTGTCGGCCAGCGCCACGCCGACGAGGTGGTGCAAGACGCCTGGCTCTCGGTGGTGCGCAACCTGGCCAGGTTCGAAGGACGCTCCAGTCTCAAGACCTGGCTGCTGACCATCACCGCCAACTCCGCCAAAGGGCGTTATAAACAGAATCGCCGGGAAGTGCTGCTCGACGATTTGCCTTCGCCCCATGGCACCATTGGTGATGAGCGATTCAGCCCGGATGACGGCCACTGGGCAGTCGCGCCGTATGCCTGGCACCAGGACACCCCGGAAGCGCTGCTGACCGAGGATGAATTGCGCGAATGCCTGGAGCACACGATTCTGAGCTTGTCCCAATTGCAGGGCAGTGTGCTGGTGCTACGTGAACGCCAGGGATTGGAGTTGGAAGAAATCTGTAATCTTCTGAGCCTTTCACTTTCCAATGTACGTGTGCTGTTGCATCGAGCGCGGCTTAAAGTCTTCGCCACGGTGGAGCATTTTGAGGAAACGGGAGAATGTTGACCTGTAAGGAACAAGTCGCTCGCTCCAGTGATTATCTCGATGGGCAATTGACCTTTCGCGAGCGTCTGCTCGTGCGTCATCACTTGATGTTCTGCCCGAACTGCCGACGCTTTATCCGTCAGATGCGCCTGATGCAGGCGACGCTGAAGATCCTGCCGCAGGAGCCGGTAAAGGATGTCGATGCGCTGGCTGAACGATTGGCAGCCGAACGGCTGAAAGATCTGTAGGAGCGAGCAAGCCCGCTCCTACAACGGGGGGGTTAGAACTTGGCTTCAGCATCCAACTGCAAGGTGTTGGTATTGGCATCACGCTGCGTGCGGCTGGCGTAGTCAGCCTTGGTCAGGAAGTACGTGGCGCCGAGGGCAAAGTTCTTGTCGATGTCGTAGCTGACCTTCATCTTGTGGCCGCGCGAACCGGTGGTACCGTTGGCGAAGTCCGAATCGGTGAAGGCGCCTACGACGGCATTACGTTGAACGTCGCGGTAGTTGTAGTCCAGGTTGAAACCGAACACCTTGGACTTGGCACCCAGCAACCACGCGGTGTCCTGGTCGGTCACAGCATCGTTGTTCTTCACGTACTGGCCGTAGAACGCCAGGGGCACTGCCAGGCCGCCGATATCTGCCTGGGCAAAACCTTCATACAGGCGGAATTCGTTGTTGGCCGAGTTGCCGTTGACCGCCAACGCGCAAGGCGTGGTGGTGGTTGTGCAGCGGCTGTCCTCGTCATTTTTGTAGGCGTAGACGCTGCCGCCCAAGGTCATTTTCAGGTTGTCGGTGACCGAGAAACGCGTACCCAGCTGGCCGGATGTCAGGCGCAGGTCGTGGCGGAACTGCACGCCGTCTCCGTCGACGTTGTCCTTGAGGTTGTAGTTGCCAAGGCTGCCGAACAGTTCGGCGCTGCTGCCCAGTGGGTATTTGTAGGTAACGGCCAGGCCTTCCGGGTTGATATCGCTATCCCAGATCACGTCGCCCATGCTCACCCATGGCTGGAGCATCTTGCCGCCGATCACGTGCAGGTTCTTGATCTGGTCCGGGTGGTAGTCGATGTAGCCCAGGTCCAGCCAGATCGATTTTTTATCGAAGTAGCCATCCTGATCCTGGTTGGTGGAACGAGCGTCGTCGCCGCCACCGGTGGCGATGCGGATGCCGGTGTCCACCTGTGGGTTGATCTCGGTGTAGGCACCCAGGCGGGCACGGATACGTTGACGGTCCTTGTCACGCCCGCCGTTGTTGGGCTCGCCATCGATCTTGATGGTTTCCTGGCGGAAGCGTACGTCACCTTTGAACTGGGTTTTGGCGGCCCAGGCCAGCTTCTGGTCGAAGCTGCTCAGCTCGTTGGTTTTTTTCGCGGTGGCCGCGATCTGCTCGTTGGTCTCTTGTTGAGCTTGCCGTGCGATCTGCTGTTCTTTTTGGTCCCTGGCCAGCTCTGCTTGCAGTTCGCTGTACTGCGCCGCAGTGATCTGGCCGTTGGCCTTGAGCATGTCGAGCAATTTAGCGTCGACTGCAGCGCTGGCCGGTAGGCTCAGGGCCAGCAACAGGCCGCCACACAGGACCGCCGCAGTTTTAGTGGAAGCAAGACGCATATCAATCTCCGAAAGTGAGGAGGGATGGCAAACCATCCAGGACACAACCGACCAATGACGGACGGAAAAAATGTCACCCGGTAGACCCAGGCGCTCTAAAAACTGGCGTCAGTATCGCGACCGTTTATGACGGAGTAGTGGCTAAGTGATTTCATCTAGATGACAAATGGGCTGAGGTTGGAACTATTTATTTCCAAGTCTGTCAGCGTGTTTTCAAGGTGTGCACTGGGTTGCGATAAGCGATACTCGCCAGGCTTTAACGCCAAGAATCAGTGAGGATGCCGATGCCGTTGCAACGCCTGGACAGCCTGTCCGAAATCGCCCCAGAGGTCTGGGACGCCCTGGTGCCGCAGGCCCAGCCGTTTGTACGGCATGGGTTCTTGAGCGCGCTGGAGGACAGCGCCAGCCTGAGGCCGCAATCGGGCTGGCAGCCGGAGCATCTGCTGCACTGGGAAGGGCAGCGCCTGGTGGCGGCACTGCCGAGCTATCGCAAATGGCATTCCTACGGCGAGTATGTGTTCGACCATGGCTGGGCCGATGCCTGTGAGCGCGCCGGTATTGACTACTATCCCAAGCTGCTGACGGCGGTGCCGTTCAGTCCCGTCAGCGGCCCACGTATTTTGGCCGCCAATGCCGAGGACGGCTTCGAGTTGCTCAAGAGTCTGCCGGGCTACCTGGAGATCGAAGGGCTCTCCAGTGCCCATATCAATTTCACTGACGCCTTGGCCGATGAGGCGTTGTCCCTGCAGCCGGGCTGGATGCAACGCCTGGGCTGCCAGTTTCATTGGCAGAACCGCGGCTACCGCGACTTCCAGGATTTTCTCGATGCCTTGAGTTCACGCAAGCGTAAACAGATGCGCAAGGAGCGCGAACAAGTGGCAGGGCAGGGCATTGAGTTCGAGTGGCTGCAAGGCCATGAACTGAGCGAAGCTCAATGGGATTTTGTCTATGCCTGCTACGCCAACACCTATGCAGTCCGCCGCCAATCGCCCTACCTGACCCGTGCGTTTTTCAGCCTGCTGGCCGAACGCATGCCCGAGGCCATCCGCGTGGTGCTGGCCAAACAAGGCTCGCGCCCGGTAGCCATGGCTTTCAGCCTGATCGGTGGCGACAGCTTCTACGGCCGCTACTGGGGCTGCCTGGCGGAATTCGACCGACTGCACTTCGAAACCTGTTTTTACCAGGGCATGGACTACGCCATCGCCCACGGCCTGCAACGCTTCGACGCCGGTGCCCAGGGCGAGCACAAATTGATTCGCGGGTTTGAGCCGGTGATTACACGGTCCTGGCACTACCTGCGCCATCCGGGGTTGAAGAGTGCCGTGGAGGATTTTCTTGAGCGTGAACGGGTGGGGATTCTGGCGTATGCCGAAGAGGCGAGGTCAGCCCTGCCTTATCGGCAGGGCTAAAGCATCGGTCTGGCAGTACTGCAGGTGAACGGTCAAATCGCTATTCTGTATGTACAAAAGTACATACAGGATGTGCCATGCATTTTGAGTGGGATGAAGCCAAGAACAAAGCCAATATTTCTAAGCACGGCATCGATTTTAACGACGTCCCTGATATTTTTAGACACCCAATGCTGGCCTAGCGCGATGATCGGGCGGATTATGGCGAAGAGCGTTGGATCAGTATTGGCTAGATCAAATTGTTAATGGGTGTGGTCGTATATACCGAGCGGCGTGGTGATGTGATCCGTATCATCTGGGCCCGAAAAGCAACCAAGAAGGAGGCCAAATACTATGACGCAAACATCGAAAACTGATTGGAAGCGCTTGGCCAAGATGAATGAAGAAGAAATCGATACCAGTGATATCCCCGAGCTGGACGCCGAATTTTTCCGGCGTGCCGAGCTTCGTGTCCCGGTGAAGCAGGCGGTGACTATTCGACTGGATGCCGACGTTCTCGAGTGGTTCAAGGGGCAAGGTACTGGATACCAGACACGTATCAATCAACTGTTGCGTCAATACATGCAGGCCCATCAGGGTTGAGCAACATTGAATTGAATTCAGCCCTGCCTTATCGGCAGGGCTGATCCGTTTGCCTTAGGCCCCTTCATCCTTGCCCAGCCATCGATAGGTCACGCCGCCGATCACCGCGCCGAGGATCGGTGCGAGCCAGAACAACCATAGCTGCTGGACTGCCCAACCGCCGACAATCAACGCAGGCCCCGTGCTGCGGGCTGGGTTGACCGACGTGTTGGTGACCGGGATCGAGATCAAGTGGATCAGCGTCAGCGCCAGGCCAATGGCAATAGGCGCGAGGCCCGCCGGGGCACGGCGGTCGGTGGCGCCAAGGATAATCAGCACGAACATCGCTGTCATCACCAGCTCGCAGACAAAGCCTGCCGCCATTGAATAACCACCGGGTGAATGCTCGCCATAACCATTGCTTGCCAGCCCGGAGGCCAGTTCGAACCCGGGTTTGCCACTGGCGATGAAGTACAGCAGTGCGGCGGCGATGGCGCCACCGATCACTTGGGACACTATATAGGCTGGCAATTCCTTGGCCGGGAATCTGCCGCCCACCACCAGCCCCACCGAGACGGCCGGGTTAAGGTGGCAACCGCTGATATGCCCGATGGCAAATGCCATGGTCAGCACTGTGAGCCCAAAGGCCAGGGACACGCCGAGCAGGCCGATGCCGACGTTGGGGAACGCTGCGGCCAACACCGCACTCCCGCAGCCACCTAACACCAGCCAAAACGTACCCAGTCCTTCCGTTACGGAACGTTTGAACAGTGACATGAACACTTCCTTAGATTGCTCTATCTGATTAACGGTCTGTGTGGCTTCCCTGCCGCCTTAAATCAGGGCCCTCCTGGGGCCTGATTGCAGTACAGCAGGATTGTGTCGCACGACCAGCCAGATGGAGAAAGCTGTCAGAATTGTTCGGAATTGAACGGCGGTTTACCCAATAAAATCAGTCTATACCGACAAACCCTCCGGTTTGATGCTGCCATAACCGCGAATAAAGTCCTCCATGTGCCAGCAATTCGGAATGGCTGCCGCTCTCGGCGATCTGGCCTTTCTCCAGCACGACCAGGCGATCCATGCGCGCAATGGTCGACAACCGGTGCGCGATGGCAATCACCGTCTTGCCCTGCATCAGGGTTTCCAGGCTTTCCTGGATCGCCGCTTCCACTTCCGAGTCCAGCGCCGAGGTGGCTTCGTCCATGATCAGGATCGGCGCGTCCTTGAGCAGCACGCGGGCGATGGCGATACGTTGGCGCTGACCGCCGGAGAGTTTCACCCCGCGCTCACCCACATGGGCGTCCAGCCCGGTGCGGCCTTCGGAGTCCGACAGCAGTGGGATGAACTCATCGGCGCGGGCCTTGTGCACCGCGGCCCAGAGCTCTTCGTCCGTGGCGTCGGGCTTGCCGTACAGCAGGTTGTCGCGGATCGAACGGTGCAGCAGCGAAGTGTCCTGGGTGATCATGCCGATCTGTTCGCGCAGGCTTTCCTGGGCGACTTCGGCGATATTCTGGCCGTCGATCAGGATGCGTCCGCCCTGCAGGTCGTAGAGGCGCAGCAGCAGGTTGACCAGGGTCGATTTGCCCGCTCCGGACGGGCCGATCAGGCCGATCTTCTCCCCGGCCTTGATCTCCAGGTTCAGGCCACCAATGATTCCGCTCTTCTTGCCGTAGTGGAAATCTACCTGTTCGAAGCGCACTTCACCCTGGGGCACGCTCAGGCGTGGGGCGTTGTCGCGGTCGATCACGGCCAGCGGCTGGGCAATGGTTTTCAGGCCGTCCTGCACCATGCCGATGTTCTCGAAGATGCCATTGACCACCCACATGATCCAGCCGGACATGTTGACGATACGGATCACCAGGCCGGTGGCCAGGGCAATCGCGCCCACCGAGATCAGCGAGTGGGTCCACAACCACAGCGCCAGGCCGGTGGTGGTGACGATCAGCAGGCCGTTCATGGTGGTAATCGCGATGTCCATGCTGGTCACCACGCGGCTGGCCAACTGGGTTTTTTCGGTCTGTTCGATGATTGCTTCCTTGGCGTACTGCTGCTCGTATTGGGTATGGGCGAACAGTTTCAAGGTGGTGATGTTGGTGTAGCCGTCGACAATGCGGCCCATCAATTTGGAGCGTGCTTCGGAGGAAATCACCGAGCGTTCCTTCACACGCGGCACGAAGTAACGCAGTGCCAGGCTGTAGCAGATGATCCAGCTCACCAGCGGGATCATCAGGCGCCAGTCGGCCTCGGCGAACAGCACCAGGGCGCTGATGGCGTAGATCGCCACGTGCCAGATCGCATCCACCGCCGCCACGGCGGAATCGCGCAGTGAGTTACCGGTTTGCATGATGCGCTGGGCAATGCGCCCGGCGAAGTCGTTCTGGAAGAAATTCAGGCTCTGCTTGAGCACGTAGCTGTGGTTCTGCCAGCGAATCAGGCTGGTCATGCCGGGGCTGATGGTCTGATGTACCAGCAGGTCGTGCAGGGCGCCGAAAATCGGGCGCAAGAGCAGGGCGACCACGGCCATCCAGATCAGCTCGGTGCTGTGGATCTGGAAGAAATCGGCGGGCGGCGTGCCCTGGGCCAGGTCGATGATGCGGCTCAAATAGCTGAACAGCGCGACTTCGATCAGCGCCCCAATCAGGCCCACCACCAGCAGGGCGGCGAAATGCGGCCACACCTGGCGCAGGTAGTAGAGATAGAAGGGCAGGACTTTATCGGGAGGCGCGGCGCTGGGCGCGTCGCGGAAAATATCGATCAGTTGTTCAAAACGACGATAGAGCATTAGGCTTGACGCCCGCCGTGCGGGCTCTCCTTTCAAATGCGCGCGCTGCCTTGTGGGCTGCGCGCGAAGCTTGCTGCTGACCTCAGTCGATGCGCTTGGCCGACTTGATCAGGACAGGATCGATTGGCACGTTCTGCATGCCTTGCTTGGTGGTGGTCTGGGAGTTGACGATGATGTCGACTACGTCCATGCCTTTGACAACCTTGGCGAACACGGCATAACCGGCATCACGACCCGGGTCGAGGAAGGCATTGTCGGCGACGTTGATGAAGAATTGGCTGGTGGCCGAGTTCGGGTCATTGGTGCGCGCCATCGACAAGGTCCCACGCACGTTATGCAGGCCGTTACTGGCTTCGTTCTTGATCGGCGCTTCGGTCGGTTTTTGCGACATCTGTTGGGTAAAGCCGCCGCCCTGGACCATGAAACCCGGGATCACGCGGTGGAAGATCGTATTGGTATAGAAACCCTTGTCGACATAGGCAAGGAAGTTCTTGGTACTGATCGGCGCCTTGACCGGGTCCAGTTCGATTTCGATGTCACCGTTGGTAGTGGAGATCAATACGTGGGGCGCCTTGGCAGGTTCGGCCGCCATCAGGTTGGCAGCGAACAGAACGGAACCGGCAAAGAAGGCGATTTTTTTCAGCATGGGTCAGTGATCCTGGGTAGTGGTTTCGACGGTCTTTAGAAAATCGAGCAAGGTCGCGTTAAAGACTTCGGGTTGATCCAAGGGCGTGGCATGGCGGGAATCTTCAATAACGACCAGCCGCGCATCGGGCAGCAGTTTTACATAGATTTCTTTCTGCGCCACGGGGGTGTAGTCGTGGTCGGCGCTGATGACCAGGGTTGGACAGGTAATCTTCGAAAGTTGTTCCTGCACGCCCCAGCCCACAATCGCGTCGAAGCTGGCGAGATAAGCACGTTTGTCGTTCTTTGCCCAGCGTTCGGCCATCTTGCGCCGCAGGTCGGCCTGCGCTGGTTTGGGGAACAGCCGTTCGCCCAGGGCCTTGCCGAGGGTGCTCAGGCTGAGCACGCGGGCCAGGGTCCTGCGCTTGGCCCACTGCCAATAGTCACCAGCGCTGCGCACCTTGACCTCGGGCGCGCTGTTGACGATGCACAGGCTCTTGACCCGTGCGGGTTCATCTACGGCCAGTTGGAAGGCAATCATGCCGCCCATGGATAACCCCACTACATGGGCCGCAGGCAGGTCCAGGTGGTCGATCAGGGCAATCAGATCGAAGGTGAACCCCTGGATGCTGTAGCGCTCGCGGGGTCTGTCGGAGCGGCCATGGCCGCGCACGTCGACCACGATCAGGCGATAGTGCCGGGCGAGTACCGGCACTTGCAGCTCCCAATCCTGGCTGCTTGAGCCCAGGCCATGGATCAGGATCAGCGGGTTGCCGTGGCCGTATTCCTCGTAATGCAGGCTGCAGCCTTCATGCTCGAACCAGGCCATGGATGAACTCCGTTTCAGGCTTGCAGGGGCGCGGCAAAGGGCGCGTCCAGGGGAGCGGTGTCAAAGGTGCGCAGCAGTTCCACGAGGATCTGCGTCGCCGGCCCCAGGGGTTTATCTTTGTTTGAATACAGGTAGAACGTCGGGTGGCGGCTGCCGCCCTGTGCCAAAGGCAGTTGCTTGAGCACCCCTTCGTTCAGTTCGCGCTCGACCATGTGCCGGGGCAACCAGGCAAAACCCAGGCCGCTGCTGACGAAGGCTGCGGCGGTGGCCAGGCTGCCGACGGTCCAGCGCTGTTCGGCGCCGAGCCAGCCAACATCCCGCGGTTGCTGGCGGCCGGAGTCGCGGATCACCACCTGCATCTGGCTTTCCAGGTCCTGGAAGCTGAGTTCGCGGCCCATACGGTGCAAGGCGTGCTCGGGATGGGCGACGGCAATGAATTCCACCGCGCTCATTTCCGTGCCCAGGTAACCGGGGATACTGAAGCCGCAAATCGCCAAGTCGGCCACGCCTTCCATGAGCAGCTCCTCGACCCCCGACAGCACTTCTTCGCGCAGGCGCACGCGGCAGCCGCGGCTTTGGGGCATAAACGCGGTGAGGGCGCGCACCAGGCGCGCGTTGGGGTAGGCAGCGTCCACCACCAGGCGCACTTCAGCTTCCCAGCCCTGTTCCATATGGTGGGCGAGGTCTTCCAATTGACTGGCGTTCTTCACCAACTGGCGGGAACGGCGCAATAGCACTTCACCGGCTTCGGTAAGCACCGCCTTGCGCCCATCGATGCGCAGCAGCGGCACACCCAGTTGGTCCTGCATACGGGCCACGGTGTAGCTCACCGAGGACTGTGAACGGTGCAGCGCTTCTGCGGCCTGGGCGAAGCCGCCGTGGTCGACCACGGCTTGCAATGTGCGCCATTGATCGAGGGTAACGCGGGGCGCTTTCAAGATGAGCTCCTCTTGTCCTAAGCTGGCGGTCCTTATTGGAGACTGCCGAATGAGAAAATTCTGTTGTGTGTTGCTGGCGCTGCTGCCGATGAGCGCGTTTGCCTACCCCATCGACGTGACTAAAAAGATCAACGGCGTAAGCGTGGACTACACCGCATCCGATGTGGACGCCGACATCAGTTCGATCCAGTTGAGTAACTACGGCACCAACGATGTGCTGTGTTCGGTAATCTTCACCAACGGCCCGGAATCGCCGCGCCGTCGCACCGTGACCGTACCCGCCGGCAAAAGCACTAACACCACGGCCAAGTTCAACCGCGCGATTATCAAAATGCGTATTGCTTTGGACTGCGCTCCAAAATAAAGCAGCGGAGCATGCCAGACAGGAATACTCCGCTTAACAACAAATTTCTAGATGGGTTATAGCAGTTTTTTGCGCTTTTTTATCGAATAGGCCCTGGTTAACCTTCGCTCCATCGACTTACAGCAATTACCGATGGAGCCTACCAAGCCATGTCCAATGTCCTGATCATCGAAAGCAGTGCGCGCCAGCAGGATTCGATCTCCCGCCAGCTCACCAAACAGTTCATCAGTCAATGGCAAGCAGCCCATCCGGCCGACCGCATCACCCTGCGTGACGTGGCGCGCAATCCCGTTCCCCACTTGGACGCCAACCTGCTGGGTGGCTGGATGAAACCCGCCGAGCAGCGCAACGACGATGAACAGGTGTCCCTGGACCGTTCCAATGAATTGACTGACGAACTGCTGGCTGCCGATGTATTGGTGATGGCTGCGCCGATGTACAACTTTTCCATCCCCAGCACCCTTAAAGCCTGGCTGGATCACGTGTTGCGGGCCGGTGTGACTTTCAAGTACACCGCCACCGGGGCACAGGGTTTGTTGACCGGCAAGCGTGCCATCGTACTCACTGCTCGTGGCGGCATTCACGCCGGCGCCACCTCGGATCACCAGGAACCGTACCTGCGCCAGGTCATGGCTTTTATCGGCATCCACGACGTGACCTTCATTCACGCCGAAGGGGTGAACCTGGGGGCGGGCTTCCAGGAGAAGGGCGTCAATCAGGCTAAAGCACTGCTGGCGCAGGTGGCGTGAAGCGTTAATCGCCAGATAATCCCGCGCTGTTTATATAGCGCCACGCAAACCCTTCAAGTACGCGTATCGAACCTCCCTTTGCACTTGTAGCTCCTGAGTGCTCCTGCCCGACTGCCGCTTGAGCGAGGTCGGGTTTTTTTTGCGTCGAGTTTCTTCAAACCGCGAAAAGCTTTAATGTCGCGACCATTCGACATGAGGCGCGCATGGGCTATCTACTGGTTGTCACCCTGATTCAGGCATTTTCCTTCAGCTTGATCGGCGAATACCTCGCCGGTCACGTCGACAGCTACTTTGCGGTGCTGGTGCGCGTGGTGCTGGCGGGGCTGATTTTTATCCCGCTGACCCGCTGGCGCTCGGTGGAGCCTGCGTTCATGCGCGGCATGCTGCTGATCGGTGCATTGCAGTTCGGTGTGACCTATGTGTGCCTGTACCTGAGCTTTCGGGTGCTGACGGTGCCGGAAGTGCTGCTGTTCACCATCCTCACGCCGTTGCACGTGACCCTGATCGAAGACGCGCTTAATCGCCGTTTCAACCCTTGGGCGCTGGTCGCAGCCTTGGTGGCGGTGAGCGGTGCGGCAGTGATTCGTTTTGATCAGATCACGCCCCACTTCCTGATGGGGTTCTTGCTGTTGCAGCTGGCCAACTTCACCTACGCGGCCGGGCAAGTCATGTACAAGCACCTGGTGGCGCGTTATCCGAGTGACCAACCGCATTTCCGGCGTTTCGGTTATTTCTACCTGGGCGCCCTGCTGGTGGTGTTGCCCGCATTCCTGCTGTTCGGCAAGGCTGATTTCCTGCCGCAAGCGCCGCTGCAATGGGGCGTGCTGGTGTTCCTGGGAGTGGTCAGCACCGCGCTGGGCATGTACTGGTGGAACAAGGGCGCCTGCCTGGTCAATGGCGGCACCCTGGCGGTGATGAACAACTTGCATGTGCCGGTGGGGCTGCTGCTGAACCTGCTGATCTGGAACCAGCACGAGCCGCTGGGGCGTTTGGCCTTGGGCGGCCTGGTGATTCTGGCGGCGGTGTGGATCAGCCGGCTGGGTGTGCGTCAGGCGGTATCGTCTCCTTTATCGTGATCACGACTTTGCCTTTGGCCCGGCCTTGTTCGACATAACTCAAGGCCTCGGCCGTCGACTCGAAAGGGAAGGTACGGTCGATCACCGGCTTGATAATGCCGGACTCAACCAGCGCGGTGAGTTCATCCAGTTGGGCACCACTGGCGCGCATGAAGACGAAGTCATAACGGACGTTTTTTCTGCGCGCTTTGCGGCGAATGCCACTGCTCAAGACACCCATGACCAAGCCCAATCCCCACGACAGGTTTTGCTCGCGAGTGAATGCCGGCGTCGGTGGCCCTGAGATGGAGATGAGCTGGCCGCCCGGCTTGAGAATGTCGAGTGACTTTGCCAGCGCATCCGGGCCGAGGCTGTTCATGACCACGTCGTAGTCGTTGAGCACGGTTTCGAAGTCTTGCTGCTTGTAGTCGATCACCACATCCGCGCCCAGCGCCTTGACCCACTCGACGTTGGCGGTACTGGTGGTCGTAGCGACAAAAGCGCCCAAATGCCTGGCGAGCTGGATGGCGATACTGCCGACACCACCGGAGCCGGCGTGAATGAAGACCTTCTGGCCTTTTTTCAGCCTCGCCGTTTCAACCAGCACCTGCCACGCGGTCAGCGCGACCAGGGGTAGGGAGGCGGCTTGCTCCATTGTGATGTTTGCAGGTTTGCGTGCCACTGCGTCTTCGCGTACCGCAATCAGCTCGGCGAACGTGCCGATGCGCTGCTGGGGAGGGCGAGCATAGACTTCGTCACCCGGCTTGAAGCGTCGTACCGCCGACCCCACGCTGAGCACCACACCGGCCAAGTCATTGCCCAGTGTCAACGGCAACGCATACGGCAGGATCAGTTTGAATTCGCCTTTGGCGATTTTTGCATCCAGCACATTGATGCTGCTGGCATGTATTTGAACCAGCACGTCATGTTCACCCACCACCGGTGCCGGGGCTTCGGTGATGCGGCCTGTGTGCTTGCCGTAACGCTCGATTGAAAATGCCTTCATGGTTCAACGCTCATCGCTTCGACGGGAAGGGCAGGCGCCTATGCATCGCAGTAGCACAGCACGCCTGCAAAAGGGTTGATCAGGCTTTGACCAAGTAGCGGTCAGCCACCTTGGACTGCTTGATCTGCGCCAGCAAGCCTTGTCGCGCTGCCTGCAAGGCATCCCAGCGAGCGCCGTCCTGCAACGGCGGGATCGTCACGGGCTCGCGACGGTCAAAGCCGATCAGCGCCGCATCGACCAGGTCACCCACTTCCATCACGTCCGTGAGGGTATTGATGTCAATGCCAGCCCGCTCCCAGATCTCGGTACGCGTGGCCGCCGGCAGCACGGCCTGCACATAGACGCCTTTGGGAGCCAGCTCAAGGCTCATACCCTGGGACAGGAACAGTACGAACGCCTTGGTGGCGCCATACACCGTCATGCCGAACTCCGGCGCCAGGCCCACTACCGAGCCTATGTTGATGATAGCGCCGTCACCTGCTGCTGCCAGGCGCGGGGCAATGGCGCTGGCAAGTCGCACCAACGCCGTGGTGTTGAGCGCAACCAACTGAGCGACGCTGTCGCTGGACTGTTCGATAAAGCTGCCGGACTGCGCGGCCCCGGCATTATTCACCAGCGTGCCAATGCTGGCGTCCTCGCGCAGGCGCGCTTCAACCGCTGCCAGGTCAGCGCTTTGAGTCAGGTCGGCGGGGAGGATATCAATGCTGATGGCGTGCTGTTCACGCAGGCGGGCGGCGAGCGCTTCCAGGCGCTGGGTGTCACGGGCGACCAATACAAGATTGTGGCCGCGCTGGGCAAAACGCTCGGCGTAGGCGGCGCCAATGCCGGTCGAGGCGCCAGTGATGAGAACGGTAGTGGAAGTGCTCATGGTGTGATGCTCTGTGGATGCGATGAGGTTTTATGATGTCGATCATAATCAAAACTGTCAACGGTTTTGATTACGATCAACATCATAGTAAGATGCCTATATTGCAGGGCAATCGCAGGGCAGCAGGAGCGCAAAAAATGAAGATCACCAAGACACAATCACAAAGCAATCGAGCGCATATCGTCGCGACGGCTTCCGAGCTGTTTCGTGAACGCGGTTTCGATGGTGTGGGTGTGGCCGAACTGATGGCTGCCGCCGGTTTCACCCAGGGCGGCTTCTACAAGCATTTCGGCTCCAAGGCGGATTTGATGGCAGAAGCGGCCGCCAACAGCCTGGCGCAGTCGCTTGCCGACAGCAAACACCTGGAGGTGGAGCAGTTTTTCGAGGTGTACCTGTCCAGGCAGCACCGCGACCACCGCGGCGGCGGATGCACCTTGGCGGCGTTGTGTGCAGATGCTGCGCGTCAATCGGACACGCTCAAGGAGACCTTCGCCAACGGGTTGGAAAACACGCTGCAGGCCCTGCAGGCAAAGTACAACGCGGCGCAGGACGAACCACAGGAAGACGTGCGCGCGAAAATGCTCAACAGGATGGCCCACGCCATCGGCGCCATTATGCTGTCGCGGGCGTGTCCGGATGATTCCGCCCTCGCCGATGAAGTGCTTGAGGTGTGCCGCAAAGAGATTACGGCATCACTGCCGTAATCCCGTTTGGGTCACATCACACCGTTTCGACGTTGGACACCTGGGTGGCTCCGACCAAGGCAGGCAATACGCCGGCGCGCAGGTCATTGCCGCTCGGTTGCTGATACAGGCTCAACCCGAACTCCGGCAACACCGCCAACAGATAATCAAAGATATCCCCCTGGATCCGCTCGTAATCGCCCCACGCCGTGGTGCGGGTAAAGCAGTAGATCTCCAGCGGCACGCCCTGGGCGGTGGTCTGCATCTGGCGCACCATGCAGGTCATGTTCGGCTGGATGTCCGGGTGGCTTTGCAGGTACGCCAGTGCGTAGGCGCGGAACGTGCCGAGGTTGGTCATGCGCCGGCGGTTGGCCGATAGTTGCGCGCTGTGGCCCTGGGCTTCGTTCCAGGCCTTGAGTTCGGCCTGCTTGCGACCGATGTAGCCGGTGAGCAGGTGCACCTGGGTCATGCGCACTTCTTCGTCATCGCGCAAAAAACGGACGCCGCTGGCGTCGATATACAGGCTGCGCTTGATGCGCCGCCCACCGGAAGCCTGCATGCCGCGCCAGTTCTTGAACGACTCGGACATCAGGCGCCAGGTGGGGATGGAGACGATGGTCTTGTCGAAGTTCTGCACCTTGACCGTGTGCAGGGTGATATCCACCACATCACCGTCCGCGCCGACCTGGGGCATTTCGATCCAGTCGCCGACCCGCAGCATGTCGTTGCTGGTCAGCTGCACGCTGGCGACGAATGACAGCAGGGTGTCCTTGTACACCAACAGGATCACCGCTGACATGGCACCCAGCCCCGACAGCAACAGCAGCGGCGAACGGTCGATCAGCGTAGCGACAATGATGATCGCGCCAAACACGAACAACACCATCTTCGCCAGTTGCACATAGCCCTTGATCGAGCGGGTGCGCGCGTGTTCGGTACGGGCGTAGATGTCCAGCAGGGCATTGAGCAGCGCGCTCATGGCCAGCACCAGGAACAGAATGGTGATCGCCAGGGCCACATTGCCGATAAACAGGATGGCGGTCTTGCTCAGGCCCGGCACCAGGTACAGGCCGAACTGGATCACCAGGGACGGGGTCATCTGCGCCAGGCGATGGAAGACTTTGTTGTGCAGCAGGTCGTTGAGCCAGTGCAGGGCCGGTTGCCGGCCAAGCAATTTGATGGCGTGAATAATGAGGTAGCGTGCTACCCGTCCGAGTAGCAGGGCCATCACCAGCAACACCAGCAAGCCGAGGCCGGCGTGCAGCAGCGGATGTTCATCGAGGGTGCCCCAGAGGTCCTGGGCGTTGAGCCAGAGCTGTTTGATATCCATGAATGAAACCGATTCTTCTGTAAGGCGAGACGGGGGGATTAGAGCATTTAAGTGCAACAAAGTTGACGTTCTAGACAAATACGCTGACAAAAAAGCAGCTGATTAGCCCTGTTCGCGTAAAGAAACTCGGTTTGGACGCGCGAAACCGGTAACCTATGCCGCTGATATTTTGTATTTCTTCGAGGTAGCACCCGTGTTTTCCCAATTCGCCCTGCACGAACGCCTGCTCAAAGCCGTGGCCGAGCTTAAATTTGTCGAGCCTACGCCTGTGCAAGCAGCGGCCATCCCGCTCGCGCTCCAGGGGCGTGACCTGCGGGTGACGGCTCAAACCGGCAGCGGCAAGACCGCTGCTTTTGTCTTGCCGATCCTGCACCGCCTGATCGGCCCGGCCAAAGTCCGTGTGAGCATCAAGACCTTGATCCTGCTGCCGACCCGCGAGCTGGCCCAGCAGACCTTGAAGGAAGTGGAGCGCTTCTCGCAGTTCACCTTCATCAAGTCCGGCCTGATCACCGGCGGCGAAGACTTCAAGGTCCAGGCCGCCATGCTGCGCAAGGTGCCGGACATCCTGATCGGCACTCCGGGGCGCATGATCGAGCAACTCAATGCCGGTAACCTTGATCTCAAGGAAGTCGAAGTGCTGGTGCTCGACGAAGCCGACCGCATGCTCGACATGGGCTTCGCCGATGACGTGCAGCGCCTGGTGGCCGAGTGCGTCAATCGCCAGCAGACCATGCTGTTCTCCGCCACCACTGGCGGTTCGACCCTGCGCGACATGGTCGCCAAGGTCCTGAACAACCCCGAGCACCTGCAGGTCAACAACGTCAGCGATCTCAACGCGACCACGCGCCAGCAGATCGTCACCGCCGACCACAACGTGCACAAAGAGCAGATCCTCAACTGGCTGTTGGCCAACGAGACCTATCAGAAGGCCATCGTGTTTACCAACACCCGGGCCGCGGCTGACCGCATCTACGGTCGCCTGGTGGCGCAGGACTATAAGGCGTTCGTGCTGCACGGCGAGAAAGACCAGAAGGACCGCAAGCTGGCCATCGACCGCCTCAAGGCTGGCGGCGTGAAGGTCCTGGTGGCCACCGACGTCGCCGCCCGCGGCCTGGACGTGGACGGCCTGGACATGGTGATCAACTTCGACATGCCTCGCAGCGGCGACGAATACGTACACCGTATTGGCCGTACCGGACGTGCCGGCAACGATGGCCTGGCCATCTCGCTGATCTGCCACGGCGACTGGAACCTGATGTCGAGCATCGAGCGCTACCTCAAGCAGTCGTTCGAGCGCCGCATCATCAAGGAAGTCAAAGGCACCTACACCGGGCCGAAGAAGGTCAAGGCTTCGGGCAAGGCCGTGGGCGTGAAGAAGAAAAAGACCGACGCCAAGGGTGACAAGAAAAAGGCCGGCGCCAAATCGCCGACCAAGCGCAAGATCGCCAACCGGCCGAAGACCGACAACCTGTCGCTGGTCAGCAAGGACGGCATGGCGCCGCTCAAGCGCCGCAAGCCAGAAGCACCGGCTGCCGAATAAGCAGCTGGGCATAAAAAAACCGGACGATGTCCGGTTTTTTTTCGCCATCAGTTTTCTGTTTTGGCGGCCGCTTCCTTCAATTCCTTAAGCCGGGCATCAATCAACTGGCACTTGTCCGGAAACTCGGCACTTTCGGTATCCAGATCCATTTTCTGCAACTCGTCATTCATCTCCTTGGCCTTGGTTGGGTTCTGCTCGGTGAGCTTGGTCACTTCCTTGGCCAGTTCTTCGCGCTTGGCCGTGGCCTCGTCGAGCGTACAAGCCCAGGCGGGCAGGGCGGCAAGCAACGTGGCGGCGATGGCCAGGTTTCTCAGGGTTTTCATGGTCGGACCTCCTTGGCGGTATAGGCAGTTGAGGCGGCGAACGTCTGGAAAGTTCAGAGAAATGACGCCCGTCTATCCGGGTGAACGGCCAGTGCCCGCACGTGTCACTACCTATGACGGGCTAATTTTCCATCGGCCTGCAGGAGGAATCAGGATGACGACTTACAACTGGGATCTGATCGAACGTCTGCTGCATGAAGTGCAGAACGGCGAGGGTAGCTTTGCCCCGCGTAAATACGCCGAACAGGAAGCTGCTGATAAAGCGACGGCTGGCGAGGACACCGGGAATCTGGATGCGCTGAAAAAGACTGCTGCGGACTACGAGGCGCTGCTGTTCAAGCGCGGGTTCATTGAGTCGCGTCCCGAAGAGGAGGGCGGCAACGGTGAGAACTTCATCTTGACCCCGCGGGGCGCAAGCCTGCTGGCGTTGATCGACAGTTCGATTCCTGGCAATGAGCACCCCCGTCAAGTGATGGACGAGCAGGAGGACGCGCTGGAGGAGGCGACCTTCGATCAAGTCTCTTCCAAAGCTGCGATTGCCGGTGGCGCTATCTAACCCCCGAATCCAATGTGGGTGGGAGCCCTGCTCCCTTCCCTATTGATTTGCGCCGGCCTTGAGGCATTTGAGTGCTTTGAAATCGCTCCGTACGCCGTCGATTTTTTGCTTCAGCTTCTGCCGCTGTTGCATCGTGCTCTCAGCCATCAGGTCCACGATCAGGCTGCGCGCTGCCGCTTCGGTCTGAGCATATGCAGCACGGTATTCAGGCGTCCATAAGCTCTCCCTGTCCACCAGCAAACGTTGCATCTTCTGCGGGAAGTCGGCGTCGTGGCGGTGCTCGACGGCCTCGATAAACTGCGCCTGCCAATGGGCGCGGTTGCCGATCCACGCCTGGTTCTGTTCACCCAGGGCGATGGACCAGGCCGTTACGCGGTGTTGCTGGCTGGCGCTCAGCGGGCCGATCCAGGCGTCCAGGCGCTTGCTCATGCGCTCGGCGCGCTCCTTGACCTGCTGGGCCAGCGGTGGCTTGAGGTATTCGTCCTGGCGTTTGCGCAGGTCCTTGGCAAGGGCCTCGCTCATGTCCTTGACCTGCTGATCATCGAGACCTTGCAGCAACTGCACAGCGGACGGGGTGATTTCCCGTGCGATCTCGGCAATCGCCTGCTTGGCTTCGACGGTTCGGGTTTGCAGCGCGGCGTCAGTGATTTGGTTGCTGTCGACCATTTGCTGCAGGCGGTCCAGCCAGTCCAGATAACCCGGCAATTGTGTGGTGCAATGCCAGGCCAGGTGTTCCTTGAGGGTATCGTTGAACCAGCTCTTTTGCCCGGCGTTCATGTCCAGGTAGTCGTTGAGGGTCCAGGGGATGATCACGTCGAGATTACGGTAGGCCAGGCCCACGCGATTGCAGCCGGCGAGCACCAGGCTCAGGGTCAACAGTACCATCAGGAGTTTGAGCCGGCGCAACATGGGCGAGTCCTTGCACGGATGGGGTTAATGCATGTGAACCTGCGCGGGGTGCGACAGTTCAGCCCATCAATAAAACGGCCGGACAGCCTTCAAGGTCAACAGACCGTCACATTGCGAATTGTGTCCGGAGTAGGCCGAGCAGTCACCGCCGCTGAGGCTGGAATCGCTGTAGATCAGGTCCAGGTCAATGCCTTTCCACGCCCGGGAAAATTGCACCGACCAATCGCTGAAACTGCTGATGGCGCCGTTTTCCACCGAGACCGGTGTGCCCAATTGGTGGGTGGTGTACTTCATGCTGACGCCGATACCGAAAGGCTGGGTGCCGCCGAGGTCGGCAAACAGGGTGCTGTCCTGGCGGTCGGGGTCGTTGCTGAAAGACACGCCAAAGCGGTTGCCCAACAGATTCAGGCCGCCGTAGACCTCCTGGCTGTCGAGGGGGCTGACCTTGGGGTAGCTATAGTGAATCAAGCCCACTTCATAGCCCAGGGTCTGGTCGAAAGGGCGTTTGAAACCCAGGTAGGAGTCGACTTCGAGATTGTTGGGTGAGGAAAGGCCCATGTTCGGTGAAAACTGGCCGAAATACAGGCCGCTGTCGTGGCTCAAGTCCAGGCCGCCGTGGAACGAGTCGCTACCAGGGGAGGTCGGCTTGACCAGGCCCTGGGCCATGCTCCGGCTGGGGGTGGTGCCCAATTTCAGGTCGAAGTCACCCAGTTCGCGCTGGAAAATCTGCGCTTCGGCCAATGGGCTGGCGACCAGGATACTGACCAGGAAAATGCAGCGTTTAAGCATGCTTCACTCCATGAAAAGCGAGGAGCAGTAACGGATGGGTTCGAGCAGATGCCCGTGCTAGACGTGTGCAAGGATACCGGCGAATGCCAGGTGTTGAGACCCGTTCGTCGATTAGCTTGATATTGGATGCGGTGCGAGGGTGTTTCAAACTCTAGTCCTAGCGCCTTGAGGGCAAGACGCTTAGGGACCAGATGCAGTGCGCAGGTATTACTTCTTGCCCAGGCTGATCTGCTTGGACGGGCCGAAAGTCTGGCCGCTCACGCCCTTGGCAATCTGCTGGATTTCGCCACCGGACTTGAGGAACGCAGCAATCTGGCTGTTGATCGATTCGCTGGTTTCAACGGCGGGAGCTGGCTTTGCTTTGCTGTTGGATGCTTTTACGCGCATGGCGGCCACTAACCTGTAGAAAATTAACTTGGCCAGGCATCGTACAGGAAATACTTGACAATTGCTTGGCAAATATCCCCGGAGAATAAGTGCTGAGATCCGAAATAATCTCAGTTAATCGATGAAATAAAGCGCTAACTTGCTGTTTTAGCTCGAAACCATTGGGCGGGCCGGGGTTGATGACAGGGCAAAACTCAACCGATTGATCAGACGAGTGGAGTGTTGCCAGTGAAACGCCATGCCAGCTTGTGAATTTTCAGGCCTGCGCGCGTGCAAGGCGCAACTCGGGTAGAATGCCGCCCACGCAATGAGGGTATTGGAAATGGCTTTAGTCGGGCGCTACAACAGCTTGCAAGTAGTCAAGCACACTAACTTCGGTTTGTACCTCGATGGTGCGCAAGATGGGGAAATCCTCTTGCCTAATCGGTATATCCCTAAAGATATTCCCAGTGAAGATGAAGACTGGCTTAACGTTTTCATTTATCTGGACAGCGATGACAAACTTATCGCCACCACCGAAAAACCCAAAGTTCAAGCCGGCGAATTTGCCAGTTTGAAAGTTGTGGAGGTCAACAGCATCGGTGTATTCCTCGATTGGGGGTTGCCAAAGGATCTGCTGCTGCCCTATTCGGAAGAAAAACGCCAATTGACCGCGGGTGAGTATTGCGTGGTGCATGTCTACCTCGACAAGCACACCAAGCGCATCACCGCCACCGCACGTCTTGACCGCTACCTGGACAAGACGCCAGCTAACTACCAAGTGGGCCAGGAAGTCGATCTGCTGGTGGCCGAAGCCACCGACATGGGCTTCAAGGCAATCATCAACAACAAGCACTGGGGCCTGATCCACAAGAACGAAGTGTTCAAGTTCCTGCGCCCGGGCAAGGAAGAAAAAGGTTTTATCAAGGAGATCCGCGCCGATGGCAACATCAGCCTGAGCCTGCAACCGGTCGGCCAGGAAGCGGCCTCCAGCCTGAACTCCAAGATCCTCGCCAAGTTGCGCGACAACAATGGCACCCTGCCGGTCAGCGATAAAAGCGATCCGGCCGTGATCAGCAACTTGTTCGGCGTGAGCAAGGGCAACTTCAAGAAGGCTATTGGTGCGCTCTACAAGCAGGGCCAGATTGTGATTCATGCCGATCGCATTGAACTAAGCTGAGTGTGCCTGGCTCTTTGTAGGAGCGAGCTTGCTCGCGAAAATATTCCAGGCGCAGCGTGGCGTCGGATGTACGTTTTTCGCGAGCAAGCTCGCTCCTACAAAGGCTTGTGTCATGTTCAAGAGAACGCTTTTTGCCTACCTTGGCACCTTGATCGCCTTCCTGGTACTCGACGGCCTGTGGCTGGGCGTGCTCATGGGGCCCACCTACAAATCTTTGCTCGGCCCGCTGATGCTTGATCAGCCGCGCTTGTTGCCGGCGGTATTGTTCTATCTGCTGTATGTGCTCGGTTGTGTGGTGCTGGTGATCTTGCCCAGCGCAACGTGGCAACGCGCTGCGCGTTTGGGCGCCTTGCTTGGCCTGGTGGCCTATGGCACTTATGACCTGAGCAACTGGGCCACGCTTGAAGGCTGGTCAGCCGGGCTGGCAGTGATGGACATGGCGTGGGGCACCTGCCTAACCGCGATGTGCTGCACCGTCGGCCATCTGTGTGCACATCGGCTGCGTCGGTAATCGACGGTTGATCAAGACTGAGCCCGCCAATAACAAACCGACACCGGCGATGACCAGCGCCGGTTGCAGGCCACCACTGAGGTGGCTGCTCACCGACGCCAGCAATGGCCCGCTCAGTTGACCGATGGCAAAGCTGGCGGTCAACAGCCCGGTGCTGCGTTGGTAGCCGTGGGGCGCGACTTCCCGCAAGCGTGCCATCACCAATTGCATGCAGGCCAGGAACGGCGCACCGCACAGTAATACACCAAGCGCCAGGCCCCAACTATTGCCGAGCAGGCAGGCAAACACGCCTACTGCTTGCAGCCACAAGGTTGCCATCAGCCAGTGACGGGTGGTGTGCGGGTCCTTGCGGCGCAAGCTTGCCACCCCCACACCCAGTGCGGCCGCCAGGCCAAAGCAGGGCCAGAATAGATCGGCCTGCCAGGCGCCTTTGAACTGTGCGTTGGCCATCTGCGAGAGAAAGGTCGCCGGGATGATGTAGCCCAGGCCGAATAAAAAGTAGATCCAGCACAGGTGCGCGATGCTGCCGTTATTACCTGGGCTGGCGGCCTGTGCAGGTGCGAGGGTCGGCTTCGGTAAAAACGGCAGGATCGCCAGCAGCATCAGCAGCGCCACCACGCCGTAAATCAACCACAGCGTGGCAGAACTTTGCCCCCTGAGGTTCGAGCCCAGCGCCAGCAAACCTGTCATCAAGATCCCCAGCCCTGGCCCGGCAAAGATCAACGCGCCCAGGCGTGGTCTGCCGGCGGCAATCGCCAGAGGTTGGCTCAAACTGGTGATCATCACCAATACCCAGGCGCTCGCCACGCCGGTGCCGAAGCGCAACAGCAGGTGCGGCCAGAACCCGTTGGCCCAGTACGATGCCAGGGTCAACAATACGCAGAGCCATAGCCCGCCGTAGAGGCGCCCGCGTACATGGTGGTGGCTGCGGGCAAAGATCGAGTCCACCGCGCCTACGAAGTAGCCCAGGTAGTTGGCGGCTGCGATCAGCCCGGCGCCGGTCAGGTCGATCTGACCTTCGCTGAGCAAATGTGGCATTTGTGGGGTAAGGGCGAAGCGGCCAATACCCATGGCCATCATCAGTGCGATGAAACTGGCGAGTAAACGAATCAGCGGTGACATGTTCAGGGTTCCTGCAAAAAAGCGAATGACTTGCAGGCTAAGACGGATTGACTTTCTGTAAAAATGAATAATAGTGAGTAACTTATTCAGTTTTGGAGAAAGGTATGGAGTTCAGTCAATTGCGGATTTTCCAGGCCGTGGCCGAAGAGGGCTCCATTACCCGTGCGGCTGAGCGTCTGCACCGCGTGCCTTCGAATCTCTCGACCCGGCTCAAGCAGATGGAGGAACAGCTCGGCATCGAGCTGTTCGTTCGCGAACGCCAGCGTTTGCAGCTTTCTCCTGCGGGCAAGGTGCTGTTGGACTACAGCACTCGGCTGCTGGCGCTGCATGACGAAGCCCACGGCGCCGTACAAGGCGGGCAACCGGCCGGTGACTTTGTGTTGGGCAGCATGTACAGCACCGCGGCAGTCCACTTGCCGAAACTGCTGGCGCGTTATCACAAGACTTATCCCATGGTGAACCTGCAGGTGCAGTCGGCACCCAGCGGGGAGCTGCTGGAAGGTTTGATTACTGGACGTCTGGACGCAGCTTTTGTGGACGGTCCGATGACTATCGCCACCTTGGATGGCGTGCCCTTATGCGAAGAGCGCCTGGTGCTGATTTGCGAGGCTGATCACCCGCCGGTGCGCGGTCCACAGGATGTGGCTGGCCGTTCGGTGTTCACTTTTCGACGCAGCTGCGCCTACCGTACCCGCCTGGAAACCTGGTTTTCCCATGATCGCGTCGCCATGGGGCGGGCGATCGAGATCGAGTCCTACCAAGGCATGCTCGCTTGCGTGATCGCCGGTTCCGGCGTGGCGTTGATGTCCGAATCCATGCTCGACAGCCTGCCAGGCAAGGACAGCGTGTCCGTTCATCCGCTGACTGGGCCTTTTGCCACTGCAACCACCTGGCTGATGTGGCGAAAGGGTATGCTCGGCGCTAACCTCAACGCATGGATCGACCTGCAGCAAGAGGGTAGGGCCGAGTCTTTGCCAGATACCCGTGCGATTGCTTGAACGATCCGTCAGGATTCAGATCAATCCAGTAATAGTTCGTTGTGGTTTCGTTCAAGCAATACCTAGGACTTAGGGCTACTATCACTGTAGGAAACGGCGACAGAACTCACGCCGACCAGCACTACCCTCAAAGGGGGCAACCATGAAAGAGAAAATCCAGAACTGGCTCCATGACCTTGGCGTTGCGCTGGGCTTGATCGAGCCACCGCTGCAACCGGTGCCGATCCGTACGGATGATGAGCAGCGTCGGCCACGTCGCCGCTAATTACTCGCTCTCGCACTTGTTTGTTCAAGGCGAAAAAAACGGGCGCGACCTCCGACGTCGCGCCCGCTGAAGAAACTCGCTAAATCCTTTTATAGCTCAAACCGTCCGAGCCGCCACTGTATCCGGTCGGCGCGACACTAAGCTCACCAGCACAAAACTCACCAGCGCGACCGCCAGGCTGTAGTAAATCGGCGTGTTTGCGTCCAGTCCATCCTTGAACATAAATACCAACGCGGTCACAAAGCCCAGGGTCATGGACGTTATCGCCCCGGAGGTCGTCGCACGTTTCCAGAAAATCGCGCCAATCAATGGCACTAACATACCGCCTACCAGCAGGTTATAGGCCAGGGTCAGGGCGCTGATCACATCGTTCACCACCAGGGCGATACCCAATACGGCAACGCCGGTCAGCAGGGTGAACAAACGGTTGATGCGCAAGCTCGATTGCTTGCCACCGCGCAGCCGTGGCAGCAGGTCTTCGGTCAGTACGGTGGAGGCGGCGAGGAGGCCTGCGCTGGCGGTGGACATCATCGCGGCCAGTGCGGCGGCGATAACCAGGCCACGAATGCCATCCGGCAACGAAGCTTTGACGATGGCGGCGAAGGCATTGTTGACGTTGTCCAGGTTCGGTATCAGCACATGGGCGGCCATGCCGATCAGCGCGCAGGCCAAGCCGTAGAGGATGCAGTAGACACCGGCGAACGTGCCGGCGTATTGGGCGACCTTCTCATCACGGGCAGTGAACACCCGCTGCCAGATATCCTGGCCGATCAGGATGCCGAAGAAGTAGATCATGAAGTAGGTGGTGATCGTGTCCCAGCCGATGGCGGTGACGCTGAAGTTCGACGCTGGCAGCTTGGCAACCAGTTCGTCCCAGCCGCCGACGCGGTACAAACAGATCGGCAGTAGGATGAACATCAGGCCGACGGTCTTGATCACGAATTGCACGATATCGGTGAGGGTCAGCGACCACATGCCGCCGATGGTCGAATACACCACCACCACGCCGCCGCCTACCAATACCGACACCCAGAACGGCAGGTCGAACAGCACTTGCAGCACAGTGCCGATGGCCAGGATCGAAGTCACCCCGATCATCAGCGCGTAGGCCAGCATGATCACCGCACTGGCCTGGCGCGCCATGGGGTTATAGCGTTTTTCCAGGACCTGGGTGACGGTGAATATCTTCAACTTCAACAGCGGCTTGGCCAGGAACAGGTTCAGCGCAATGATCCCCGCACCCAGCGCGGCGCATAGCCAGAAACCTGAAATGCCGTGCACATAGCCCAGGCGCACGGTGCCGACGGTAGACGCGCCGCCCAGAACTGTGGCGGCCATGGTGCCCATGTACAGCGACGGGCCGAGGTTACGGCCGGCCACCAGGTAGTCTTCGTGGGTCTTGGCACGGCGCATGCCGTAGTAGCCGAGCACGAGCATGCCGGCGGCGTAGAGGAGTACGACGAATAAATCCAAAGCCATGGCGGTGATTCTCCGATTATATTTTTTATGGTCGATCAGGCGGCAGCCGGCTCCGTAAACACGCGAGCAAAAGTCAGGTATATCGAGGAGGGGGCTCTACGACCCCCTTGGTTGTCAGTGTGTAAAGACGGTTCTTGTTATTTTCATACCTCGTGCGCGCTCATCAGCGATGCGCCACGCCAGGCAGTACGCAAAGCATCTCGTACAGCAGGTTGGCGCCGAGCAGCGAGGTGTTGCCGGTGGTGTCGTAGGGCGGCGAAACTTCTACCAGGTCGCAACCAATCAGGTCGAGGCCCTGGCAACCGCGGATGATCTCGATGGCCTGGATGGTGGTTAGCCCACCGATTTCCGGGGTGCCGGTGCCGGGCGCCCAGGCGGGGTCGATGCCGTCGATGTCGAAGCTCAGGTACACCGGGCCACCGCCGACTTTCTCGCGTACTTCGGCCATCAACGGCGCGAGGGAGTGGTGCCAGCATTCTTCGGCCTGTACTACTCGAAAGCCCTGTTTGCGGCTCCAGTTGAAGTCTTCGGCGGTGTAGCCCTGGGCACGCAGGCCGATCTGCACCACGCGGTCGCAATCGAGCAAGTCTTCTTCCACGGCACGCCGGAAGGTGGTGCCGTGGGCGATTTTCTCGCCGAACATATGGTCGTTGACGTCGGCGTGGGCGTCGATGTGCACCAGCCCGACCTTGCCGTGTTTCTTGTGGATCGCCCGCAGGATCGGCAGGGTGATGGTGTGGTCGCCGCCCAGGGTCAGGGGGATCACATCGTGCTCAAGGATTTCATCGTAGGCCTCTTCGATGATGCGCACGGCGTCGAGCAGGTTGAAGGTGTTGATCGCCACGTCGCCGATATCGGCCACCGACAGCGAGTCGAACGGTGCAGCGCCGGTGGCCATATTGTACGGACGGATCATCACCGACTCGGCACGGATCTCCCGTGGGCCGAATCGCGTACCGGCGCGCAATGAGGTGCCGATATCCAGGGGCACGCCAATAAAGGCGGCGTCCAGGCCCTTGGCCGTTTGCAGGTGAGGAAGACGCATCATGGTGGCGATGCCGGCGAAGCGCGGCATTTCGTTGCCGCCCAGTGGTTGGTGGAAAATCTTGTCCACGGGATTGCCTCATCATTGTTTTGTTTATTAGTGGCCGATTCTGCGAAAAGCCTGGCGTAGGAAGAATCGGCTGGGGCAAATACTTAGTTCAGATTTTTCTAAACTAAAGCCTGAGGTAAACTCCCAGATCCTGTAGGAGCGAGCTTGCTCGCGAAAAGCGTCAACGATGATGCGGGCATCCAGAATGTACGCGGCGACCTCAGGTTTTTCGCGAGCAAGCTCGCTCCTACAGTTAGTTGAAGCTTCTGGAGGCCCGATGGCCAACGCCTTGCCCGACCTGAAACTCCTGCGCATCTTCGCCAGCGTCGTGCGCCACCAGGGGTTCGCCAATGCCCAACACGAACTCAACCTGTCGACGTCGGCCATCAGCACGTATATGAGCCAACTCGAATCCACGCTGGGCCTGGTGCTGTGCCATCGAGGACGTGGCGGCTTCAGCCTGACCAGCAAAGGTGAGCTGTTTCATCAGGAAACCCTGCGCCTGTTGGGCGAGCTCGAGGGCTTCGAGCAATACGCCGCCGCGCTCAAAGGCGAGTTGCGCGGCACGCTCAAGCTGGGCGTGCTCGACTCCACCGTCAGCGACAAGGCCTTGCCCTTCGCCGAGGTGATCGGCGCCTACAGCCTGGAGCACCCGGCAGTGCACCTGCACCTGTCGGTGATGAGCCCCTATGAACTGCAACTGGGTGTACAGGACAACCGGCTGGACCTGGCCATCGGCGCGTTTTCCAATCGCATGAGCGGGCTGGTCTACATGCCGCTGTACCGCGAACAGCACTGGCTGTATTGCAGCACCCGGCATCCGCTGTTCAATGAGCGGCGTATCCCTGAACAAGTGATCACCCAGCAGCGCATGGTCGGCCGTGGCTATTGGAGCCAGGCCGAGCTGGCGCGTCACGGCTTCAAGCACAGTGCCGCGACGGTGGAAAGTATGGAGGCTCAACTGATCCTGGTGCTGTCCGGCGCATACATCGGCTACCTGCCCGAGCACTATGCCCAGGCGTGGGCCGACAAGGGCGACCTGCGTGTATTGCTGCCCGCCACGTTTGGCTACCAGGCACCGTTTTCGATGATCATGCGCCGCGGTCGCAGCCGTGAACCGCTGATCCAGACTTTCCGCGACTTGCTCAAGACCCAGCTCAACCAGGCCTGAAAACACATGTCCAGACCCCAATGCCCGCGCTGCCTGCGGCCGACCACTCACTGTCTCTGTGCGCTGATCCCCCACCTCGACAGCCGTACCCGCGTGTTGCTGTTGCAGCATCCGAGCGAGGTCAACCATGCGCTCAATACCGCGCGGTTGGCGGCGTTGGGCTTGAATAATGCGCAGTTGCTGGTGGGCGAGGTGTTTGATGACCTGGCGACGTTATTGAGTGCGCCTGGGTATCAGGTGCGGCTGTTGTTTCCTGCCGATGATGCCCAGCCGTTGCAAGCCTATGCGCCCGATGACCAGCCGCTGTTGCTGGTGGTGCCCGATGGCACCTGGCGCAAGGCGCGCAAATTGCTGCATCTCAACCCGTTGCTGGCGGCGTTGCCCCGGGTGACATTGGCCAACGGCGGCGTCTCCCGGTATCGCTTGCGCAAGGCGCCGGAGCCTGGAGCCTTGTCGACGCTCGAAGCGATCGTGCAAGCGCTGCAGGTACTGGAAGTGCCGGTATCGTTCGAGCCGCTGCTCAAACCCTTTGAAGCGCTGATCGAAGGGCAGATTGCGGCGATGGGGGAAGAGGTTTTTCAGAGAAATCATGGCGGCGGACGGCAGGAGTAGCAGGTTTATCGAGGTGCGGCCATCGGGAGCAAGTCGAATCGTCGCACCGCCCCTCCCACAGTTGATCGCGTTCCATCATGAGAATGCGGTCGAATGTGGGAGGGGGCTTGCTCCCGATGGCGTCCGAACAGTCGCCACTTTTTTTTCGCTTATTCCTATAAGCCATAAGCACCACACTTTGCGTGATATGGCCCGCCGGCCTTTCCCGGTATGATGTTCGCCCCCGCAGTCTGGATTGCGAATACGCCATGACCTTGCAGTACCCAACAATCGCCGATTGCGTCGGCAACACGCCCCTGGTCCGCTTGCAACGCATGGCGGGTGAAACCAGCAATACCCTGTTGCTCAAGCTCGAAGGCAACAACCCGGCCGGCTCGGTCAAGGACCGCCCGGCGCTGTCGATGATCGCCCGCGCCGAGCTGCGTGGGCAGATCAAGCCCGGCGACACCCTGATTGAAGCCACCTCCGGTAACACCGGGATCGCCCTGGCCATGGCCGCCGCGATCAAGGGCTACAAGATGGTGCTGATCATGCCCGACAACGGCAGTGCCGAGCGCAAGGCAGCGATGACCGCGTACGGTGCCCAGCTTATTCTGGTGAGCCAGGAAGAGGGCATGGAAGGCGCCCGTGACCTCGCCGAGCGCATGGCCGCCGAAGGCCGTGGCGTAGTGCTGGACCAGTTCGCCAACGGTGATAACCCCGAGGCGCACTACACCAGCACCGGTCCGGAAATCTGGCGCCAGACCCAGGGCACCATCACTCACTTCGTCAGCTCCATGGGCACCACCGGTACCATCATGGGCAACTCGCGCTACCTCAAGGAGCAGAACCCGGCGATCCAGATCGTTGGCCTGCAACCGATGGAAGGTGCGGCCATCCCGGGCATCCGCCGCTGGCCCGAAGAGTACTTGCCGAAGATCTACAACGCCACGCGGGTGGACCGCATCATCGACATGGCCCAGCGTGAAGCCGAAGACACCACACGCCGCCTGGCCCGTGAAGAGGGCATCTTCTGTGGCGTGTCCTCCGGTGGCGCCGTGGCCGGTATGTTGCGCTTGTCCAAAGAGGTGGAAAACGCGGTGATCGTCGCGATCATCTGTGACCGAGGCGACCGCTACCTGTCGACCGGCATTTTCGACGAACCCAACTGATGGCCAAGCACGAGAGAGGCCTGCGCTTCCAGCCGACGGGCGGCAGCCGGGTCCCACAGATTCCCGTAGGCAAGAAGCAGCGCTTGACCATCGAGCGCCTGGCCAACGATGGCCGGGGCATTGTGTTCCTTGAAGGCCGTACCTGGTTCGTGAATGGTGCGCTGGCCGGCGAAGAAGTTGAAGCGCGGGTGTTGGGCACCCACGGCATAGTGGTCGAAGCCCGCACCGAGCGGGTGTTCAAGGCCAGCGAACTGCGTCGCCCTGCACCTTGCATCCATGTTGGTCGTTGTGGTGGCTGCAGCGTGCAGCACCTGCCGCACGATGAGCAGCTTGCCCTGAAACAGCGCATGCTCGCAGAGCAACTGTCGCGGGTGGCCGGTGTCGAACCGCAAGAATGGGCGCCGCCTTTGAGCGGGCCGGAGTTCGGTTATCGGCGTCGCGCCCGTGTGGCGGTGCGTTGGGACGCCAAGGCAAAGCAACTCGAAGTGGGTTTTCGCGCCGTGGCCAGCCAAGACATCGTCGCCATCGATCAGTGCCCGGTGCTGGTACAGGCTTTGCAACCGATCATGCAGCGTCTGCCGAACATGCTGCGTCGTTTGAGCAAGCCACAGGCGCTGGGGCATGTGGAATTGTTCAGTGGTTCGTCGATCGCCGTGCTGCTGCGGCATATGGCGCCGCTGTCCGAGGCTGACATGCTGGTGCTGAAAGAATTCTGCAGCTTTCATGACGCCCAATTGTGGCTGCAGGGTGAAGGGCAACCGGAGCCCGTCGAACCCGGCCGGGCCCTGGGTTTCCGACTTGACGCCTGGGATCTGGAATTGGCTTACCGGCCTGGAGACTTCGTGCAAATCAACGCCGGGGTCAACCAGGCGATGGTTGCCCAGGCCCTGGAATGGCTGGCGCCACAGTCCGACGAACGGGTGCTCGATCTGTTTTGCGGCCTGGGCAACTTTGCCTTGCCATTGGCTCGCCAAGCACGCGAAGTGGTGGCGGTGGAGGGCGTGCAGGCCATGGTGGACCGCGCCGCACTTAACGCTGCAAGCAACAATGTGCATAACGCACAGTTTTATCAGGCGGATTTGTCCCAGCCTTTGACGGACGCGGAATGGGCCAAACAGGGCTTTTCTGCGGTACTCTTGGACCCACCCCGCGATGGTGCCCTGGAGGTTGTGCGCAAGCTCGCCACCCTGGGGGCCAAGCGCCTGGTGTATGTGTCCTGCAACCCGGCCACGCTGGCGCGGGACACGGTTGAGTTAGTCAAGCAAGGCTACCGGCTAAAGCGTGCCGGGATCCTCGACATGTTTCCGCAGACCGCGCATGTCGAGGCCATGGCGTTATTTGAAGCGGGCTAGGATGCCCGTTTAATCCGACTGGCCTGCATTCTCCAAGGCCCTGATCCGCCAGGGAGTTTGCTGCAAAAGGTCAGCGATGATTCATTGGCGCACTGAAGGTGCGTCGTAGGGAAGGTAAGCAAGATGGTACAGGTGAGAGCACACCAGCCGATCAACACCGACGGCAGTATCAATCTCGAGGCATGGCTGGATCATGCCGTCAGTGTCGACCCGGCACTGGACCGTGAAGCCTTGAAGGCAGCCTGCGAGTTCGCTCGTGAGTCTGAGCAGCAAGACAATGCGGCCAAGAACCTGTGGGCCGAAGGCACTTCAAGCTTTCGCACCGGGTTGGAAATCGCCGAGATCCTGGCCGATCTCAAGCTGGACCAGGATTCGCTGATTGCCGCCGTGCTCTATCGCGGCGTGCGTGAAGGGCATATTCCGTTGGCAACCGTTGGCCAGCGTTTCGGCGCGGTGGTGGCCAAGCTGATTGACGGCGTGCTGCGCATGGCGGCCATCAGTGCCAGCCTCAGCCCGCGCCAATCGATGGTGCTGGGCACCCAGGGCCAGGTGGAAAACCTGCGCAAGATGCTGGTGGCGATGGTCGACGACGTGCGCGTCGCCCTGATCAAGCTGGCCGAGCGTACCTGCGCGATCCGTGCGGTAAAGACTGCTGACGACGAGAAGCGCAACCGCGTTGCCCGTGAAGTCTTCGATATCTATGCACCGCTGGCCCACCGCCTGGGTATCGGCCATATCAAGTGGGAGCTGGAGGACCTGTCCTTCCGCTACCTGGAACCCGACCAATACAAACAGATTGCCACGCTGCTGCACGAGCGGCGTCTGGACCGCGAACGCTTTATCAGCGACGTGATGGGCCAGCTGCGTTCCGAGTTGCAGGCCACCGGCGTGGATGCCGACATCAGCGGCCGCGCCAAGCACATTTATTCAATCTGGCGCAAAATGCAGCGCAAGGGCCTGGCTTTCAGCCAGATCTACGACGTGCGTGCCGTGCGCGTGCTGGTGCCAGAGATGCGCGATTGCTACACCGCGCTGGGTATCGTCCACACCCTGTGGCGGCATATCCCCAAGGAATTCGACGACTACATCGCCAACCCCAAGGAAAACGGCTATCGCTCGCTGCACACCGCGGTGATCGGCCCCGAGGGCAAGGTGCTGGAAGTGCAGATCCGTACCCACGCCATGCACGAAGAGGCCGAGCTGGGCGTGTGCGCGCACTGGCGCTACAAGGGCACCGACGTCAAGGCCGGGTCCAACCAATACGAAGAGAAAATCTCCTGGCTGCGCCAGGTGCTGGAATGGCACGAAGAACTTGGCGACATCGGCGGCCTGGCCGATCAACTGCGCGTGGATATCGAGCCGGACCGGGTCTATATCTTTACCCCTGACGGCCATGCCATCGACTTGCCCAAGGGCGCCACGCCGCTGGACTTCGCCTACCGCGTGCACACCGAAATCGGCCATAACTGCCGCGGCGCCAAGATCAACGGGCGCATCGTACCGCTCAACTACAGCCTGCAAACCGGTGAACAGGTCGAGATCATCACCAGCAAGCACGGCACGCCGAGCCGCGACTGGCTGAACCCGAACCTGGGCTACATCACCACCTCGCGGGCGCGGGCGAAAATCGTCCACTGGTTCAAGCTGCAGGCACGCGACCAGAACGTCGCTGCCGGCAAGACCCTGCTCGAACGCGAGCTGGCGCGCCTGGGCCTGCCCCAGGTGGACTTCGACAAGCTGGCCGAAAAAGCCAACATGAAGATCGCCGAAGACATGTTCGCCGCCCTCGGTGCCGGCGACCTGCGCCTGGCGCAACTGGTCAACCTGGCCCAGCAACTGGTCGAGCCGGAGCGCGGCAACGAACAGCTGGAACTCATCCCACGCAAGGCCACCGGCTACAAGCCGGGCAAGCGTGGCGATATCCAGATCCAGGGCGTGGGCAACCTGATGACGCAAATGGCCGGTTGCTGCCAGCCGCTGCCGGGCGACGCCATCGTCGGCTACATCACCCAGGGCCGTGGCGTGAGCATTCACCGCCAGGATTGCGCCTCGGTGCTGCAACTGGGCGGGCGCGAGCCGGAGCGGATCATCCAGGTCAGTTGGGGCCCGGTGCCGGTGCTCACCTACCCGGTGGACATCATCATTCGTGCCTACGACCGTTCCGGTTTGCTGCGGGACGTCTCGCAAGTGTTGCTTAACGAGCGGATCAACGTGCTGGCGGTCAATACCCGTTCGAACAAAGAGGACAACACGGCGTTGATGTCCCTGACCATCGAGATTCCTGGGTTGGATGCGCTGGGACGGTTGCTGGGGAGGATTTCCCAGTTGCCGAACATCATCGAGACGCGGCGCAACCGCACCCCATGAGTAACTGGGTGAACGCCGTTTGAAGTGTGGGAGGGGGCTTGCTCCCGATAGCTGCCTATCAGTTGATACATCTGGTGACTGAAACACCGCTATCGGGAGCAAGCCCCCTCCCACATTGGATCTTCAGTGGAAAGAGATTGATGTATTCACTAGATGACCTGCTGCACCTGATGAACCGCCTGCGGGACCCGCAATACGGCTGCCCGTGGGACATCAAGCAAACCTACGCCACCATCGTGCCGCACACCCTGGAAGAGGCCTACGAGGTGGCTGACGCCATTGAACGCGGCGACTTCGACCATCTGCAAGGTGAGCTGGGCGACCTGCTGTTCCAGGTGGTGTATTACAGCCAGTTGGCGCGTGAAGAAGGGCGCTTCGAATTTGCCGGGGTGATCGACAGCATCACGCGCAAGCTGATCCGGCGCCATCCTCACGTGTTCCCAACCGGCGACCTGTATGCGCCGCTGGATATCCCGCAATTGAGCGAAGAGCAGGTCAAGGAACGCTGGGAGCAGATCAAGGCCGAGGAACGCGCGGAAAAATCCGACGCTCCGGAGCAGCTTTCCCTGCTCGATGATGTGCCAACCGCCTTGCCGTCGTTGTCCCGGGCCGCCAAGTTGCAAAAACGCGCCAGCCAGGTCGGTTTCGACTGGCCGGACGCCTTGCCGGTGGTGGATAACGTGCGCGAAGAGTTGGACGAAGTGCTGCAAGCCATGGCCGATAATGATCCGCAGGCCATTGCCGATGAAGTCGGTGACCTGCTGTTTGCCGCGGTCAACCTGGCTCGTCACCTCAAGGTCGACCCGGAAACTGCGTTGCGCGGCGCCAATGCCAAGTTCGAGCGACGTTTCCGTTTTATCGAACAGGCATTGCGCGATACGCACCAACCCATAGAAGATTGCACCCTCGAAGCGTTGGACGCCCTGTGGGGCGAAGCAAAACGCCAGGAAAAGAATGTGTCCAACTGCGGTTGAGCAGTTGCCTAAGTGAGTAAGCACCATGAGCCTTTCCCTTCGCGACCAGTTGCTCAAAGCAGGTCTGGTCAATCAAAAGCAGGCCAAGCAGGTCGGCAAAGAGAAACAGAAGCAGCAGCGCCTGGTCCACAAGGGCCAGGCCGAAGTCGACGACACCCAGGCACGCCTGGCCGCCGAGGCCCACGCCGAGAAGGTCAAGCGGGACCAGGAGCTGAACCGTCAGCAACAGGAAAAAGCTGAGGCCAAGGCCCGTACTGCGCAGGTCAAGCAACTGATCGAGACCTCGCGCCTGCCCAAGCTGACCACTGAGGACTACTACAACTTCGTGGATGACAAGAAGGTCAAGCGCCTGTCGGTCAACACGTTGATGCGCAACAAGCTGAGCAACGGCTCCCTGGCTATCGTGCACCACGGTGGCGGCTACGAGGTGATCCCACGGGAGGCGGCGTTGAAGATCCAGGAGCGCGCGCCTGAGCGTATCGTGCAGCTCAATATCCTGACTGAAAGCCAGGTGCCGGATGAGGATGATCCGTACGCCGCCTACCAGATCCCGGATGATCTGATGTGGTAAACCTTTAGATATGAAAAACCCCGCTCGAAAAGGCGGGGTTTTTGTTTGCAGGCACTCCAGCTGCGTGGGGCTGGGGTGGCTGTCGGATGTCAGGGTTTCAGGAGCTTTGTGCCTGGCGTTGCAGTTCAAGAGTTTCAAGCTCGTTTTTATAATTATGAGCGTCGCTCTCGTTGTGAAACATGCCGACCAGCAAATCTTGTTGGTGTACATCCCAGATGTGAATCCCATGGCCCAGTGCTTCGTGGGACATATGTGCATCGTCGCGTTCAGTTACTTTTACAGTCATCTGCTTGCTCCAATCTCTGGTTGATCTGCGGCAAGTCGTCGCAGGCCTTTGTTATATATTTTGTTAGCTTGCTAAGTAAACGACTTTTGCGCGCAACAATTCTTTGCAGGAAACGCAACAATCCTGCAGGCCGCGTAAACCGTGACATTCGGTCGCAGGCTCATGAGTTTTATGACAAAAGTTTCATGTTCGAGCCTGCCAGTGAGCCTCAAATATGGGAGGGGGCTTGCCCCCGATAGCGTCAGAAGCTTCACAGCAAAATTTCCAGGCAAAAAAAAGCCCCGCATTCAGCGAGGCTCTTTTCCAGCACATCAGCAATCAGCTGCCCTTGACGGCCTGGCCATCAACAGTGCCATCCTGCAGCATGATGTTGTATTCCTTGCCATCGGTCTCAACCTGACGCAGGGCTACCAGGATGCCGCCCTGGTCTTTGGCAAACCACATCTGGGTAATGCGCTTGCTCTGCGACGGGTCACGCACGCGCTCGACCTTGATCGCATCGATCGAGCCTACCTTGGTCTGGACTTTTTCCGGGCCAATCACGCGGAAGTCGTAGGTGTCGGTATCAGTGCCTTCAACCACACGGTAGCTCATGCTTTTCTTGCCGGCGGCCACGTCGCGCTGCAGGGCGAGCTGGTAGGTGGACTTGTCGAGCATGCCACTTTCGAGGGTGACATTGACCGGGTCTTTGTTTTCAAAGCCGGTGACTTTCTTGGCGCTCTGGTCGAAATCCAGGTTGACCTTCTTCGCCTTACCCAGCCCGCCACGCTCGAAGCTGTAGCTCTTGGGCTGCAGAGTGTCCTTGTCGAACAGGATCACGCTGGTTTCGGTCAGGCTGGCAATCATCATCGAGGCCTTGAAGTTCAAGGTCCAGGTGCCGTCGCCATTCTTGACCAGACTGCGTTCAGCCGAACCACTCATGGGCAGCTGTTTCCAGTCGGCGGTGTAGCTGACGGAGAACGGGTGAAGGTCTGCCGCTTGTACGGCAGGCAAAGCGAACAGCGCAAAAGCGAAGAGCAGGGCGCGACGCATAAAATCTCCTAGGTTCGAATCAAGTGGCCGCTGGCCGCGAGTAACTGACCGTCCAATAATGCACCTTGGTCACCGAGAATCAACCGCCCCTCGGCAAACCAGCGAACAGCCAGCGGGTAAATCCTGTGTTCCTGGGTATGAACCCGTTGCGCCAGGGTCTGCGCTGAGTCGCCTGACTCTACCGGAACCACTGCCTGTACGACCAGAGGCCCGCCATCGAGTTCCTCGGTGACAAAGTGCACGCTGCAACCATGCTCGCTGTCACCGGCGTCAAGGGCGCGCTGATGGGTGTGCATGCCTTTGTACTTGGGCAGCAGGGAAGGGTGGATATTGAGCAGGCGTCCTTCGTAATGCCGCACGAAATCAGCGCTGAGGATGCGCATGAAGCCGGCCAGCACCACCAGTTTTGGCTCAAAGGCGTCAATCAGTTCGATCAAGGCGCGGTCGAAGGCTTCGCGACCATCGAACGCCTTGTGATCCAGGGAGCGGGTATCGATACCCGCGTCCCTGGCGCGTTGCAGGCCGTAGGCGTCGCTGCGGTTGGAAATCACCGCAGCGATGCGCACCGGGCTGTCGCCGGTACGCGTGCTGTCGATCAGGGCCTGCAAGTTACTGCCGGTGCCGGACAGCAGCACCACGACATCACAGGTCGAAGGCATCAGTGAGCCTTGAGGTTCTTCAGTTCAACCTGGGCTGCGCCTTCTGGAGCAGTGGCGATCTGGCCGATGACCCAAGGTTGCTCGCCGGCTTCACGCAACACGTTCAGCGCGGTTTCAACGTGCTCTTGCGCCACGCAGATGACCATGCCCACGCCGCAGTTCAGCACGCGGTGCATCTCGGTTTCGTTGACGTTGCCTTTTTCCTGCAGCCAATCGAAGACCGCCGGGCGCTGCCAGCTGGCCACGTCGACAATCGCCTGGGCGCCTTTTGGCAATACGCGCGGGATGTTGTCCAGCAGGCCGCCGCCGGTGATGTGGGCCATGGCCTTGACTGCGCCAGTGTCCTTGATCAGCTTGAGCAGCGGCTTGACGTAGATGCGGGTCGGGGCCATCAGCAGGTCGGTCAGTGGCTTGCCGTCGAGCTGGATGTTCTCGATGTCGGCGCCAGACACTTCGATGATCTTGCGGATCAGCGAGTAGCCGTTGGAGTGCGGGCCGGACGATGGCAGGGCGAGCAGGGCGTCGCCGGCCGCCACCTTGGAGCCGTCGATGATCTCGGCCTTTTCCACGACGCCGACGCAGAAGCCGGCCAGGTCGTAGTCTTCGCCTTCGTACATGCCTGGCATTTCAGCGGTTTCGCCGCCGACCAGGGAGCAACCCGACAGTTCGCAGCCGGCGCCGATGCCGGTCACGACCTGGGTCGCGGTCTCGACATTGAGCTTGCCGGTGGCGTAGTAGTCGAGGAAGAACAACGGCTCGGCGCCGCACACCACCAGGTCGTTGACGCACATTGCAACCAGGTCGATGCCGATGCTGTCGTGCTTGTTCAGGTTCAGCGCCAGGCGCAACTTGGTGCCCACGCCGTCGGTGCCGGACACCAGTACAGGCTGCTTGTAGCCGGCCGGGATTTCGCAGAGGGCGCCAAAACCGCCCAGGCCGCCCATGACTTCGGGGCGCGCAGTGCGCTTGGCGACGCTCTTGATGCGTTCGACCAATGCTTCACCGGCGTCGATGTCTACACCGGCGTCCTTGTAGCTCAGGGAGGGTTGCTTGCTCATGATCCAGGCCTTTAGGGGGGATTTCTGGGTAACGACCGAGCGGGCAGGCGCTTTTGGTAAAAGGCCCAGCCGTTGACGGTCTGCGAAGGCGCGCGATTTTATCAGGCTTGAGGGGCAGCGGCCATCCTCGGGCCGACGGGCAGGGCCATATAGGTAGAAAACCGCTGAAAAAATCCTGATCGGCTCTGCCTGGGTGGCTGTTAAGGTATAGCCTTGGATCCGCAATCGTTATGACAGCACCAAAACTTATCGAGGCCCCTGTGAATGTTTTGCTGGCTGGCGTGGTCACAGCCTGGCTAAACCGGTTTCACACGGTCTGTTCCAGCCGCTAATTTGTCGTTCGGGAATCTTCCATGCGTCTGTGTAAATTCTTCTTTGTAGGCTGCTTGTCGTTGGTCAGCCTGGCGAGCCATGCCGAAACCCTCAATGGCCTCTATCAAGTACTCGAGCCCGTCAGCAGCCAGTCGCCCCAAGAGCGCGACCAGGCCACCCAGCGTGCCGTGCAGACCCTGGTGATCCGCCTGACCGGCGACGCCAAGGCCGCTGACGGCCCTGGGCTGGCGGCGATCCGCAAGGACCCGCAACAAATCATCAGTCAGTACGGCTACGACGCAGGCCCACCGGAAAGCCTGCAAGTGGACTTCGACCCGGTCAGCACTGATCGCGCCTTGCGTGACGCGGGTCTGTCGATCTGGGGCAGCAATCGGCCGTCGATCCTCGGTTGGTGGCTGAACGATTCCACCGAAGGCAGCAGCCTGGTCGGCGATGGCCAGACGGTTGCCCAGGCGCTGCGCCGGGCCGCGCAACACCGTGGCTTGCCGCTGCGTCTGCCACTGGGCGATCTGGATGAGCAGGTGGTTGCCACTGCGCCAAACCTGGAAAGTGCCGACGCCACACCCTTGCGCGCAGCCTCCGAGCGCTACGGCGCCGATGCTTTGCTCGCTGTGCACGCGCGCCAGGAAGGCAATCAGTGGCAAGCCAAATGGCGCCTGTGGCTGGGCGACAAGGCCGAGCAGGGCACTGCCCAGGGCGCTGACACTGCCGCACTGGCCGATGCTGTATTGCTGGCGGTCAGCCAAACGCTGGCGCCGCGCTTTGCGGTCAAGCCGGGGGTGAGCAGCGAGCAGCTGCTTGAGGTGCAAGGCATGAACCTGGAGCGCTACGCCGCACTGGGCCGCTTGCTGGAACCCTTTGGTGGTCAACCGCAATTAGTGGACGGCAATCGCATCGTGTATCGCGTCAATGGCAGCGCCGAGCAGCTGCGTACTCAATTGAGCCTTGCCAAGTTGCAGGAAATTCCCGCAGGTGAAGCCCCGGTTCAACAACCGGTGGTGGATGGCACGCAACCGGCGGCTACACCTGAGCCCCAGGCGCAACTGCGTTTTCGTTGGTAAATGATGTTCCTCCTTCTATATAGAAGGAGGGCGTAGATAGATAACAGATGGAGTGGTTTATGGCGGATACGCGTCGTTGGGTGTGGCTTGGCGGGATTGTCCTGCTGTGCGGTTTTGTGTTCTTGCTGCATTCGATCCTGACGCCGTTTCTGGTGGCGCTGCTGCTCGCGTATCTGTTCGATCCCGTGGTGGATCGCCTGGAAAAAGCCGGTATGTCGCGCACCTGGGGTGTGGTCACGGTGTTTGCGCTGTTCACGCTGATTATCACGGCGCTGGTGCTGATACTGGTGCCGATGTTGGCCAAGCAGCTGTTTCGCCTCTATGAACTGGCGCCGCAGATGCTCGACTGGTTGCAGCACACGGCAATGCCGTGGGCGCAGTCCAAGTTTGGGCTGGCGGATGGTTTCTGGAAGTTCGACAAGGTCAAGGCGGCCATCAGCGAACATATGGACAAGACCACCGACATCGTCAGCGTGGTGCTCAGCCAGGCGACCGCTTCAAGCCTGGCGCTGATCGGTTGGTTGACCAACCTGGTGCTGATCCCGGTGGTGGCGTTCTACCTGCTGCGTGACTGGGACATCATGATGGCCAAGATCCGTAGCCTGCTGCCCCGTGACCGTGAAGAACGCATCGTCTCGCTGGCGGGAGAATGCCATGAGGTGCTCGGTGCATTTGTCCGCGGCCAATTGCTGGTGATGCTGGCCTTGGGGGTTATCTACGCTGCCGGTCTGATGGCGATCGGCCTGGAGCTGGGGCTGTTGATCGGCCTGATCGCGGGCCTGGCGGCTATCGTGCCGTACATGGGCTTTGTGATTGGCATCGGTGCGGCGCTGGTGGCGGGCTTGTTCCAGTTTGGCGGCGACCTTTACCCGATGCTGGGGATTGTCGCGGTATTCATGGTTGGCCAAGCCTTGGAAGGCATGGTGCTGACGCCGCTGCTGGTGGGTGATCGGATTGGCCTGCACCCGGTAGCGGTGATCTTTGCGATCCTGGCCGGTGGCGAGTTGTTCGGCTTTACCGGCATCCTGCTCGCGCTGCCGGTGGCGGCGGTGATCATGGTGCTGGTACGGCACGTACACGACTTGTATAAGGATTCGGACGTGTACACGGGCATTGATGAGCCTGATTTGTAATCGTGATGTCACAAACCCGGCTCAGGCCGGGTTTGTCGTTTATGGCGGCGGGTGCGTCAAACAATCCGCGTAAATTCGCCAGGTTAACGCAAACCTTTGATTTTGCTTGTGGTCTGCTGCATTGTGCGCCCGGCGTCACGGGTATAAACTTTGCAAACTTTACATAGAGGCCACTAACGGTTCGATGGGAGCCGTTCAGTCAGCATGAAACCGATTCAGCTGCCCCTAGGTGTGCGTCTGCGTGATGACGCTACCTTTATCAACTACTACCCAGGCGCCAATGCCGCTGCACTCGGCTATGTCGAGCGGCTCTGCGAAGCCGACGCCGGGTGGACTGAAAGCCTGATCTACCTGTGGGGCAAGCATGGCGTGGGGCGTACCCACCTGTTGCAGGCCGCTTGCCTGCGTTTCGAGCAGATGGGGGAGCCGGCGGTGTACCTGCCCCTGGCTGAGTTGATGGATCGCGGCATCGGCATCTTCGACAATCTTGAGCAGTACGAGCTGGTGTGTCTCGACGACTTGCAGGCAGTGGCCGGCAAAGCGGAATGGGAAGAAGCGCTGTTTCATCTCTTCAACCGCCTGCGCGACAGCGGCCGGCGCCTGCTGATCGCCGCATCGACTTCACCGCGTGAGCTGCCGGTGAAGCTGGCTGACCTCAAGTCTCGCCTGACCCTGGCGCTGATCTTCCAAATGCGCCCGTTGTCCGATGAGGACAAGTTACGTGCCCTGCAACTGCGTGCGTCCCGTCGCGGCCTGCACCTGACCGACGAGGTCGGGCACTTTATCCTCACCCGTGGCACCCGCAGCATGAGCGCGTTGTTCGATTTGCTCGAACAGCTCGACCAGGCTTCTTTGCAGGCGCAAAGGAAATTGACGATCCCTTTCCTGAAAGAAACCTTGGGTTGGTAAGTGATTGATTTGCCGTGGTTCGGCACTTTTCAGGCGTCAGAAAACCTGCGCTTGAGCCAAGCAGGCCACGCAGTAGCAGCGATAAATGGAATTACGGCTTAGATGTGATAGTCGAAACCAGAAGTCACATAGATCGCGATTGAATTTGCAAATCGATGTGATAGAGGGCATAGTCTCGGCTTCTTTACACATCAGCCACGGTCGTGCCCATGCTAAATCGCTTCGCACCCCTCGTGCCTCTCGCACTCGTTACCCTGTTGTTTGGTTGCGCCTCCCACCCTCAGCAGGTGGTAGAGCAGCAGAAGCCACAACCACAGACTCAACAAAAATTCGTCGCCGCACAGTCTTCCACTGTTTATGAGGAAGAGCTGGCTACTGAGAAGGAACTGGCCGATTTCTCTGGCAGCAAGCCTTATCAGCTGCCTTTGCTGGCCGACAGCATTCTTGAACGCGGCAAGTCCCTGATCGGTACACGTTACCGCTTTGGCGGTACCTCTGAAGCTGGTTTCGACTGCAGCGGCTTCATCGGCTACCTGTTCCGTGAAGAAGCCGGCATGAATCTGCCTCGCTCGACGCGCGAAATGATCAACGTGGATGCACCGTTGGTCGCACGCAACAACCTCAAGCCGGGCGATCTGCTTTTCTTTAGTACCAGTGGTCGTGGGCGTGTCAGCCACGCCGGTATCTACTTGGGCGATAACCAGTTTATTCACTCCAGCAGCCGCCGCAGTGGTGGTGTCCGGGTCGATAACCTGGGTGACAGCTACTGGAGCAAAACCTTCATCGAAGCCAAGCGCGCACTCGCCATGGCCCCGACTACGGTTACCGCTAGTAAGTAAAGTTAAAGTGATACTTGAAGTTTGACGTGTAAGCGCTAGAATCCCTGAACATTGTTGTCATCCGTTCGCGCGAGCTTTGCTTGCGCGTTCTGGTTTTCAACGTTCGGCAGCGAAAGCCGCATCCAGTCCAGGATTGTTCTGCACATGTCGACCTCGGCCCGCCTGATTCTTATTGTTTGCGCCGCCCTGCTCAGCGCCTGCGCGAGCCGCCCACCGCCGCCCGCGCCTGTAGCGGTCAAGCCAAAGCCGGTGTTCAACTACGCTACCCAGAATTTCTCGCCCGCTGCCGAAGACGTGCTCTTCCGCGCCCTGGGCCTGGTCGGCACGCCTTATCGTTGGGGCGGCAACACGCCGGACTCGGGCTTTGATTGCAGCGGCCTGATTGGCTTTGTATTCCGCGATGCCGCCGGGATCTCCCTGCCGCGCACTACCCGCGAGCTGATTGTGATGCGTGCCCAGGACGTCAGCGAGCAGAACCTGCAAACCGGTGACCTGCTGTTCTTTGCCACCGGTGGTGGTTCACGGGTCAGCCATGCGGGGATTTATGTCGGCGAAGGGCGCTTTGTGCATGCGCCGCAAACCGGCGGTACGGTGAAGCTGGATACGCTATCCAAAGCGTATTGGCAAAATGCCTACCTGAGCGCAAAGCGAGTGCTGCCCGGGAATCTGGCACGCAACCCTTAAGTCGTACATAGATCCAAATGTGGGAGGGGGCTTGCTCCCGATAGCGGTGTAACAGTCAGCACATACTCAGCTGACAGGCCGCTATCGGGAGCAAGTCGAATCGTCGCACCGCCCCTCCCACATTGTTTTTGTGGTGTTTTTAAGAGGGGTTATTTGGCTGCCGAAACCCGCCAAACCTTATTCCCCACATCATCAGCCACCAGCAAATCCCCTTGCTGGTCGATCACCACACCCACCGGCCGGCCCATGGCTTTCTCATCGCTGTTGAGAAACCCCGTCAGCACATCCACCGGCTGTCCTTTTGGCTGGCCCCCTTCAAACGGCACGAAAATCACCTTGTAGCCACTGTGCGGCTTGCGATTCCATGAACCATGCTGGCCGATAAACGCACCGTTGCTGAACTGCGCGGGCAGTCTGTTGCCCTCGGCGAATGTCAGCCCCAGCGACGCAGTATGAGGGCCTACCGCATAGTCCGGCGCGATAGCCTTGGCGACCAGATCAGGGTTTTGCGGTGTGACACGCACATCCACATGCTGGCCGTAATAGCTGAAGGGCCAGCCATAAAACCCGCCATCCTTGACCGAGGTGATGTAGTCGGGCACCAGGTCACTGCCGATTTCATCGCGTTCATTGACTGCCGTCCACAGCTTGCCACTCTGCGGTTCCCAGGCCATGCCGTTAGGGTTGCGCAGCCCGGAGGCGAAAATGCGCTGCTTGCCGGTGGCGCGGTCGACTTCCCAGATTGCGGCGCGGCCCTGCTCTGCCTCCAGGCCGTTTTCGGCGACGTTGCTGTTGGAACCGACGCTCACATACAGCTTGCTGCCATCCTTGCTGGCCACCACGTTTTTAGTCCAGTGGTGGTTCAAAGGCCCGCCCGGTAAGTCCACGACCGTAGTGCCCTGGGCTTTGATCGCGGTTTCACCCGGCTGATAGGGGAAGCGCAGCAACTTATCCGAGTCCGCCACATACAGGTCGTTGCCGACCAGCGTCATGCCAAAGGGCGAATTGAGATTCTCCAGAAACACTGTGCGGGTTTCGGCCACGCCATCGTGATCGGCATCACGCAGCAACGTAATGCGGTTCGGGCTCGGCACGCCGGCACCGGCACGGCCCATGACTTTTTCCATTACCCAGCCACGCACGCCTTTGGAATCGTCCGGCTTGGGTGGTGCATTGGTCTCGGCCACCAGCACGTCGCCGTTGGGCAGCACGTAGAGCCAGCGCGGGTGATCCAGGCCCTCGGCGAAGGCGGCAACCTGAGTGCCGGCAGCGGCGGTTGGCTTGGCGCCCTCCGGCCAGCCAATGGCCGGGGCGATATTGACGGTGGGGATCAGGGTCTTGTTCGGTTCCGGCAGCTTGGGCGCGGGCCCGGTGCCGTCGGAGACCTGCAAGGTAGAGCTTTCACCGCAGGCGACGAGGCCACCGGCGAGCATGATCAGTAAGGCGACTCGGGTTTTATGCATGGTTTTCTCCTTGATACCTGTAAGGGTAGAGAAGCAGGGTGTACGGATGGTTCAAGTACAGGCCCAGCTTTAATTGACGCTCCACCCCCAACCCACTAACCTTCGCGGCTTGTTCCAGGTGCTCTGTGGCGTGCGCGTCGGCAGAGTGAAACAGGGAAGCCGGTGAGTGAGCGCATTTATACACAGTGCTGCCACGATTCCGGCGCTGCCCCCGCAACGGTAAATGAGTCAAGACGGTGCTGTTTGCCACTGTATCGCCTGCGATATGGGAAGGCGCGCCCTCGGCTGCTTCGATAAGACGCGCCACTCATGAGTCCGGAGACCGGCCTTGAACATTCAACAGCATCACGGTGGGCGATGCTTGGCTGTCTGTTTTGTCTTTTTCCTGCCCGCCGTTTTTTGTCCAGCCCCAACGGAGAGCTGCCATGACCGATTCCCCCGACCGCGACGAACGCCACTTGGCGCGCATGCTGCGCAAGAAAGCCGTGATCGACGAGCGCATCGCCAATTCGCCGAATGAGTGCGGCCTGTTGCTGGTATTGACCGGCAATGGCAAAGGCAAGAGCAGCTCGGCCTTCGGCATGCTGGCCCGCGCCATGGGCCATGGCATGCAGTGCGGTGTGGTGCAGTTCATCAAGGGCCGCAACAGCACCGGCGAAGAGCTGTTCTTCCGACGCTTTCCCGAGCAGGTGCGCTTCCATGTGATGGGCGAAGGTTTTACTTGGGAAACCCAGGACCGCCAGCGCGACATCGCTGCCGCCGAGGCGGCCTGGGCCGTGTCCCGTGCAATGTTGCAAGACGCCTCTATCGGCCTGGTGGTGCTGGACGAGCTGAACATCGCCCTCAAGCACGGTTACCTGGACCTGGACCAGGTACTCAGCGACCTGCAAGCCCGCCCGCCGATGCAGCATGTGGTGGTCACCGGCCGCGGCGCCAAGCCCGAACTGATTGAAATGGCCGACACCGTCACCGAAATGGGCATGCTCAAGCACGCCTTCCAGGCCGGTATCAAGGCCCAGAAAGGCGTCGAACTTTGAATCAGCCCCGTCATTGCCCGGCCGTATTGATCGCCGCTCCGGCGTCCGGCCAGGGCAAAACCACCGTCACCGCCGCGCTCGCACGTTTGCATTGCAACCTGGGACGCAAGGTGCGCGTGTTCAAATGCGGGCCGGACTTTCTCGACCCGATGATCCACGAGCGCGCCAGCGGTGCGCCGGTGTATCAACTGGACATGTGGATGGTGGGCGAGCAGGAAAGTCGCCGTCTGCTCTGGGAAGCGGCAGGGGAGGCTGACCTGATCCTGATCGAAGGCGTGATGGGTTTGTTCGACGGCACGCCCTCCAGCGCCGACCTGGCGCGGCATTTCGGCGTGCCGGTACTGGGCGTGATCGATGGCACCGCCATGGCCCAGACCTTTGGCGCCCTGGCCCTGGGCCTGGCACGTTATCAACCCGACCTGCCGTTTGCTGGCGTGCTGGCCAACCGCGTCGGTACTTTGCGTCATGCCCAGTTGCTTGAAGGCAGCCTCACCGAGGGCTTGCGCTGGTACGGCGCGTTGTCCCGGGAGACCGGCATCGAACTGCCCAGCCGCCACCTGGGCTTGGTGCAAGCCAGTGAATTAAATGACCTCGATGTGCGCCTGGACGCCGCCGCCCAGGCCTTGGGCAGCAGTTGTGAAGTGGCCTTGCCGCCGCCCGTGACCTTTGCCGCGCCCGCCGTGATCGAGGCCGAGCCGTTGCTCGCCGGCGTGCGCATCGCCGTAGCCCGTGACGAAGCCTTTGCCTTTACCTACGGCGCCAGCCTTGACCTGTTACGGGCGATGGGCGCCGAGCTGAGCTTTTTCTCACCGATCCATGATCGGCAACTGCCGGAAGCTGACAGTCTGTATCTGCCCGGCGGGTATCCGGAATTGCACCACCAAGCCCTGTCGGCCAACATCCCGATGCTGGAGGCCATCCGTGCGCATCACGCCGCCGGTAAACCGCTGCTTGCTGAATGTGGTGGCATGCTCTACCTGCTCGATTCGCTCACCGATGTGCACGGTTCTCGTGCCGAACTGGTGGGCCTGCTGCAGGGCGATGCAGTGATGCAAAAGAAACTTGCAGCCCTGGCTCTGCAAAGCGTCGAACTGCCGGAAGGTGTCCTGCGTGGCCACACCTACCACCATTCCCTGACCAACACCGAATGGGCGCCGATTGCCCGCGGCCTGAGCCCCAACGGTGGGCGCGGTGCCGAAGCGGTGTATCGCCAAGGGCGGATGACCGCGTCCTACGTGCACTTTTATTTCCCGTCCAACCCGCGCGCGGTCGCCGCGTTGTTTGCGCCAGACCTTGAGACCGCTATCGCAGGCAAGCCAGCTCCCACAGTTGACCGAGTTGAAACCCAATCCAATGTGGGAGGGGGCTTGCCCCCGATGAGGCCATGACTGACAACGCCTTCCCCAAGGCCGACCGCGACGCTGTCTACCGCGCCATCGCCGAACGCCGCGACATGCGCCACTTCACCGGCGGCAGCGTCGCCCCGGAACTGCTGCAGCGCCTGCTCCAGGCCGCGCACCAGGCGCCCAGCGTCGGCCTGATGCAGCCTTGGCGTTTTATCCGCATCAGCGACCGACCTTTGCGTGGGCAGATTCAACAACTGGTGGAAGAAGAGCGCGTGCGCACCGCCGAGGCCTTGGGCGAGCGCTCCGATGCGTTCATGAAGCTCAAGGTCGAAGGTATCAGCGACTGTGCCGAAGTGTTGGTGGCTGCCCTGATGGACGACCGCGAGCGCCACATTTTCGGGCGCCGTACCTTGCCGGAAATGGACATGGCGTCGTTATCCTGTGCCATCCAGAACCTATGGCTGGCGGCGCGCGTGGAAGGCTTGGGCATGGGCTGGGTCTCGCTGTTCGAACCCCAGGCCCTGGCCGAGCTGCTGGGCTTGCCGCCCGGTGCCAAGCCCCTGGCGGTGTTATGCCTGGGACCGGTGGCGCAATTCTATCCGGCACCGATGTTGCAGCTTGAAGGCTGGACCGAGCCGCGACCGCTGAGTGACATGCTGTATGAAAACAAGTGGGGAGTGAGTCAATGAGTGTGGCCTTGCTGTGTGTCGCTGCGGTGGCGCTGGATGCGCTGCTGGGTGAGCCCAGGCGCTGGCATCCGCTGGTGGCGTTCGGCAATTTCGCCGGGCGTATCGAGCAGCGTTTCAATACCGGTGGACGCGGCTGGCGCAGCCATGGCGTGACCGCGTGGTTTATCGCGGTGGTGCCGCTGACCCTGCTGGCCACGGCTTTGTCCTGGGCGCCGTTGATTGGCTGGCTCGTGGAAATCCTGGCGTTGTACTGCGCCCTTGGCATGCGCAGCCTGGGCGAGCATGTGATCCCGGTGGCCCAGGCTCTGCGCAGGGATGACTTGGACGAGGCGCGCAAACGCGTGAGCTACCTGGTCAGCCGCCAGACCAGCGAACTGGACCGCACTGAAGTCGCCCGCGCCGCCACTGAGTCGGTGCTGGAAAATGGCAGCGACGCGATATTCGCCGCGCTGTTCTGGTTCGTGGTGGCCGGTGTGCCAGGGGTGGTGCTCTATCGCCTGAGCAACACCCTGGATGCCATGTGGGGCTATCGCAACGAACGCTTCGAACGCTTTGGCTGGGCGGCCGCCAAGATAGACGATGTGCTCAACTATATTCCTGCGCGCCTGGTGGCTTTGACCTACGCGTTATTGGGCAAAACCCGCTTGGCCCTCAAATGCTGGCGCGTCCAGGGCCCGACCTGGGACAGCCCCAACGCCGGGCCGGTGATGGCCGCCGGTGCCGGTGCACTGGGGGTCGAGCTGGGCGGTGCGGCGATTTATCACGGCGAGGTACATCAGCGCCCGCCGTTGGGTGAAGGTCTACCGGCCGATGCCGATTCCATTGATCGCGGCTGGCAACTGGTGCAACGCGGCGTATGGTTGTGGTTGTTGGTCCTGTGCATAGGGGCACACATCTATGCTTGAACACGGTGGTCGGCTGCGAAAGGCCGCGATTGAGTATGGGATTGCCGAGGCGGATTGGCTCGACCTGTCCAGTGGCCTGGCGCCTTGGCCGTGGCCGATCCCCGAGATCCCGTTGCGTGCCTGGGCGCGCCTGCCGGAAAGCGACGACGGCCTGGAGCAGGCCGCCAGCGACTATTACGGTACCGCCCAGTTGTTGCCGGTGCCGGGCTCCCAGGCCGCGATCCAGTTGCTGCCGCGCCTGCGGCGTTCCGGCAAGGTCGGCGTGCTTTCGCCCTGTTATGCCGAGCACGCCGAAGCCTGGCGTCGCGCCGGCTACGTGGTGCGCGAAGTGCAGGAGCAGGAGGTCGATTTCTATCTTGACGGCCTCGACGTGCTGGTGGTGGTCAACCCCAACAATCCCACCGGCCTGAGCCTGCCACCGCAGCGCCTGCTGGACTGGCATGCACGGCTGGCCCAGCGCGGTGGCTGGCTGATAGTGGACGAGGCCTTCATGGACGTTACCCCAGAGTTGAGCCTGGCCAGCCATACCCATGAGGTCGGTTTGATCGTGCTGCGTTCATTCGGCAAGTTCTTCGGCCTGGCCGGTGTGCGCCTGGGCTTTGTGCTGGCCGAACGCAAGTTGCTCAAGTTGCTCGCCGAACAGGTCGGGCCCTGGGCCGTCAGCGGGCCGACACGGGTGCTGGGCCAAGTGTGCCTGCGCGATACCGCCGGGCACACCCGCCAGCGCAAGCGCTGCATCGACGCCGGCCAGCGCTTGTTCGAACTGCTTGAAAGCCGGGGCTTTGAGCCCCACGGCGGTTGCGCGTTGTTCCAGTGGTTGATTACGCCGCACGCCGAGCGCCTGCACGAGTTCATGGCCCAGCGCGGCATCCTGCTGCGCCTGTTTGTGCATGACAGCAGCGTGCGTTTCGGCCTGCCCGATACCGACGCCGATTGGCTGCGACTCGACCAGGCCCTGGCCGCCTACAAGGACGCCACATGAGTACCTTGATGGTGCAGGGCACCACCTCCGATGCCGGCAAGAGCACCCTGGTGACTGCGCTGTGTCGCTGGCTGGTGCGCCAGGGCGTGGCGGTGGTGCCGTTCAAGCCGCAGAACATGGCGCTCAACAGCGCCGTCACCGCCGAAGGCGGCGAAATCGGCCGTGCCCAGGCGGTCCAGGCCCAGGCCGCCAACCTGGCGCCCCACACCGATATGAACCCGGTGTTGCTCAAGCCCAACAGCGATACCGGTTCCCAAGTGATCATCCATGGCCGCGCCGTGACCAGCATGAATGCCGTGGCCTATCACGACTACAAGGCTATCGCGATGCAAGCGGTGCTGGCTTCCCACGCGCGTTTGAGCCAAGCCTACCCGGTGGTGATGGTCGAGGGCGCGGGCTCCCCGGCCGAGATCAACCTGCGTGCCAACGACATTGCCAACATGGGCTTTGCCGAAGCAGTGGATTGCCCGGTGCTGTTGATCGCCGACATCAATCGCGGCGGCGTGTTCGCCCATCTGGTCGGCACGCTGGAGCTGCTTTCGCCCAGTGAGCAGGCGCGGGTCAAGGGTTTCATCATCAACCGTTTTCGCGGTGATATCGCGCTGCTGCAGCCTGGGCTGGATTGGCTGCAGACGCGCACCGGCAAGCCGGTGGTGGGGGTGTTGCCCTATGTGATGGACCTGCATCTGGAGGCCGAAGACGGTATCGATCAGCGCCAGGTCGACAAGGCCGCCCAGGTGCTCAAGGTGGTGGTGCCGGTGTTGCCGCGTATCAGCAACCATACGGATTTCGACCCGTTGCGCCTGCACCCCCAGGTGGATTTGCAGTTTGTCGGGCCGGGCCAGGCGATTCCTGCGGCTGACTTGATCATTCTGCCGGGGTCGAAAAGCGTGCGCAGCGATTTGGCATTCTTGCGTGCCAATGGTTGGGATACGGCCGTGGCGCGGCATTTGCGCTATGGCGGCAAGGTGCTGGGGATTTGCGGTGGGTTGCAGATGCTGGGTGAGCAGGTGCATGACCCGCTTGGGCTGGAGGGTGTGGCCGGGTCGAGTGCTGGTCTTGGGCTGCTGGCGTTTACTACGACGCTGGAGGTGGAGAAGCAGCTGCGTAATGTACGCGGGCGCTTGGTGCTCGAGGATGCGGAGGTCAGTGGGTATGAGATTCATGCGGGGGTGACGTCGGGTGAGGCCCTATTGAGCGCGGCCGTGCTGCTGGACGATGGGCGCAGCGATGGGGCACTGAGTGCTGATGGGCAGATTCTTGGTACCTATCTGCATGGGCTGTTCGAGGCGCCGGCGGCGTGCAGTGCGTTGTTGCGTTGGGCTGGGTTGCAGGATGTGCAGGAGGTGGATTATCACGGGTTGCGTGAGCGTGATATCGAGCGGCTCGCGGACTTGGTAGAGCAGCACTTGGACACCGGTTTGTTGCGCAACCTATGCGGGATTTGACGGTGTTCGAATGTGGGAGGGGGCTTGCTCCCGATGGCGGCCTGTCGGTGTACATATCCATTGCTGCGGTAACGGCCACCTATGGTTCC